>NZ_LCTK01000040.1:0-51008 GCF_001008205.1 Haemophilus haemolyticus | reverse complement strand
CTCTTCTGAAGTTAATGAGCTTTCACCTAAATAAGTACCACCCATTTCTTGCTTTACCATACTCATAACCATATGGTTTACAGCATTACCGCCACCGCCGCCAACGCCTACGACTTTGATCAGTGCGCCGGATTCATTAAAATTATCGTACTCAGGGTACTCTGGGTATAGCATTGATGTTCTCCGTTAAAGCCAGATAAGCTGGCTCAATATAAAACCTAAATTCTCTCTATTGTAGATGAAAAATCAAAATAATCAAAATTCTGACCGCACTTTATTCACAATTTTTTTAATTCCATTCCAAATTGGTTTTAGTACTCCGTCATCAGATTCATCATTTCCTGAAATCAAATCATCATCACTGTTACTATGGTTATACTGCAACAAACCCACCACCGTTGAATATTGAGGACGATTCACGTAATCTGTCAATCCAGTAATATTCAGCGGGCTACCAATACGTACTTGGCAATTAAATACGTCAGATGCACATTCTTTCAAATCTTCTATTTGGGCCCCACCGCCAGTAATCACTACGCCAGCAATAAGCTCAAACTTCACATGTTTTGTTTCCAACTCAGACTTTAATTTATCTAATTCATCTTTCACAACACCTAGAAGTTCCGTGTAGCGAGCAGATGTAATTAAGGATAAATCACTCTTTGTTAATGAACGAGGTGCTCGCCCACCAATACTTGCAACTTCAATTTTTTTATCACCGTGCAAACGAGCCGGGTAAAATGCACTTGCATAATTAACTTTAATTCGTTCAGCTTCTGCACGCGAAATAGTACAAGCGTGGGCAATATCGTTAGTCACAATATTTCCCGCATAAGGAATAACCTTACTGAAACGTAATGCTCCGTTTGTATAAACCATCACATTCATTGTGCCTGCACCGAAATCTATCAAGCAAACACCAAGATCTTTTTCATCTTCGGTTAATACTGAATGTGTTGCTGCAAAACCAGAAAAAACGACTTTATCCACTTGTAAACCACAGCGCTCAACCGCTTTTTTCAGGTTGTTTTGCCAATCTTGATGACAGGCGATTAAATGTACTTGTGCTTTTAAACGAACACCTTGCAAACCCAATGGATTTTTAATATTCAACTGGCGATCCACCGCATATTCTTGAGGAATCACATGCAATAAGGATAAGCCTTCAGGCAACTTGATGGAGCTCGCTGTATGCAGTGCGGAATCAATTTCATCTTGTGTTACTTCGCCATCTGAAATTGGCACAAAACCACTTTCATTTAAACTTTGAATATGTTCACCAGTAATTGCCAAAGTGACACTCATAATCTGACAATCAGCCATAGATTCAGCGGCTTCAATGGCTCTTTGAATAGAATTTACGACAGCTTCAAGATCGGTGATACTGCCACGATCAATCCCTTTAGATGGGCAACTACCAACACCTAACACATTCACTACACCATCAGGAAATACCTCGCCCACTACGGCAACAACTTTTGACGTACCGACTTCTAATCCTACAATTGTTTTAGCTTCCACACCTTTAACCATTTTCGCACCTAGTTTTTATTTATCAGCCATACCCACAGCAGCACCTGCCGCATATCGTAAATCTACATAATCTATTTTTTTATTTTCTGGAACATCAACTTGCGGATAAATCGTGACAAATCGTTCAAGCTTAGATTTCCATTCTCCACGACCTAACTTTAACACAATGTCATTATCAAGTGTTACTTGCCATGCACCGCGTTCATCAATATTCATGCCTTTTGCAATTAAATTTTTTGATTTAAAATCGGCATAAATCTGATTCCATGCTTCCAATACTTTTAAACTTTGATAATCTGGCCCACCTAAATAAGGCAAAGTATTCTCTTTTAAGCGTTCAATTGGAAGTTGGAATACAACACCATCCTGAGTAACAAATTGGTTCTGATTCCAAAATGCCACTGGTTGATATTCAGTAATCCAAATACTTAAACGATTTGGCCATATTTTTCGCACAATTGAGCTTTTAACCCAAGGTAAAGCTTCTATTTGCGCTTGAATTGGCTCGACATCTTGCCCCCAAAACCCTTTAAGAGAACCCATTTTTAATAAGCTTTCCTTAATATCGGCATCCGTGGTAAAAATCTTTTGTCCAGCCAATGCAAAACCACTAATAGGCTTATCATCCATTTTCTCTAGCAGAGTTTGCCAATTAAAATAGATGCTAAGAGCAAAAAGTATACCAAGCAAAGCCAAGAAAGCCCGAATATGAAAATAATATTTAGGCTTTTGTTCACTAAAACGAATATTCTGTGGAGTTTTCCTTTTCAGAATGTTCATTACACACTTAGCTCCAAGATTTTCACAACAAGCTGTTCAAAAGAAATACCCACGCTTGCGGCAGATTTTGGGAATAAACTATGGCTCGTCATTCCTGGATTCGTATTCACTTCAACTAAACGGAAATTACCTTTCGCATCGCACATAACATCAATACGGCTCCAACCACGACATCCTACTGCATCATAAGCGCGTTTCACTAATATAGCTAACTCTTGCTCGCGCTCAGGCGTTAAACCTGCAGGACAGAAATATTGAGTATTATCAGAAATATATTTCGCATTGTAATCATAGAACTCACCTTCAGGAACAATACGAATAGCTGGAAGTACCTGGCTATCCAATACGGGCACTGTTAATTCATCGCCAGCTAACCATTCTTCAATCAGAATCGTATTATCAAATTTAAGTGCATATTCCACCGCACTTTTTAGCTCATCCACGGCTTTAACTTTAGTTAATCCAACACTAGAGCCTTCCAAAGAAGGTTTCACCATTAATGGTAAGCCTAGTTTTTCCACTACAGCCTGAGCGTCTAATTCAGCAAAGGTTTCTCGGGTTACTACTTCCATATCTGCTACAGGTAATCCAAATGCCTTCCACAACATTTTTGTACGCATTTTATCCATAGTTAATGCTGAAGCCATCACTCCGCAACCAGTGTAAGGTAAACCAATTTGCTCTAATAAACCTTGTATTGTGCCATCTTCACCACCTCGGCCATGCAAAATATTAAACACTCGATGAAAACCATCCTTTTTAAGATTAGCTACATTATATTCTTTAGGATCAATAGGATGAGCATCATAACCTTGGTTTAATAAAGCCTCTAATACCGCTTTACCTGAATTGAGAGAAACTTCACGCTCAGCGGATGTTCCGCCTAATAACACTGCAATTTTTTCTTGTTTTAAATTCATTTTATCCTACTTATATATCTTATTATGATGGTCTTTATTAATAAATAAGACCATCTCAAATTTCTAAAATCTATTTATAAAAGTCTTAATTTTTCCAAGATTGAGCTAAGCCACGAGAGATTTTACTTACGCTACCCGCACCTTGCGCCAAAATCAAATCGCCATCTTGAATAATTTGATCAAGAACGTCGCCTAATTGTGATGTGTCAGAAACCAAGATTGGATCGATTTTTCCTAAATTTCTAATGGAGCGACAAAGAGATTTACTATCAGCTCCAACAATCGGCATTTCTCCCGCTGCGTACACATCAAGCATAATTAATGCGTCCACTTGCGAAAGCACTTGTACAAAATCATCAAATAAATCACGAGTACGAGAATAACGATGCGGTTGGAAAATCATAACAATACGTTTATCTCCCCATCCTTCTCGTGCGGCTTTAATCGTTACGTCCACTTCTGTTGGGTGATGACCATAATCATCAACTAAACGAACCTTACCATTTGGACGAATAAACTCACCTAACTGATCAAAGCGACGACCTGCACCTTGGAAATCAGCAAGGGCTTCTAAAATAGCTTCATTGCCAATACCTTCTTCTTTTGCTACAGCAAGTGCAGCCGTTGCATTTAACGCATTATGTTTTCCTGGCACATTTAACAGTACATTAATACGTTCATTATTTGGGCAAATCACTGTGTAATGACCTTGAAAACCTGTTTGTTCATAATCTTCAATGCGATAATCTGCATGTTCACTAAAACCATATGTAATCACTTGGCGACCAACTTTTGGCACAAGTTCCATTAATACTGGATCATCTGCACACATCACGGCTAAACCATAGAAGGGTAAATTATGTAGAAACTTCACATAGGTCGCTTTCATTTTTTCGAAATCACCTTCGTAGGTATCCATATGATCTGGTTCCATATTAGTCACAACAGATACCATTGGCTGCAAATGCAAAAACGAGGCGTCACTTTCATCCGCTTCTACAATTAAATAACGACTTGCGCCTAGATGTGCATTTTTACCTGCTGATTTCACCAAACCACCATTAACGAACGTTGGATCGAGCTTTGCTTGAGTGTAAATCATGGAAATCATAGCGGTTGTTGTCGTCTTCCCATGGGTTCCTGCAACAGCAATACCATGGCGGAAACGCATGATTTCAGCCAACATTTGTGCTCGTTGAATCACTGGAATACGTTTTTGTTTTGCTGCAACTAATTCAGGGTTATCATCTTTTATCGCACTGGATACGACAACAACACTGGCACCTTCAATATGTTCTTCTGCATGGCCAATGTAAATTTTTGCTCCAGCCTGAGCTAAACGTTGAGTTACTAAGCTATCAGCAATATCTGAACCAGAGATTTGATAGCCTTCATTCAATAAAATCTCAGCAATACCACTCATTCCTGCGCCACCAATTCCAATAAAATGAATTTGTTGCACTCGACGCATTTCAGGGATAATTTTTCTAATTTCTTCGTGGGAATGTTTCATTTATTTTTCCTTTTTGACACATTTGGCAAAATATTGGTGCCTATTCTAAAAGTGCGGTTAAAAATCGCAATATTTTTCTTATTCTTTGGAATATCAGTTAGTTTGAATTTTCTATAATAACCTCAGAAACTCGGTGTGCAGAGAGAGGTGTCGACATTGCTTTCGCTTTCTCAGCCATTTGTAATAAATTTTCACGAGTAAAGTTTTTTAAATAATTCACCAGAATTTCAGGCGTTAAATCTGCCTGTTCTACAATCTTTGCGGCACCCACGTCCGCCAAATATTTCGCATTCAAATATTGTTGACGATCTTTATGTTGGAAAGGTACAAAAATAGCTGCAGTGCCAACTGCCGCAATTTCACATACAGTTAATGCGCCAGAACGGCAAATTATCACATCTGCCCAGGCATAAGCCTCAGCCATATCATCAATAAATTCTGTTATTTTAACTTGTTCTGAATTCTCGCCATAAAGTTTGCTAACGTCTTCTACCGCACCTTTACCTACTTGATGACGAACGTCTAATTTATCTGCAAGCTGGGCGACTACTTTAGGTAAAGTATGGTTAAGCACTCTCGCGCCTTGGCTACCACCGACCACTAAGACACGTAATTTCTCCTCACGCTCCGCAAAACGAACTTCAGGATATGGCATCTTAAATAAATCTTCCCGAACTGGATTACCAACAACTTCAGCATGAGGAAAAGCACTTGGAAATGCTTGCAATACACGAGTTGCAATTTTTGCTAACCATTTATTCGTTAAACCCGCTATCGCATTTTGTTCATGCAAAATTATCGGTACACCACAAAGTTTTGCAGCAAGACCACCAGGACCTGAAACATACCCCCCCATTCCAAGTACAGCATCAGGCTTTTCTTCTTGAATAATTTTTTTTGCCTGCAATATAGCTCGGAAAATAGCAAAAGGAGCGCTTAATAAAGCTTTTATACCTTTACCACGCAAACCCGAAATTTGGATAAATCTAATCGGGATTCCATGTTTTGGTACAAGGTGAGCCTCCATTCGATCTTTCGTACCTAACCAGCAAATATCCCATCCTTGTTTTTGTAAAACTTGAGCAACAGCTATCGCTGGAAAAACATGGCCACCTGTTCCACCAGCCATCACTAATAATTTTTTATTTTTCATCTTCTTTATCTCTAATCATCGCGTAGGCGAGCTTGACCTGCGCGAAGTAAACGGTTTTCGTGATCAATACGTAATAAAATGCCAATAGTCGCTGACATAATAATAATACTCGAACCACCATAACTCACGAGTGGAAAGGTTAAACCTTTAGTCGGCAACATTCCAAGTGCCATACCTAAATTAACAAAGCCTTGGAAGAAAATCCAAAAGCCAATGCCTAAAGCTAAAAATCCTCTAAAACGTTGTTCTAACATTAAAGATTCCTTTCCGATCTTCAACGCACGAAATACAAGCAAGCCGAGCAAAATAACAACAATTAAAATGCCTATAAAGCCAAACTCTTCACCAATAATAGCCATGATAAAGTCAGTATGCGCTTCAGGTAAATAATCTAGTTTTTGAATTGAATTACCTAACCCTTCCCCCGTTATTTCTCCACGACCAAATGCCATAAGAGAGTTCGTTAATTGGAAGCCTGTACCATAAGGGTCTTTAAATGGATCTAAAAAACCGGTGAAACGTTTTAAACGATAAGAAGCAGAGATGATTAACCAAGCGCCAAGAATTACACCTGTTGCACCAAGCAAAATAAATTGGAAAAAGTGCGCGCCGACGATAAATAGCATACCGAAAGTAATAACAAACAGTACAACTGTACTTCCCATATCAGGCTGAACTAAGAGGAACATCCCCATCACGCCCATTACAATAAAGGGTTTTATCGCACTAAATTTTCTACCTCTTACCTCATCATAACGACGAGTAAAATAGCTTGCCAAAAAACAAGTCAGTGCAAGCTTCGCAAATTCAGCTGGCTGAAAATTCAAAATTCCCAATGAAATCCAACGTTTAGCACCATTCACTGATGTACCGATAAATAATACGGCTATCAATAAAGCCACAGCTGCCCAGAAAATATTTACATTCCATTTTTCCAACTTTTCAGTTGGAATATACAACATGGCATAACAAGTCGCTAAAGAAAGAAATACATAAAAAGCATCGCGTTTTGCAAAGTAAAAAGAATCATTAAATAAACGAGAGCTATAAGGAATAGATGCAGATGTTACTGAAACTAAACCAATTAAAAGCAAAATAACAAATAACCAAAATAGCGCACGATCATACAGCAAACCTTGCGGTGTGATGCGTGTCCATTCATCGTAATTTTTTTTGATGTTTTGTAAAAATTCCATCTTATTTTTATTAATGACTAAATTGGGCTGAATATTGCGCTAAACGAGTAAATTCTTCACCGCGCTTTTCAAAAGAAGCAAACTGATCGAGGCTTGCACAAGCTGGCGACAATAATACCATATCTCCGCTTTGCAATGTTGGGCGTAAAAATTCTATCGCTTGCTCCATTGTATCGAACAAATAGCTTTGCGATGAAAGCTTAGCGAGTTGCGCACCATCTCGACCAAAACAATAACAAATAATATGTGGTTGATTAATTAAGTCAGCTAATTCTGAAAAATCAGCCCCTTTTCCATCACCGCCTAACAACAAATGCAATTTTCCTTCAACATAAAGGCCTGCTAATGCGGCAACTGTACTCCCTACATTTGTTGCTTTAGAGTCATTAATCCAACGAATTCCATTAGCTTGATGCGCTAATTGAAAACGATGTTCTAACCCTTTGAAATGACGAAGTGCGGTACGAATTGAATCTAAATTAATACCGACAGCTTGTGCCAATGCCGTTGCCGCCAAAATGTTCATATGATTATGGCGACCGACTAATGTTGCTTCTTCACAAGGCAAAATCACTTCATCTTTTGCCATTAAGTATTGCTTGCCGTTTTCCGTTTTCCGCCAATAATCTGCTGTATTTTCCGCAAAAGAAACGGTTTGTTTCGCTTGATTTTCACCTTCACCAAAAGTCAGCTTATCCTCATTATTCAAAACTCCGACCTCAGTATTGTGATAAATGCGTAATTTTGCTTGGCGATAATCTTCTAAATCCACATAGCGATCCATATGATCTTCTGTCACGTTCAAGACAGTTGCAGCGGCAGCTTTTAAGCTATAAGTCGTTTCAAGTTGAAAACTAGAAAGCTCTAGTACATAAAGTTCACAATCTTCATTCAACAATGACAAAGCTGGAATTCCAATATTGCCGCCCATACCAACTTTCACGCCAGCAGCTTTCGCCATTTCATAAACTAAAGTAGTAACAGTACTTTTTCCATTTGAACCTGTAATCCCCACAATTGGCTTTGTCGCCGCGCAGCAGAATAATTCAATATCACCGATTACTTCTACGCCGGCTTTAAGTGCGGTTTGAATTTCAGGTGTTTTTACTGCAAGCCCTGGACTGATAACAATCATATCGCTTTCAAGTAACCATTCTTGATTTAAACTACCAGTATGAAGAGGGATATTTTTAGGAAGTTTATCAACACCAGTAGGATTTTTTCGGGTATCAATCACACGAATATTAGCCTGTTGGGATAAGAGATAATCCACGCAAGAAAGACCTGTTTTGCCAAGCCCGATGATAGTAATATTTTTGTTTTGATAGGCGTTCATTTTCTTTCTTCTTAATTGCTATAAATTTTAAAATTATATTATTGATGGAATATAAATTTCCTTTACTAACGTAAAAAAGGTCGCCCTTTCAAAAACTGAAAGAGCGAACCTAGCTATATTTATTAACGCAACTTCAAGGTGACCAATCCCATCAATACCAACATTAAGGAAATAATCCAAAACCGAATAATCACTCTTGGCTCTGGCCATCCCTTCAATTCAAAATGGTGGTGAATCGGTGCCATTCTAAAAATGCGTTGTTTACGTAACTTATAAGACCCTACTTGCAAAATAACAGAGAGCGCTTCAACAACAAATACCCCGCCCATTATCACAAGTAAAAATTCCTGACGAACTAGAATCGCCACGACACCAAGTGCTCCACCTAATGCAAGAGAACCTACATCACCCATAAAGACTTGCGCGGGATAAGTATTGAACCACAAGAATCCTAACCCTGCACCAACGATGGCGGTACAAAATACAACCACCTCAGAACTATATTTAATGTATGGGATGTGCAAGTATTCTGCGAAATTCACGTTACCCGTCGCCCATGCAATTAACGCAAACGCGCCTGCGACAAGCGCTGTTGGCATAATCGCTAATCCATCCAAACCATCTGTTAAATTCACCGCATTACCCGTTCCAACAATCACAAAGTAAGACAATACGATATAAAACAAACCTAATTGAGGCATAATGTCTTTAAAGAATGGAATCACTAAACGGGTGGCATCGGTGTTGTGGCCAAGCCAATAAAGCCAAAGGATTGCCACTAATGCCACAACAGACATCCAAAAATATTTCCAACGAGCAATTAAACCATCTGTATTTTTACGAGTAATTTTGCGGAAATCATCCACAAAACCAATTGCACCGTATCCAAATAATACAAATAAGCAAACCCAGATATAAGGATTCGCGAGATTTGCCCATAATAACGTACTTACGCCAATAGAGAATAAAATCATCACACCGCCCATAGTGGGGGTGCCTTTTTTGGCAAAGTGACTTTCAGGACCATCATTTCGCACTTCTTGGCCAAATTTTAAGATCTGTAAACGTTTGATCACTTTTGGGCCAATCCAAAGTGAGATAAAAAGTGCGGTTAATAATGCAAGAATTGCACGGACCGTAATATAAGAAATCGCATTAAACGCGGTTTCATAACGAACAAGATATTCAGCAAGCCAGACTAACATTTAATTTTATCCTTTAATGAATAGATTACATCTTCCATTTTCATTGAGCGCGAGCCTTTTCCTAGCACCACGACTTTGTTATTTTGTTGTAATTGGGTTTCAATCAATGGCACAAGAAAATCAACCATTTCCACCTTATCAGTAAAATGCTTACCCGAAACAGCCTCAGAAATAACCGCACTTTCATTGCCATAAGAACAAACTAAATCTAAATTTGCCGAGTTGGCATGTTGTCCTACTTCACGATGAATAGTGAGAGAGTTTTCGCCCAACTCTTTCATATCACCGACACACAAAATACGGAAAGCATCATAACCTTTTAAAACATCAATCGCAGCACATAGAGAATCTTTATTCGCATTATAAGTATCATCTAACAGCAATAAATTAGGCGTGACTTGAATGGGGAATAAACGCCCTTTCACTTGTGAACGTTGTTCTAATCCAGCTTTTACATCTGTAAGAGTGGCACCGACATTCATTGCAAGTGCGGTAGCAGCCAAGGCATTTTTTACATTATGTTCCCCCAGATAAGGCAAGTTAATCTCAATTTCACCTTGTGGGGAAATAAGTGTAAAAGTGGAACCTTGAGCAGTATGATGAATATTTTTTGCGGAATAATCTTTACCGTTGAAATATTGAATTTCATGTTCACCGATTTCTTTTTGCCAAACATTTAAATGATTATGTTCTGCGTTAATAATCGCTACACCATTCAATGTTAAACCGCGATAAATCTCACCTTTAGCTTGTGCTACGCCCTCTAAAGAACCAAAGCCCTCTAAATGCGCCGGCGCAATATTATTAATCAATGCAGCATCAGGTTGAGCTAATTTTGTGGTGTAATCAATTTCACCTTGATGATTTGCACCAAGTTCGATCACAGCGAAACGATGTTTTTCTGTTAAGCGAAGAAGGGTTAAGGGCACACCAATATCGTTATTAAAATTGCCATTGGTAAAAAGTACCGCTTCTGAATCACAAGCTGTATGTTGCAAAATACTCGCCGTCATTTCTTTTACCGTGGTTTTACCAGAAGACCCTGTCATCGCGACAGTACGCGGATTAATTTTCTCGCGTAACCATTTTGCAAGTTCGCCTAAAGCAATTCGAGTATCCTTAACCACAAGTTGTGGAACAGAAATGGATGAATTTTCTTGCTGAACAACCACGGCTACCGCACCTTGTGCTACCGCTTGTTCAAGATATTGGTGAGCATCAAACTTTTCACCTTTCAACGCAAAAAATAAACTATTTGATACTCTTTTTCGAGTATCTGTATTAATTTCTTCAACTTGCACATTTTTATCGCCAATTAATTTAGCTTGAAGAATCTGTGCTAATTGTTCAGTAGAGAGTTTAATCATAATTTAATTGTTATTATTTTAAAAAATCATGGGCAATTTCTTGGTCGGAAAAATGTACAATTTCAGTGCCAATAATCTGATAATTTTCATGACCTTTGCCAGCAATTAAAATCACATCACTTTCAACCGCACTTTCAATCGCAAATTGAATGGCCTGTTCTCGATCAGGAATAATGCCGACTTTATCCATATTTTTAAAGCCAGCGACAATATCTGATTCAATTTGGCTTTGTGATTCTGTTCTAGGATTATCTTTTGTCACGATAACCTTTTCAGCAAACTGCTCTGCAACTTGTGCCATTAATGGACGTTTACCTCTATCACGGTCTCCACCACAGCCAAAAATACACCATAACTCACCTTGGCAATGTTCACGCGCTGCCATCAAGGCTTTTTCTAGTGCGTCAGGTGTATGCGCATAATCTACAATAACTGTTGGTTTATTTGGATATTGAATCATTTCCATTCTTCCACATACTCCTTTCAAAGATTTCGCCGTAGCGAGTAAATTTTCTAATGGATAACCAAATGATAATAACGTGGTCATCACTAATAACAAATTGCTTACATTGAAAGCACCGATTAATGGACTATGCAATACACCATTACCCCAGCTAGATTCAAAAGTAATATCTGCGCCTTTAGCATGATAGTGGATATCTGTTGCCTTCATCCATTGATGTAAGTTTAATTGGAAATCAGCGCTCGTACTTACCGCAATAGCATTGGGCAATTCACTTAACCATTGGCATCCAATCTCATCATCAGCGTTAATCACTTTAATTTGCGTATCTAATTCTGTGAACAAGCGTTTTTTAGCGGAAGCATAATTTTCCATGGTCTGGTGATAATCTAAATGATCACGCGTTAAGTTCGTAAAAATCCCTGCTTTAAAACGCAGCGCCTCAACACGATGTTGTGCCAAACCATGCGATGAAACTTCAATAGAGGCAAAATCTGCGCCAGCTTGCTTAAAACTGAAAAGTGATGATTGAATTTCCACTGCTGAGCCCGTTGTATTTTTAGCTTCTACAACTTGACCTAAAAGGCCATTACCAATGGTTCCCATGACAGCCGCACGATGGCCTAATAATTCCGCCCATTGTGCTAATAATTGAGAAATAGTGGTTTTGCCATTTGTCCCCGTGACACCAACAAGCGTTAATTTTTTTGAAGGCGAATCATAGAAAATATCCGCCAAAGACGAAAGATGACGTGCAAGTTGATAAAACTTAACTACTGGCACATTCCCGATAAACGCTACAGTTAAATGCTCGCTAGATAATTCTGTCTCAGAAACCACCGCACTCGCACCAGAATGAATAGCCGAATCAATAAATTGATTTCCATCGACTTGATGCCCTTTTATCGCCACAAGAAGATCGCCAGCTTTAACTTTACGGCTATCCAACACCATATCATGGAGTTCTATATCATCCTTTAATTCAGGCAAATTAAAAAGTGCGGTGAGTTTTTTCATAATTTTTCCTTAATTCACTTTTTGATTCTTGTGATCACCAACATATACGATACGTTTTGCGCTTTTAGTTGCTGTTTTTTCAACAGGTTCAGCATCTTGTGGAATAGCATTTGCACGCAAAGCATAACCCATAATGCTAGAGAATACTGGCGCAGAAACTGCACCACCATAATATTCACCAGCTTTTGGATCATTAATCAAAATCACCAATGCATAACGAGGGTCACTAATCGGTGCAATACCCGCAGTAAATGCAACATATTTATTTACATAATGTCCATTTTCAATCTTACGTGCTGTACCTGTTTTCACGCCAACACGGTAGCCTTCCACCATTGCGCGTTTATTTTTAATTGCTACTTTCTCTAAAATCCCTACTATATCTTTAGTTATTTTTTCAGAGAAAACGCGTTTTCCAATGACTGGAGGATCGACTTTAGTGATAGAAAGCGGGCGATAAACACCAAAACTACCAAGGGTTGCATATGCTCGAGCAATTTGTAAAGGTGTCGCAGTAATACCGTAACCATAAGCGACTGTTGCACGTTCAATATCTGCCCAGCGTTTACGATTTGCGTTCAAAATCCCAACTTGTTCACCGATCAAGCCTAAATCTGTCGGTTTACTTAAACCGGCATTTTGATAAGTTTCCATCAATGCACTAGGTGGCATACGCAATGCAAGGCGACTCACACCACGGTTACTGGAATTAATTAAAATCTCGTCTAAAGTTTGTTGTGCTCGAGGTGCAACGTCCACAATTTCTTTGCCACTCACGGTGAATGATCCCGTGTTGATGATTTCATCACGACGCACTACTCCACGTTGAAGTGCGGTTAAAACTACGAAAGGTTTTACAGTAGAACCTGGCTCAAACGTGTCGGTGATTGCACGGTTACGCATTAATTCTGATTTAACACCGACACGGTTGTTTGGATTGTAAGATGGTGCAGTAGCCATAGCCAATACTTCACCAGTTCGAACATCGACTAATACCGCAGTACCAGACTCAGCATTATTGTCAGACACCGCCTTTTTAATCTCACGATATACCATGGATTGTAATTTTTCATCGATACTTAAGGTGACATCTTGCGCATCATATTTTTTCTCATCCGCAATATGTTCAACAATATTTCCGCGTTTATCTTTACGAACAGTACGTGAACCATCTTTACCCACAAGAATGGAATTAAAGCTTTTCTCAATGCCCTCAATACCGTTTCCATCAATATCGGTATAACCTACTACATGCGCAGCTTCTTCTACGCGAGGATAAAAACGACGATGCTCAGTTTCTAAATTAACACCTTTAATCTTAAGTTTACGAATATAATCTGCTTTGTTCGATTCTACTTGGCGGGCCAAATACAAATAACCTGATTTGGAATTCTTCTCGATTTTTTTCACCAAATCATTTTCGCTAATACCCAACTCTTGTGCCAAAGCAGTAACCCGTTCTTTATCTGCAAGTGCATTTTCTTTTAGCATGGTTTTCGGATCTGCAACCACAGCATTCATCGGTACACTTACAGATAAAAGCTGACCATTACGATCTAAAATTGAACCACGCACAGATAACACCTCATCCTTACGCAAAGAACGTTTATCAGCCTCTCCAGATAAGGTGCTCGAATCAACAGACTGCACATAAGCCGCACGAGCGACTAAAGCACATAAACCAGCCAAAATAAAAAAAGCAGAAACCCAATAACGAACACGCATAAAACATTTTTCAAACACAATTTTCGGTTTGTTATGTTTTACGGCTTCAGGTGCGGCCAATTTTCTAATTGTTTTTTTTGCTTTACCTGATTTACGAGAAGAATTGAACTTAACCATCTTTTCTACCTATTATTCTCTAATTTCAACTTCTTGTTCTGGGGATATTGTTTTCATTTTTAAGGTTCCAACAGCAATAGATTCCACTCTAGTACTGTCTCCTTCTGTTGCTTCTTGCACTTGCAAATTTCGATATTCACTTTCAAGCGCTTGGCGCTGTAAAATCAATTGACCATTTTCAGAAATTAATCGACGTGCCTGATGAGTTACCCAAATCACGCTCATTGATGAAATCAAAATTGCAACCAATAACAACACAATTAATTTATTTGAAGAAAATAGATCTTCAACCAAAATCTGCTGTAACGGATAACGAGGTTTATTATTTTCAGACATCACTAAATTCTCTCCGCCACACGCAATACCGCACTTCTTGAACGAGGATTTGCTTGAATTTCTGCATCACTTGGTTGAATTGCTTTACCAATAGTTTTTAATTTTTGATTACGTTGAATTTGGTCTTCTCGCAATGGCAAACCTTTAGGGATATCCTCGCCTTTACTTTGTTTTTTCATAAAATGTTTCACCATTCTATCTTCTAAAGAATGGAAACTAATAATTGATAAACGCCCTTCTGGCGCTAGCATGTCTAAAGCAGAATTGAGTACACTTTCCAATTCATCTAATTCTGCATTGATGAAAATACGAATAGCTTGGAAACTACGAGTAGCTGGATGTTTATGTTTATCTTTGAAAGGTACCGCTTGTGAAATGAGCTCAGCTAATTGACTAGTTCGCGATAAAAATTCTGTGCCATTTTTAGCCGCACTTTTGTTGTAATCAACAATGGCAGTGGCAATACGTTTAGCAAAACGCTCTTCGCCAAAAGTTTTCAAAACCCAAGTTAAATCCTCAACCGATACTTGTTTTAACCATTCTTCTGCTGATAAACCTTGAGTCGTGTCCATACGCATATCAAGCGGGCCATCTTTCATAAAACTAAATCCACGTTCAGCTTCGTCAAGTTGAGGGGAAGACACACCAAGATCAAGCAAAATGCCGTCAATTTTGCCAACCAAATTTAATTTTTCACAAATTTCAGGAATATGGGAAAAGCTGTTGTGTTCAATCTGAAAACGTGAATCTTGAATTTTTTGAGCTTCAGCAATGGCTCTAGGATCGCGGTCAACGCTAATGAGACGACCATTTGGGGATAATTTAGAAAGGATTAAGCGAGAATGACCACCACGGCCAAAAGTACCGTCAATATAAATTCCATTTTCCTTCAATGCCAAGCCATTCACGGCTTCATGAAGTAAAACTGTGATATGTTCAGGTGAAGAAAAGGAATTTTTGGTATCCATAAATACAATATAAAAGTAAAAAACGGTGAATCATTTTCTATAATGAGAAATCTTTCAAAGCCTCAGACGCAAAGTCTGCACTTGAACCAATTTCCATATCTTCTTCAATTTGGGCATGCCATTCTACAGCACTCCAAATTTCAAATTTATTAAGTTGTCCCACCAACATTAAACCTTTTTCTAATTTTGCATGTTGACGTAATGGTCCACTAAGCAAAATACGGCCCTGAGCATCCATCTCACATTCAGTGGCGTGACCAAGCATTACTCGTTGCAAACGGCGTTGGGTAGGATCAAAGTTAGAAAGTGCGAGAAGTTTTTGTTCGATTTTTTCCCATTCATCAAGGGGATAAAGTAAAAGGCAAGGTTGGCGAATATCTACAGTACAAACCATTTGCCCTTGGTTCTTTTCAAGAATTTCAGAGCGATAGCGGGTTGGGATCGCTACACGTCCCTTAGAATCTAAATTAACCGCTGTTGCACCACGAAACATATTACGCCTTCAAATTAAACTTATTTTGAGAAATTTTTCTAAAAATCTCCACAAAACACCACTTTTCTCCACATCTACGTTAGTTTATAATTTGTTTGTTTAAGTTGCAAGCGATTATCCCTGAAATAACCCTATTTTTTATCAAAATAAAAAGCCGTTTGAGACAATATCTCAAACGGCTTTTTTCAACCAAATTATCTTGATTAATTATTCACATACGCTTCTTCATCGCGCTCGCCTAATGGCTTAAGCATAGTGAAGAATAACACGATACAAACAATTGTTGTTGCAAAACCAAGATAAACTGAAAGTTGATAATCTAAACCGAAACCGATTTTGTTGTAGAACAAGTAAGTTGCACATACTGTTGTAATAAACCAAGCCGGAATAGACGCAACCCAGTGGAATTTATGGTAGCGATATAAGTATGCTGCTGCCGTCCATAACATTACCATTGCTGTCATTTGGTTTGCCCAAGTGAAATAACGCCATAACACGCTAAAGTCAATGGTTGAAACGAAATAGCCTAATACGAATAGTGGTACAGCAATTAGCAAACGTTTAGGTAATGAACGTTGGTCGATATGGAAAATTTCCGCTAATTGTAAACGAGCAGCACGGAATGCGGTATCACCAGAAGTAATAGGTAAAACCACCACGCCTAACACCGCAAAAATACCACCGATAAAACCTAAGAAGTGTAATGAACTGTCATATACAACTTTAGATGGTGAACCCGCTGTAATCGCATCTTGTAATGCTTGTGGGTTTTCATAGAATGCAAGACCAACCATACACCAGATTAACGCAATTACACCTTCAGCAATCATCGCACCGTAAAAGATAAAACGACCTTCTTTTTCATTTTCAGCACAACGCGCCATTAAAGGAGTTTGAGTTGCATGGAAACCAGATAATGCACCACAAGAAATAGTTAAGAACAATAATGGCCAAATTGGAACATCACCCTTCACTTGGAAGTTTTGAGCAAATTTTTCTAAAGTTAAACCTTGGCCATCTGCATTGATAGTACGGAAAAACTCAATAGGGTCCACAGCACTGAAGTGTGCAGAAATTAGGCCATACACCATACCTACAGACATAAATAGCAACAATGCGCCAAAGAGCGGATAGATTCGACCAATAATTTTATCGATTGGCAATAAAGTTGCAAGAATATAGTAAGCAAAAATAATAATCGTCCAAATTGCAACAACAGTTGCTTTATCCATTCCCCATACTTTGATACCGCCCGCTTCAACTGCACGATGAACAGCCTCTGCATCACCTAATTGTAACGCGCCTTGAGATGCACCCAATAAGTCCATGGTAATCGTACCCATTAATTGAGCAGGGCTTGATACAAACACAACACCTACTAATAATAGAAGAACAAGTGCTAATGTGTTAATAAATACTTTTACAGGGCGACCTAAGAATTTACCAGCTAAATGAGGCATAGTTGCACCGCCATGACGGATACTCAACATACCACAGAAATAGTCATGTACTGCACCGGCAAAAATACAACCGATTACAATCCAAAGCATTGCCACTGGTCCGTATAACGCACCAAGAATTGGACCAAAAATAGGACCAGTTCCAGCAATGTTTAATAATTGAATTAACCAAATTTTGGTTTTTGACATTGGCATATAATCCACGCCATCATTTACCTGGTAAGCAGGGGTCTGACGTTGTGGATTAATCACAAAGATTTTTTCGATAATTTTTCCATAAACAAAGTAACCAAGAATCAAGATGGCTACACAAAAGAAAAACCATAACATAGAAAGGCTCCTCAAAAGATAAAAGAAAGTATTTAGTAGATGCCCTAAACAAGCCGCGGTATTCTATTTCAAATTGTTTAAAATCAAAAATTGAATTTAAGAAATTTTATGGATTTGTGACTTGCATCACATTTGTAAAACCGAAGAATTCTATTAGAATACTAATAAATAAGTAATTTTATAATTATAGAGAAACAGATGGCCTTAACTCGATGCCCTGAATGCAGAAAAAAGATTAGTGAAAATGCAGAAAACTGCCCTAATTGTGGTTTTTCTTTTAAACAAGCAGATTTAGAGATTTATAAACAACAATTAGAAAGACGCCGACTGCACAATGCTGAAATCAATCGTAAAAGTACAAAACTCCACATAATTTGGTTTTGCATCTTTACTATTTTTATCGCGCTAGCTAGTTGGATTACAAATAAATAGAAAAAATATCTCGTATGTATAGAGTGACTTCAGATATCAACCATTAATTCGTTCATCTCCACTATAGATATTCCCTTTACCTTCTCTTGCAAAGCCAATCAAAGTCAAATGATACGCTTCAGCCATTTTCACAGCAAGATCGGTAGCCCCAGAAATCGTAACTAACATTTCCACCCCACAAGAAATAGTTTTTTGAACCATTTCATAACTTGCACGACTCGAAGCGACAATAATGCCATTAGGCTTGCCTGATTTTGCATGCCAACCAAGTAATTTATCAAGCGCAACATGACGACCCACATCTTCAAAAATAGCAAGCATATTGCCTTCTAAATCAAAAAGACCACAAGCATGCGTCGAACCTGTTTGCTGACCTAGTAATTGATTTTTATGAAGCTCTGACAAACAGCTATCAAGCAAATTCAAATCGAACTTAAAAGTGCGGTCTAATTTTGGAAAATTTTTATACACTTGATTAAGCTGCTCCGTGCCACAAATGCCACACCCAGTACGTCCTGTAAGATTACGACGATGCTCTTTTAATGCCATAAATTTTCGGCTAGACAGTTCGATTTGCACTTCAATACCATTGCAAACTTCCACAACATCAATACCGTAAATATCCGAAGGTTTTTCAATAATGCCTTCCGTGAGGGAAAACCCCAAAGCAAACACCTCTAAATCTTTCGGTGAACACATCATAACCGCATGAGAAATACCGTTATAAACTAATGAAACTGGCATTTCGACCGCTAGAAAATCTTCTTTTGATTGTAAAAGCGCGGTTGAATTTTCTATACTTTTATTTCTTTTAAAAAAGTTAATCGTTTGTTTAATCAGCCAATCCATTCTTTACCTACCCATTACTAAAATGTAAAAAAAATGTTAATATTTTGGTAAATTTATGATCTAGATCATAATATTTCTGCATTATAATGCCATTTGATTATAGATTTATCGTTAAAAAATCGTTATTCTAGGCGCCCATAAATTGGCCTATTTTTGAACCAATTTACTATGTTGAGTAACGTTATTTTAACGAAATCAACCAAATTATCTAGTTACACTAGACGAATTTATTACTATCTAAACATCTCAACAACTTGTTGTTGAAAGGAGTGATTATGCAGATCTCAAGAAGAAAATTCTTTAAGGTCTGTGCAGGTGGTATGGCGGGAACATCAGCTGCGATGTTGGGTTTTGCTCCAGCAAGTGCGTTAGCTGCGCCGCGTGAATACAAATTATTACGCGCATTTGAATCTCGTAACACTTGTACATATTGTTCCGTAAGCTGTGGTATGTTGCTTTATAGCACAGGCAAACCTTACGATACGTTAAGCAGCCACACTGGCACCAATACTCGTTCAAAATTATTCCATCTCGAGGGCGATCCGGATCATCCAGTTAGCCGTGGTGCACTCTGTCCTAAAGGTGCTGGCGCCCTTGATTACGTAAATAGCAAAAGCCGCTGTTTATATCCTGAATATCGAGCACCAGGCTCTGATAAATGGGAACGCATTTCTTGGCATGATGCTATTAAGCGTATTGCCCGTTTAATGAAAGATGACCGTGATGCCAACTTCGTTGAAAAAGATGCAAGTGGCAAAACTGTTAACCGTTGGACAACTACAGGTATTATGACCGCATCCGCTATCAGTAATGAGGCCGCACTTCTTACCCATAAATGGGTTCGAATGATGGGCATAGTGCCGATGTGTAACCAAGCGAATACTTGACACGGACCAACGGTAGCAAGTCTTGCTCCATCATTTGGTCGCGGTGCCATGACAAACAACTGGGTTGACATCAAAAACGCCAATCTTATTATCGTTCAAGGCGGTAACCCTGCTGAAGCTCACCCTGTTGGCTTCCGCTGGGCGATCGAAGCGAAGAAAAACGGTGCAAAAATCATCGTGGTTGACCCTCGCTTTAACCGTACAGCGTCTGTAGCTGACCTTCATGCGCCAATTCGTTCTGGTACTGATATCGCATTCTTAATGGGTGTAATCCGTTACCTATTGGAAACCAATCAAATCCAACACGAATACGTTAAACACTATACCAATGCTTCATTCTTAATTAATGAAGGCTATAAGTTTGAAGACGGTTTATTCTCTGGCTTTAACGAAGAAAAACACAATTACGACAAATCAACTTGGAATTACCAATTTGATGAAAACGGAAATGCAAAACGTGATATGACCTTACAAGATCCACGTTGTGTGATTAATATCTTGAAAGATCACGTCTCTCGCTATACCCCAGAAATGGTTGAGCGTATCACAGGCGTCAAACAAAAAACCTTCTTACAAATCTGTGAAGAGATTGGTAAAACCTCTGCGCCAAACAAAACTATGACGCACTTATATGCGTTAGGTTTAACTGAGCATACAATTGGTACACAAAACATTCGCTCAATGGCAATGATCCAATTACTCTTAGGTAACATGGGTATGCCAGGCGGTGGTATTAATGCGTTGCGTGGACACTCAAACGTACAAGGTACAACAGATATGGGCTTATTGCCGATGTCTTTACCAGGTTATATGCGTCTACCAAATGACAAAGATAGCTCTTACGAACAATACATTAATGCGATTACGCCAAAAGATATCGTACCAAACCAAGTAAACTACTATCGTAATACGTCGAAATTCTTCGTGAGTATGATGAAAACGTTCTATGGTGATAAAGCAACCAAAGAAAATGGTTGGGGCTTCGATTTCTTACCAAAAGCAGATCGTTTATACGATCCTATCACTCATGTTAAGTTAATGAATGATGGCAAATTAAACGGTTGGATTTTACAAGGTTTCAACGTATTAAACTCATTACCGAATAAAAACAAAACTGTTGCAGGTATGAGCAAATTGAAATTCTTAATCGTAATGGATCCACTGCAAACTGAAAGCTCGGAGTTTTGGAAAAACTTTGGTGAATCTAACAACGTTAATTCAGCAGAAATTCAAACGGAGGTATTCCGTTTACCAACAACCTGTTTCGCAGAAGAAGATGGTTCTATTGCCAACTCAGGTCGTTGGGCACAATGGCACTGGAAAGGTTGTGATCAACCTGGAGAAGCGATGCCTGATGTTGAAATTCTTTCCATGATTCGTGAAGAAATGCACGACCTTTATAAAAAAGAAGGTGGTCGTGGTATTGAATCATTTGAAGCGATGACCTGGAATTATGCTCAACCACATTCACCAACCTCAGTTGAACTAGCCAAAGAGCTTAATGGTTATGCACTTGAGGATCTTTATGATGCGAATAACAATCTCATCTATAAGAAAGGTCAATTATTAAATGGATTTGCTCACTTAAGAGATGATGGTACTACCACATCTGGAAACTGGCTCTATGTTGGTCAATGGACAGAAAAAGGTAACCAAATGGCAAATCGTGATAATTCTGACCCTTCAGGATTAGGTTGTACTGTAGGTTGGGGCTTTGCATGGCCTGCAAACCGTCGTGTTCTTTACAATCGCGCATCATTAGATATCAACGGTAATCCATGGGACAAACACCGCCAATTAATTAAATGGAATGGTAAAAACTGGAACTGGTATGACATTGCTGACTACGGCGCGCAACCACCAGGTTCCGATGCAGGTCCATTTATTATGTCTGCAGAAGGTGTTGGTCGTTTATTTGCAGTAGATAAAATTGCAAATGGTCCAGTGCCTGAGCACTATGAACCAATTGAAAGCCCAATTGATACTAACCCACTGCATCCAAGCGTAGTAACGGATCCAACTATCCGTATCTATAAAGAAGACCGTGAGTTTATTGGTTCAAATAAAGAGTATCCATTTGTGGCTACAACTTATCGTTTAACTGAACACTTCCACAGTTGGACAGCTCAATCTGCTCTAAACATCATCGCTCAGCCACAACAATTTGTGGAAATTGGCGAGAAATTAGCTGCAGAAAAAGGCATCCAAAAAGGTGATACGGTAAAAGTAATTTCAAGACGTGGTTACATCAAAGCGATTGCCGTTGTGACTAAACGTTTGAAAGATTTAGAAATCGATGGACGCACAGTTCACCATATTGGTATTCCAATTCACTGGAATATGAAAGCCTTAAATGGTAAAGGTAACCGCGGTTTCTCAGCAAATACCTTAACACCATCTTGGGGTGAATCAAATACGCAAACACCAGAATACAAAACATTCTTGGTAAACATTGAGAAGGCGGAGGCATAATATGCAAGCAATGGATGTACAAACCCAAGACATCATTAAGATCTCCGCAACCTCTGGTTTAACACCAGCACCTCAAGCGCGAGATCATAAAGTTGAAGTGGCAAAATTAATCGATGTCAGTACATGTATCGGTTGTAAAGCTTGCCAAGTTGGCTGCTCAGAGTGGAATGACATCCGCTCTGATGTAAATGCGCAGTGTCATGGTATTTACGATAACCCTGTAGATCTAAATGCTAAAGCATGGACGGTGATGCGTTTTAACGAAGTAGAGGAAAACGATCGTTTAGAATGGCTAATCCGTAAAGATGGATGTATGCACTGTGCTGAACCAGGCTGTTTAAAAGCTTGTCCATCACCAGGTGCTATCATTCAATACAAAAACGGTATTGTGGACTTCCAATCTGATAAATGTATCGGATGTGGTTATTGTATTGCTGGCTGTCCATTCAACATTCCACGTATGAATCCGGATGACAACCGTGTGTACAAATGTACCCTTTGTGTGGACCGTGTTTCTGTAGGTCAAGAGCCTGCATGCGTGAAAACTTGTCCAACTGGAGCGATTCGTTTTGGTTCTAAAGAAGAAATGAAGCTCTACGCAGAAAAACGCATAGCTGATTTAAAATCTCGTGGTTATGAAAATGCAGGACTTTACGATCCTCCAGGCGTAGGCGGAACACACGTAATGTATGTGTTACATCACGCTGATAAACCAGAGCTTTACAATGGTCTTCCAAAAGATCCACAAATTGATTTAAGTGTGACCTTATGGAAAGATGTATTGAAACCAGTAGCGGCAGTTGCAATGGGTGGCTTGGCATTAGCTGAAATCGCTCACTACTTAACTGTGGGTCCTAATATTGAAGAAGATGTGGAAGATCATCACCACGAATTTGAAGAAGAAAAACCATCTAAGGGGGAAAGCAATGAGTAAAATTGAGATCAACAACGATACTCGAATCGTCCGCCATAGAACACCAGCGCGTATCAGTCACTGGATGTTGGTAATTTGTTTCTTTATGACAATGTTCACTGGTGTTGCATTTTTCTTCCCTGATTTCGCATGGTTAACAGAAATTTTAGGTACACCACAAATTGCGCGTGCAATTCACCCATTCACTGGGATTTTAATGTTCTTCGCCTTCATCTACTTGGCATTATTGTACTGGGATCACAATATTCCAGAGAAAAACGATATTCGCTGGGCAAAAGGTGTCGTTGAAGTTCTTAAAGGGAATGAACACGCGGTTGCTGATAATGGCAAATATAACCTTGGTCAAAAAATGCTCTTCTGGACATTAAACTTGGCAATGGTAACGTTATTAGTGACTGGCATCATTATGTGGCGTCAATATTTTTCGCACTACTTCTCAATCCCAGTATTGCGTTTTTCGATTCTGCTCCATTCTTTGAGTGCATTTATGTTATTCACTGGTATCTTAGTGCATATGTATATGGCATTCTGGATTAAAGGTTCGATTCGAGGAATCATTGAAGGTTGGGTAACCGTTCGTTGGGCGAAGAAACACCACCCGAAATGGTATCGCGAAGAAATTTTACCTGAGCTTGAAAAAGATTTACTCAACGAGCAATCAGGTAAAAAAGGAAAAACCAAAGTATTATTTAAAGGATTTGGCAAATAAGCTGAAATCTTGAAAAAGAAAAAAGTGCGGTTAAAATTGACCGCACTTTTTATTATGAAAGTGAGAAAAGAACATGAGTATCAAAATCTTATCAGAATCAGAAATCAAACAAGCAGCGAATTCTTTCCAAACACCTGCTGTATTATTTGCCAATCCTAAAAATCTTTATCAACGCAGAGCAAAACGTTTAAGAGACTTAGCACAAAATCACCCACTATCAGATTATTTATTATTTGCTGCAGACATAGTTGAAAGCCAACTTTCCACGTTAGAAAGAAATCCTTTACCACCACAACAGTTTGAACAGCTAAATGATATCGAGCCACTAAATGCGAAAACCTTTAAAAGAAACAGCATCTGGCGTGAATACTTAACTGAAATTCTTGATGAGATTAAACCAAAGGCTAATGAGCAAGTCGCTGCGACAATTGAATTTCTTGAAAAAGCATCCTCTGCCGAATTAGAAGAAATGGCAAATAAGCTCTTAACACAAGAATTTAATTTAGTCAGCAGTGATAAAGCAGTCTTTATTTGGGCCGCACTTTCACTTTATTGGTTACAAGCAGCTCAACAAATTCCTCATAATAGCCACGTTGAAAACTCTGAAAATTTACATCACTGCCCTGTTTGTGGCTCATTACCTGTTGCAAGTATTGTACAAATTGGTACATCACAAGGTTTACGCTACTTACATTGTAATTTATGTGAAAGTGAATGGAATTTAGTACGCGCACAATGCACCAACTGTAATAGCCACGACAAACTCGAAATGTGGTCGTTAGATGAAGAACTTGCACTTGTTCGTGCTGAAACCTGTGGTAGCTGTGAAAGTTACTTGAAAATTATGTTCCAAGAAAAAGATCCTCATGTAGAGCCAGTAGCCGATGATTTGGCTTCTATTTTCTTAGATATTGAAATGGAAGAAAAAGGTTTCGCACGCAGCGGATTAAATCCATTTGTTTTTCCTGCAGAAGAAGCATAAAAATATAGCCTAGGATAAACATCCTAGGCTATATCATTTGTATCTATAAATAACAGGCCATTACTACGGCATTTTCTCGTCCACCATTGGGTTTCGGATAATAATTTTTTCGAATATCGACTTCATTAAAACCAATTTTTTCATACAAGAAACGAGCTGGGTTAGACTCTCTAACTTCTAGCCATAGGGTCTGTACACCTTTTTCTTTCAATCGAGCGATTAACTCATTCAACAATAATTCCCCCAATCCATTACCTTGATGAGACGGTACAATAGCAATATTAAACAAGGTCGCTTCATCCAATACTGTTTGGCAAATAGCAAAACCAATAATCTGATTATTCTCTATTAATTTTAAATTGAGATAACGAGTCCCTTGGTTATTTTTTAATGTCCCCAACGACCAAGGAACCAGATGGGCTTGCAGCTCGATTTCATACAATCGGTCGAAATCACTGGCTTCAATTTGAGAAATAATAGACATAATTAAGGCTGCTGAATTTGTTGCCACAACTCTCGTTTGGCTTGGTAATTAGATTGAAATTGTTGCCAACTTGGCGAGCGATAAACACGCTCAGCCTGCATGCAAAATGATAAAGTGCGGTCAATTTTGTCACTATTTTCTGATAATAACCAGTAACGAATAGGCTGCTTACATTCGATATGCTGGATTTGATCATAATTCAAACATAAGCAATCTTCTTTTTTAAGATCAAGGCTGAGTAGCACATCAGCCAACAAAGGCGAGCCACTTATATTTTCATCAGAAACAGTGATAAAGCGGATATTCTCAGCAACACTAATTCCTACCGAACCTTGTAGCACCTCTGGGCGATATAACGTCCACTGGGAAATGCCCATTTCTTGTAAAAGAAGATCGCGTCTATTCATATTAACGAGCAATACTATCAAATGGATAATCGACTAATGCCTTAATAATCGCACGTTCTTCAGCCTGAGTAGGTTCCACTTGATATGAGGTATAACTACGATAAGCAATTATATTTTTATCTTTATGTACTAAAGCAACGTAACGTTTAAATTTATCACTGGCACAAGCATAATAATCATGAATATCTGATTTCACAGCCTGTAACTGGCAGGTCTCTTTATTTTTTGCAAAATAACGTTCCGTAATAGCTTTCTCATGAGAAACATCAGTTAAATAGAATGTATCACTTAGCACAGCTTTACGAGCCTCACTATTTTTACTTAATGCCAAACTCACAAAACGAGGATCATCACCTTTTACTGCTTGTGTTTGTTTCACATATTTCTCGCCATTGAATTCAATTTCGATACCTTTAGCTGAAATACGCTGAAACTGTGCATCTAACTTTTGTAATACTTCAGTTTGAGCAGGCGTTAATACCGGCTTTGATACTTTAGATGCCTTTTGAGGCGTACCTTGAACAAGGTCGAGAACTTGACATCCAGATAGTAAAGTTGCCATTAAGAGTGCAGAGAGAATTTTTTTCATAAAGGATTTTCCTAAAATAGTTTTAATCAATTTTTATTAATAATTTTGCTAAAATATCGCGTAATTTTAACTAATAACCCACAGGATTCAAAGCGTGATTTCTCTAGAAAGCCAAGTTTTAGAACGACATCTTTCATTTTTTGATGGAAAATCAGTATTATTTGCTGGCAGTATTTCTGATAATTTTCCTCAAACATTAGCCTCAAAATGCCCATCAATCCAAATTTGGAGCTGCTATTTTGATTATGCAAGAACACAAAGTGCGGTCAATTTTTCCGTTGAATTTCAAGATCAAGCTGATTTAATCGTTTATTATTGGACTAAAAACAAGCAAGAAGTTAATTTCCAACTGCTTCAACTATTCGCTCAGGCGCCTATTGGCCAAGAAATATTAATTATTGGAGAAAACCGTTGTGGCGTGCGTTCAGTAGAAAAAATATTAGAACCCTATGGTGAAATAGCGAAAATTGACTCTGCTCGTCGTTGCGGTTTATATCATTTTTCACTACAAAACAAACCACACTTTGAACTTAAAAAGTTCTGGAAAACCTATCAACATTCTACGCTACAAGACTTAACTATATATAGTTTACCTGGGGTATTTAGTGCGGCGGAATTAGATACGGGCACAGAACTGTTACTTTCAACCATTGATAATAAAATAAAAGGAAAAGTGCTCGATCTTGGCTGTGGGGCGGGAGTAATTGGATCTATGATTAAAAAACGCTCTCCTAACGTACAAATTACCATGACTGATATTCATGCGATGGCGTTAGAATCAGCGCGTAAAACACTTTCTGAAAATCAATTACAAGGCGAAGTTTACGCCAGTGATGTCTTTTCTGATATAGAAGGAAAATTTGATTTGATCATTTCTAATCCTCCATTCCATGATGGTATTGATACTGCCTACCGAGCTGTGACAGAACTCATCACTCAAGCAAAATGGCACCTCAATCAAGGCGGAGAATTACGCATTGTCGCCAATTCATTTTTGCCTTATCCCGAATTACTTAGACAACATTTCTCGGATTACGAAGTGCTTGCTCAAACAGGAAAATTTAAAGTGTATTCAGTGAAAAATTAGAAACAAAAAATCCCCCATCTCAATAATGGGGATTTTTCTATTTATTGCTTATGGATTTCACCGCACTTTATTCATCCATATATCCTAAACTACGCAATGCACGTTCATCATCTGCCCAACCAGATTTCACCTTCACCCAAAGTTCGAGGTGAACTTTGTTATCAAATAAACGTTCCATATCAGCACGCGCTTCCATACCAATAATTTTAATTTTTTGACCACCCGCACCAATTACCATTTTTTTCTGACCTTCCCGTTCAACGAGAATTAAGCCATTTATTTCATAAGTGCCACGTTCATTCACTTTGAATTGTTCAATTTCAACAGTAACAGAATAAGGCAATTCTTCACCGGTAAAACGCATTAATTTCTCACGGATTATTTCCGATGCCATGAAACGTTGCGAACGGTCTGTGACATAATCTTCTGGAAAATGATGCACACCTTCACTTAAAGATTGGCGTACAATTTTCTCTAATTCATGAACATTATTACCACGCTGTGCAGAAATTGGCACAATGTGAGCAAAGTTAAATTTACTGCTAAGATCTGTAATAAACGGCAACAAATCATCTTTATTTTTAATGTTATCTACTTTGTTAATAGCTAACACAACTGGTGCTTTTGCATTGCGTAATTTGTTTAGCACCATCTCATCATCTGCATTCCAGTGTGTACCATCTACGACAAAAATAATTAAATCAACATCGCCGATAGCACTACTTGCTGCGCGGTTCATTAAACGGTTAATCGCACGCTTCTCTTCAATATGAAGTCCCGGAGTATCCACATAGATTTCTTGATACGCCCCTTCAGTTTTAATCCCAACAATACGGTGACGCGTGGTTTGAGCTTTACGTGATGTAATTGAAATTTTTTGTCCTAAAATTTTATTTAAGAGCGTTGATTTACCCACATTTGGGCGACCTACGATAGCAATAAAGCCGCAATAGGTTTTGTCGAATTGTTCGGTCATTTGATGTCCAGTTCTTTTAAAATTTGTTCTGCTGCCGCTTGTTCAGCTTTACGACGGCTAGATCCTTTTGCCACAAAAGTGCGGTCAATTTTATCCGCACTTTTCACTTTGCATTCAACAGTGAAAATCTGGCAATGTGCTTCCCCTTGAATATTTACTACTTCATAAGTTGGCAATGGCAGATGTTTACCTTGTAAATATTCTTGCAAACGAGTTTTCGCATCTTTTTGGTTATCACCCGGTTTGATTTCAGCCAATAATTGTTGATACCAATTTCGAATCACTTGGGTCGTCACAGCCAATCCTTGATCCAAAGACATTGCGCCAATAATCGCTTCTACACAATCGGCAAGAATAGATTCGCGGCGAAAACCACCGCTTTTTAGCTCACCAGAACCAAGAGACATATAATCGCCCAATTCAAATTGACGCGCTAAAATCGCTAAAGTGGGTTCTCTCACCAAAGTGGCACGCATACGGCTCAGTTCACCTTCATTACAACGAGGAAACTGATGATAAAGCGCCTCAGCAATAGTGAAATTAAGAATAGAATCGCCTAGAAATTCTAGGCGTTCATTATGTTGAGTCGCCGCACTTCGATGCGTAAGTGCCTGCTTTAAGAGCGCAATATCATTAAAACGATAGCCGATTTTACGCTCAAGTCGATCTAAATGATTCATCTTATTTTATTGCTGTAAAGAAGCGATCAAAACGGAAACCTGTTGGCCACTCATTCGCTTCTTTTTCTAAGCTCATCCAAATATAAGTGGCTTTACCCACAATATTTTTTTCAGGCACAAAGCCCCAGAAACGACTATCATCGCTGTGATCGCGGTGATCTCCCATCACAAAATACTGCCCTTCTGGCACAAGCCATTCTGCAGTTTGCATACCTTCTTGTGGGAAAAACTCAGGACCTGAATAACGACGATATTCACTAATTAACACGTTATGTGTTACATCGCCTTTTTCAGTCAATTCTAATTCATTCGGAAAAGCAGGATTTGTTGGATTTTGTGAATATTCAAACGCCTTGGTTTCGCAATCAACTTCACAAGGTTTACCTTGTTTGCCATATACCACTTTTAGCGTTTTTTGTTCCGCATCAAAAATGACGCGATCTCCGCCCTTTCCAATAATACGCTTAATATAATCGACACCAGACATATTATCTTTTGAACTTAACGCTAGATTTTCTGCAAAAGCTGCACGAGTTGCCCCAAGACCAGTACGAATTAAAGCTTGTTGTGGTGCTTTAAACACAATCACATCGCCACGTTGTGGTTTTTCACCTGCAATAATGGTGTTTTGGAAAATCGGATCTTTCACGCCATAAGCATATTTGTTCACGACCAAAAAGTCACCAACTCGTAAGGTTGATTCCATTGAACCTGATGGAATTTGAAATGGTTCAAATAAAAAAGATCGCACTAAGAATACGACAGAAAGCACCGGGAAAAGAGATGATAAAAACTCAGAGGCTTCGGAAATCGGTTCAATTTTTGCTTTTTCTTCGTCAGTTAATACTTGGCCTGAACGCTGTTCAGCACGTGCAATTTTACGATTACGTTTTGGCGTTACCACAAAATAATGGTAGCACCATAATACGCCTGAAAGTGCGGTCAAAATTAGCAATACAATACTAAATGTGTTTGGTAATTGAAAATAATCTAAAACTTTCCAAACACCAAAACCAACCGCCAGTAAAATTACAAAAAATAAATTTGACATAATTTCCCTTATTTATCTTTTCCTACATGTAAAATTGCCAAAAACGCTTCTTGTGGTACTTCTACGTTACCTAAGGACTTCATACGTTTTTTACCTTCTTTCTGTTTCTGTAAGAGTTTTTTCTTACGGCTCACGTCACCACCATAACATTTTGCCAATACATTTTTACGTAATTGTTTTACGGTTGAACGCGCAATAATGTGGTTACCAATCGCTGCTTGAATCGCAATATCAAATTGCTGACGAGGAATTAACTCACGCATTTTTTCAACCAATTCACGGCCACGATATTGTGAATTATCTTTATGAACAATTAAAGCCAAAGCATCTACTCGTTCACTGTTAATCATAATATCCACGCGAACCATATCTGCAGCTTGGAAACGTTTGAAACCGTAATCTAACGAAGCATAACCACGCGATGTCGATTTTAAACGGTCAAAGAAGTCTAAAACAACTTCGCCCATTGGAATCTCGTAAGTCAGCGCAATCTGATTACCGTGATATACCATATTGGTTTGCACGCCACGTTTTTCCACGCAAAGTGTAATGACGTTACCTAAATATTCTTGCGGCACTAACATATTGCATTCTGCAATAGGCTCACGGATTTCAGCAATATTATTAAGCGGAGGCAATTTCGATGGACTATCGACGTAAACAACATCACCATTCGTTAATTGCACTTCGTAAATTACCGTTGGCGCAGTAGTGATAAGATCTAAATCATACTCACGCTCTAAACGCTCTTGAATGATTTCCATATGTAGAAGTCCAAGGAAACCACAACGGAAACCAAAACCAAGTGCGGTCGAAGTTTCTGGTTCATAGAAAAGTGAGGCATCGTTTAAACTTAATTTGCCAAGCGCATCGCGAAACGCTTCATAATCATCAGAACTTACAGGGAAAAGACCCGCATACACTTGCGGTTTTACTTTTTTAAAGCCTGGCAACACTTCAGTTGCAGAATTATGTTGATGAGTTAAGGTATCGCCCACTGGCGCACCTAAAATATCTTTAATTGCACAAACTACCCAACCAACTTCGCCACATTCTAAAACAGTAGTATCTTCTTGTTTTGGCGTAAAAATCCCTAAACGATCAACGTTGTAAGCCTGTCCAGTGGACATTACTTTGATTTTATCGCCTTTACGCAAGACACCATTTTTAATACGAACCAATGACACCACGCCTAAATAGTTATCGAACCAAGAATCAATAATCAATGCTTGTAATGGCGCATTCGGATCACCTTCTGGTGCAGGAATTTTTGCCACGATTTCTTCTAATACATCTTCGATACCTACACCCGTTTTAGCAGAGCATCGAACCGCTTCCATCGCATCAATTCCAATAATATCTTCAATTTCTTCAGCTACACGTTCAGGATCCGCGGCTGGTAAGTCAATTTTGTTTAAAATCGGTACTACTTCTAAATCCATTTCAATTGCGGTATAACAGTTTGCCAAGGTTTGAGCTTCTACCCCTTGACCAGCATCAACCACCAACAAAGCCCCTTCACAAGCAGCAAGAGAGCGAGACACCTCATAGGAAAAGTCCACATGTCCTGGTGTATCGATAAAGTTTAATTGATAAGTTTCGCCATCTTTGGCTTTATAATTTAAAGTAACACTTTGTGCTTTGATGGTAATTCCGCGCTCACGCTCAAGATCCATTGAATCTAGCACTTGCGCTTCCATTTCACGATCCGAAAGGCCACCACAAGTTTGAATCAAACGGTCAGAAAGCGTCGATTTACCGTGGTCAATATGGGCAATAATAGAAAAGTTGCGAATATTCTTCATAAAAGATAGTTTTTCTCAAAAAATCAATAAATTTAACTGGCGGATTGTACCTGAAAAGTGCGGAAATCGCTAGGGATGAAAGGGAAAAGTGCGGTCAAATTTTTTAACCTTTTAGATAAAACAAAACCCCGAATTACTTCGGGGTTTCTTTTTTCACTCAAACTGAAATTATAGGCTTTCAGTGAAAGTACGAGTAATAACGTCGCGTTGTTGTTCTGGTGTTAAAGAGTTGAAACGTACTGCGTAACCAGAAACACGGATAGTTAATTGTGGATATTTATCTGGATTGTTTACCGCATCTTCTAAAGTTTCACGACGTAATACGTTTACGTTTAAGTGTTGACCACCTTCAACTTTAACAGTTGGCGCTACGTTTACCGGTAATTCACGGTATTCGATTTGACCTAATTCGCTAACTGCAACAACTTGGTCTTCAGCGAATTCGCCTTTTGCACATAAGCAACGCGCTTCATTTTTTTCGCTGTCTAATAACCAGAATGAATTAAGCAAATTGTCATTTGCCGCTTGAGTAATTTGAATACCTTTAATCATAATAGCCTCCTAATTAGCATTGGAATAATCATAAAAACTGTACAAATTTTATCAAATAATTTGAAGATTTCAAATTATTTTGGATTTTTTTTTGATAAAGAACAGGTTATCTTTTTAAGACAATTTTACAAACTTGATCTAAATTAAACTTTACTTATTTAAATCACGATCCCCCCAAATAATTTAACATTAATTTAACCTTTAAACTTTTTATTGCCTTAATCTTTTTGTTTATAATAAGAGCAAACTTATTAATAGGATCAAAATAATGAAAACCTGGACAGATGTTATCGGAAAAGAAAAAGAACAACCTTACTTTCAACACGCACTACAACAGGTTCATCTTGCAAGAGCAAGCGGGAAAACGATTTATCCACCACAAGAAGATGTATTTAATGCATTCAAATATACCGCTTTTGAAGATGTAAAGGTGGTGATTTTAGGACAGGATCCTTATCATGGACCAAACCAAGCTCATGGATTGGCTTTTTCAGTAAAACCTAAAGTCGCCATTCCCCCTTCCCTAGTAAATATGTATAAAGAGCTTACACAAGATATTTCGGGATTCCAAATGCCATCACATGGTTATTTAGTCAAATGGGCAGAACAAGGGGTATTGCTGCTCAACACTGTGCTTACCGTAGAACGTGGCATAGCACATTCACATGCTAATTTCGGCTGGGAAACGTTTACGGATCGTGTTATTACAGCGCTTAATGAACATCGTGAAAAACTCGTGTTTTTACTTTGGGGCAGTCTCGCACAAAAAAAAGGGCAAATTATTGACCGCACTCGTCATCTTGTTTTAACGGCTCCACATCCTTCCCCACTTTCAGCTCATCGAGGTTTCTTTGGCTGTCATCATTTTTCCAAAACAAATTCATATTTGGAAAGCCACGGAATAAAACCGATAGATTGGCAAATCTAAAACCATATATCCCTAAAAAAATAACCGCACTTTAATTTCTCAAAGTGCGGTTAAATATTTCAAGATTTCAATTAGCCGTGATAACGCCCTACACCTAATTCATCTTCTTTACGTGTGCGATTCATCACTTCTTGTGGAGATTGCGCAATACGTAATCCCATTTCATCTTCTGTACGCACCACTTCACCGCGTAGAGAATTGGTATAAACATCAGTGATTTTCACATCCACAAATTTACCAATCATCTCCGGAGAACCTTGGAAATTGACAATACGATTCGTTTCAGTACGTCCCGTCAATTCCATAATGTCTTTCTTCGACGGCCCTTCAACTAGCACGCGTTGTTCTGTGCCAAGCATGCGACGGCTAAACTGTGCAGCTTGTTGATTAATACGCTCTTGTAACACATAAAGACGTTGTTTCTTTTCATCTTCCGTTACATCATCTGGCATATCTGCAGCAGGCGTACCTGGTCGGGCTGAGTACACAAAACTGAAGCTCATATCAAAGTTCAGTTGTGCAATCAAATTCATAGTTTGCTCAAAATCTTCCGCAGTTTCCCCCGGGAAACCAACAATAAAGTCTGAGCTGATTTGAATATCAGGACGCACAGCACGAAGTTTACGAATAATAGATTTATATTCTAATGCTGTATGACCTCGTTTCATCATCGTTAATACACGGTCAGAACCCGCTTGGACTGGAAGATGCAAGAAACTCACCAATTCAGGCGTATCACGATATACGTCAATAATATCATCCGTAAATTCTATTGGATGACTGGTTGTAAAACGTAAACGGTCAATACCATCGATAGACGCCACGAGACGAAGCAACTCAGCAAAGCTACAAATTTGACCATCATGTGTCGGACCACGATAAGCATTTACATTTTGACCAAGTAGGTTGACCTCACGCACACCTTGATCCGCAAGCTGCGCAATTTCAAATAGCACGTCATCCACAGGACGGCTAACTTCTTCACCACGTGTATAAGGTACAACACAGAAAGTACAGTATTTATTACAGCCTTCCATAATCGAAACAAATGCTGTTGGACCTTCTGCACGAGGTTCAGGTAAGCGGTCAAATTTCTCAATTTCAGGGAAACTTACATCTACAACAGAACTCTTACCACCACGAATTTGGTTAATCATTTCAGGCAGGCGGTGCAAAGTTTGTGGACCAAAAATAATATCTACATAAGGTGCACGATGGCGAATATGTTCCCCTTCTTGAGAGGCCACACAGCCGCCCACACCAATCACTAAATTTGGCTTATTTTTCTTTAACTCTTTCCAACGACCAAGTTGGTGGAACACTTTTTCTTGTGCTTTTTCACGAATAGAACAGGTATTCAATAATAATACGTCTGCTTCTTCAGGAATTTCGGTAAGTTCTAATCCATGAGTACTTAATAAAAGATCTGCCATTTTAGATGAATCGTATTCGTTCATCTGGCAGCCCCAAGTTTTAATATGTAATTTTTGAGTCATTTTCTACAATATCGTCAGGTGTTATAAATAATTAGTCGAATAAAGCGGTCGGCTATTTTACAGGCTTGCAATAATTCTGGCTAGTAAATATTCGGTGAAACAAAACATCAAAAATAAACCGCACTTTTGTGACATGCTAAAAGTGCGGTTTAATTCAGCGCAATTTTTAATTATTTCACTAATCCGCCACTGGCTTGTAAATCAGCGTGATAAGAAGAGCGAACAAATGGTCCACAAGCCGCATGTTCAAAGCCCATTTCATTGGCTTTCTCACGGAATTCATCAAATTCAGCTGGCGGAACATAACGCGCAACTGGCAAATGATGGCGGCTAGGTTGAAGATATTGCCCCAACGTGAGCATTGTCACACCGTTATCACGTAAATCTTGCATGACTTGTAAAATCTCTTCATTAGTTTCACCTAATCCCACCATTAAACCAGATTTAGTTGGGATATTCGGGAACATTTCTTTAAATTCACGCAATAATTTAAGTGACCATTCGTAATCTGCCCCTGGGCGAATCTCTTTGTATAGGCGCGGCACGTTTTCTAAATTATGGTTAAAGACATCTGGCGGATTATCTTTTAATTTTTCCAATGCCTGTGTAATGCGACCACGGAAATCAGGCACTAAAATCTCAATCTTAATGTTAGGATTAAGTTCACGCACAGCTTTTACACATTCTGCAAAATGACCTGCGCCACGATCAGGTAAATCATCACGATCCACCGATGTAATCACCACATATTTAAGTTTCATATCTTGGATAGTTTCAGCTAATTTTTGTGGTTCTTCAGGATCGGGCGGTAATGGTTTCCCATGTGCAACATCACAGAACGGGCAACGGCGCGTGCAAATTGCGCCTAAAATCATAAAAGTTGCTGTTCCATGATTAAAACATTCGTGTAAATTTGGACAAGATGCTTCTTCACAAACGGAATGTAAACCATGACGACGCATTCCATTTTTGATGCTTTCAATTTTAAGTGAATTTGCCGGAAGTTTAATTTTCATCCATTCTGGCTTTTTCAATAGCTCTTGGTTTGGATCAATATTTTTTACTGGAATAATCGACGTTTTTGCCGCATCGCGATATTTTACACCACGTTCCATTTTGAAAGGCGTTGACATAAGCGTTCCTAAATAAAAATGCCCAAATAGGGCATTTTTGATCATTAAATATTACAAATTTGTTACATTATAGCCTAAAAGCTCGGCAAAGTGTTTAATTAATTTTGGTGAAACCTTATCGCAATTAGCTTCATCTTGATTAACAAAATCCGCTACTTGACACATTTCAAGACCAGCATAGCCGCATGGGTTAATATAATGAAATGGATTCAGATCCATATTGATATTCAATGCTAACCCGTGAAAAGAGCACCCACGACGAATACGCAGTCCAAGAGAACAAATCTTTTTTCCATCCACATACACGCCTGGTGCATCAGGTTTTGGATAACTTTCAATACCATATTCAGCTAAGGTTTTTACCACCGTTTGCTCAAGTGCGGTAACTAATTGACGCACATTTAAATTCTCATGACGCTTAACATCAATGAGCACATACATCACTTGCTGACCGGGTGCATGATAGGTTATTTGCCCACCACGATCCGACTGCACCACAGGTATTTCACTACGCTGTAAAAGATGCTCAGGTTTACCTGCTTGCCCTTGGGTAAATACAGGAGGATGTTGCACCAACCAAATTTCGTCTTGCGTTTCCGCGGTGCGACTATCTGTGAAATTCTGCATTTTATGCCAAATTTCTTGATAATCTTGCAACCCTAACTGGCGAACGATAAGGGAATTATTCATACTAGATAACCATTTTTACGCCTTCAACTTTAGCAAGTTCTTTATAAAGTGTTTCTACCTGCTCAAAGTTTTCAGCAATAATGTCGATTGAAACCGAATTGTAGGTACCTTTACTACTCCGTTTTTCCTTAGGAATATAATCACCTTTAATATATTTTTGAACGACTTGAATTAGATCTTGCGCTAACCCCTCGCGATTAATTCCAGCAACTTTAAATGTCATTTTTGCTGGAAATTCCATTAATTCTTTAAGTTTTGCGTAATCGTTTTCTGTTGTCATATTATTTCCCAATAATAAAAATGATGTGTGGATGGTACACCACCCACACATTACGAATGCCTCAGTTAAAAATGAAAAAAGTGCGGTAAGTTGCTGGCATATTTTATGCAAATAAGCCTTTTACAGTGAGCACGAGCCAATCCCAAGCTTTTCCGAAAATACCAGCTTCGCCCACTTCATCCATCACTTGTAAGTTTACCGCTGCAATATCTTTACCTTCTAATTGATAAATGACTTTACCTACGACTTGGCCTTTTGCTAAAGGCGCTTGTAAGTTTTTACTTTCTAACTCATAGCGAGCTTTCAGCTCATTTTGTTTGCCTTTCGGAACTGTGATAAAGCTATCTTGTAATGTGCCTAATTTCACACTATCTTTATTACCGTAATAAACAGGTTGCTCTGAAATTTCTTTGCCAGCCTCTAAAGTTTTAAATGTTTCGAAATTAGCAAAACCCCATTGTAAAAGTTTTTTACTTTCTACTTCACGACCTTTGTAAGTTGGGACACCCATTACTACAGAAATTAAACGCATATTATTTGGTGTAGTCGCTGAAGCAACTAAGTTATATCCAGCTTGGCTAGTATGACCTGTTTTCATTCCATCAACATTAATCGTTTTATCCCATAATAGTCCATTACGGTTAGGTTGTTTGATTTTGTTAAATGTAAAATCTTTTTCTGAGTAAATTTTATATTCTTCAGGTAAATCACGAATAATATGCGCACCAATAAGCGCCATATCACGCGCGGAAGAATATTGATTAGGATCGTCTAAACCATGCGGCGTGGTGAAATTTGTATTTTTCAAACCAAATTGTTGAACATATTTATTCATTGTTTCTACAAAGTTCGGTACATTGCCAGAGATATGTTCAGCCAATGCCACTGTTGCGTCATTACCGGATACAACAATCACACCACGATTCAAATCTGCTACAGATACTTGTGTATTTAAATCTAAAAACATTTTTGATGAGTCTGGGAAATTACGCCCCCATGCACTCTCACCAATGGTTACCATATCGGTATTGTGAATTTTACCCTGTTTTAAAGCACTCCCTACCACATAACTTGTCATCATTTTAGTTAAAGATGCGGGATATTGACGCTCGTCAGGATTAAGTGCGGCCAAAATTGCGCCAGAATTGTAATCCATCAATACATACGTTTGAGCAGTAATTTGTGGCGGAGTTACGCCAAACTGCATATCCTCTGCAGATACCGAAAAAGCACTAAGTGCCACAAAACTTGATAAAAATGCGATTTTTGTTGTTCTTTTCAACATAGTGTATTCCTACAATTAATTTTTATATGTGTAAACAATTAATGGCTTATTGACTGCCATTTTTTGTAATTTGGTTCTCACTTGTGACATTTGTGTTTCGTTATCAAAAGGCCCAATGTGAATTTCGTATTTATTGCCTGAACGATTTACTTCGACTTGAATATTATCTAATGCGAGTTGTGTAATTAACTTATCAGCTTGGCTACGAGAGGTAACTTCAAGCATTTTCAAACGATAAACGTCATTTCCTTTTTTTTCATTTACCATCTTAAACGACTTATTAGAAGATGCAGTAAATTTTACTAAACGATCAGCTGCTTCTTTAGTTTTCGCATGCTTAGCCAACGTTCTTGTCGCAGCGCCCGATAAACTCCCATTTTTGGCAACATGCAACGCCTCAATTCTAACATGCCCCATACCGCGAGAAATTAATCCTATTTCTTTCGCCGCCGCATGAGAAAGATCAATTAAACGTTTATCACTAAAAGGCCCACGATCATTAATACGTACTATAACTTTACGGTTGTTATGTAAATTAGTCACCAAAGCATAAGAATTTATTGGCAATGTTTTATGTGCCGCAGTAAATTGTGTTGAATTATAAACATCACCACTTGCAGTTCTACGCCCATTAAATTTGAGATGATAGTAACTAGCCATCCCTTCTTTCGCATAGGATTTAGCATCATCTTCAGTTTTTGTCGTATAAGTTTGCCCTTTAACGGAATAAGTACTAGGGGCAGGTACTTTGGTTATAATCGAAAGTTTATCCCCTTGGATACCATACATTTTGTGAGTGTCTGCATGTACTGAAAAGCTAGTAATTATAGCAAACAAAGCAAATGCGGTCAGATTTAATAATGTTTTTAATTTCATAAGCGTTGACTATTTTCATTTATTTACCCTTTTAAGAAAAGTAAAAATGAAATTAGTTCCCTTTCATAAATTTTACTTGATGTGTATGAACTGACATCACCAAGCCAAAAGCAGCCATAATAGCAACGTAAGATGTACCGCCATAGCTGAATAAAGGTAATGGCACACCCACTACAGGCAAAATACCACTTACCATGCCTATGTTAACAAACACATAGACAAAGAAAATTAACGTCGTTGCACCAGCAAGAATTCGCCCAAAAGAAGTTTGCGCGTTCACAGCAATAATCAAACCACGTACAATAATGAACATATAAATGGAGATCAAAATAAGAAAACCAATCATTCCATGTTCTTCACTCATTACAGCAAAAATAAAATCTGTATGAGGTTCAGGTAAGAATTCAAGCTGAGATTGCGTACCCTGCATCCAGCCTTTTCCCCAAAGCCCCCCAGAACCAATCGCAATCTTTGATTGTAAAATATGATAGCCGGCACCGAGAGGATCTTTTTCTGGATCCAATAATGTGAGAACGCGAGTGCGTTGATAATCGTGCATTAGATATAGCCACATGATCGGAATAAATCCAGCTAAGCCAATCACTGCTGCTAAAATTAGCCACCAACTCATTCCCGCTAAAAATACTACAAATAAACCTGACGCACTTACCAAAATTGATGTGCCTAAATCTGGTTGTATAGCCACAAGTAAAGTCGGAATCATAATCATTGCAATCGCAATAAATGTTTCACTTAATTTAGGTGGAAGTGGTCGATTACCTAAATACACAGCAACCATTAATGGAACCGCAAGCTTTACAATTTCAGAGGGTTGAAAACGAATAAATCCAAGATCAAGCCAACGCTGTGCCCCTTTACTGGTTGTTCCAATAGCATCGACTAAAATCAACATGATAAAGCCTATCAGATAAAGATAAGGCGCAATGCGTTGATAAAATTTAGGTGGAAATTGTGCCATGACGAGCATAACAGTAAATCCAAGAAAAACCTGAATAATCCGGTTGTTAAACATAGTTTCACTCGCACCAGTGGCACTATAAAGCACAAGCATGCCATAGGCTGTTATTGCAACTAAGCCAATAAAAAGCCAAAAATCAATATGCAAACGTTGCCATGCGCGCAACCAGAAAGGGATTTTATCTTCCATTTATTTGCTCTCTCTCTTGTGGTAAATCTTCTTTTTGCTGAATGGTTGCATTATATTTTTCAACTTGTGGTAAACGCTGATTTAAATAGTAATCCATCACTTTACGCGCTAAGGGTGCGGCATTACTTGATCCACCACCCGCATTCTCTAAAATAACTGTCACAACCAATCTAGGGTTTTCATAAGGCGCATATGCGGTAAACCATGCGTGATCATGTAGTTCTTTTTTCAATCCCGCCGCATTGTATTTTTCATTTTCTTTTAAACTAAACACTTGAGCAGTACCTGATTTTCCTGCTACACGATAGTTTGCTCCAGCAAAAGCCTTTCTCCCCGTCCCTAAAGCTGAATTGACAACATTATACATTCCACGTTTTGCAGCATCCCAATAGCTTTGTTTAGCCTCTGTAATATCAGGATAAAGCAAAGGATCTTCATAAGGTTTTAGAGTAGATACTTCAATTGCTTTCATTAAATGTGGGGTATTCACCTTGCCATTGTTCACCAATACAGCTGTTGCTTTTGCTACTTGTAACGGGGTTGCAGTCCAATACCCTTGACCAATTCCCACAGAAATAGTATCACCTTGTACCCAAGGGCGTTTATAGCGTTTTTGTTTCCATTCGCGCGTTGGCATATTGGCTGCCGTTTCTTCTTGAATTTCAATCCCAGTTGGCATACCAAAGCCAAATCGTTTCATCCAATCAGAAAGACGATCAATTCCCATACTATGAGCGACTTGGTAAAAATAAGTATCGGATGATTCTGTAATTGCTTTATTTAAATCTGTATAACCATGACCGCTCTTTTTCCAATCTCGAAATCGCTTAGTCGTATTTGGCAATACCCAATAGCCAGGGTCAAAAATCGTCGTATTTTGGCTAATCACATTTTCAGTTTGTGCAGCCACTGCAATAAAAGGTTTCACCGTAGAAGCAGGAGGATACACACCTTGAGTCGCTCGACTATAAAGCGGGCGAGCAGGATCATTTAATAGGCGCTTATAATCTTCTGAGGAAATACCATCAACAAACAAATTATTGTCATAACTTGGCGTGGACACCATAGCCAGCACACCACTATCTTTAGGATCCAATACAACAATCGCGCCTTTTTGCCCTGCCAAAAGATCAGTGATATAACGCTGCAACTCTAAATCGATAGTAAGATAAATACTTTTTCCTGCTACTGAAGGTTGCTCACGTAACTTGCGAATAACTTTACCGCGGTTGTTGATTTCTACTTCTTCAAAACCTGTGGTGCCATGTAACTCATCCTCGTAATAGCGTTCAATCCCCAATTTCCCCATATCATTGCTACCAGAATAATTGGCAAATTTTTCATCTTTTTTCAAACGTTCAACGTCTTTATCATTGATTTTGCCCACATAGCCTAAAATATGCGTCATAATCTCGCCATATAAGTAATAGCGTTTGAAATAAGGACGTACATCTAAACTCGGGTATTGATAGCCACTCACTGCAAAACGTGCTATTTGTTCTTCTGTTAAATTCGGTTTCAATAAAATAGGCGTGTAACGCGTTCCGCGGCGACGTTCCTTTTTAAAATTTTCAATATCGTTATCCGTCAATCCCACAATGTAGCGTAATTCATCTAAAGTGCGGTCTAAATTTTCAGTTTTTTCTGGCACAATGTATAAACCAAAAAAAGTGAGATTTTCGGCTAATAATTTACCGTAACGATCATAGATTAAGCCACGTGTTGGCGGTAAAGGTAATAATTTAATTCGGTTACCATTAGAACGAGTTTGGTAAGTATCGAAATTAACAATCTGTAGCTGATAAATATTAGTGAATAACACGCCTGTTAGTAGCAAAATCCCCAAAAAAGCCACTAAAGTTCGGCGTGCAAAAAGGTTACGCTCCGCTTTTTTATCGCGGAACGGTTCATGAGTTGGCGTATTGAAGAATCGTTTTAAATTCATCTGACTAAAATGAGGATTTACTATTCTCGGTGATAAGGATGATTAGTCGTGAGCGACCACGCACGATACAAACTTTCAGCAACCACAACACGAACAAGCGGGTGAGGTAATGTCAATGGTGAAAGCGACCAGCTTTGCTCTGCGGCGGCTTTACATTCAGGCGAAAGCCCCTCAGGTCCCCCGATCAACAAGCATACATCACGGCCATCGTTTTTCCAGGCTTCTAGTTGCTCAGCTAACTGTGGTGTGGTCCAAGGTTTACCTGGAATATCTAACGTCACGACTTTACTTTTTCCACAGGCAGCTAACATCGTTTTACCTTCTTGTTCTAGAATACGTTTAATATCAGCATTTTTTCCACGCTTGCCTGCTGGGATTTCAATCAGTTCAAAAGGCATATCTTTTGGGAAACGGCGTTGATATTCCTCAAACCCCGTTGTAACCCAAGAAGGCATTTTTGTTCCAACAGCAATTAACGTGATTTTCACAAGTCATCCTTATCTAAAAAGTGCGGTTATTTTTTACCGCACTTTACTAAAATTTACGCCCAAAGTTTCTCTAATTGATACATTTCACGCGCGTCACGTTGCATGATATGTACGATTGCTTGACCAAGATCCACAACAATCCAATCTGCAGTATTTTTACCTTCTTCACCAAAAGTTTCAAAACCTGCTTTTTTACATTCTGTAATTAAATTATCTGCCATTGCAGAAACTTGGCGGCTCGATGTACCCGTGCAAATAATCATATTATCCGTAATCGATGATTTTCCACGTACATCAAAATGTACAATATCTGTTCCCTTTAACCCATCTAAGGTTTCCATCAAAAATTCAACTAATGCCATTTTGTTCTCGCTTCGCAATAAAAGTGCGAGATTCTATCATTTAATACCCTCTCGCGCAAAATCCACGCAAAACAAGTATGTTTTAATATTTTAATAAATCCCCCCACCATAAAAACTTAAAACTAATCTATTCATTATTACAATTATGGCTATATTCAAGGTAAACTAAAGAGTCAAGTCCTATAAATTACAAAATTCACTTTCTGAGTGAGGGAAATATAATCCTTCGAAATCAGATTAGCCATGGACTTTCGATAACAGTAATAATGTTTTAGGAGATTCGATGAAAAGTTTCAAATATTTTGCTCAGAGTTATGTGGATTGGGTTATTCGTCTTGGGCGCCTTCGTTTTTCTCTTTTAGGCGTGATGATTCTTGCGGTTTTAGCACTTTGTACTCAGATTTTATTTAGTTTATTTATTGTTCATCAGATTTCTTGGGTAGATATTTTTCGTTCGGTAACTTTTGGCTTACTCACTGCGCCTTTTGTTATTTATTTTTTCACTTTATTGGTCGAAAAGCTTGAACATTCTCGTCTTGATCTTTCTAGCTCGGTGAATCGGTTGGAAAATGAGGTCGCAGAGCGAATTGCCGCTCAGAAAAAATTATCCCAAGCATTGGAAAAGTTAGAAAAAAATAGCCGTGATAAAAGCACCTTACTTGCCACAATAAGCCATGAATTGCGCACGCCATTGAATGGGATTGTGGGGCTTAGCCAGATTTTACTTGATGATGAATTGGATGATCGCCAGCGTAATTATTTAAAAACTATCAACATAAGTGCGGTCAGTTTAGGCTATATTTTTAGCGATATTATTGATTTGGAAAAAATTGATGCCAGTCGAATTGAATTAAATCGCCAGCCAACAGATTTTCCCGCCTTATTAAACGATATTTATAATTTTGCTAGTTTCCTTGCCAAACAAAAAAATCTTATTTTTTCTTTAGAGCTTGAACCTAATTTGCCTAATTGGTTGAATCTTGATCGTGTTCGCTTGAGCCAAATTTTGTGGAACTTAATTAGTAATGCGGTGAAGTTTACAGATCAGGGAAATATTATTCTGAAAATTATCAGAAATCAGGATTGTTACCATTTCATTGTGAAAGATACAGGAATGGGGATTTCGCCTGAAGAACAAAAACATATTTTTGAAATGTATTATCAAGTGAAAGAAAGTCGCCAGCAAAGTGCGGGCAGCGGTATTGGGCTGGCTATTTCTAAAAATCTCGCTCAGTTAATGGAAGGGGATTTAACGGTTGAAAGTGAACGAGGAAAAGGTGCTACTTTCCATCTTACTCTCCACGCTCAGGAAATTTCTGAAAAAGAATCCGTTAAGAAAAATATTCCATCCTTGACCATTCTTTTAGTGGAGGATGTTGACCTCAATATTATGGTTGCGAAAACAATTTTAGAAAAACTTGGGCATCATGTTGATGTTGCGACAAATGGCAAGCAGGCGATCACTTTATTTGAAAAAAATGTTTACGACATTTTATTGCTAGATATTAAATTACCAGATATGAGTGGTTTTGAAATCGCCCAATATTTGCGAGAGAACTATGAAAACGGTATTTATGATTTTTTACCGCCAATGATTGCTTTTACCGCCAATGTTATGCAAAGCGAGCAAGAATATTTAGAAATGGGCATGGATGGCGTATTACGTAAACCCATTTCAATTAAGGATTTACACCATTGTCTGCAGCAATTTTTTGTGGATGAAAGTGAATCTATTATAGAAATAAATGATGATAATGAGCTTTCAGAACAGTTTGATTTAGCGCTGATAGAAACGCTTGGAAAACCCCAAATTTTAGAAAATTTATCTTTATTCAAACAAACTATGCCAAATTATATTGTTCAATTATCAAAAGATAATATGAAAGAAACGGAAGATACCGCCCATAAAATTAAAGGGGCAGCGGCATCGGTAGGGTTAAATCATTTACGTCAATTAGCGGATACTTTAGAAAGTGCGGCTAAAAATTCTGATGTTTTTAATTGTGGAGAATTGATTGATAAAATTGGGAATCAGTGGTTAGAAAATGTAGAAGACTTAGCTAAATTTTGTAAAGTAGAGGAATAATCCTTTTAGGAATTTATTTAGATATCAAAGGTGCGTTATAGTCATCATTTTATGAGATAAAAAGAACCCGGCTTTGGCCGGGTATTCTGTTTTTATTATCTATTTAATATTCCTTTATGTCTTAACAACGCATCTAATTGTGGTTCACGGCCACGGAAGCGTTTGAAGAGTTCCATTGGTTCTTCTGAGCCACCACGCGTGAGAATTTCATCTAAGAATGATTTGCCGGTGATTGGGTTGAAAATACCTTCTTCTTCAAAGCGTGAATAGGCATCAGCTGATAAGACTTCAGCCCATAAATAGCTGTAATAACCTGCGGCGTAGCCCCCTGCAAAAATATGGCTGAAACTGTGCGGAGTTCTTGCCCAATCTACGCCTTTTATGACGGCAACTTGTGATTTCACTGATTTAAGTGTATCCAAAACTTGATTGGTTTTTTCCGCATCAAAGGTGTGATGCAAACGGAAATCAAAAATCCCAAATTCAAGTTGACGCAAGATAAACATTGCGGCTTGGAAATTTTTCGCTTTTAACAATTGCGTGAGCTTTTCTTTTGGCAACGGCTCGCCTGTTTCGTAATGCCCTGAAATAAACGCCAAAGCCTCCTCTTCCCAGCACCAGTTTTCCATAAATTGGCTTGGTAATTCCACGGCATCCCAAGGCACACCGTTAATCCCCGCTACATCGGAGACATCAATTTGCGTGAGCATATGATGAATGCCGTGACCAAATTCGTGGAATAGGGTAGTCACTTCATCATGCGTAAATAACGCTGGCTTATTCCCTATCGGTGCGTTGAAGTTGCAAGTTAAATAAGCCACAGGCGTTTGAATGCTGCCATCCAGTTTACGCTTACGTCCGATACAGTCATCCATCCACGCACCACCACGTTTGTGTTCGCGTGCATATAAATCAAGATAGAAACTGCCACGGAGTTGATCGTTTTCATCAATTAAATCAAAAAAACGCACATCTTTATGCCAAGTATCTACGCCTTTGCGTTCAACTGCACGAATATTGAAAATGCGTTTAATTAATTCAAACAATCCTGAAATCACGCGATTTTCAGGAAAGTAAGGGCGAAGTTCTTCATCATTAATAGCGTATAAATGTTGTTTTTGTTTTTCGCTGTAAAAACCAATATCCCAAGGCGCAAGTTCAGTGACACCAAATTCTTTTTCGCAGTAATCTCTCAATTCTTGCAGTTCTTTTTCGCCTTGTGGTTTGGCACGTTCGGCAAGATGATCTAAGAAATTGAGCACTTGTTGTGGGTTTTCTGCCATTTTGGTGGCAAGTGAAAGTTCGGTGTAAGTATTAAAACCGAGTAATTTTGCTAGCTCTACGCGTAATGTAAGAATTTCTTCCATAACTTTACTGTTGTCCCATTTGCCAGCATTAGGGCCTTGTTCTGAGGCGCGTGTTGCATAAGCATGGTACATTTCTTCACGCAATGCACGATTTTCACAGTAAGTCATCACAGGCAAATAACTTGGAATTTCTAACGTAAAACGATAGCCTTTTAATCCTTTACTTTCGGCAGATTGTTGTGCAGCTTGTAGTGCAGATTCAGGTAACCCAGCAAGTTCTGCTTCGTTTTCAATGAGTTTTTCCCAACCCATGGTGGCATCTAATACGTTATTGCTAAATTGTGAATTTAATTCCGATAAGCGCGTCACAATTTCGCCATAACGTTGTTGTTTGTCTTCTGAAAGCCCGATACCTGAAAGTTCAAAATCACGCAGTGAATTTTCAATGGCTTTCTTTTGCGCAATAGAATAGTCAGTAAATTCAGCACTATTTTTTAACGCCAAATAGGCATTATAAAGCCCTTTATGCTGACCAACCCAAGTGCTGTATTCAGAAAGTAACGGCAAGCACGCTTGATAGGCTTCACGTAATTCAGCACTGTTTTTTACTGAATTGAGATGAGAAACGGGTGACCAAGCTCGGTTTAAGCGATCATTGGTTTCCGTTAAAGGCAAAATGAAATTTTCCCAAGTAAAGTGCGGTTGTTTTAACACTTGTTCTATCGTATTGCGACAATCTTGAATTAATTTTTCAACAGCCGGTTGAATATGTTCTGGTTTTATTTGTGAAAATGGCGGTAGGCCTTGAATGTTAAGTAATGGATTTGACATAGACATAAATGTTCCTTTTTTGAAAATTACTCTTTATGTGACGGCAAATTCTATAATATCAAGGTTGAAAAATCTAAAAAATCAGTAATAATGGTTCGCATTTTCTTTTTATTAGGAACATTATGAAGTTTATTTACATTGTTTTAGGTTTTCTTTCTCTTGCACTTGGCATCATTGGAATTTTCCTTCCTATTTTACCGACCACGCCTTTTTTATTGCTTACCTTATTTTTCTTTACAAAAGGTTCAAAACGCTTAGAACAATGGTTTTTAGGCACAAGTATTTATCAAAAACATCTTAAGTCTTTTAATGAAAATCGATCATTAAAGAAAAATACCAAAATTTATATTTTGAGTTTTTCGACCACAATGTTGCTTATTGGTTTTTATTTCACGCCAAGCGTAATAGGGCGTAGCGTTATTGCAGCGTTGATTTGTATTAAGTATTGGTTCTTCTTGTTTTGGATTAAAACTGAAAATGAATAATTTTCTCGCTTTGTGCCAGCGAAGTACAGTTATTCTTTCTATCATTTTTACGGTGGTGGCTTGTGATAAATTGGATAATCCAAAATCTGCTTCACCACAAGTTGAGACACCTAAAAATACTCAATTGGAATCTAACCGAGTTGAATTAAAACGTGGTGTTTATAGCGATTTTACTTTGCAACCTTGGCAAGCACAAAACGAAGAACAAACGCAATTATTACGGGATCTTTTTGAGGGCTTAACAGCTTATGATGCCCAAGGTAATCTTGTTCCTGCCGTGGCAGAAAGCTGGCAAACTAAAGATAATAAAACGTGGATTTTCATTTTGCGTGAAAATGCCAAATGGTCAAATGGTGAAGCGGTGACTGCCTCTGATTTTGTACAATCTTGGCAAGCACTTTCTCAATCTGAAAGTCCACTTAAAAATTATTTGGCTTTCATGAATCTGAAAAATGCGAAGGCAGTATTGGAAAAAACACTAACTGTGGAATCGCTTGGATTGTTCGCTGAAAATGACCGCACTTTACGCATTGAATTAGATAAAGCATCGCCATATATACCTTCTATGCTGGCGCACGTCAGCCTTTTGCCTCGCTATACAAAATCGCCTGAAATGCTTATCAGCAATGGCGCCTATCAATTACAAAGCCAGGCTGAAAATCAGCATATTTTAACTGCCAATCCTTATTATTGGGCAAAGGAAAAAGTGATATTTCAGCAAGTGAAGTATCAAAAAATTGCAGCAGATAGAGATTTGTCTGATTTTGATGTTGTAATAAATCCGCAAAAAACAGTTCAAAATATCCAAGATTATCCGCAACTTTGTACTTACTTCTATGAGTTTAATCTTGCCGATCCTATGTTGCAAAAAAGTGCGATAAGAAAAGCGATTGCTTCGATGATTTCTACGAAAAATTTGGTTGCAGATATTTCTCATCTTCATCCAAGTAATACTTTTTTACCTAAATCTATGCTAGGTGAGCAAGAATCTGTTTGGGAGCCAGTTGTTGCAGAACAGCTTCTTCCCCATAATCAAATTAGTGAAACTAACCCGTTGAAATTACGCATTCGTTATGATGATTCGTCTCTGAATCAAACCATTGCAACGCGATTAAATCGTCAGTTATCGCAATCAGATTTATTACGAGTTGAACATCAAGGGATGAGTTGGCAAGAATTGCAAACGGCTCGCACAAAAGGCGATTTTCAATTAATTCGATCAGGTTGGTGCGCAGATTTTAATGATCCTGTCGCTTTCTTAAATTTGTTCTATTCCAAAAGCCCTGATAACAAAAATGGCTATAAAAATGCAGAATTTGATCGTTTATTTGAAAGTGCAATGACGACAACATCCGAAAAAGTGCGGTTAGAAAATTACGCGAAATTAAAAGGGATAGTTCAACAAGAATATTTAGTGTTACCCATTTTTCAATATAATACGCCAGTTTATCTTACGCCAAGTATAATGGGCGCACAAGCGAATTCTGTTGGAACCATTTATAGTAAAAATTTGTGGCGAAAGGTTAAAAATTAGTAATTTTAGATTAACTATGATTAAAAATAAAAACCATACTATTTTACCTGGATCATAATTAGAGATCTTTACTTTATAAGTATTAATTCTGCCATATATACTATTGAAACTACTTTCAATATTGGCATGTGGGAAAGAATAGCTTGTAAGAATTAAATTTTATAATCCTTACCAGCTTTTTTATTTGAAAAATCCTGCATAAATAAGATCTTATGCTTTCTCGTTAAACTAACGTGAGTAGCGTAATTTATTCTCAAGCACCTTAAACCGTCCTTTTATCCTATTTGTAGTTTTTTCAATATTTAATTCTATATATTTCTCATAAGTAAAAATATATTCATAATATAGGGAGTTAAGCACATTTTTAGCAACTATTTGATCCTATAGGCCTCCATATTTCATAACTGTAATAATAAATAAGCTATGTATGTATTCATATAAAAATACTTAATCTTTATCATTAATGATATATCTTACTAACATTTGTAATTCAGGAATAACTTGCTCTAGAAACCAAGGATTCTTTCTTACCCAAAGCTGATTACGTGGGGAAGGATGCACGAGAGGCATAAAGTGCGGTAAGCATTGACGATAATTTTTTACAGTCCCAGTTACATTATCTTTGTTTTCAGGTAGATAATATTTCTGTGCATATTGCCCAATAAGAATAGTGAGCTGAATATTAGGCAGGTGCTCTAAAATTATCGGATGCCATTTTTCTGCAAAACCTTGACGAGGTGGTAAGTCACCAGATTTACCTTTTCCAGGATAATAAAAATCCATAGGAAGAACCGCAAACATCCCAGAATTATAAAAATAATCGTAATCCACACCTAGCCAATCACGCAGACGATCACCGCTTTTATCATTCCAATATAAACGAGTCTGCTCAGCTTTTAACCCTGGAGCTTGACCAACGATATTAATTCGAGCTATTTTAGGAGCCGAAAATAAAGGGAAAATTCCACGTTCTGTAAAATTTTTATTTTGAGGATCAGCGATAATACTTGAAGTTATTTCGTCTAAAGTTTTAAACATAATGGCTGTCATTAGAAATGAGTGTATAAAGTCTATTTAAAAAATATGAAAAATCCAAACTCTAAATGATATAAATAGGTATATTTATTAAAACTATATTGTAGGCAATACAAGACTAAAAACTTAGTGCTGAAATAAAATCTCTATTTCCTGCTTTAATTCTTTTCATGAAATAATAAGTAGATTGTAAAAAACAAAAACCCCATATCTTTCGACACGGGGTTCTTATCTTTTATTCTACTCTGCTTTATTCTATTTATGTATTTGG
>NZ_LCTK01000039.1:0-4319 GCF_001008205.1 Haemophilus haemolyticus | reverse complement strand
ATAAAAAAGAAGAACCCCGTATCGAAAGGTATGGGGTTTTTGTTTATCTATAGAATATTAATTCGAATATTTCGTATTTTAAGGTATTATATCTATCATCTAATTTTCTATTTTGTATGAATATTTTTAATGAAACCAACCTTTCTAGAATTTAGACATCTTAAAACTTTATTAGCCTTAAAAGAGACAGGGAGCGTTTCTTTGGCAGCAAAGCGAGTATATTTAACCCAATCAGCCCTTTCTCACCAAATTAAATTAATAGAAGAACAGTTTGGTTTACCTTTGTTTGAGCGTAAAAGTAATCCACTTCGTTTTACTTCGGCAGGAGAGCGTTTAATTCGTCTTGCTAATGAAGTGATGCCAAAAGTTGTTGATGCTGAACGTGATCTTGCACGCGTTAAACATGGTGATGCGGGGCAGCTGAGAATAGCTGTGGAATGTCATACTTGTTTTGATTGGTTAATGCCTGCTATGGATGAATTCCGTCGGCATTGGGGGCTAGTTGAGTTAGATATTGTATCTGGTTTTCATACGGATCCTGTTGGTTTATTACTTTCTCACCGAGCAGATTGGGCGATAGTATCAGAAGTAGAGCATAATGATGATGTAATTTTTAAACCGCTCTTTTCTTATGAGATGGTTGGAATTTGCTCAAAAGATCACCCTTTAGCTGAAAAAGACATTTGGGACGCGGAAGATTTTGCGTATGAAACCTGGGTAACTTACCCAGTTCCTGATGATATGTTAGATCTATTGCGTAAAGTGCTTAAACCAAAAGGCATTAATCCTACTCGCCGCACAACTGAATTGACTATTGCTATGATTCAATTAGTAGCGAGTCGTCGTGGTATTGCGACTATCCCTTATTGGGCTGCGTTGCCTTATTTGGAAAAGGGTTATGTCGTAGCAAGAAAAGTCACAAAAGAGGGTTTATATAGCAATCTATATGCGGCTATTCGCAAAGAAGATGAATCCCTTTCTTATTTAGAAGATTTTTATCAAACCGTAAAAGCTCAAAGTTTTTCAACTTTACCAGGGCTATCCGTTTTAGATTTATAGAAGTAATAAATGAATTTTTCTCAACAAAATCAGCAGCCTCACCCAATTAGTGCGGCGGCTAAAGCAGCTTTTCCTTATAGTGCGCCAATGATTGCCGGATTTCTATTTCTTGGTGTGGCATACGGTATTTATATGAAGGCACTTGGTTTCGGATTTTTATATCCTACTTTTATGGCTTTACTTATTTATGCCGGTTCGGTTGAGTTTATTGCTGCAGGGGCACTTATTGCACCTTTTTCTCCTATCAGTGTGTTATTAATTACCTTAATGATCAGTACTCGTCAGATTTTCTATGGCATATCAATGTTAGAAAAATATGGGGTACATATCGGTCATAAACGTTGGTATTTAATTACTACCCTTGTAGATGAATCTTTTTCTTTAAATTATATGGCCAAAATTCCACAGCACTTAGATAAAGGTTGGTATATGTTTTTTGTCAGCTTATATTTGCATATTTATTGGGTGGTTGGTGCTGCAATTGGTAACTTATTTGGCTCTGTTTTACCTTTTGATTTAAAAGGTGTGGAATTCTCTATGACCGCTCTTTTCTTAGTCATTTTTGCAGAAAATTGGATAAAGGAAAAATCCCATGAAAGCTCTCTCTTAGGTTTAGGGATTGCATTGGCTTTTTTACTGATTGTAGGCAAAGAATATTTTTTAATTCCAACATTAATTGGTATCTGGTTAATTCTAACTATGCGTGGACCTAAATTAGACACAAAATTGGAGTCACTAAAATGACACTTACAGAACAGATTATGACGATTGGAATTTGTGTGCTTACGGTGCAATTTACGCGCTTATTGCCATTTTTTGTCTTCCCAGCCAATCGTCCGATTCCACAATATATTCGCTATCTTGGGAAAGTTTTACCTCCAGCTATGTTTGGTATGCTTGTAGTTTATTGCTATAAGAATGTTGATGTTTTAACTGGTTATCATGGTATCCCTGATTTTCTTGCAGGCATAGTGGTGCTAGGGTTGCATTTTTGGAAGAAAAATATGTTTCTATCTATTGCTGTTGGTACGCTTTTCTATATGCTTTTAGTACAACTTGTCTTTATTTAGAATAAAATCATAACTTTCATTTCTCTATAATTCTCTTGAATCTAAAGTTACTTCATAGTTTATAATCAATCCAATTTCTAGAATAATAGAAATTGGAATTCTAGTTATTATAAAAGATAGAACCTCGTTTTATTAAATTTCTTTCTTGTTCATAGCATTACCATCAGGATTCTTAAAAGAATTTAGCCGGTAACAAAGTGCGTGTTGAGCGAGCTAATGTTATCTAATTCCCCCAAATTGGATAAGCTCCCAAAATTTAGATGTGCGTACTCGTCTCCGGCTTTTTATGCACTAATGATGGTGAAAATACCTTTATTTTTGATAAGAAAAAATAATTTCAGCTTGCAATCGGTTGCTTTTTTTTCTGATCTTTTCCTTGTTTTAAAAATCTTTTATCATGGCGCCCGTTTTTATTTTTAATTGAAGAGAACAGAATTATGGAATTGAATTTAGTTGAATTATTGGGTTATATCGCAACCTTTTTTGTTGCAGTATCGTTTTTGTTTAAATCTATCGTACATTTACGCATAGTGAACAGCATTGGAGCAATTTTATTTGTTATCTATAGCGTAATTATCGCCGCCTATCCTGTTGCATTATTAAATGCATTTTTAGCCGTTGTGAATGTTTATCAACTTTGGCGATTAAGACAAGAAAAAGTCTCTAAATAAAAGAAAAGCGTTGAATTAAATTTCAACGCTTTTTTCTGGAAAAGTGCGGTGAAATTTCACCGCACTTTGTCGTTTTAATGTCGTTTTAATGTTCACGAGTTTTGTAAAAAACGACATCAGGATAACGTTCTTGAGCTAAATTCAGATTTACCATTGTTGGCGCAATATAGGTTAAGTTATCTCCACCATCTAAAGCTAAATTTTGCTCATTTTTGCGTTTAAATTCTTCGAATTTTTTCGCATCGGCACATTCCACCCAGCGTGCGGTTGCAACGTTCACATTTTCATAAATCGCTTCTACGTTATATTCAGTTTTTAGACGAGAAACCACCACATCAAACTGCAAGACACCCACCGCACCTACAATTAAATCGTTATTCATTAATGGGCGAAATACCTGAACAGCACCTTCTTCTGAAAGTTGTACTAAACCTTTAAGTAATTGTTTTTGTTTGAGTGGATCTCTCAAGCGAATACGGCGGAATAGCTCAGGCGCAAAGTTTGGAATACCGGTAAATTTTAAGGTTTCACCTTGCGTAAAGGTATCGCCAATTTGGATCGTGCCGTGATTATGTAAACCAATAATATCACCAGCGTAAGCTTCTTCGGCGTGAGCACGGTCGCCAGCCATAAAGGTGAGTGCGTCAGAAATCACTACATCTTTACCAATTCGAACATGTTTTAGTTTCATTCCTTTTTCATATTTGCCTGAAACGACGCGCATAAAGGCAACACGGTCGCGGTGTTTTGGATCCATATTAGCTTGAATTTTAAATACGAAACCAGAGAATTTTTCTTCTGAACTTTCGACCGTTCTTATATCTGCTTGACGAGATTTTGGTTTTGGTGCCCATTGTGTTAAACCATCAAGGAAATGATCCACACCGAAGTTACCTAATGCTGTCCCGAAAAATACTGGTGTAAGTTCACCTTTAATAAAGGCATCATGTTCAAATTCATTACTTGCGCCTTGCACTAATTCCAATTCATCGCGAAGTTGTTGTGCTAAATCATCGCCAACAGCGGCATCTAATTCTGGGCTATTTAAACCTTTGACAATGCGAACTTCTTGAATGGTTGAGCCTTGACCGGATTGATAAAGATAGGTTTCATCTTTAGCAATATGATAAACGCCTTTAAATAATTTCCCGCAACCAATCGGCCATGTAATTGGCGCACAACGAATTTTCAGAATATTTTCCACTTCATCTAACAATTCCATTGGATCGCGAATATCGCGGTCTAGTTTGTTCATGAAAGTGATGATTGGCGTATCACGTAAGCGAGTCACTTCCATTAGTTTAATTGTACGTTCCTCAACCCCTTTTGCTGAGTCGATAACCATTAAACAGCTATCCACAGCGGTTAAAGTGCGGTAAGTATCTTCAGAGAAATCTTCGTGTCCCGGGGTATCAAGTAAGTTCACCAAGCAATCGTTATAAGGAAATTGCATTACGGAAGTGGTAATCGAAATCCCACGTTGTTTTTCCATTTCCATCCAGTCGGATTTGGCATGTGC
>NZ_LCTK01000038.1:0-14887 GCF_001008205.1 Haemophilus haemolyticus | reverse complement strand
AGTCGAGCCTTTGCCTTTTACAGAACCTGCTGTTTGAATCGCATTTCCGTATAAAAGTACTTTTTCGGTGATGGTTGTTTTACCTGCATCGGGGTGGGAAATAATCGCAAAAGTGCGACGTTTATTAACTTCTTCTAATGGATAACTCATTGTTTCTTCTTCGTTCAATTAAAAATGTGGGCTATTTTCGCTGATTTTAGGTTTTTGCTCAAACGAATTTGTAAATAAAGTGCGGTTGGTTTTCTTAGAAAAATTGGTCTGCTTTGTACAAAGACAAATTTTCGCTTATACTACGCAAGTTTTTTACGTTAACAATATAGGAAAAATTATGGGTTTCTTAACAGGTAAACGCATTTTAGTAACCGGTCTTGCAAGCAATCGTTCTATCGCTTACGGGATCGCAAAATCAATGAAAGAACAAGGTGCAGAACTTGCTTTCACTTATTTAAACGATAAATTACAACCGCGCGTAGAAGAATTTGCCAAAGAATTTGGTTCTGATATCGTGCTTCCTTTAGATGTGGCAACTGATGAAAGCATCCAAAACTGCTTTGCAGAATTAAGCAAACATTGGGACAAATTTGATGGTTTTGTTCACGCAATCGCATTTGCGCCAAGTGATCAATTAGATGGTGATTATGTCAATGCTGCAACCCGTGAAGGTTACCGTATTGCTCACGATATTAGCGCATACAGCTTTGTTGCAATGGCACAAGCTGCACGTCCTTATTTAAATCCAAATGCCGCATTATTAACCCTTTCTTACTTAGGTGCAGAACGTGCAATTCCTAACTACAACGTTATGTGCTTAGCGAAAGCATCTCTTGAAGCGGCAACTCGCGTGATGGCTGCGGATTTAGGTAAAGAAGGTATTCGTGTGAATGCAATTTCTGCTGGTCCAATCCGCACTTTAGCGGCATCAGGTATTAAAAACTTCAAGAAAATGCTTTCTACCTTTGAGAAAACCGCTGCATTACGTCGCACTGTGACTATCGAAGATGTGGGTAACTCAGCGGCATTTTTATGCTCAGATTTAGCATCGGGTATTACTGGTGAGATCGTTCATGTTGATGCAGGTTTCAGCATCACCGCAATGGGCGAATTAGGCGAAGAATAATTTTTCTTACATTCTTTTTTAGGCAGGCTTTTCAGTCTGCCTTTTCTCTTTTTTAAAATATAACTATGTTTCAAGATAATCCTTTACTCGCACAGCTTAAACAACAAATCCACGACAGCAAAGAGCATGTAGAAGGCGTGGTAAAAAGCACTGATAAAGCCTATGGTTTTTTAGAGTGCGATAAGAAAACCTATTTCATTGCGCCGCCTTCAATGAAAAAAGTGATGCACGGTGACAAAATCAAAGCCACCATTGAAAAGCAAGGTGATAAAGAACAAGCCGAGCCGGAATCCTTAATTGAGCCAATGTTGACGCGTTTCATTGCAAAAGTGCGGTTCAATAAAGATAAGAAATTGCAAGTCTTGGTTGATCACCCAAGCATTAACCAACCGATTGGCGCACAACAAGCTAAATATGTAAAAGAAGAATTACAAGAGGGCGATTGGGTGGTTGCTAATTTAAAAACTCACCCATTACGTGATGATCGCTTTTTCTATGCTACTATTAATCAGTTTATTTGCCGAGCTGATGATGAATTTGCCCCTTGGTGGGTAACATTGGCACGTCATGACCAGTCTCGTTATCCTGTGCAAGGCACTGAAAGTTATGAAATGTTAGATCAGCAAACCCGTGAAGATCTGACCGCACTTCATTTTGTGACGATTGACTCTGAAAGCACAATGGATATGGACGATGCCTTATATATCGAGCCTATCGAACAAAATGGTGAACAAACAGGTTGGAAATTAGTTGTCGCGATTGCGGATCCAACCGCTTATATTGCATTAGATTCTCAAATTGAAAAAGATGCGAAACAGCGTTGTTTCACCAATTATTTACCAGGCTTTAACATCCCAATGTTGCCACGCGAATTATCTGATGAATTATGTTCGTTAATCGCAAATGAAACGCGTCCAGCCCTTGTTTGTTATATCGAAACGGATCTTGAAGGCAATCTCACGGCTAAACCGCATTTTGTTTCGGCTTATATTCAATCTAAAGCGAAATTGGCTTACAACAAAGTGTCGGATTATTTAGAACAGGCAGATAACGCATGGCAGCCCGAAACATCAGAAATTACACAACAAATTAATTGGTTACATCAATTTACTAGAGCACGCATTCAATGGCGTAAGACTCATTCTTTGTTATTTAAAGAAAAACCAGATTATTCTTTTGTGCTATCTGAAAACGGTAAAGTGGCAGAAATTAAAGCTGAATATCGTCGTATAGCCAATCAAATTGTCGAAGAATCGATGATTATTGCTAACATTTGTGCCGCACAATTCTTAGCAGAGCAGGCACAAACAGGTATTTTCAATACTCATAGCGGTTTTGATAAAAAATTCTTAGAGAATGCGCATAATTTCTTAATGGCAAATTTAGCCAATGAACAAAATCAAGCTGAACTTGCTGAGCGTTATTCGGTAGAAAATTTGGCAACATTAAACGGTTATTGCCAAATGCGCCACGATATTGAACCGATTGAAGGCGATTATTTAGAATTCCGTTTACGTCGTTATTTAACTTTCGCTGAATTTAAATCGGAATTAGCACCGCACTTTGGTCTTGGTTTAGAAGGGTATGCGACATGGACATCTCCAATTCGTAAATATTCTGATATGGTGAACCATCGTTTAATTAAAGCAGTATTGACACAACAAACTTGTAATAAGCCACAAGATGAGGTGCTGGCCCGTTTACAAGAAGCACGCCGCCAAAATCGCTTGGTTGAACGTGATATCGCAGACTGGTTATATTGTCGCTATCTTGCTGATAAAGTCGCAGAAAATGCTGAATTTGATGCAGAGGTGCAAGATGTGATGCGTGGTGGATTACGTGTGCAATTATTAGAAAATGGCGCCTCAATGTTTATACCTGCTTCAACTTTACATAATAATAAAGACGAAATGCAGGTAAATTCTGATGAGATTGCCCTTTATATTAAAGGTGAGTGTATTTACAAAATAGGTGATATTGTGAAAGTGAAACTTACGGAAGTGAAAGAATTAACGCGCAGTATTGTCGGCGAAATCGTTCAATAAAATTGTTCTTCTTTAAACCGGTTTTCAGTGATTGAAAATCGGTTTTTTCTTTTTAAAAACTTTCTTAGTTTACACCGCACTTTTTATCCAAAAGTTATGAAGTGTAATTAAGCATAAAGCATACCAAATTATCCTGTTTACAATACCTTTTTGTGTTCTAAATAATTGATGTATGTCAATTTTAATGGTACAAGCACTTATAATTATCTTGAGTTAGGCAACTGTTTACTCTATGCTTTTGACGATTTATTTCAACCTTAGGAGTATCCAATGATTCAAGTAATCGTTGCAGCTCACGGCAAGCTTGCTGCTGAGTTGGTCAATTCTTCTGAAATGGTGTTCGGTGAGGTGGAAGGACTCCACGGTGTAACATTCGTTCCAGGAGAAGGGCAAGACACTTTGGTGGAAAAGTATGAGGCTATTATTGCTGAATGCTCGCCATCAGATAGCGTGTTATTTTTGGTAGATTTATTTGGTGGTAGCCCGTATAACGCGGCAGCCCGAGTAGCGGCAAAACGCCCTCAAGACGATATTGTCACTGGCGTAAGTTTACCAATGTTATTAGAAGTATTAGATGCCAAGGATGATGCAAAATCAGCGGAAGCACTTGCTGATGTCGCCAAGGAAGTTGGCGTAATGGCAGTGAAAAGTTATCGGAAACCAGATGACATTGCCTCTTTCGCTCAACCTGAAACTCTAAAAGAGGAAGCAAAAGAAGAACAAGAAAGCGAAGAAGATAATACTCAATACGATCCTAATGGACGTATGAGTGTCAACTTACTGCGTATTGATGATCGTTTAATTCATGGTCAAGTCGCTACTTCTTGGGCAAAAGCAGTGAAATGCGAAGCCATTTTTGCTATTAGTGATGAAGTGGCAAATGATGAATTGCGTAAGGAATTGCTTCTTCAAATTGCTCCGCCACATTTGAAAGCCTATGTAATTCCTGTGGATAAAGCGATTAAGGTTTACAACAATCCAAAATATGCGAGCCGTAATATTTTAATGCTTGTAACCAAGCCTGAAGATGCAGTGCGTTTAATCGAAGGTGGTTTGCGTATTGATACCATTAACGTGGGTGGAATGACGCATAAAGAAGGCAATAAACAGCTTTCTGATGCAGTCACAGTGAATCCATCTAATGTCGCTGCATTCAAAAAATTACTTGATATGGGCGTGAAGCTTTCCCTTCAAAAAGTGGCTGTGAATAAGCCTGTTGAACTTACTCGCGAAAAATTTGATTCAATTAAATTCTAGGAGCGCATTTTATGTCAACAATGGAACTCATTTTAGTCGTGCTTGTCGCGGCAATTTGCGGTATGGGGAGCGTATTAGATGAGCGCCAAACCCACCGTCCACTTTTTGCTTGTACGATGATTGGCTTGGTATTAGGCGATCTTGAAACCGGTATTATCCTTGGCGGTACATTAGAAATGATCGCGCTAGGTTGGATGAACGTTGGAGCTGCTATGGCGCCAGATGCAGCACTTGCTAGTGTGATCTCCGCGATTCTTGTTATTAAAGGCGGTCAATCTGTGGGTACGGCGATTGCTATCGCGGTACCAGTTGCTGCTGCAGGTCAAGTGCTTACTATTTTCGTACGTACACTAACGATCTTCTTACAACATAAAGCGGATAAATTTGCTGAGCAAGCTAATTTCCGTGGGATTGAACTTTGCCATTTTGCAGGGCTTTCCTTACAAGCATTGCGTGTTGCAATTCCAGCATTAGCAGTTGGTTTGGTCGCAGGTACAGATGCTGTAACTAGCGCATTAGATGCAATTCCTGAAGTGATTACTCGTGGCTTACAAATTGCGGGTGGATTTATCGTCGTAGTGGGTTATGCAATGGTGATTAATATGATGCGCGCAGGTGCATTAATGCCATTCTTCTTCCTTGGTTTTGTTATTGCTTCCTTTACTAATTACAACTTAGTTGGATTGGGTATTCTTGGTACTTGTTTAGCAATGCTTTATATCCAATTAAATCCGCGTTTTAACCAGGTCGCAATGCCAGTGGCAAGCAAAAGAAAACTTGCTGATAACGAATTAGAAGGTCTATAAGGAGCGCATTATGTCAGAACAAAAAGTAACTCTTACCAAGGGTGATATTTTAAGTACTTATTTCCGTTCAACGTTCCTTTTAGGTTCATTTAACTTTGAACGTATGCAATCAATGGGATTTTGTGTTTCGATGATCCCAACAATCAAACGCCTATATAGCAAAAAAGAAGATCAAGCTGCAGCACTTAAACGCCATCTTGAATTTTTTAATACTCAACCTTGGGTAGGGTCTGCAATTATGGGCGTGACTGCCGCAATGGAACAAGAGCGCGCGAATGGTGCAAAAGATGTGGATGATGCAGCAATTAGCGGTGTAAAAGTCGGACTTATGGGGCCACTAGCTGGTGTGGGCGATCCTATTTTCTGGGGAACTTTACGTCCAGTTTTAGCCGCACTTGGTGCTGGAATTGCCTTAACCAGTAGCATTTTAGGTCCATTATTGTTTTTTATCTTAATCAATGTGATCCGTGCTGTTACGCGCTGGTATGGTTTCAAATATGGTTATGAAAAAGGCACAGAAATCGTCTCTGATATGGGTGGTGGACGTTTGCAAAAAATCACTCAAGGGGCTTCTATTCTTGGTCTCTTTGTCATGGGCTCGCTTGTTTCTAAATGGACAAGTATTAATGTCCCATTAGAACTTACACGCTATAAAAACCAATTAGGTGAAGAAGTTGTGGTCACCTTGCAAGGCGTATTAAATGATCTACTTCCAGGTTTATTAGCCTTATTACTGACTTTCTTATGTATGTATTTATTACGTAAAAAAGTGAATGCAATGGTGATTATCTTTGGTTTATTTGGTGTAGGGATTTTAGGTTACTGGGCTGGTATTCTTGCATAATCCTTGCGAAAGTTAATAATAAGGGCGATGATAACGCCCTTATTTTTTATGGTGAATTTGAATGAAATTATCTGAACTTATCCAAGCTCCACCCAGTGAAACTTATATTAAAAACAGCTCTCGACTTGTTTCAGGATTATTTGTTATAGGTGGGTTGCTTTATTATCCAACAAATGGCTATGGCACTGTCATTGCATTGGCATTAGCACTAATTGTTTTAGTTGGGCAAAAGATGTTACTTACCCAAGCAAATAAGGATTTTGCTGATATGTATCAAGCAAAGGCTTTATTTGAAAAGACGCAAAACTATGATTATTTACGTTTTATTATGGCCTGTTCAGAGCAGATGCTAAAGGATAATAAAGTGCTTTCTGACAAAGCGAAAAATGAAATCCATAAGCTGCAAGCATTTTCTCAAGGTGAATTAGAAAAGATGGGTGAATAAAAAATGGCTACATGAAGTAGCCATTTTTATAAGCGGAAAAGTGCGGTCAGTTTTTACCTCACTTTTATCTTATTTCTTGCCTAATTGTGGCAAGACTGAATCTTTAATTGCGCTTAATAAACCTGTTTGTGCATAGATGCCAAGTTTACCTCGGGTGTCCGATACATCTAAATTACGCATAGTTAATTGACCGATACGATCAATTGGATCAAATGGTGCATCTTCCACTTTTTCCATACTTAAACGCTCTGCTTCGTAGGTTAAGTTTGGTGATTCGGTATTTAAGATAGTGAAGTCGTTACCACGACGAAGTTCAAGGGTTACTGTACCCGTAATTGCTTTTGCCACCCAACGTTGTGCTGTTTCACGCAGCATTAATGCTTGTGGATCAAACCAACGACCTTGATATAACAAACGGCCTAAACGGATACCATTAATACGATATTGTTCGATGGTATCTTCATTGTGAATACCAGTTACTAAACGTTCGTAAGCGATATGCAATAATGCCATTCCTGGTGCTTCATAAATACCACGAGATTTGGCTTCAATAATACGGTTTTCGATTTGGTCTGACATTCCTAAACCATGACGCCCACCGATACGATTGGCTTCTAGAATAATATCAACAGCATTATCAAAACGTTTACCATTTAATGCGACAGGGACGCCTTCTTCAAACGTGACAGTTACTGTTTCTGGTTTAATTTCTACCTTGTCATCCCAAAATGCGACACCCATAATTGGTTTAACAATTTTCATGCCTGTGCTTAATTGCTCTAAGTCTTTTGCTTCATGGGTTGCACCCAGCATATTGGAATCGGTCGAATAGGCTTTTTCAACGGACATCTTATAGTCAAAACCATTTTCGATAAGAAATTGAGACATTTCGAAACGACCGCCGAGTTCTTCAATAAACTGTGGATCTAACCAAGGTTTATAGATTTTTAAATTCGGGTTTGTTAATAAACCATAACGATAGAAACGTTCGATGTCATTCCCTTTGAATGTAGAGCCATCGCCCCAAATATTCACATCGTCTTCTTTCATTGCCGCAACGAGCATTGTGCCGGTTACTGCGCGACCAAGTGGAGTCGTATTGAAGTAAGGAATTCCGCCTGTTGAAATATGGAATGCACCGCATTGAATTGCCGCAATGCCTTCATGAGCAAGTTGAGAACGACAATCAATTAAGCGAGCATTTTCTGCACCATATGCCATTGCTTTTTTAGGGATTGCGCTGTAATCATCTTCATCAGGTTGACCTAAATTGGCGGTGTATGCATAAGGTACTGCACCTTTTTGACGCATCCAAAGTAATGCAGCGCTGGTGTCTAATCCGCCAGAGAACGCGATACCGACTTTTTGCCCTTCAGGTAAATGTTGTAGAATTGTATTTGACATATCTTTTCCTTGTTTATAAATTAGATTGCATAATTAATCATTTTATTTGAATAAAAAGTCACTTGAATATAACCGCACTTTTTATGTTTGTCTAGCCTTTTATATATTAAGGCTGAAAATCTTTAGTTGTCATCATGCATAAAAATCCCCGCTGTAAATAGCAGGGATTTTGATCTCTATTTTGTTAATAAATCCAGTGCTTCCTGATATTTATCAACCGTTTTCTGAATAATATTTTCTGGTACTTTCGGTGCGGGAGCTTGTTTGTTCCAGCCGCTATTTTCTAACCAATCGCGTACAAATTGTTTATCGAATGATGGCGGATTAATCCCTTCTTGGTAAGTATCGATAGACCAAAAACGGCTAGAATCAGGGGTTAATACTTCATCCATTAAGGTGAGCGTGCCATTTTCATCTAAACCAAATTCAAATTTTGTGTCGCAAATAATTATGCCTTTAGTCAGTGCATATTCTGCAGCAGCAGTATAAAGTGCGATTGCTTTTTCTTTTACTTGTGCGGCTAAATCAGCCCCGATGAGTTTTTCACATTCAGCATAGCTGATATTTATATCGTGATTGCCGACGGCTTCTTTACTTGATGGGGTGAAAATAGGTTCTGGTAATTTACTGGCTTCAACTAAGCCTTCAGGTAGTTTTAATCCGCAGATGGTACCAGTTTGTTTGTAATCTTTTAAACCACTACCAGTTAAATAGCCACGTACGATAGATTCAATTTTAATGGGATTCAAACGTTTACACACTACAGCGCGATCTTTGACTAAATCAGCTTCTTCTTTTGGCAATACATCATAAACACTCTCGCCAGTGAAATGATTCGGCATAATGTGAGCAAGTTTGTTGAACCAAAAGTTGGATATTTGAGTCAGGATTTCGCCTTTTCGTGGAATGGGATCATCTAAAATAACGTCAAACGCAGATAAGCGGTCAGAAGCAACCATTAGCATACGTTTATCATCTATTTCATAGAGATCGCGTACTTTACCTGAATAGATTTTTTTTAGACTTAGAGTGGGGAGTTGTTGTGTCATCGTTTTGCACCTGTATGAAAGTAAAAACTGGTGCGTATTGTACCGCATTTTTAAAGCAAACGTTTGCTATTTTTTAAAAGAAATAAAAAAATCCCCTGAAATTTCAGGGGAAGTGTAGTTTTTTCGCTTCAAAAAATTTGCTTATTATTAGAAATATACCGCGATTAATTATTGTGCGGGTGGATTTGGGTTATCCAATACATCCCAGACGCTTTCTTGTCGAGGAGAAATTTCTGTTTCAGCTGGTGGAGTAGCTGGCGATGGAGAAGCATTTGGTGTGCCTCCACAGAAATTTTGCCCATTATTCACCCAAACTGGGATCACTCGATTGCTGTCACAATCCCAGCTGCCATGTTGGGTAATGCCAACCCATTTCATATTCGCAGGTTTATTTAGCTTCAATTTCTCAATATAAGTATGGCTTAAATAATCTTTATAAATCTGTAATGCGCCTGATGCACCAGTGAGTTTGGTTTCGCCATTATCATCGCGACCAAGCCAAACTGTGCTGATATTTTTTCCATCGATCCCCACAAACCAAGTATCACGGGCATCATTTGTTGTCCCTGTTTTACCAGCTAAACGTAAATCTGCATAATCATTTTGCAAGCTACGAGCTGTACCACGTTCAACAGTTTGTTGCATCGCAAATAACGTTTGGAATGCGGCTTCTTGTGGGACCACTTGTTTTGCGGTTTTATCATGTTGATAAATGATATTTCCTTGACGATCCGCAATGGTATCGACAGTTGTGAGTTCAATCCGTCCACCTTGATTCGCAATAGTTTGATAAAGTTTAGTTACATCATAAGGTGAGATGGTATAAGCCCCGAGCAACATAGCCGGCACTTTTGGAATTTCCACATTATCCCATCCCATCGCTTTTTGTGTATCAATGACTTTGCTCAAGCCGACTTTCATCCCAATATTCACAGTCGGAATATTTAAAGAACGCGCTAAGGCATCCATTAACATCACTGAACCACTATATTTTTTGTCATAGTTGCGCGGCTGCCACGGCGGGCTACCTTTAACATTAATCGTAATTGGCTGGTTATTAATTGGGGTATTCAAACGGAACTGTTCTGGATTCGAAAGTGCGGTCAAATAAATAGAAGGTTTTACTAAAGAACCAATCTGACGCTTTGCCATTAATGCGCGATTAAAGCCCGCATATTGTGTTTGCAAACCACCTACTACCGCACGAATTTCACCCACGCGGTAATCGGCAACAATCATGGCTCCTTCTAAATATGGATTTTTCGTTTTCAGTTGTAGTTGTGAAACTGTATTCACCACTGCATTTTCTGCTTGGGCTTGTTGTTTTAAATCCATTGTGGTGAAAATCCGTGCGCCAAGTAAGCTGGATATTTTATGTTCGCCTAGTTCACGACGTAAATCTGCCTGTAAAGTTTGAATAAATGACGGATATTTACGGGAGATTTGTCCTTTTTGTTGAACACCTAAAGGTCGTTGGCTTAATAATTGGTAAAGTTCATCACCGATCATTTTATGTTCAAGCATGAGCTTTAAAACAACATTACGACGTTCTAAGGCATTTTGAGGATTACGCCAAGGATTATAAAGTGAAGGACCTTTGACCATACCGACTAAAAGTGCAATTTGATCTAAGCTAATTTCACGAATCGAACGACCAAAATAGAATTGGCTGGCTAACTCAAAACCATGAATTTGCGTATCGCCATTTTGTCCGAGATAAATTTCATTGAGATAGGTTTCGAGAATACGATTTTTATCATAACGCCAATCTAACACCAATGACATCAAGGCTTCGTTCGCTTTACGGGTAATCGTACGTTCGCTTGATAAAAATAAATTTTTCACGAGTTGTTGAGTGAGCGTACTCCCACCTTGTACCGTTTGCCCCGCACGGATATTGGTAATTAATGCTCGTATAATCCCCACTGGGTTTATACCATGATGATCATAAAAACGGCGATCTTCCGTTAAAATTAAGGCGTCAATCAATAAGCGCGGGTAATTTTGTAAAGGAATTGCAAGGCGATCTTCATTATCAGATTCCAACATTGCAATCAATTTTGGCGCAAGGCGAAATTCATCGATTGCTTTTACGGCAACGAGATCTTCAATTCGATTAAGTTTGTTATCGACAAAACGTAAACGTAAAACTCGTTGTGGTTCTGGTTTATCAGGGAAAGGGAAAGCTCGACGAAGAACTACAATGGTATCATCTTCTAATTTAAAATCGCCTGGTGCAGCAACCATGGTCGTTTGGCGATATTCGTTATCTAATAAAATTTGAATCACTTCATCGAAAGCGAGATTATCGGCAATTTTCACACTTTCAATGCGGCTATATACTTCAGCGGGCAGACGCCAAATTTGCCCGTCCATTTTCGAACGGATTTGCCAATCTAAATATCCGCCATAAAATACAGTTAATACCGCACCAGTAAACGCTACTTTTAATAGAAAGCTTTTGAAAGAACTGCGTTTTTTAGGTATTTTTTCTTCGGGATTTTTTTGAACGTTTTCGGTGGTCATAGTCGGTTAAGAGATAAAATCAACATAAGCTTCGAGAAAATGAATAAAATCTTGCGTGCCACAAAAAGCGATGCTTTCTTCATCATAATAATGAAAATCGTCTTCCAGAATTTCATCTGTTTCAATGGCGAGATTATTCGCTCTCACCATTATTTCATCAGCATCTAAAAACAATGTATATTCTGCGCCGATTAAGATCTCTTCTTGATTTTCAGAGAGTGATTGCGCAGTAGAAAGTGCGGTCAAAATCGCCTTTGGATTTGACCGCACTTCTGTATTGAACCAGTTAGCAAGAGCAATGTGTTCCATCGAACATTTTACGGATACATTGCCTTGATAATGTGTAAATTGAAAATCCATCTTAGATACTAAAGGATGAACCACAGCCACAAGTGCTGGTAGCATTTGGATTATTTACAGTAAAGCGTGAGCCTTCTAAACCTTCAGTGTAATCGACGGTACCACCGATTAAATACTGTAAACTCATTGGGTCAATCACAAGTTGAACCCCTGATTTTTCAATCGTTAAATCACCTTCATTCACTTTTTCATCAAAAGTAAAACCATATTGGAAACCGCTACAGCCACCACCCGTGATATACACGCGTAATTTCAAATTGGTATTTTCTTCTTCGCTGATTAAACTTTTTACTTTATTCGCTGCTGCATCAGTAAATATCAATGGTACTGCAATGTTATCTGTCATAATTATTTCCCGCTTCCCGAAAATTTGAATTCCGTTATTATCTAATAACCATTTACTCCATTCAAGTGTAATCCAGTTTTTTCCTAGAAATCGTGCTATAATCTGGCAAAATTTTTTTCAAAAAAGGTGAAATAAAATGGCTATTCCAATTAGAACAGAAAAAGAAATTGTAAAACTACGTGAGGCCTGCAAATTGGCTTCTGATGTGCTAGTGATGATTGAACCTTACGTAAAAGCAGGCGTAACTACAGGTGAACTTGATCGAATTTGCCATGAATATATGGTGAATGAACAAAAGGTTATCCCTGCGTGTTTGAATTATCACGGTTTCCCAAAGGCTACCTGTATTTCCATTAACGAAGTCGTCTGTCACGGTATTCCAAGTGAAGATAAAGTGCTTAAAAATGGCGATATTGTGAACATTGATGTCACGGTGATTAAAGACGGTTATTTTGGTGATAACTCAAAAATGTATATCGTGGGCGGAGAAACGAATATTCGTAGTAAAAAATTAGTGGAAGCGGCACAAGAAGCCCTATATGTGGGATTGCGTACAGTAAAACCAGGTATTCGTTTAAATGAAATAGGTAAAGCCGTGCAAAAATATACTGAAAGTCAAACTTTCAGCGTTGTGCGTGAATATTGCGGACATGGTGTTGGTACAGAATTTCACTGCGAACCTCAAGTATTGCATTATTACGCAGATGATGGCGGTGTGATTTTAAAACCAGGTATGGTGTTTACGATTGAGCCAATGATTAACGCGGGCAAAAAAGAAGTGCGCGTGATGGGAGATGGTTGGACAGTAAAAACCAAAGATCGTAGTCATTCAGCACAATACGAACATCAAATTGTTGTCACCGAAACAGGTTGTGAAGTAATGACTATTCGTGATGAAGAAATTGCGGAAGGCCGAATTTCACGGATTATGGTGAATGTGTAATTGATATTAAATTATAAGATAAGGGCGTAGATATACGCCCTTTTTATTTTTCTTTATAATAACGCCACCTCGAACCACTAAAAGGCAATCAACATGCTGTTTCCTTTGTCATTATCTTCTCCTTTAACGCCAAGTACGGTCAAAATTGAACGAGAAAATCTCAAGCAATTTGAGCTCGAGAATTTTTCTCGTTATTCCATTTTTGAGCTTATTGAAAATCGCTGTGATTTTTATGATTCCTTATTGATTCAACTTTGGCAGGAAATAGGATTAAGTGAACAGCAAGGCATTTCTTTAATTGCGGTGGGCGGTTATGGACGGCGTGAGATGTTTCCTTTGTCGGATTTAGATTTTTTAATTTTGGTCGAGCAAATACCTAGCCCAGAAATTGAAGAAAAAATTACTCAATTTATCCAATTTTTATGGGATTGTGGCTTTGAGGTGGGAAATAGTGTTCGAACCTTAGAACAATGCGAATCGGAAGGAAAACAAGATATTACGATTGCCACCAATTTATTAGAAGCAAGATTTCTCACTGGAAATCGACCGCACTTTGATGCGCTAAATGAATTGGTAAAACGTGCTGATTTTTGGTCGAAAGAGGATTTTTTTAACGCCAAAGTGCAAGAGCAAATAGAACGTTATCAGCGTTATCACAATACGGCTTATAACCTTGAGCCAGATATTAAGTATAGCCCTGGTGGTTTGCGTGATTTGCATTTGTTGTATTGGGTGGCTTTGCGCCATTCGGGGGCGCTGACCCTTGAGGCCATTTTACAAAGTGGTTTTATTTATCCTCAAGAATATCAGCAACTACAAGAAAGTCGAGCATTTTTATTTAAAGTGCGGTTCGCTTTGCATTTGATTTTGAAACGTTACGATAATCGTCTGTTGTTTGATCGTCAAATTAAAGTCAGTGAATTGTTGGGTTTCCGAGGGGAAGGCAATCAAGCTGTGGAAAAAATGATGAAATGTTTTTTCCAAGCATTGCACCGAATTTCGCTGATTAGTAATTTGCTGATTCAGCATTATCGAGAAAATGTGCTCTCATCAAATCAGGATACTGTGATTGACCAATTAGACGATGATTTTCAACTGATTAACCAATCCTTATGTTTGCGTAATAGCCTTGTTTTTCAAGAAAAACCAGCGCGAATTTTAGATATATTCTTTTATTTAACGCAGTATGAACAGGCTGATATTCATTCAGATACCTTGCGTCAATTACAAATTTCCTTAGAGCAATTACCACAAAAATTATGTGAAATCCCTGAGGCTCGAGAAAAATTTTTACGTTTGTTTAATCAACCTAATGCGATTAAGCGTGCGTTTATGCCGATGCACCAATATGGCGTATTAACTGCGTATCTTCCGCAATGGCAAGCCATTGAGGGCTTAATGCAATTTGATTTATTTCATATTTATACGGTGGATGAGCATACATTGCGCGTGATGTTGAAATTGGAAAGTTTTCTGTCACAGGAAAGTGCGGAAGAACATCCCATTGCTCATCGAATTTTTAGTCAACTTTCTGACCGCTCTTTACTTTATATTGCGGCGTTGTTCCACGATATTGCAAAAGGGCGGGGCGGTGATCACGCAGAGCTTGGCGTAGAAGATGTGGCAGACTTTGCGCAATTACATGGTTTAGATCGTCGAGAAATTGATACCCTTGCTTGGCTCGTAAAATCCCATTTGCTGATGTCAATTACGGCGCAACGCCGTGATATTCATGATCCTGAAGT
>NZ_LCTK01000037.1:0-61901 GCF_001008205.1 Haemophilus haemolyticus | reverse complement strand
CATGGTCGTATTATTTTTTACGCTGTAAATACAGATGCTCAAGCATTACGTAAAAGCCAAGTTCAACAAACCGTACAAATTGGTGGAGAAACTACCAAAGGTTTAGGCGCTGGGGCAAATCCAAATGTTGGCCGTAAAGCTGCGGAAGATGATCAGGAAGAAATTCGCAAAATGCTTGAAGGTGCGGATATGGTCTTTATTGCAGCTGGTATGGGGGGGGGCACTGGTACTGGTGCAGCGCCTGTTGTCGCAAAAATTGCTAAAGAATTGGGCATTTTAACTGTTGCTGTTGTGACCAAGCCATTTGCTTTTGAAGGCAAAAAGCGTATGCAATTTGCAGAGCTTGGTATTAAAGATTTAGCTCAGTATGTTGATTCGATGATAATTATTCCTAATCAACAAATCCAAAAAGTTCTCCCTAAAAATGCTAAATTAATTGATGCTTTTGCTGCAGCAAACGATGTGTTACGTAATTCGGTTATGGGTATTTCGGATATGATTACATCGCCTGGCCTAATCAATGTGGACTTTGCCGATGTAAGAACAGTTATGTCTGAAATGGGACAAGCGATGATTGGTTTCGGTTCTGCTATTGGTGTTGCAGGTGAGGGTAGAGCAGAAGAAGCCGCTCGTATTGCAGTGCGTAATGATTTATTGGAAAAAATCGATCTTTCTAATGCTAAAGGTATTTTGGTAAACATCACAGCTGGTATGGATCTTTCTTTTGAAGAGTTTAATATTGTTGGTGAAACTGTCGGTAGCTTTGCTTCAGAAGATGCAACAGTGGTTATTGGTACGAGTTTAGTGCCTGAGATGAGTGATGAAATTCGAGTGACTATTGTGGCAACAGGATTAGGCGAAATCGCTCCAACTGAGTCTGTTCAAGTATTGCGTCCTTCTCGTCCAGTTGAGCCAGAAGGTACAGGTCGCGTAAATATTGTGCCTGATATACATACTCGTGAGCCTGTAGAAACTCAAAAAACTCCAGCAGAAGAATATCATCGTCCGTTGGATAAACCTATCACAGATCGTTTAGAAGCATTTAAGAAAAATAGTTTCTTTAATCCTGCACAACGTGAAGAGAATTAATTTAATTGGTTTTAAGAAATACCTGGAATATTAAGGTAGTAGAATGATTAAACAAAGAACATTAAAACAAAGTATTAAAGTAACAGGCGTTGGTTTGCATAGCGGTAAGAAAGTGACTTTAACATTACGTCCTGCTATGCCAAATACTGGTGTTGTTTACTATCGTACAGATTTAAATCCAGCTGTGGCATTCCCAGCTGATCCTAATTCAGTACGTGATACAATGCTTTGTACTGCATTAATTAATGAGCAAGGTGTACGAATTTCTACCGTTGAACATTTGAATGCAGCATTATCTGGTCTTGGTATTGATAATATCATTATTGAGGTTGATGCGCCTGAGATTCCTATTATGGATGGTAGCGCGAGTCCATTTATCTATTTGTTATTAGATGCTGGAATTGAAGAACAAAATGCACCTAAGAAATTTATTCGTATTAAAGAATATGTTCGAGTTGAAGATGGTGATAAATGGGCTGAATTTAAACCTTACAATGGTTTCCGTTTAGATTTCACTATTGATTTTGATCATCCTGCTATTGGCAAAAATGTTCGTAATTATGTCATGGATTTCTCTGCTCAAGCATTTGTTCATCAAATTAGTCGAGCAAGAACATTTGGTTTCATGAAAGATATAGAATATCTTCAATCTCAAGGTTTAGCATTAGGTGGTAGCCTTGATAATGCTATTGTTCTTGATGATTATAGAATTTTAAATGAAGATGGCTTACGCTTTAAAGATGAACTTGTTCGTCATAAAATGTTAGATGCAATTGGCGATCTTTATATGGCTGGTTATAACATTATTGGTGATTTTAAAGCTTATAAGTCTGGTCATGGTTTAAATAACAAGTTACTACGTGCTGTATTAGCAAATCAAGAAGCGTGGGAGTTTGTAACTTTCGAAGATAAAGAACAAGTACCGCAAGGATATGTTGCTCCTGTTCAAGTATTTATCTAATCATTTTATTTTTGAAAAAGCTATATTTCTGCTAAGAAGTATAGCTTTTTTATTTTCATCGCACTTTAATGGCTAATGCTTAAAAGTGCTGTTTGTTTTTCTCGTTTTTTATAAGAGGATGCTATGAAGCTAGAATTATCTGAAATTCGTCAACAAATTACGCAAATAGACCGTAGTTTATTAAAATTGCTTTCTGAGCGTCATCGTTTAGCTTTCGATGTAGTGAGAAGTAAAGAGATCTCGCAAAAAGCTTTACGTGATGTAGAGCGAGAACAGCAACTTTTACAAGAATTAGTTCAATTTTCAGAAAATGAGAATTATCAACTTGAACCACAATATATCACTTCAATTTTCCAAAAAATTATTGAAGATTCAGTATTGACCCAGCAAGTCTATTTGCAGAATAAACTTAATGAACAACGTAATCAAAATTTACATATTGCTTTTTTAGGTAAGAGAGGGTCTTATTCAAATTTAGCTGCACGTAATTATGCTGCTCGTTATCAAAAACAATTTGTAGAGCTAGGATGTCAGTCTTTTGAGCAAGTATTTGAAAAAGTGCAAAATGGTGAAGCAGATTTTGGTGTATTGCCTTTAGAAAATACAACATCAGGCGCTATTAATGAGGTCTATGATTTGCTCCAGCATACTGACTTATCATTAGTAGGCGAGCTAGCTTACCCAATTCAGCATTGTGTTTTGGTAAATGGCACGACTGAATTAAGTCAAATCGATACTTTATATAGTCATCCTCAAGTGATTCAACAATGTAGTCAATTTATACATAGTCTTGATCGAGTACATATTGAGTATTGTGAAAGTAGCTCCCATGCAATGCAACTTATTGCAAGTTTAAATAAGCCGAATATTGCGGCATTAGGGAATGAAGATGGTGGTAAATTATATGGACTTAGCGTATTAAAAACTAATATTGCTAATCAAGAGAACAACATTACGCGTTTTATTGTCGTTGCTAAAGAACAGCGTGAGGTTTCACCACAGATCCCGGCAAAAACATTATTGTTAATGACAACTTCACAGCAAATTGGCTCATTAGTTGATGCACTTTTAGTTTTCAAAAAACATCAAATTAATATGACGAAATTAGAGTCTCGTCCAATTTATGGGAAACCTTGGGAAGAAATGTTTTATCTCGAAATAGAAGCGAATATCCATCATCCTGATATTCAGCAAGCTTTGGAAGAGTTAAAGAATTGTAGTAACTATCTAAAGATTTTAGGTTGTTATCCTAGCGAGATTGTAAAACCAGTTAATTTATAAGAAAGTGCGGTCAATAAAATTATTTTTGACCGCACTTTTTTATGCTTTTTTATTTCGTTCTAAAGATTTGTGCTGAATTTGGACTATTTTCCCTTTAGCTTGAAAATATTCGCCTAACTGCTGTGCTATATAAACGGAGCGGTGTTTTCCCCCAGTACATCCAATAGCAATGGTTAAATAGCTACGATTGTTTTTTTCTAACATTGGCAACCAAGTATCAATATAGTTACGAGTGAGGTAGATAAATTCATTCACTTGCGTGTGACTATTTAGAAATTCTGCTACTGGTGCATCTAATCCTGTCATTGGGCGTAATGTTGGATCCCAATGTGGGTTAGGTAAGAAACGTACATCGAAAACATAATCAGCATCTAAAGGAATTCCATATTTAAAGCCAAAAGATTCAACAACGATTTTTAGTTCTTTATCACTATTTCCTCGTAAAAATTCGCGTAGGCGTTCCGCAAGGGTATGAGTAGAAAGATGAGTGGTATCAATAATAAAGTTTGCGTGTTGAATTAATGGCTCAAGGTAGCGATATTCTTCATCTATTGCTGCTTCAAGAGATAAATCTTTCAAGGAAAGTGGGTGCAGACGGCGTGAATCGCTATAACGACGAATCAATGTGCCACGATCTGCTTCAAGGAAAATAATCTTTAATTGATGATATTTTTGTAAGGTATTTAGAGTTTGTTCAAGAGTATTGGCTGAATTAGGAATATTACGAATATCAAGGCTGATTGCGACCGAAGATTGGGATTGGGATAGAATATCCGTCAATTGAGGAAGTAAATCTAGAGGAATATTATCAACACAATAATATCCGGCATCTTCTAATGCTCGTAAGGCTACAGATTTTCCTGCGCCAGAACGTCCACTAATAATGATAATTTCCATAATTCCCCCTTTAAATTATTCTTGCGTTTCTTCCGGCGAACTTTCTGCTCTATCTGAAATCTCAAAAACTTGCCAAATTTCATCCGCACTTTTGGCGGAGCGTAATTGTTTTAACATATTTTTATCGGTAAGTTTTTCGATTAATGATGCCAAGATAGGGATGTATGTTTCGCACTGATTCTCCGGAATGAGTATAGCAAAAATTAAATCTACAGGTTTACCATCAAGCGAATCATAATTAATTGGGGTATCCAATTGCATAAACATGGCAATTGCTTTGTCACATACCTCAAGAGGCATTTTCGCCTTAGGCATTGCTATGCCATTGCCTAGCCCTGAGTTACCCAGCTTTTCTCGCTCAAAAAGGGATTCAAAGCACGCTTGTTCACCTTTATCACAGTGAAGTTTTTCTTCTACAAAATGTGCGATAGATTCAAATAATCGTTTTTTGCTAGAAAAACTAACGCCTTGACGAATATTCTCAGGGCTTAATAGTTCAGTTATTTTCATTTTTATAATTTGAATTGTTCGCCTAAATAAACTCGTTTAACGTGTTCATCGTTCATAACTTGTTCTGGTGTACCCGTTGCGATAATTTTACCTTCGCCAACAATATAAGCCCGTTCACATACATCAAGTGTTTCACGTACATTATGATCGGTAATCAAAACACCTAATCCTCGGTTACGTAAGTCGGTGATAATTTTCTTAATATCGCTCACAGAAATTGGATCTACACCAGCAAATGGCTCATCTAATAGAATAAACTTAGGATTTGCAGCTAATGCTCGTGCAATTTCCACTCGACGACGTTCACCGCCAGATAATGACTGACCTAAACTATCCCGAATATGGCCAATATTAAATTCCTCAATCAACTCATCAGCTTTTTCTCGACGTTGTTGAGAGGTTAAATCTTTGCGTATTTCTAATACAGCCATTAGATTTTCGTATACAGTCAAACGACGAAAAATAGAGGCTTCTTGTGGCAAATAACCGATTCCACGTTGCGCACGATTATGCATTGGGAGCAAACTAATGTCTTCTCCGTCAATAATAATTTTACCTTGATCTTGGCGAACTAATCCGACAACCATGTAGAAGGTTGTTGTTTTCCCAGCGCCGTTTGGTCCGAGCAAACCGACAATTTCATTAGAGTTTACAGTTAAACTTACATCCGAAACAACTTTACGGCTTTTATAGCTCTTAGCTAAATTTTCAGCAGTCAGAATTGACATAAATTACTTCCCTTTAGCTTGTTGTAATTGCGATGGAATAAGGACTGTTGTTACACGTGATTTTCCATTACCATTAGCTTTAAGTTGTTGTTTTTTCACATCGTAGGTAATTAGTTGTCCATTAATCTTACTATCAAGTTGCTTTAATTCAGCATTATCAGTTAATGTTAAAAATTCAGTACCAAGATCATAGTGAACTTTGTTTGCTTTTCCATCTACTGGCTTACCATTATCTAGCTTTTGATGAAATGTTACTGGAGTACCAAATGCTTCTACGGTTTCTTTTTTACCTGAATTTTCAGGTGGGCGTGTAATGACAACTTTATTTGCCTTGATTAAAATTGAACCCTGAGTAATTGAAACGTTATCAGTAAAAGTGACAACACTTTTTTCCATATCTAATGATTGATTATCGGAAACAATGTTAATTGGTTGATTCGTATCATCTTTCAACGCGAAAGCAGAGAAAGAGGTCATGATTAATGTGGCGAGTAAAATAATTTTATTGTTTGTTAATTTCATAATATGTTTTTACCTGTTCTTTTAATGTCGCAATTTGTTGGCGTAGATTGCCAACCATTTTTAAGCCAGTTGAGTTAAAATTTTGTCCGTTTATTTTCACCATTGTATCTGATGAAATATCTTGAGTTTTTAAGTTAACCTCTGCAACTTGTGTTTCAATTCGCTGTAAACGAGAAGTTGGTTCTAAACTTTCAGCAACGACATCACCCTCTAAATAAAGCATTTCATCTTTCGTCAATTTGGCTTTTTTTGCGCTAAGTTTCCAACTTTGTGATTCTAATAATTTTGCTGAATTATTTGATTTTTCAGCATTATTAGATGTAGAGACATCGAATAAGTACACCAAAGGCATTTCAAACTCAGTATGGCCATCAACTGTATAATGTTTCACTTTGTCTGCGGTCGAGAGATATTGTTTCTTACCTTCAGGAGAAAACACCGTAGTTTCCATTTTATTTCCAATATAATCTGGACTATCTGGTTTTTTTACTAAGTTTGACAAATCAGGTTTATCGCTATTTAAAGAATAAAACCATCCCAGTGAACCGAGAGCGATAAGACCCAAAATTACATTCCAACGAATATTCATATTTTTAAATTTGTTACTCGAAAAGTGCGGATAAAAATTTAATATTTTTTAATCTTCTAACATCAATGTTTTGAGCATTTGATAAATTTCTCGATAGGCTTTCGATGGTTTATTTTGCTCACGTTCTTTTTGTGCAGAACGAATAAGATTACGTAGTTGTTGACGATCTACATCAGGATAATCATTGAATAAATCGGTTAGGGCCTCATCACCTTTTTCTACTAATTCATCCCGCACTTTTTCGATTTTGTGCAGCATGGCCTGCTGTTGGTTATGTTTATTTTCGATTTTATCTAATGCTTCACGAATAGGCTCAACATCAATTCCTCGAAATAATTTGCCGATATACTGTAATTGACGGCGACGAGCTTCTTTTTGTAAACGCTGTGCAAGTTCAATGGCATCAAGTAAGGATTCATCAAGTGGGATTTTGGCAAGATTAGCTTTGGTTAAATTGACAATCTTTTCACCAAGTTGTTTTAAATCTTCAGCATCGCGTTTGATTTCGCTTTTACTTACCCAAATAATTTCTTCTTGGTCTTTATCTTCCCAATCGAAAGCTTCTTTTTTCTTACGTTTTGCCATAATTTCTCTCAACTAAAATTTGGCGCGTATTTTAGCACAAAGTTTCAAAATAATATAAAATGTGACAAATTTTTAACGGGAAAAAATAATGAAAATAGCCGAAAATCAAACCGCACTTTTGAAAGCTCAAGAACAAGAATTACGTCAAGCAGTTAGCTTTGCTGTTGAATTAGCAACAAAATCAGGCGCGACTGCAGAAGTCGCCGTCACTAAAGTGAGCGGATTGTCAGTATCCACACGCTTGCAAGAAATTGAAAATGTTGAATTTACTAATGATGGTGCATTGGGTATTTCCGTTTATATGGGACAACAAAAAGGCAATGCATCAACATCAGATTTAAGTGAAGGTGCAATTCGAAACGCAGTGGAAGCCGCACTTGCTATTGCAAAATACACTTCACCCGATGATTGCACAGGCCTTGCGGATAAGGATTTAATGGCTTTTGATGCGCCTGATTTAGCGCTTTATCATGCTGCTGATGTGGATGTTGATAAAGCAACAGAACTTGCACTTCAGGCTGAAAAGGCGGCTTTAGAAGCTGATGAACGCATTGTAAATAGTAATGGCGCAAGTTTTAATTCACATACAGGCGTGAAAGTGTATGGAAATAGTCATGGCATGTTGCAAAGTTATTTATCAAGCCGTTATTCCTTATCTTGTTCGGTTATTGGTGGCGTAGAAGATGCCTTAGAAAATGATTACGAATACACAATTTCCCGTGAATTTGACAAACTCCAATCGCCAATTTGGGTTGGCGAAAATTGTGCAAAGAAAGTCGTTTCTCGTTTAAATCCTCAAAAACTTAGTACACGAGAAGTGCCAGTTATTTTCTTAAATGATGTTGCAACTGGCCTTATTTCTCATTTTGCCGCAGCAATAAGTGGTGGCAGTTTATATAGAAAATCGAGTTTCTTGCTCGATCATTTGGGTAAACAGGTCTTACCTGATTGGTTCAATATCAGTGAGAGACCACATTTATTGCGCCGTTTGGCTTCAACGCCTTTTGATAGTGAAGGTGTTCGTACACAAGATCGTGAAATTGTCGAAGATGGAATATTACAAACTTATTTAGTGACAAGTTACAGTGGTAAAAAACTCGGTATGCCAAGCACTGGCCATGCTGGTGGAATTCACAACTGGCTTGTTAAGCCAAATTTAACTGGAGGATTGACCGCACTTTTACGTCAAATGGGAACAGGATTGTTAGTAACGGATGTCATGGGACAAGGTGTCAATATTGTTACAGGCGATTATTCGCGTGGCGCATCAGGTTTTTGGGTGGAAAATGGTGAAATTCAATATCCAGTCGCCGAAATTACTATTGCGGGACAATTGCAAGATATGTTGAAGAATATGGTTGCTGTAGCTGAAGATATAGAGCATCGTTCTAACATCCAAACTGGTTCTATTTTGTTAGATAAGATGAAAATTTCAGGAAATTAAAAAATATTTTTAAAATTGAGAATTATTCTTATTGACAATAACTAAATGTCTGTTACTATACGCACATCTGTTAAGCGATTGCAGGTTGCTCCAACAGGTAGAGTAGAAAGTAAATTCGTTAGGGTTCAAAAAGGCTGAAGGTTTAAACTTCAGCCTTTTTTTTGTAAAATAGCAAACGATTTTATCCCCTGTTATTTAATAAGGAAACACAATGAAAAAACACCACGTTGACATTTTAATTTCAGAGAACGATGTTCATGCTCGTATTGCTGAATTAGGTGCTCAAATTACAAAATTTTATCAAGAAAAACAGATCGATAGCCTTGTTGTTGTGGGGCTTTTACGTGGTTCCTTTATGTTTATGGCGGATATCGTTCGTCAGATAAATTTACCTGTGGAAATTGAATTTATGACAACTTCAAGTTATGGCACTGGCATGACCACTAATCACGACGTTCGTATTACCAAAGATTTGGACGGTGATATAAAAGGTAAACACGTTTTAATTGTGGAAGATATTATTGATACGGGCTATACCTTGGAAAAAGTGCGTGATATTTTGAATTTGCGTGAGCCTGCTAGCCTTGCAATTTGTACTTTACTTGATAAACCTTCTCGTCGGGAAGTGGAAGTGCCTGTTGAATGGATTGGTTTTGAAATTCCTGATGAATTTGTGGTTGGGTATGGTATCGATTACGCGCAACGCCATCGTAATTTAGGCTACATCGGTAAAGTTGTTTTAGAAGAATAATTTGATTTTATTGAAAAGTGCGGTTGAAATTTTAAATGAATTTTTAGCCGCACTTTTATAACTTAAATCGATGAATAATTTGATTTGCTGAACCTCGCCAAACTAAACTTGGATCTGCCTGTTCTTGAATAAATTTCCCATCAATTAACACATCAATATAAGGCAACATAGCACGTTGTTGTTTATCTAATTCATCTAGTTTATAACCCGTCCAAACCCAGATGTCTTTATCAGGGCATTCTCGTTTTACGCGTTGCACAAATGGCAATAATGTTTCTACGTTGCGCGGATGAAGTGGATCGCCACCTGAAAGCGTCAACCCTTGGCGTTTAATGCGTGTGTCTTTTAAATCATTGATGATTTGTTGTTCCATCTCTTCATCAAATAATACACCCGCTGAAAATGACCAACTTTTTTGGTTATAGCAACCTTTGCAAGCATGCGTACATCCACTGACGAAAAGTGTACATCTTGTACCTTCGCCATTGATCACATCGGTCGGGTAGTATTGGAGGTAGTTCATTTCATTAAAATCCTGAAAATGTGGCTTAAATTCTCGCCAAATTCACCGCACTTTTGAATTAGTCTTTGCAATACGGCGGTAATTTCTGCATAATAGCGCGCAATCGCATTGCGATATCAATGGAAACCTTCTCGGTCTCTCGCAACGGTGTCTGGTTTACTCGGTCAGGTCCGGAAGGAAGCAGCCAAAGTCGGAATTACTGTGTGCCGAGAAGAAGCTGGGAAGGTTTCCGCCCAACTTCCTTTCTTATACCCGCTCAATCAATCTTTTAAAGAACCCATTTTCTTTTGTGATTAAGCTATTGTAATCGCCTTCTTCGATTAATCTTCCGTTATCAATTACACAAATTTTATTGAATTGTTCAATTGAACTGAGACGGTGAGTGACCATAATTAGGGTTTTATTTTCGGCATGTTGTAGAATCAAACGTAAAATTTGACGTTCAGTTTCGCGATCTAAGCCTTCTGTTGGTTCATCCAATAATAAAATTGGCGCATTATTGAGTAAAATACGCGCTAAACCTAAACGGCGTTGTTCCCCACCGGAGAGTGGACGACCGCCATCACCAAGCCAAAGATTTAAACCTTTTCCTTCTTGCTCAAGTAATTTGCTTAAGCCAACTTGATGTAGCACTTCAATCATTTTCTCATCAGAAATTTCATCCGTACTTGCAAATTGTAAATTTTGACGAAGTGTATCGCTGAATACGTGAACACGTTGAGTTAAAAAACAAATTTTGCGGCGTAATGTCTCTTCTGAATATGCTGAAATGGGTTTTTCTGCTAATAAAAGTTCACCTTGATTCGCATCATAATTGCGCACTAAAAGTTGAAGGAGTGAAGATTTCCCACTTCCAGTTTTGCCTAAAATAGCAATTTTTTGGCGTTGTTCTAAATCTAATGTAAGATTTTTTAATACAAGCGTTTCTTGCCCTGGATAGGAAAAACTTAAATCCTTCGCAGAAATCAACCGCACTTTTGTTTCAAATTCCTCGTTGCCATTAAACTCAACAAGCGGTTTTTGCTCAATGATTTCGGTTACTCGATCTGCAGCAGCAATAACTTGACCTATATGCAAAAATGCTGCACCCAATGGCATGATGATCTCAAAGGCTGCAAGTGCAGCAAAAGTGAAAAGTGCAATATAAGCCGTGCGATATTCATCTGTGCCAAAATCGGCGTTACTTGCAAACCATAGCATTCCAGAAATTAATAAACCATTAAGAAAGAGAACAAGTGCGGTAGAAAATCCGCTTAATTTTGCTTCTTTGGCTTGATCTTCCTGCCATGTTTTTTCTGTAGCTGACATTTTCTCTTTTAATTTATCTTCCGCATTAAATAATAAAAGCTCGGCTTGTGCTTGGATAAATTCTAAAAACTGGGTTCGATAGGTCGCGCGTGCTTGGATTAAGCGTTCACCAAATTGCTGTCCTAGTCGATAGAAAACAGTTGGGATAATTATTAATAAAATTAACAAAAATAAGCCTAAACCAAGAGCGAGTGGAATATTGATAAAGCTAAGTCCAATCGTCATGGCAATGATTACAAATGCAGCAGTGAAAAATGGCGCAAGTAAACGTAAATAGAGACTATCAAGTGTATCCACATCGGACACTAAACGATTTAACAAATCGCTGTTGCGATAACGATTTAATACTGCTGGGCTTAAAGGAATGATTTTTTCAAATACTTGTACGCGTAATTTGGACAAAATACGGAATGTTGCATCATGCGTCACTATTTTTTCAAAATAGCGCATGACGGTTCGTCCGATAGCTAAACCTCGCACGCTGGCTGATGGGTAGAAAAAGTTAAATAGCGTGCCTAGTCCTGCAATGGCTGTAGCAGCTAAAAACCAGCCTGAAACGGTAAGCAAGCCCATGCTAGAGCCTAAGCCTAAAATCATCAGCACCAAGCCTAAAATAAGAGGAAATTTGGCGAATTTAAATAAACGTATAAACGGAAGTAATGTGCGCATTATTGGATATCCTGTTGTCGTTGAGCGAGTAGTTCAGCAAAGAAACCTTCATGTTGTAATTCGGCAAATTTACCTTGCTGTACTATTTCTCCTCGTTGCATCACAAAAATTTGATCACATTGTTTCAAATCTTCAATTCGGTGGGTAATCATCAGTGTAGTTTGATGCTGGCTTGCTTCATTCAATGCTTGTAAAACAAGATTTTCTGATTGCGCATCTAAGCTTGCGGTTGGCTCATCGAGCAGAAGCAAATCGCCTTTGCGTAACAGAGCACGAGCAATGGCAAGACGTTGCGCTTGACCCACAGAAACGCCTAATCCACCATCTTTTATTTCGTGATGAAGTCCAAGTTTATCGGTAAATTCTTTCGCTTGAGAACGCATTAATGCTTGATTAATTTCTTCATCGTTGGCTTGAATATCGCCAAGTAGTAAGTTTTCTTTAATTGTGCCTTGTAATAACAATGGATTTTGTCCTACCCAGGCAATATGTATGCGCCAGTCAGCTAGATTGCTTTCTCGAAGTTCTTGACCATTAATTTTGAGAGAGCCCTCATAAGGTAAAAAGCCCAAAATTACATTCATTAACGAGGTTTTCCCTGCGCCACTTTGTCCTACAAGTGCAACATTGTGATTTGCTGGGATTTGGAAATTTAACGGCTTGGTTAACGCTGAACCCTGTGTCGAAAGCACCACTAAATTTTCGGCAGAAATTTCAACCGCACTTTCTAAAGATATTGTTTTTTCATTTTGATGAACGGTTAAATAATCGGATTCTAAGAAATCAACAATGGCATCTGCTGCCCCAATACCCGCTGCTCGGTCGTGGTAATAAGCGCCAAGATCGCGTAAGGGTTGATAAAATTCAGGTGCAAGAATTAAACAAAAGAAACCTGTGAAAAGTGTAAGCGGTGCATTATAGGTGCCAAATTCAATTTGACCTAAGTAGCTAAAACCAAAATAGACCGCCATCAGTGCAATGGAAATAGAGGTAAAAAATTCCAATACAGCAGAAGAGAGAAAAGCGAGTTTTAGCACATCCATTGTGGTTTCACGGAAATCTTCAGTGGCATTTTCAATATGCGCTGTTTGTTCAGAAGTGCGGTTAAAAAGACGCAAGGTTTCTAAGCCGCGTAAGCGATCTAAAAATTGGGCACTGAGGCGAGAAAGGGTGTCCATATTTTTTTGGCTGTTGTCAGCCGCAGCAATACCGACAATGATCATAAACAGAGGAACAAGCGGTGCGGTAATCATTAAGATTAAGCCTGCAGCCCAGTTCAACGGAAATACAGCAATTAAAATAACGACTGGAACAATAGCGGAAAGGCTTTGTTGAGGCAGAAAACGGGCATAGAAATTATGTAAGTTTTCTACTTGTTCCAACATAATGCTTGCCCAACTTCCAGCTGGTTTTTGATTGATTGTCGCAGGGCCCACAAGATGTATTTTATCCAGAATTTTTTGACGAATATGATTGCGTAATAATTGTCCGCTTTGGAAACCAATTTTTTCTCGTGCCCATAAAATAATAGCACGCATCCCGAAGCCGATAATTAGCCCGAGAAAATAAGGAATAAGTTCATCACGAGGCACATTTTGCATAATCAGTTTATCAAGCAAAGTCGCAAGAAAATAAGTTTGCGCGACTAAAATGAGTGCAGAAAGCGTAGCTAGGACAATGTTTGCGCGCATTAATTTTTTGATAGGTTCCTGTTGTGCGCGAAGCCATTTTTGTAAATATTTTTGGCGAAGTTTGTTCATAGTTTTATCGTGATATAGAAAAAGTTCCCCTCTTTTAAAAAGAGGGGAATTAGTTAGAGAATTTATGCTTCTTGAGCATCTAAATAGCGTTCTGCATCCAATGCTGCCATACAACCTGTTCCGGCAGAGGTAATGGCTTGGCGATAATTGTGATCCATTACATCGCCAGCTGCGAACACGCCTTCCACAGAAGTGGCAGTTGCATTTCCTTCAAGACCAGATTTTACAACGATATAGCCATTATTCAATTCTAGTTGCCCTTGGAAAATTTCCGTATTTGGCGAGTGACCAATCGCTACGAATAAGCCATCTAATTTGAGTTCTTCTTTCTCCCCAGTTTTAGTGTTGGCTAAACGTAATCCGGTTACGCCCATGTTGTCACCCAACACTTCATCTAAAGTGCGGTCAGTATGCAGAACGATTTTTCCTTCTTCCACTTTTTTGTACAAACGGTCGATAAGGATTTTTTCCGCACGGAAGCTATCGCGACGGTGGATTAAATGCACTGTACTTGCGATATTGGCTAAGTAAAGCGCTTCTTCTACCGCAGTATTTCCACCACCAATCACACCAACTGGCTTATTACGATAAAAGAAACCATCACAGGTTGCACAAGCAGAAACGCCACGACCTTTGTAGTTTTCTTCTGAAGGTAAGCCAATATAGCGTGCAGAGGCGCCTGTTGCGATAATTAACGCATCACAAGTGAAATTTTGTACATCGCCAAAAAGTTTGAATGGGCGAGACGATAAATCTACGCGATTGATATGATCGAAGACGATTTCTGTTTCAAATTTTTCTGCATGTTGCAACATGCGTTGCATTAAACCTGAACCGGTAGTCATCTCAAAATCACCTGGCCAGTTTTCGATTTCATCTGTGGTGGTAAGTTGGCCACCTTGTTGCAAACCAGTCACTAATACAGGTTTTAAGTTTGCACGTGCCGCATAAATGGCTGCTGTATAACCAGCAGGGCCTGAGCCTAAAATTAAAAGTTTTGCGTGTTTGATATCTGACATAAAGAATCCTTGTTTTTCGTAAAAGGAGAATTAATTAAATTCAAGCTTATTCTAATGATTGCTATGCATGAAATTGTTCCATACAGCTTATCAATTATAAACCTTTCGATTAATAGAGCAGTGAATAAAGCAATCGGCGAAACTTATTTGTTAATGGATCAGCATTGCCCATTGCACTTAAAATGGATAAAAATTGTTGTTTCACTTCACCATTCTGTGCCCCTAAATCTGTTTTTAAAATACCGAAAAGTAGTGTCAGCGCTTCTTCATTTCGTCCAGCTTGATGAAGTTGTATAGCAAGTTTTATTGCAATTTCAGCTGTTGGGTTTTTAGCATAATCGGCTTGTAATTGCTGGATTTCAGGTGTATCGGCTGCTTGAATTTGTAGCTCAATTTGTGCCTGTAATCCGTGCCAACGGCTATCGCGATCTTGTAATGGAATTTGATTTAAAATTTCCTGTGCTGGCTCTGTTTTCTTCATTGCAATATAGGTTTCAGCGTAGAGTAGGGCAACATCACTATTTTTCTTATCGGAAAGCTCCCATGCGTCTTTCAACAATGGCAATGCAGCCTCATAGTTTTCTACTTGCAAGAAATCTAATGCTTGTTGGAATTTTAAATCTTCCTCTTTAGGTAAAATAATGCTTAATCGTTGGATTAACGACGCTTTATCAAGAGCACCTGGGAATGCATCTAATGCCTGTGCTTCTTTAAACAAATAGGTGGTTGGCAATGCTTGGATGCGGAATTGTGCGGCAATCATTTGCTCTTTTTCACAATTTACTTTCCCAAGAATAAATTGTCCTTGATATTGTTCTGCAACTTGCTCAAGTAGTGCCAAAAAATCCGCCGATTCTTTATGTGTTGGCGCGTAAAAATTGATGACAAGTGGTTTTTCTAAGGATTGTTGCAGTATTTCAGTAAGATTTTGTTCGTTGATGTCAACGATTAAAGGAAAATCAGCCATGTTTTATCCTTGTGAAAAAATAATGGCTGATTTTAGCAAAGTGCGGAAGATTTTAGAAACGTTTTACCATTTCTATTATTAAGCAAGTTTTTCTAGGATCAATTTTCCCATCATTTCAATATGTGCATGCTCTACATTAAGTGCGGGAATATATTGATAAGAGTGTCCGCCATTGTTTAGGAAATTTTCTCGATTTTCTTTGTCAATTTCTTCAATGGTTTCTAAACAATCTACGGAGAAACCTGGGCAAATAACGGCAATTTTTTGAATGTTCTGTGTTGCAGCTGATTCTAAAAATTTATCGGTGTAAGGCTGTAGCCATTCTTCACGCCCAAAGCGCGATTGAAACGTCATTCCCCATTGGTTTTCTGTTAAGCCCAGCTTATTAACAACTGCAATAGTCGTTTGTTTACAATGTTCACGATAATAATCGCCCATTTTTTCATAACGCAGAGGAATACCGTGATAAGAAAATAGTAAAAACTCATCGGGTTTTAACCGCACTTTTATGGAATCGGCTAAGGCGTTAATGTAATTTTCATCAACATGATAAGAATGGATGAAATCAAAAGGCACTAATCCTCGTTCTTCTTTAAGAGCATTAGAGAATGCATCAAATACTGCGCCCGTGGTTGAGCTAGAGTATTGTGGGTAAAGAGGCAAAACAATAATTCGCTCAACTTGATTTTTAAGCAAGTTTTTCACCGCACTTTGCATTGAGGGATTGCCGTACGTCATGGCAATTTCTACTTGAGTATCGATATTTTGCTTATCTAAATAGGCTTGTAATGCGTCTTTTTGTTGTTGTGAAATGGCAAGTAAAGGCGAGCCTTGTTCTGTCCAAATCGATTGATAATTTTTAGCGATACGTTTTGAACGCAATGGCAAAATAATGGCTTTTAGCAGTGGATACCATTTGCAACGCGGTAAATCTACCACGCGAGGATCCGTTAAAAATTGCCATAAATAACGGCTGATCGACTTCGGTGTCGGGCTATCTGGCGTGCCTAGATTGGCAAGTAATACGCCGATTTTTGCGGATTTTGTCATAAATTGATTACGGAAAGGGTTAATCTAGAAACACAACAAAGTTTATTCTCTTCTGTGCGGATGTCAATTTGCCAAACTTGGATATTTCTGCCCAAATTAATTGGTGTGGCTCTCGCGGTTACTTTACCTGAACGAACAGAGCGAAGATGATTGGCGTTAATATCCAATCCAACCGCAGCTTTGCCTTCTTCCAAACAAAGCGAACCCGCAAGGGAACCAATTGTTTCAGCTAAAGCAACCGAAATCCCGCCATGCAACACACCAAACGGCTGCATAGTACGATGATCCACTGGCATTGTCGCTTCAATCCAATCTTCGCCAAAAGCAGAGATTTCGATGCCAAGATGGCTAACTGCACTGTTGGAGCAAAGTTGATTTAAGTTTTCGAGCGTGAAGTTTTTTTGCCAAATCATGATGTTCCTTTCATTACGCTAAAATTTCTAATAATACCTGCACAGGGTGTTTTAGCACCACATGTTCATAACGTTTTACCTGACTACGACAAGAATAACCGGTTGCTAAACAAAAGTGCGGATCTTTTCCATGCAGTTTTTTATGCCACGATACATCGTAGATTTCTCGGCTCATTTTTTGATTTTGCACTTCATGTCCAAATACACCTGCCATACCGCAACATCCTACCTTTTCCACATTAAGTTGTTGTCCAAATTTTCCAAAAATTTCTTGCCATTCTTTTGGACTGTTAGGCATAAAGGTAGATTCCGTACAATGCGGGAATAAATACCAATCGGAAGTGCGGTCAGTTTTGGCGATGTTTTTCAGTTTATCTTGTAATGCCGTATTTTGTAATCTTTGTTTTAACCATTCGTGTGCGGTGAGAACGTGAAAATTGCCCCGTTTTTCTTGTAGTGCTTCTTTGTATTCGTCTCGATAAGACAGCACGATGGCTGGATCAACGCCTACAAGTGGAATGCCTAATTTTGCCATTCGATTTAAAAACTCGGCTTGATTTTGTGCTGTTTTGCTAAAGCGTTTTAAGAAACCTTTAATATGCATTGCTTTGCCGTTTGGTTTAAATGGCAACAGAATTGGTGTGAAGCCTAATTTATGCGTAAGCAGAACAAAATCGCGTACCACTTTTGCATCATAGTAAGAGGTATAAGGATCTTGCACAATAAATAAAATATCGTTTTTTTCTACCGCACTTAGGCCTTCCAATTCTTCCAAGGATTTGCCTTGATAATGAATTTCCACCAGCTGTTGTTGCAAATTGGGTTCAGAAAGCAAAGGCAAATCGGTCATGCCTAGCGTTCTTTCCACTAATGTTTTCGTGACTTTTAGCTTGGTAAAATAATTAAAGAATTTTGCTTGTTTTGCCATATAAGGCGCAGCGATTTCTAAATTTGCCACAATGTGATCTTTTGCGGGCCGTAAGTAGCGGCTGTGATAAAAATGAAAGAATTTCGCACGGAAACTTGGTACATCGATTTTAATCGGGCATTGGCTTGCACAGGCTTTACAAGCAAGGCAAGTATCCATTGCGGCTTTTACTTCGTGAGAAAAATCATAATCGCCTCGCCATTTTTGAACCGTATTGCTCAGTCTTTTCACAAGTGAGGCTAGTTTTATTTCTGTTTTACGGAAGTCTAATTGTTCGGGTGAAACATTTTCATTTGCCATCAATCTAAGCCATTCTCGAACCATGGCTGCGCGACCTTTAGGTGAAAATACGCGGTTTTTACTGACTTTCATCGATGGGCACATAATGCTGAGTTCATCAAAATTAAAACATAAACCGTTTCCATTGCAGTTCATTGCACCTTTAAATTCATCACGCATTTGGATAGGAATTTGGCGATCGTTATCAGCCCGCATCGGCGAAAGAATAGAATAAAGTTCATCTCTGGAATCTAAAGGTGTACAGATTTTGCCGGGATTTAAGCGATTGTTTGGATCGAATAAGGTTTTGATATAACGAAGTTCGTGCCAGAGTTCTGGCGTAAAGAATTTTTCGCCGTAATGGGATCGTACGCCTTTTCCATGTTCTCCCCAGAGTAATCCACCATATTTAATCGTAAGTTCTGCCACTTCATCTGAAATTTGTTTAAATAATTTCACTTGTTCTTTATCGCATAAATCAAGCGCTGGGCGGACGTGCAACACGCCTGCATCGACGTGACCAAACATGCCATATTGTAAATTGTGTTTGTCTAATAAAGCGCGAAATTCACTAATGTAATCCGCAAGATTTTCTGGGGGGACGCAAGTATCTTCTACAAAAGGAATTGGTTTGGCTGCACCTTTTGTATTACCAAGTAAGCCCACAGCTTTTTTGCGCATTGCATAAATACGTTCAATAGAATGTAAATCAGAACAAACTTGATAGCCAATAATGTGATCTTGGTTGTGTTCGATTTTTTCATCAAGTGAGCGACAAAGTGCGGTGACTTGGCGGTCTATTTTTTCTTTATTATTACCAGCAAATTCCACAATATTTAAGCCTAGGATTGGATCTTCTTCATTTTCTGTAAGAAGTTCATTCACCGAGTGCCAAATAATATCTTGTTTAGCGAGGTTTAAGACTTTGGAATCAACGGTTTCCACAGAAAGCGCATTGGCTTTCACCATAAACGGTGCATTGCGTAATGCCGCATCAAAAGAATGATATTTAATATTGATGAGTGTGCGATACTGAGGAATTTGTAGAAGATTGAGTTTAGCTTCACAAATAAATGCGAGAGAACCTTCAGAGCCAGTGAGAATTCTGGTGAGATTAAATTCACTTTCATCTTCATTGAATACATTTTTGAGATCGTATCCCGTTAAAAAACGGTTAAGTTGTGGCAAATCTTTAATGATTGCCCCTCTTTTTTCTTTGCAGTGTTGTGCGATTGTTTGATGGAGTCTTTTGCTACTATCACTTAATTCAAGCGCATCGATGTTTTCTAAAACATCAACAGAATTGACCGCACTTGTATCTAAAATTTCACCGTTCATTAATACTGCACGTAATGCCAAAACGTGATTAGAGGTTTTACCATATTGCAATGAACCTTGCCCAGAGGCATCCGTGTTAATCATTCCGCCTAACGTTGCTCGATTACTGGTGGATAACTCTGGGGCAAAGAACAACCCATGTGGTTTTAAAAATTGATTAAGTTGATCTTTTACGACACCTGCTTGTACTCGAACCCAACGTTCTTTTACATTGAGTTCTAAAATGGCAGTCATATGGCGAGAGAGATCCACTATTATATTGTTATTGATAGATTGTCCATTGGTCCCCGTACCACCACCGCGAGGCGTAAAGCTGATAGATTGATATTCAGGTAAATTTGCTAATTTTGTTATACGTACTATATCAGCAACAGTTTTAGGAAAAAGAATCGCTTGAGGAAGCTGTTGGTAAACGCTGTTATCCGTAGCAAGACTTAATCTATCTGTATAATTTGTAGCGATATCTCCTTCAAAATGTTGTTTTTTAAGCGATTGGAGATAGTTAAGGACATTTTGTTCAATTTGTGGAGTGCGATTTAGACTTGGCAACATAGCATTTAACTCATTTAAAGACATAAATAGCTGGGTGTTTTCGATAATATCTTAAGGTGCGAATAATGTCGAATTAGATTTTAAGTGTTTTTAAGAAGTGTTTTATGGAGTAAATTAGTTAAGAAAAGTGTATTTTTTGTATAAAAAACAAACAAAAAGTTCAAAAGAATTTGATCTTTTCAATTTTTATAGGATAATAAGCGGACTTTTGAACGTTCCTTTGGCGTAAACAAAGGAATTGAATTTGTCAAAAGGTAAAAAGTAGGGCAAATTCAAAACCCTAGTTAAGCGACTGTTTAGAATGTAACTTTAATTAAAAGTTCAGTATAAACAAGGACACTTTTTTATTACTATTCGATGACTAAATAGAGGACATCAAAATGAAAAAAACTGCAATCGCATTAGTAGTTGCTGGTTTAGCAGCAGCTTCAGTAGCTCAAGCAGCTCCACAAGAAAACACTTTCTATGCAGGTGTTAAAGCTGGTCAAGCATCTTTCCATGATGGCATTCGTTCTAATGCTCAAGATTCTGAAGTGGGTTATCATCGTAACTCTTTCACTTACGGTGTTTTTGGTGGTTACCAAATCTTAAACCGTGATAACCTTGGTTTAGCAGTTGAGTTAGGTTACGACGATTTCGGTCGTGCTAAAGCTCGTCAAGCTGGTAAAACTGTTGCTAAACACACTAACCACGGTACTCACTTAAGCTTAAAAGGTAGTTATGAAGTGTTAAATGGTTTAGATGTTTATGGTAAAGCAGGCGTTGCATTAGTTCGCTCTGACTATAAATTCTATGATGCTAATGGTGCTCGTGTTCGTGATTTAGGCCGTCACAGCTTACGTACCTCTGGTTTATTCGCAGTAGGTGCAGAATATGCTGTATTACCAGAATTAGCAGTTCGTTTAGAATACCAATGGTTAACTCGTGTAGGTAAATACCGTACTCAAGAAACTAACAACAGCTCTGTAGATTACAATCCATGGATTGGTTCTATCAACGCTGGTGTTTCTTACCGTTTCGGTCAAGGCGCAGCTCCAGTTGTAGCAGCACCTGAAGTTGTAAGCAAAACTTTCAACTTAAACTCTGATGTGACTTTCGCATTTGGTAAAGCAAACTTAAAACCACAAGCTCAAGCAGCTTTAGATGGTATTTACGGTGAAATCGCACAAATCAACAGTGCTAAAGTAGCTGTTGCTGGTTACACTGACCGTATCGGTTCTGACGCTGGTAACTTAAAACTTTCTCAACGTCGTGCTGACACTGTAGCTAACTACTTCGTAGCTAAAGGTGTTTCTGCAGATGCAATTTCTGCAACTGGTTATGGTAAAGCAAACCCAGTGACTGGCGCAACTTGTGACCAAGTTAAAGGTCGTAAAGCGCTTATCGCTTGTCTTGCTCCAGACCGTCGTGTAGAAATCGCAGTTAACGGTACTAAATAATTTTAGTATTCGTTTAACGAAAGATTAAATACAGCAAAAGGCTTAAACTTCGGTTTAGGCCTTTTGTTTTATATGAATCTAAAACCAAGCATTTCAATCAAGTTTTAACTTATGATAGAATGCGGTTCTCATTTATTTATAGGGAACATTATGGAAACCTTAGACAAAATCAAAAAGCAAATTAGTGAAAATCCAATTCTTATTTATATGAAAGGTTCACCAAAATTACCATCTTGTGGATTTTCTGCTCGTGCATCTGAAGCATTGATGAATTGTAAAGTACCTTTTGGTTATGTAGATATTTTGCAACATCCAGATATTCGTGCTGAATTACCAGCATATGCAAACTGGCCAACTTTTCCACAATTATGGGTGGAGGGAGAATTAATTGGTGGTTGTGATATCATTTTAGAGATGTATCAATCTGGTGAATTACAAACTTTATTAGCTGAAGTTGCAGCAAAACACGCTTAAGATATGAGAAAAATGAAACCCGCTTATAGCGGGTTTTTTTATACAAATAAATTTGTTTTTTATTGAATAAATAGTCTAGGCAAGCTTTAATACCTTAGAAAGTGCGGTAAAAAATCGATCATTTTCTTCAGGTAAACCAATACTTACGCGCAAATGATTCGGCATGCCATACCCAGCGATTGGGCGAACAATTACGCCTTCATGTAATAATGCATCATAAATTGGTGCGGCAGGTTGTTTGAAATCAATCGTTATAAAATTTCCTTTGGAAGGAATATATTCTAATTGATGATGTTGGCAGAATTCTTCATAACGTTTCATTTCTGATCGATTATTTTCAGCTACTTTTTCAACAAATTCATCATCATTCATTACGGCAACAGCAGCGGTTAACGCCAAAGAATTACAGTTAAATGGTTGTCGAACTCGATTTAATAAATCTGCGATTTCAGGATTAGATACAGCATAACCAATGCGTAAACCCGCCAAGCCATAGGCCTTAGAAAGAGAGCGTGAAATAATTAAATTTGAATATTTTTTTAATAAACTGAAAGAGTCTACTCGTTCTTCAGATTTGGTAAATTCAGTGTAGGCTTCATCTAATACCACGATTACATTTTTGGGAACTTCTGCTAAAAAATCTTCAATTTCTTGTGACGTTAAAAAATTACCCGTTGGATTATTGGGATTAGCAATGTAAATTAGCTTTGTTTTATCAGAAAGTGCGGTCAAAAATTCTTGTAAATCGTGCCCCCAATTTTTAGCTGGAATTTCTTTTGCAACTGCATTAATCGCTTTAGTTACTAAAGGATAAACAATAAAGGCATATTGTGAATAAATGATTTCATCGCCTTCGGTTGCAAAGGTGTGAGCAAAAAGTTCTAATAAATCATTTGAGCCATTTCCGAGCGTAATTTGATTTGGTTGAACGCCAAATTTTTTTGCGATAGTTTGTTTTAGTTCAAAGCCATTCGCATCTGGATAACGAGTCAGCTTATCTAATTGTTCGAAAATTGCTTTTTTTGCACTTTCTGGAAAACCAAATGGGTTTTCGTTTGAGGCCAGTTTAACGATATTGGAAATGCCAAGTTCTCGTTCTAATTCTTCAATGGGTTTGCCTGCTTGATAAGGTGATAAGGATTGTACGCCACGATTGGCAATATTTATGTACTGCATAGTGTTATTTGAAAATATTGATGTGGATTAGGATTAATTTTCAAGTAAATTTGGGCGTAGTAAATACGCCCATTGAAAATGTTCTTTAACTATTGAGGAAGATTTTCAGCTTCAAATTTTTTCATAAATGAAATGAGTGCCTCAACACCTTCCTGTGGCATAGCATTATAAATAGATGCTCGCATTCCACCTAAAACTTTGTGGCCTTTCAAGGCTTGTAAGCCCGCAGCAGTGGATTCTGCGACAAATTTTGCATCTAATTCAGCATTGCCAGTGATGAAAGTGACATTCATTGTTGAGCGGTTTTCTTTTGCTACCACATTGCGGTAAAGTTTGCTCGAATCAATATAATCATAAAGGGTTTGTGCTTTTAGCGTATTACGTTTTGCGATCACCTCTAAGCCACCCATTTCTTTAAGATGTTTAAATACGAGGGAACATAAATACCAAGCAAAAGTTGGTGGTGTATTGATCATTGAGTCTGCATCACGTTGAGTAGCATAATTCCAAATAGATGGGGTTTCTTTACGTGCATTACCGATTAAATCATCACGAATAATGACTAATGTAATGCCCGCAGGACCAAGATTTTTTTGCGCACCTGCATAAATTACACCAAATTTACTGATATCGATTTGGCGTGAAAGAATATTTGAAGACATATCAGCGACCAATACGGCATCGCCCACATTTGGTACATCAAAAATCTCTACACCACTGATAGTTTCATTCGGGCAATAATGAACGTAGTCATATTGATCAGCAATATGGCTAAAATCAAGATCGGTAATTTGAGTCTGTTCGCCATTTTCTACAATAGTGATTTCATCAATTTCTGCAAAATTTCTTGCTTCTTTTGCCGCTGTAGCTGACCAATGTCCACTATTTAAATAAAGGGCTTTGCCTTTTTTACCGATCAAGTTCATCGGAATCGCTGCAAATTGACCGCGAGCACCGCCTTGTAGGAAAAGTACGCGATAGTTATCAGGAATATTGTAAACCTCACGTAGATCTTTTTCTGCTTGTGCAATAAGCTCCATGAAATATTTACCGCGATGGCTTACTTCCATCACGGACACACCTTGATTGAGCCAGTTTGTCAGTTCACCTTGTGCTTTTTGTAGTACTTCTGGAAAAATCATCGCTGGTCCAGCGCTAAAATTAAAGACTTGTGACATTGTGTTTCCTTATTTTTGTAGATAGTTGAATCTGTTTTATCACTACAAAAGCAGAGAATCAAACGCTTTTTTGGTAAATAAAAAATTTTTTTGAGCTGACTCACAAAATTTACTTTCAGCTTTTGACGAATTACCAAAAAGAGGCTACATTACCGCCATCAATTTTCTTACTAAAAGAGAGTCATTATGGAAACTGTAAACAAGCAATCTTTCCAAGAGGTGTTGGAATACGTGCGTATGTATCGTTCGAAAAACAAAATTAAGCGCGATATGGAAGACAATAATCGTAAAATCCGTGATAATCAAAAACGCGTATTATTGTTAGATAACTTAAATCAATACATTCGTGATGATATGACTATCGAAGAGGTACGCGGAATTATTGAAAGTATGCGTGATGACTATGAAGGTCGTGTCGATGATTACACAATTCGCAATGCGGAGCTTTCTACGCAACGTCGAGAGATCAGTGCGAAAATGAAAAGTCAGAAAAAAGCACATGCGGAATTATTGAAAAATTCCGAAAAATAATTGTAATAAAATAGCCGGCTGAACCAGTCGGCTTATTTTTTATAAGCTATTCATTGCATTAATGATTTTAATTTCATCAAAATTGACAATATCTTCTTGGAATATTGTGCTTTCTTGAATTTTCCCCTCTTGTAATAATTTTTCTCGTTGTGTGCCTCTAAGTAATGGGGTGTCTGGTGTGTACCATTTTTCTCCTTGGCGGAAAATTAAATTACCAATGGAACAATCTGTCACTTTTCCATTTTTGATAATAATAATTTCATCACAAGTGCCTCGTTGAGCAAGCAATGTATTAATTAAACTGCGATCAGCATATTTCAAGCAATATTCGATATCGTCACAAATTACAGGTTGAAAAGTGCGGTAAATTTTTCGATGGTATTCAAAATATTGAATTTGTGTTGTTTTGGCATTGTAATCAATGCGGCAGCGAACTAATCGATTTTGTAAGGGCTCAGGCAGTTGAATGAGTGAAAAAAGATTAAAAATTTTCACCGCACTTTTGCCATAATATTCACGCAAACTACGTTCATACCGTGTTTGGTGTAAATCGATATTTTGAATTGTCCCGTTTTCAATACAAAGGGTTTCAAATAGAGAATACATTAATCAGCACCTTCAATCGGTAAATAGACTTTTTCTAACAATTCTTCATATTCATCTTGCACATTGCTATGAATGGTAATCCCGCCTCCACTATGAAAATAAAATTTTTCATCTACTTGGGAAATAAATCGAATGGCCACCGCACTTTGTAGTGTTTTACCATCAAATATGCCAAAAATTCCTGTGTAATAACCGCGTTTTTGTTTTTCTGCTTGTTGAATAATTTGTGTGGTTTTTTCTTTTGGCGCGCCACTAATTGAACCAGCAGGCAAGAGTTTCGATAAAATATCTCCAATTTGATTTTGCCAGTTTTCATTCAATTTTCCGCAAATTTCAGAACTGGTTTGGAGTATTTCACCTTTTTGTGTTTTGATGCGATCGATATAACGAAATTTTTTCACCTGAATGTTTTCTGCCACCATGGATAAATCATTACGCATTAAATCAACAATTGTGTAATGCTCGCGTTGTTCTTTTTCATTTGTGAGTAACTGATTTTCTGCATCGGGCAGAGAGGCATTAATTGTCCCTTTCATGGGATAAGTAAAAATGCTGTTGTCATGAATATTGACAAAACATTCTGGTGAGAAGCAAACAAATTGATCTTGTAACCACAATTTATAAGGTGCATTTGTTTGATGAAAAATTTGTTCAAGTGAAATATTTCCTGAAATTTCAGTCGGATAGGTGAGATTCAATAAATAAGAATTGCCTTTTTGCAATTCACTTTGAACAAGTTCAAAACCTTGTTGATAATGCGAGAAGGGTATTGGATGTTTGGTAAAATTAAGAGGGAGAGGTTGTGGAGAAATTGTGCAATTTCTTTTCCCTAAAATATCAAAATAAATGCCTTGTTGTGCAGAATTTTCGAGAGGACAAATCAATGGTTTTTCTTTTTCAAAATCAATGAGAAAGAAAAATGGCGTGCGTTGTTTGCCATAATGATTAGCCTGTTCAATAAAATGTTGCATTGTGCTTTGTGTCATTTTGCGTAAAATTGCTCGATTATAACGAATGCCGAGCGGTTATGAAATTACTCATCATTAATAATCACGATTCTTTTACTTTTAACTTGGTGGATTTAATTCGAAAATTAAATGTGCCTTATGATGTTTTAAACGTGGAAGATTTAAAGGAAAGTACAGCGGAAAAATATAGTCATATATTGATTTCGCCAGGGCCTGATGTACCACGAGTTTATCCACAACTTTTTTCTATGTTGGAAAAATATTATCAGCAAAAATCTATTTTAGGTGTGTGTTTAGGGCATCAAACCTTATGTGAATTTTTTGGTGGTACATTGTATAACTTACAGAAAGTCCGTCATGGCCAGAAACGAATTTTAAAAGTACGGTCAAATTCTCCATTATTTTTTAGCCTTCCAAGCGAATTTAATATCGGGCTATATCATTCTTGGGGCGTACAGAAAAAAGATTTTCCTAGTTGCCTAGAAATTACCGCACTTTGTGATGAAGGCGTGGTCATGGCTATGGAGCATAAATCTTTACCAATTTATGGTGTTCAGTTTCATCCAGAGTCTTATATGTCAGACTTCGGTGAGCAAATTTTGCGTAATTGGTTGACTATTCCTGCTGCGATTAATCAATAATAGCGCTTGCTTATTAAGCAAAAATACGTATTATAGACGTCTATACGTCAATACATCTAAATTTAAAAGAAAAAGAGAGAAAATATGTCTAGCTATTTATTTACATCCGAATCAGTCTCTGAAGGGCATCCAGATAAAATTGCTGATCAAATTTCTGATGCGGTACTTGATGAAATTCTAAAACAAGATCCAAAAGCACGAGTAGCTTGTGAGACCTACGTAAAAACCGGTATGGCATTGGTTGGTGGTGAAATTACCACATCAGCATGGGTCGATATTGAGAATTTAACGCGTAAAGTGATTTGTGATATTGGTTATGAACATTCTGAAATGGGTTTTGATGGCCATTCTTGTGCGGTGCTAAATGCGATTGGTAAACAATCTGCAGATATTAATCAAGGCGTTGATCGTGAAAATCCATTAGATCAAGGCGCAGGCGACCAAGGTATAATGTTTGGTTATGCTACAAATGAAACGGATGTATTAATGCCTGCAGCTATTACTTATGCACACCGTTTAATGGAAAAACAAGCTGAAGTGCGTAAAAGCGGTAAACTAGCATGGTTACGCCCAGATGCGAAAAGCCAAGTAACGTTAAAATATGAAGATAATAAAATTGTTGGTGTGGATGCGGTTGTGCTTTCTACTCAACATTCTGAAGAAGTTAGCCAAAAAGATTTACATGAAGGTGTGATGGAAGAAATTATCAAACCGGTATTACCAAGTGAATGGCTTTCTAAAGAAACAAAATTCTTTATTAACCCGACTGGCCGTTTTGTTATTGGTGGACCGATGGGGGATTGTGGTTTAACTGGTCGTAAAATTATCGTAGATACTTACGGTGGTGCCGCTCGTCACGGTGGTGGCGCATTCTCAGGAAAAGATCCATCTAAAGTTGACCGTTCCGCTGCTTATGCTGCACGCTATGTCGCAAAAAATATTGTTGCAGCAGGTCTTGCAGATCGTTGTGAAATTCAACTTTCTTATGCGATTGGTGTGGCTGATCCAACATCAATCATGGTTGAAACCTTTGGAACTGGAAAAGTTGCGAATGAATTATTAGTGTCATTAGTTCGTGAATTCTTTGATTTACGTCCTTATGGCTTAATTAAAATGTTAGATTTAATTCAACCAATCTATCGTGAAACAGCAGCTTATGGTCATTTCGGTCGTGAGCAATTCCCTTGGGAAAAAGTGGATCGTGCAGCAGAATTACGTGTTGCAGCAGGATTAAAATAATCTTATTTTTTAATTTAGTAAATTATATAAAAGCCGCTTATCTAGCGGTTTTTTCTTTTCAATCATGACATCAATAGAGCAAATTCCATTTCGTCATCTAAAAATGCAAGTGCAACGTAAATTGAATCAGTCTTTGCAGCTTGCAGAGGCTTATTTTAAGCGAAAATTTACAATGCCTGAGGTAAATTATGAGTTGCGTGGCATAAAGGCAGGCGTGGCTTACCTACAAAAAAATGAAATAAAATTTAACCGCACTTTGTTATTAGAAAACGCGGATGAATTTATTCGACAAGTCGTGCCGCATGAGGTTGCGCATTTGATTGTGTATCAAATGTTTGGTCGTGTAAAACCACATGGGCGGGAATGGCAGATTGTAATGAATGAAATTTTTAAGCTTCCCTCAGATACTTGCCATCAATTTGATACAAAAAATGTGCAAGGTAAAACCTTTGAATATCGATGTACGTGTCAAACTCATTTTCTAAGTATTCGTCGCCATAATAGAATAGTAAGAGAAAAGATTGAATATTTATGTAGAAAATGTAAAGGAAAATTAGTTTTTGTCGATGAAACAGAATGATTTTTGTGATATATTCTTCCAGTTATATTCAATAAATAAAGGAGTTATCCAATGAAAAAATCTTTATTAGCAGTTATTGTGGGTGCATTTGCCTTTGCTTCTGTTGCAAATGCGAATATCTATGCTGAAGGCGATATCGGTTTATCTCAAACTAAAGCAAACGGTAGTAATAACACTCGAATTGAACCTCGTGTAGCGGTTGGTTATAAATTAGGAAATACGCGTGTTGCGGGTGATTATACTCATCACGGAAAAGTTGATGGTGCGAAAATTCACGGTTTAGGTGCATCAGTATTATATGATTTTGATACAAATTCTAAAGTTGAACCTTATGTAGGGGCTCGTGTTGCAGCTAACCAATTCAAATATGATAATAGAGCTAACCAAGTATATAAAAGTTCTTCTGAAACTAAAATTGGCTATGGTGTTGTAGCGGGTGCTAAATATAAATTAGATGGTAACTGGTATGCAAATGGTGGTGTTGAGTATAACCGCCTAGGTAGTTTTGATAACACCAAAGTTAATAACTATGGTGCGAAAGTTGGTGTAGGTTACGGATTCTAATTTTTACAATACGTAAAATTCTTTTTATTAAACACTTTAATTTAACGGTGATTGTCTAAGGCGATCACCGTTATTTATTTTAGGGCGGAGTAGAAAATAGTTGACTAAAAGTTCAGTTAAAATTCTCGGAAATCTTATTTTTAAATAGCTTTTTGAGAAAACTATCACATTAAAATATAAAAAATCCCAACCTAGGTTGGGATTTAAAAATGACTAAAGATTTTACCGCACTTTACGCTTTGCTTACTTCAAAACGTTCAAATGCTAATACTTTTTTCTCTAATTTACGTAGCAATAAAGTTGCAATGCCCGTAATAATTAAATATATCGCGCCTGCGATGCCGTAAATTGTCAGTGCATCATATTCGGTACCATAAAGTTGGCGTGCGTAACCCATAATATCCATAATCGTAATCGTGGAAGCTAATGCCGTGCCTTTAAATACCAAAATAATTTCGTTACTGTAAGAAGGCAACGCACGTTTTAAGGCATAAGGAATTAAAATTTTTAAAGTTTGTATGCGGTTTAATCCTAATGCGGCACAACTTTCCCATTGTCCTTTTGGAATAGCTTTCACTGCACCATGAAATAATTGTGTAGAGTAGGCCGCACTGTTTAGTGCTAAAGCTAATGCGGCACAGAACCAGGCATTGGATAAGACATACCATAATGGGCTGTCAATAATCCATTGGAATTGGCCAGGCCCCGCATAAATTAAAAAGAACTGTACTAATAGTGGCGTGCCTGTGAATAAAGTAAGGTATAAATTGACCGCACTTTTTATCCATTTATTTTCCATTGAAAGTAAAAAAGTGAGAAATAATGCCAAACAGAAGGCAATCAGCAACGATACGACTGTAAGCAACAAACTCGTTGGAATCCCTTGTGCGATTACGCTTAAATATTCTTGAAACATTATTTCACGCCCCTTTCAAAACGAGTAAAACGTAGCTCTAATTTTCGAATACCAACTTGGCTAATTAATGTCACTGCCAAATAAATTAATGCAGCAATACCGTACCAAGTGAAGGGTTGATGTGTATTGGTATTAATCAGATCCGCTTGGCGCATCAAATCGTCCACGCCAATTAATGAAACCAATGCTGTATCTTTTAGTAATACAAGCCATTGATTGCTTAAACCTGGTAAGGCATGACGCCATACTTGTGGCATGACAATATGAATAAACGTATAGCTTTTACTTAAGCCTAACGCCGCACCTGATTCCCATTGACCTTTCGGGATAGCTTGAATTGCGCCGCGTAATGTTTGTGAAGCATAAGCTGCAAAAATGAGAGAAAGCGCAAACACACCACAGCCAAATGCCCCAAATTCAATGTATTCTCCTGTTAGCATTTCTACTAATTCAGTAGAACCAAAATACACGAGTAATACAACGAGAATTTCAGGTAAGCCACGCAATAAGGCAATAAGTACTGCGGTTGGTTTACCAACAAAACGATTTGCTTCAAGTACGGCAAAAATTAGGCTTAAAAATAACCCTAGGATTAATGAACAGACCGCAAGCCCTAAAGTCATTAGGGCTGCGGTAAGCATTAAAGAAAGAAAATCATAACTCATAGATTATTTTGTCATCCATTTATCATAGATTTTTTGGTATTCACCATTTGCTTTAATTGCAGCTAAACCTTTGTTTAATTGCTCAGCTAATTCTTTATTTGATTTATGCATCGCAATGCCTAAACCATTACCAAAATATTTTTTATTTGCTACTTTTTCGCCAACAAATTGCATTTCTGGTTCTTTGCTAATCATATCTGCAAGTACTGCAGTATCACCAAAAATCATATCAATTCTACCGCTCTTTAAGTCTAAAATTGCGCTTTGTAAGCTTGCATAAGCCTTAGTTGTATATTGTTTAGTTTCAGCTACTGTGTATTGTTGGAATGTGGTTCCATTTTGAACACCAACATTTTTTGCACTTTCTAACGTTGCTTTTCCTTTAAGGGTTACATAGCTTGCAGTGCTATCGTAATATGCATCAGAGAATAAAACCTGTTTTACTCTCGCATCGGTAATATCAATAGCGGAAATGGATGCATCAAAGCGTTTTGCTTTTAAATTTGGAATTAGTGCATCAAAAGCTTCGCCTTTGAATTTGCAAGTTGCTTGGATTTCTTTACAAATTGCATTCGCAACATCGACATCAAAACCAATAATCTCGCCTTTTTCATTTGTGGTTTCAAATGGTGGATAGCTAGGTTCCATTGCAAAAGTAAGCTCTTGTGCGCTTGCTGCTACGGATGCGCCTAATAAAATTGCAGTTAATAATGTTTTTTTCATAATAAAATCCTTATTCTCTAGTGAGAAAGATATTGTTTAAATTGTTCGGTTTTCGGGTTTTCAAAACAATCTGCCGAGCCTATTTCGACAATTTTTCCCTGTTCCATATATACCACTTTAGTTGCGACTTTTTGTGCAACATTGACTTCGTGGGTCACAATCACCTGAGTAATGCCGGTTTCTTGTAATTCTTTAATAATATCTACAACTTGTGCTGTAATTTCAGGATCCAATGCAGCCGTTGGTTCATCAAATAGAAGAACTTGTGGCTTCATCATCAGTGCGCGAGCTATTGCAACACGTTGTTGCTGACCGCCTGATAAATGTAATGGAAAGCGATCGGCAAGTTGTTCTAAACGTAAACGTTTTAATAATTCCATCGCATCTGCTTTGGCTTCATTTTCGCTTACGCCACGCACTTTCATTGGCGCTTCAATTAAGTTTTCAATAACAGTTAAGTGCGGCCAAAGGTGATATTGTTGAAATACCATTCCTACATCTTGGCGTAATTGTCGGATTGCTTTGGGATTTGCCATTGCATTGGATAAATTAAAATCATTGTTTGCAATGCTTAATTCGCCAGATTTTGGTACTTCTAATAAATTTAATGTGCGAATCAATGTGCTTTTACCTGCGCCACTTGGGCCAAGCAATACAACGGTATCACCCTCATTAGCTTCAAGATTAATATCAAATAATGCTTGAGATGAACCGTAAAAGAAATTTAGATTTTTAACACGAATAGTCATTTCAATTTTCTCGTCTTCTAAGGTGAAAAAATATTACATTTTTATGCATAATTATGCAAGTGGCATAAATAAAAAATCCCAAAAAAATTTGGGATTTTAGAAATTCGACTGAAATCAACCGCACTTTAGGCTTCTTTAGCCATTTCAAACTCAATTAACATCATTAAAATATGAATGACTTTGATATGGATTTCTTGAATACGATCTGCATAACGGAAATGTGGCACACGAATTTCAACATCCGCTAATCCAGCCATTTTCCCACCATCTTTGCCTGTCATTGCAATGACTTTCATGCCTTTTGCTTTTGCGGCTTCAATGGCATTTAAAATATTTTTTGAATTACCAGAGGTAGATAAACCGAATAACACGTCACCTTTTTGACCTACCGCTTCAACATAGCGTGAAAAGACATATTCATAGCCAAAGTCATTACTTACACAGCTTAAATGACTTACATCTGAAATCGCAATAGCGGGGTAGCCAGGACGATTTTCACGATAACGACCCGTTAATTCTTCTGCAAAATGCATCGCATCACAGTGCGAACCGCCATTACCACAAGAAAGCACTTTGCCTCCTTGTTTGAAGCTATTGGAAATTAATAATGCTGCTTCTTGAATTAATTTAATGTTATTTTTGTCAGAAATAAATTTGTTTAACACATCTTGTGCTTCCACAAGTTCTGCTTTTATTTGCTCTAAATACATTGATTGCTCCTTGTTGGGAATAAAATCGCGATGGCATTGTATAGCAGATAAACATTCTTCGCTAGCCTAAATAAAAATTCATCTTTTTCTGATGAAGTGATGATTTTTTGCGATTTAGATCGTAATAGTGAATTCGCGTGCTTTGGGATTATTCCGGATAAACGTATTCTGAGAAAAATGATCAGCACTTAAATTTACAAAAACATCATGAAATTCTACCGCACTTTGTTACTTTTCTTTGTGAGTTCTTTCGCTTTGGCTAACCAAGATTTAATGCTTCTTCATACCTATGATAATCAACCAATAGAAGGTTGGGTCATGTCAGAAAAGTTGGATGGTGTACGCGGTTATTGGGATGGAAAGCAATTATTAACCCGACAAGGGCAACGTTTATCTCCGCCCGCCTATTTCATTAAGGATTTTCCGCCTTTTGCGATTGACGGTGAATTATTTAGTGAGCGGAATCATTTTGAGGAAATTTCATCCATCACAAAATTTTTTAAAGGCGATGGTTGGGAAAAACTGAAATTGTATGTTTTTGATGTGCCTGATGCAGAGGGCAATTTATTTGATCGTTTAGCTAAATTGAAAGCGTATTTACTTGAACATCCAACAACTTATATTGAAATTATTGAACAAATTCCAGTGAGAGATAAAGCTCATTTATATAAGTTTCTTAATCAAACCGAATCTTTGAAGGGGGAAGGCGTCGTAGTACGAGATCCTCATGCACCTTATGAACGAAAACGTAGCCATCGGATTTTAAAATTAAAAACGACTCAAGATGAAGAATGTACGGTCATTGCACACCATAAAGGCAAAGGACAATTTGAAAATGTGATGGGCGCTTTAACCTGTAAAAATCATCGGGGAGAATTTAAAATCGGTTCGGGTTTTAATTTAAGCGAACGAGAAAATCCCCCTCCGATAGGATCTGTGATTACTTATAAATATCGAGGTATCACGAGTCGTGGAAAACCTCGATTTGCAACCTATTGGCGAGAGAAAAAATGAGCCTATTTATAAATCTGACAAAATGAATTTAATCAATATGGAAACAAGCGATTAATTTTCCATCAGTTTGTTGCTCTAAGTGCGGTTGATTTTCACGACATTTTTCTGTCGCTTTCCAACAACGAGGATTAAATGCACAGCCTTTTGGCGGATTAATCGGGCTTGGCAATTCACCCATTAACTTTATACGTTCACGACGCAAGTTTGGTGACAAACGTGGTGTTGCTGAAAGTAACGCTTTGGTATAAGGATGTTGAGGATTAGAGAAGATTTGCTCTGTTGTTCCTTTTTCGACACAACGACCTAGATACATTACCATCACTTCATCGGCGATATGTTCTACAACAGAAAGATCGTGCGAAATGAACACGTAAGACAAGCCTAGTTCATCTTGTAAATCCATCATTAAATTCAGTACTTGTGCACGCACGGAAACATCTAATGCAGAAACAGGTTCATCGGCAACAACAACATCAGGCTCTAACATTAAACCACGTGCAATGGCGATACGCTGGCGTTGTCCGCCTGAAAACATATGGGGATAACGATCATAAAATTCAGCGCGCAACCCCACTTTTTCCATCATTGATAAAACTTTTTCTCGACGTTCTTTGGCGGAAAGTTTTGTGTTGATGATTAATGGTTCTTCCAAAATTGAACCAATCTTTTTACGTGGATTTAATGACGCATAAGGATTTTGGAAAACTATTTGAATTTTTTTACGACGTAGCGCTTTTGTTTCAGGATTATTTTCTAAAAAATTATGCCCTTTGTAATACAGTTCGCCTTCGGTGGGTTGTTCAATCATTGTTAATAAACGACCTAGCGTTGATTTTCCACAACCTGATTCTCCCACGACAGCTAACGTTTTACCCCGTTCAAGCTGAAAAGAGACACCATCTAACGCTTTTACTTGCTGTGGTTTTGCGAACAAGCCTTTTTTTACAGGGTAATATTTTTTTAAGTCAATCGCATTTAATAATGGCGTATTTTCTTTTACTTCATTCGTCATTATTAAGCTCCTTGATATTCAACGGGATTGCCTTGCTCGTTCAGCGGAGTATGGCATTTTACTTTACGTGAACCGATATGATGCAATTGAGGTTCGACTTGGCGACAATATTCGGTTGCATAAGGACAGCGAGGATTTAATAAGCACCCTGTTGGACGATCGTATTTTCCAGGTACCACACCTTGTAATGACTCTAAGCGAGATTTTCCTTCTGCAAATTCAGGCAATGAACGTAACAAGGCCTGCGTGTAAGGATGTTTTGGCTCTCGGAAAATATCTGTTGCAGTGCCTTCTTCAACGATTTGTCCCGCATACATCACGATAATTCGATCTGCAGCTTCAGCAACAAGCGCAAGATCATGGGTAATCAAAATCAGCGACATGCATTCTTTTTTCTGCAATTCGAGTAAGAGTTCCATAATTTGTGCTTGAATAGTGACATCTAACGCAGTTGTTGGCTCATCGGCAATCAATAATTTAGGTCTGCAAGCAATTGCCATGGCAATCATCACACGTTGACTCATTCCGCCAGAAAGCTGATGAGGATAAACATCAATTCGAGATTCAGGATCTGGAATACCGACCAATCTTAAAAGCTCTAAAGTGCGGTCTTTTCTTGCCTTTTTTGTACCGCCTTCATGAGTTTTTAACGCCTCCATAATTTGGAAACCTACAGTATAAGCTGGATTCAAGCTTGTCATCGGATCTTGGAAAATCATTGCGACATCAGCGCCAATAAGCTGACGTTTAGCTTTACTCTCTAAAGTGAGTAAATCAGTGTTTTCAAATTGCAAGGATTCTGCCGATACACGTCCTGGATGATCAATTAGCCCCATAATTGCGAGAGAACTCACAGATTTACCTGAGCCCGATTCTCCCACAATGCCAAGCACTTCGCCTTGTGCAACTTGATAGCTGATGCGATCCACGGCTTTAAATGGCGTTTTTTTATCGCCAAAGTGAACAGAAAGTTCTTTTACGTCTAATAATGCCATTCTGTTTTCCTATTGTTTGAGTTTTGGATCAAGTGCATCACGCAAGCCATCACCCATTAAGTTAAAGGCGAGCACTAAAGATAAAATCACTAAGCCAGGAATTGTAACCAACCAGTTTGCCGCTTGCATAAAACCACGAGCTTCTGAAAGCATTGTACCAAGTTCAGGTGTTGGTGGCTTTGCACCAATGCCTAAGAAACCAAGTGTCGCAAGCTCTAAGATTGCATTGGAAATTCCCATCGTCATTTGCACAATCAAGGGCGCTAAACAGTTTGGTAAAATCACAATAAACATGAGGCGAAGAACACCTGCGCCAGCGACTTTAGAGGAGGTGACATAATCACGATTTTTTTCATTCATTACCGCAGCTCGAGTTAAACGCACATAGCTAGGAATTGATACAACGGAGATCGCTAAAGTGGCATTGGCGAGTGATGGCTCTAAAATAGAGACGACTACAATCGTCAAGAGTAAGTTTGGAATCGCGAGCATAATATCAATTAGGCGAATAATAATTGTATCTAGCACGCCGCCATAATAACCAGAAATCAAGCCAAGACTGGTACCAAAGGCACAGGATAGCAATACGATGACAAATCCCGCAAAGACGGAAATTCGAGTTCCGTAAATGATGCGAGAAAGGATATCTCGCCCAATATCATCGGTTCCGAGTAGATAGGCAGGATTGCCGCCTTCATACCAAGCGGGAGGCAGTAAAAGTGCGGTACGATTTTGTTCTGTTGGATCAAAAGGCGCAATATAAGGCGCGAAAATGCTGATTAAGACAACAATCACAATAAAGGTTAAACCGATTAGTGCGCCTCGGTTTTGTTTGAAGTAAAACCAAAATTCTTGTAAGGGCGTTTTCGGCGCGAAAGTTAAAGGCGTGTCAGACATAATTTCTCCTACAATTAATGACGGATACGCGGATTGACCACGCCGTAAAGTAAATCGACGGTTAAATTCACCACAATAATAATCGTCGCAATAATCAGTACAGAACCTTGTAATACTGGATAATCACGCGCTTGAATGGCATCAATAATCCATTTCCCTATTCCCGGCCATGAGAAAATGGTTTCTGTCAGTACGGCACCAGAAAGCAATTGACCAACGATTAATCCAACCACAGTGACAACAGGAATTAACGCATTACGCAATGCATGCACAATAACGATTCGAGTATAACTTAGGCCTTTTGCTTTTGCCGTGCGAATGTAATCTTCACCTAACACTTCCAACATCGCAGATCGTGTCATACGCGTAATAATAGCGAGAGGAACTGTGCCTAGGACGATTGCAGGAAGAATTAAGGATTTAACCGCATTTTCGAAGGCGCCAGGCATACCAGAAAGCCAGCTGTCAATGAGCATAAATCCTGTTGGTGTATCGATCCAAAACTCATTATCTAAACGTCCACCTTGCGGTAAACCGAGTTGTGGTGAAACGTATAAAATTAAAATCAATCCCCACCAGAAAATTGGCATAGAATAACCAGTGAGCGATGCAGCTGTAACTGTGTGAGAAATCCAACTATCTTTTTTTACTGCTGCAATCGTCCCTAAAATCACTCCGCCTAATAACGACCAAAATAACGCAAAAAATGCTAATTCAGCTGTGGCAGGGAAAAGTGTAAAGAATTCGGTAAGAACAGGTTGTTGAGTGCGGAATGATGCACCAAAATCACCTTGTAGCACTTTAGCAATATAATGAAAATATTGTTCATGCAAAGGAAGATCTAATCCTAATTGATGCATCATTTGTTGATGTATTTCAGGTGTTAAGCCACGTTCACCCATCATTATTTCAACTGGATCGCCAGGAATAAAATGCACAAGGGCAAAAGTGATAAAAGTAATGGCAATAAAAGTTGGAATTACCATTAAGATACGTTTGAAGAAAAATTTAAACATTCAATCACTCAAATACAAAAAAGTGCAGTTAAAATTCACCGCACTTTTCAAAGAAATTAATCGGTAGAAGTAAAACTCTCTTGGATTCTACCGCACTTTTTCCAGTTTTGCCAAATGTGCAATGAGCCATTTAATGCCTTGCGCTTGGAAGGCAATTTGTAGGCGAGTATTGTTATCTGATCCTTCGACATTAATGACGGTGCCAAAACCGAATTTTTCATGTTTGACTTTTTGACCCATTTTCCATTCATTTTCGACCGCACAGGTATTCGACAATGAACCGACTTTTGCTAGATTCATCGCGCGCGTGACAGTTCCTCGTAAACGAATTTCTTGGATACATTCTCTCGGTAATTCGGCTATAAAACGTGATGGTAAATGGCGTTCTTCTTTGGCATATAATCGACGGCTTTCCGCATAAGAGATGGTCAGTTTTTTCTTCGCGCGAGTAATACCGACGTAAGCTAAACGACGTTCTTCTTCTAAACGCCCAGGTTCTTCAAAAGAACGGTAACTTGGGAATAAACCTTCTTCTACGCCAACCATAAATACACGAGGAAATTCTAGGCCTTTAGCGGAGTGTAATGTCATCATTTCTACACAAGATTGATGTGGAGAAGCTTGTTCTTCACCCGCTTCTAAAGAGGCGTGAGTTAAAAAGGCGGTGAGTTCCGTCATATCTTCTGCATCATCAGGTTTGATGAATTCACGGGTCGCGGTAACTAATTCTTCCAAGTTTTCAATACGCACTTCGCCTTTTTCACCTTTTTCTTGTTTATACATTTCATATAAACCCGAATGTTTAATCACAAAATCAGTTTGTGCGAAAAGCGGCATTTCTGCGGTATCAAGTTGTAGTGAATTAATTAATTCCTGGAAACGCAATAATGCTGTTGAGGCTCGTCCAGCCAACATATTTTCTTGTGTCGCGACTTGTACTGCTTGCCACAAGGTAATTTGGCGTTCGCGTGTTAAGTTACGCAATATATCTAAAGTGCGGTCGCCAATGCCACGGGTTGGCGTATTAATTACACGCTCAAAAGCCGCATCATCTTGACGATTATTAATCAAACGAAGATAGGCTAACGCATCTTTAATTTCTTGGCGTTCGAAGAAACGCATACCGCCATAAATACGATATGGAATTTGACAACGAATTAAGGCTTCTTCAATAACCCGTGATTGGCTATTACTACGATAAAGTACAGCGCAATCATCAAGTTTTCCGCCATGTTCTACCCAATCCTGAATTTGTGAAGCGACAAATTTTGCTTCGTCTAATTCATTAAACGCAGCATAGATGCCCACGGGATCGCCTTTTTCACCCTCTGTCCATAAATTTTTACCAAGACGATCACTATTGTTTGCAATTAATTCATTTGCGCTGTTTAGGATATTGGCGGTAGAACGATAGTTTTGTTCAAGGCGAATTGTTTCGGCTTTAAAATCTTTCAAGAATTTTTGAATATTTTCGATTTGTGCGCCACGCCAACCATAAATAGATTGATCGTCATCGCCCACGATCATGACTTTGCCTGTTTCTCCCGCGAGAATTTTGATCCATTTATATTGAATTTTATTGGTATCTTGAAACTCATCCACCAAAATATGCTGAAAACGTTGTTGATAACGTTGCAAAATTAATGGTTTTTTCTCAAATAATTCATAGGCCCGAATTAATAATTCTGCAAAATCGACCAATCCTGCGCGATCGCAGGTGTCTTGATAGATCTTATAAATTTTAATCCATTCACGCTCTTGACGATCATTAAAATCTTCAATGTCATTTGGTCGCAAGCCTTCATCTTTTTTGTTATTGATGTACCAACAAGCCTGTTTAGGCGGAAAAGCTTTTTCATCAAAATTATGTAATTTTAATAACCGTTTAATTAAACGAAGTTGATCTTCTGAATCCAAAATTTGGAAATCTTGTGGCAATCCCACATCTAAATGATGAGCTCGCAATAAACGATGGGCAATGCTGTGGAAGGTGCCAATCCACATACCAAATAATTGATGTTGTGCGTGTTTGGCAAGGGTAGATTGAATACGATGACGCATTTCTGCTGCTGCTTTATTAGTAAATGTCACCGCCATAATGCTGCCTTCAGAAATATTTTCTACCGCAATTAACCAAGCGATACGGTGCGTCAATACACGCGTTTTGCCAGAGCCTGCACCCGCTAGCACTAAGTGATTACCAAGAGGGGCTGCTACGGCTTCGCGTTGTTTATCGTTAAGTCCGTCAAGTAATTCAGAAATATCCATGATGAAATTTTTATCTGTTCAAATTTACAGGAATTATAAGTCTAATTTTTTTATATCACAATCAAGAAAATCATAAACTTATCCGACTTTACAAAAATAGTATTACAACTTATATTGATTCGAGGTTAGTCGGGGTGCGGACATCGCTGAGAAAATACCCGTGAACCTGAAACAGTTAGCACTGGCGTAGGAAACTAATCTCTCCTCCTTAAAGGGCTGACTTACTTTTTTCTGTATTCATATAAGTAAGGATGCATCATGACACTCTCTTTTTCTTTAAAAAATTCTTTTAAATTGACCGCACTTTCCAGTGTGCTTGGTTGCGGTTTATTAGGATTAAGTTTATCAACCCCTGCTCAAGCAGAAGGCAAATTAGTGCTGTATTGCAGCGTCCAAAACACGACTTGTGAAAAAGTCGCTCATGCTTTTAGCAAAAAATATAATGTGGACACTCAGTTTGTGCGTAATAGCACTGGGACTGTATTAGGCAAAATCAAAGCCGAAAAAGAAAATCCACAAGCAGATGTGTGGTATGGCGGTACATTGGAACCGCACTTTCAGGCTCGAGATGCTGGTTTGTTAGAAACTTATCGTTCTCCTCTGCAAAAAGAAATTATGCCTCAATTCAAAAAGCTCACTGAACAACGCGGCGATACTACGTCGATTATTTATCTTATGGAGCTTGGCATTGGGATGAATGAAAAACTGCTGGCTGAAAAAAATATTGCAAAACCTCAGTGTTATGCTGATTTATTAAAACCAGAATTTAAAGGGTTAATTCAATATCCAGATCCTCGAGTATCGGGCACTGGCTACACCATTCTTACAACTTTAATTGAAATTATGGGCGAAGATAAAGCCTTTGCTTATTTGAAAGAACTTGACAAAAACATTGCTCAATACACGAAAACTGGATTAGCAACGGCTAATATTTCTACTGGTGCAGCCGCAGTTGATATTGGTTTTATGCATACTTATGTGCGTGAAAAGGATAAAGGCGCACCGGTTATTGGGGCTTTACCTTGCGAAGGCACAGGTTATACGTTAGGGGCGGTCAGTATCATTAAAAATGGACGCAATTTAGATAATGCTAAACGCTTTGTCGATTTTGTTCTTTCTGCTGAAGCTCAAGAAATTCCTTGGCGTGAGGCGGATTCTTACCAACTGCCAACAAATATTCATGCCAAAGCGCATCCACATCTTTCAGAGCCAGCAAAACTTAAATTACTTGATATTGATTTCATCAAGTTTGGTTCGGATCAAGAAGCGAAGCGATTAATAGAACGCTGGGTTGAAAATGTGAAGGAAAGAAAAGAGTAATTGATACTAGCCTGATAAAAGTGCGGTGAAAATTCACCGCACTTTTCTTTTCCCCTTGAAATCTTTCTTTTTATTCTTATATCTGTGACGTTCAATTTTTATCTTTATGAAGGAAAAAATTATGTCACAAAATCAAGAAACTCGCGGCTTCCAATCTGAAGTCAAACAACTCCTCCAATTAATGATTCATTCTTTGTATTCCAACAAAGAGATATTTTTACGTGAATTAATTTCTAATGCCTCTGATGCAGCAGATAAATTACGCTTTAAAGCGCTTTCCAACCCAGCTTTATATGAAGGCGATGGCGACTTGCGTGTGCGTGTTAGCTTTGATGTGGATAAAGGAATAATCACAATTAGTGATAACGGTATTGGTATGACTCGTGAGCAAGTCATCGATCATTTGGGTACGATTGCAAAATCAGGAACAAAAGAATTTTTAACCGCACTTGGCCAAGATCAAGCAAAAAACAGCCAGCTTATTGGGCAGTTTGGTGTGGGTTTTTATTCAGCTTTTATTGTGGCAGATAAAGTGACTGTAAAAACCAGAGCAGCTGGCGAAGAGGCGGATAAAGCGGTGCTTTGGGAATCTGAGGGTGAAGGTGAATATTCTGTGGCGGATATTGAGAAAAAATCCCGTGGCACAGATGTGATTTTGCACTTACGCGAAGATGAAAAAGAATTTTTAAATGAATGGCGTTTACGTGAAATTATTGGTAAATATTCTGACCATATTGGCTTGCCAGTGGAAATGCTAACGAAAGAATACGATGATGAAGGTAAAGAGTGCGGTGAAAAATGGGAGAAAATTAATAAATCCGATGCACTTTGGACGCGTTCTAAAAATGATGTTTCCGATGAGGAATACAAAGAGTTTTACAAACACTTAAGCCACGATTTTGCTGATCCTGTGACTTGGGCGCATAACAAAGTTGAAGGAAATCAAGCATATACTAGTTTGCTTTATGTGCCAGCTAAAGCACCTTGGGATTTATTTAATCGCGAACATAAACACGGCTTAAAACTTTATGTTCAACGCGTATTTATTATGGATGATGCTGAGCAATTTATGCCGAATTATCTCCGTTTTATGCGTGGTTTAATCGATAGCAATGACTTGCCATTAAATGTGTCTCGTGAAATTTTACAGGATAATAAAATTACTGCTGCATTACGCAAAGCATTAACTAAGCGTTCATTACAAATGCTAGAAAAATTAGCAAAAGATGATGCAGAAAAATATCTTCAATTCTGGAAAGAGTTTGGTTTAGTCTTGAAAGAAGGCCCTGCAGAAGATTTTGCTAACAAAGAAACCGTCGCTAAGTTATTGCGTTTTGCTTCAACACATCATGATAGCAGCGAGCAAACCGTCTCTTTAGAAGATTACATCTCGCGTATGAAAGAGGGGCAAAAAGCTATCTATTACATTACAGCGGATAGTTATGTTGCAGCGAAAAATAGCCCGCACTTGGAATTATTCAATAAAAAAGGCATTGAGGTTTTATTGCTTTCCGATCGCATTGATGAATGGATGTTAAGCTATTTAACTGAATTCGATGGTAAACCATTACAAAGTATCACGAAAGCAGATTTGGATTTAGGCGATTTAGCAGATCAAGAATCTGAAACACAAAAACAACAAGATGAAGCCTTTGGTAGTTTTATTGAGCGTGTGAAAAACTTGCTTGGCGAACGGGTGAAAACGGTACGTTTAACTCACAATTTAACGGATACACCAGCGGTGGTTTCTACGGATAATGATCAAATGACGACGCAAATGGCGAAATTGTTTGCCGCTGCAGGGCAACCAGTACCAGAAGTAAAATACACCTTTGAACTGAATCCAGAACACCACTTAGTGAAAAAAGTAGCTGATATTGCAGATGAAACTGAATTTGCTGATTGGGTAGAATTGTTGCTCGAACAAGCTATGTTAGCAGAGCGTGGATCTTTGGAAAATCCATCTGTATTTATTAAACGTATCAATAAGTTGTTAAGTTAATTCATTTGAGATGAAGTAGTATAAGGGTTAAAATCCTCAGTCTGATTAGATTGAGGATTTTTTGTTTTTAGGTGAAACATGATTACAGTTTACGGCATTAAAAATTGCGATACAGTAAAAAAAGCGTTGAAATGGCTAGCAGATCACAATATTGAACACAAACTTCACGACTACCGTATTGATGGTTTAGATTCGAATTTTTTAGTCCAAGCGGAAGCTCAATTTGGCTGGGATGTGTTGGTGAATAAACGCAGTACAACTTGGCGTAATTTGGATGAACAAGTTAAAAATTCCCTTGATAAAACGACCGCACTTTCCGTGTTGGCGGAAAATCCAACCTTAATTAAACGCCCAATTATTTTACAAGATGGAAAGGCATTAATTGGATTTAATGAAAAGGAATATCAGGCTGCTTTTGCTTAAAGTGCGGTTATTTTTTAGGAGTTTTTATGAGAGAAAAAGTGGTTTCGTTGGCGCGAGATTTAATTCGTCGCCCGTCTATTAGCCCTAATGACGAAGGCTGTCAGCAAATTATCGCCGAACGTTTAGAAAAGTTAGGTTTTCAAATTGAATGGATGCCTTTTAATGATACGCTGAATTTGTGGGCAAAGCACGGAGCGGGTGAGCCTGTGATTGCTTTTGCCGGGCATACGGATGTTGTGCCTACTGGTGATGAAAATCAATGGTCGTATTCTCCGTTTTCTGCTGAGATTATTGATGGCATGCTTTATGGTCGTGGTGCGGCGGATATGAAAGGATCCCTTGCAGCAATGATTGTGGCGGCAGAAGAATATGTAAAATCAAATCCTAATCATAAAGGCACAATTGCATTATTGATTACGTCTGATGAAGAGGCTGCTGCAAAAGATGGTACTGTACGCGTGGTTGAGACTTTAATGGCGCGTGGTGAAAAAATTACTTATTGTATGGTTGGCGAGCCATCGAGTGCTAAAAACTTAGGCGATGTTGTCAAAAATGGTCGCCGCGGTTCAATTACAGGAAATCTTTATATTCAGGGGATTCAAGGGCATGTGGCATATCCGCATTTAGCCGAAAACCCAATCCATAAAGCAGCCCCATTTTTGCAAGAATTAACAACTTACCAATGGGATGAAGGCAATGAGTTTTTCCCTCCCACAAGCCTACAAATTGCTAATATTCATGCGGGTACAGGAAGTAATAATGTGATTCCAGGCGAGTTATATATTCAGTTCAATTTGCGTTATTGCACAGAAGTAACGGATGAAATCATCAAGCAAAAAGTGGCTGAAATGCTAGAAAAACACAATTTGAAATATTGTATTGAATGGAATTTATCAGGTAAACCGTTTTTAACAAAACCAGGTAAATTATTAGATTCGATAACCTCCTCTATTGAGGAAATCACAGGCATAACGCCAAAGGCTGAAACAGGTGGTGGCACGTCAGATGGTCGTTTTATTGCATTGATGGGCGCTGAAGTAGTGGAATTTGGTCCGCTTAACGCAACAATTCATAAAGTAAATGAATGTGTCAGTGTTGAAGATCTTGGAAAGTGCGGTGAAATTTATCACAAAATGTTAGTGAATTTATTGGATAGCTAAAATGAAATTAACGCCAGAAATGCTTACAGGAAAGTCCCGTGAGCATTTAGTCAATTTACCCACAACTCATTCATCCAATCATTTTTTGCAAACACAAGCGGTGAGCGCATTTCAAGGGTTGCAACAAAGTGCGGCAAAAAATGGCTTTAATTTACAGCCAGCGAGTAGTTTTCGTGATTTTGAAAGGCAACAGCTTATTTGGAACAGCAAATTTAAGGGCGAGCGAAAAGTCCATGATGACGTAGGCAAAGCATTAGATTTGAGCCAATTAGATGACTGGCAAAAATGTCAGGCGATTTTACGTTGGTCTGCATTGCCAGGGGCTAGCCGTCATCATTGGGGAACGGAAGTGGATATTTTCGATCCCGATCTTTTGCCACAAGGTCAATCTTTACAACTGGAGCCTTGGGAATATGAAAAAGGCGGCTATTTCTTTGAATTGAGTGAATTTCTTACCGAAAATTTACCGCACTTTGATTTTGCTTTGCCTTTTATGAATATGCAGTCCAATAAGAAAGTGGGGCGGGAGCCTTGGCATATCAGTTATTTGCCGTTAGCTGAATTGGCAAGCCAGCAATTTTCTACAGACATTTTGCAACAGGCATGGAAAGGGGAAAATATTTTAGGGGCAGACTGTTTAATATCAAATCTTGAACAAATTTTTTCTGAATATATTGTTTAAAAATAAAGCCTTATTGTGAAGATAAGGCTTTATTCTTAGGCGTAAAAAAGCCCTTTTCCATGCAAATAAATTGCTAGCTCATCGCCAATAGATAAATCGGGGGAAATGATGTTCTCAATCCATATTGCGTAGCCATTAATTTCAATTTGAATAGTGGTAATTTTCCCTTTAAATTCGATTTGTTTTACTTGCCCTTTGAAAAGTGCGGTTGGATTTTCCGATGTTTTAAATAGGCTAAATTGTTCTGGGCGAAGTAAAATCTTACCTTGTTTCAGCGAGATTGATTTGTTTTTTACAGGAATATTACCTAATTGGCATTGAACAGTGTTTTCATCAATCAGATTCGCCGATAGCACGATGTTGTCACCAATAAAACTTGCGGTTTCAATATGATTAGGCGACCAATAAAGTGTACGAGGCGTGTCGATTTGTAAAATTTTTCCTTGTTGGATAACAGCGATTTTATCCGCATAACGTAATGCTTCATCACGATCATGGGTGACGAAAATCGCTGATGCACCACTTTGACGTAGTGCTTTCAGCATATCATGACGAATTTGTTGGCGAAGGTGTTCATCTAAGGCACTAAAAGGTTCGTCTAATAAAATCAGTTCTGGATTTGGCGCTAGCGCTCGCGCAAGAGCCACTCGTTGTTGTTGTCCGCCTGACAGTTGGTGAGGAAAACGTTCTGCCAGTTCACTAATTCCAGTGAGTTGCATTGCCTGCTCAATTCGAATTTTTTCTGTATCCGTTTTCCCTTTGCCATTCCCTAACCCGTAAGCAATGTTGCGATAGACATTTAAGTGAGGGAAAAGCACGCCTTCTTGTACCACATAACCTAAATGGCGCTGTTGTGTTGGTACATTTGTATTCTCGCCAAAAATTAACCGCTCTTTTAGCCAAATTTCACCCGTATTGGGTTGTTCAAATCCTGCAATCGCTCGCAATAACGTTGTTTTTCCACAACCAGAAGCGCCAAGCAAAAAGAGGATTTCACCTCGTTGCAAGGTAAAGGAAATATTGTGTAGAACTTGTTGTTCATTAAAAAATTTATTGAGATTTTTAACGGATAATAACGGATTATTTATCATTTTATTTAAATGCACATTTTTTCAATAAAAACACAGGAATCCCTGAAAAGAGAACGAGCATTAAGGCATAAGGCGTTGCCGCAGCGTATTGCGCATCACTGGTATATTCCCAAACGGCAATCGAAAGGGTTTTGATGTCGTTTGGCGTGAGCAAAAGCGTTGCAGTAAGCTCTTTCATTAAATTCAAAAATACTAGAGAGAATGCCGCCGCAATGCCTGGTAGCATTGCGGGTAATGTTAAAGTTCGGAAAATATAGAATGGGCTTCGTCCTAGGCTTTGTCCGACTTTCTCAATATTATCAGAAAGTTGCTCAAGTGAGGCTCTAAGTGTGGTTTGTGCCATTGGTAAATAGAGCATAAAGTAAGCCACGATAATAACTAAAAAGGTTTGATATAAGCTGTTAGCATAGTTGATCGTAAAGTAAATCAGCGATAATGCGATAACTAAGCCGGGTACGGCGTGTAATAGGTAAGGTAACCGATCAATCCAAACGGTTAATTTGCTACGATAGCGTACGGCTGCCCAAACCAATGGCAACGCACAAATTACGGTGAGCAATGCGCCTAAGCCTGAAATAATAAATGAATTGCTGAATGCTGATAAAAATTCTGAAAAATCACCCGCACTTTCGAGTGAAGTTCCCACAATAAGCCAGTAAATTAACATAATCACAGGCACGCCAATGCTTAAGATGAATATGCTAGAGAAAAATCCGAAGGTTAAACATTGTTTGCCAAAAGAAAGTGTTTTTACTGGATAAGGACGAGTAACGCCTTTGCCACTGTTGTAAAGCGTTTGTTTACCACGGAAGAATGTTTCTCCCAGCACAATAATGCTACAAATTGCCATTAATACAGCGGAAAGTAGTGCTGCTGTGCTGTTATTAAAAGACATTTCATATTCTTGGAAAATAGCTGTGGTGAATGTTTGGTAATTTAAAATTGAAACTGCACCGAAATCCACGAGCATATGTAATGCTATTAGCAATAAACTATTACCGATTGCTGGTTTTAATTGCGGGAAAATAGCGTGCCAAAAGGTGTAAGTTTGGCTTTTTCCTAATGAAAGGCTTACTTCTTCAAGGGAGCAGTCAAGTCGTTTAAGTGTAGCAGAAATAGGCAAGTAAGCGAGTGGGAAAGAACTTAATGTCATGATGCCAATTGTTCCCCAAAAGCCTTCTACTCGAAAGGTTAGGCTGATCCAAGTAAAACAACTCACAAAGGCTGGAATACAAAGTGGCAAACTCATCGCCACTTCAAAAAATGATTTACCGAAAAAACGATAGCGTTCAAGTAAAAATGCACAAAGCGTACCGAGAAAAATGGAACCAATGGTTACGCAGACCATTAGAAGCATTGTGTTGCTCAGTAATTCCCCCATTCTCGGGCGAATAAGAAGCTCAAGGCTACGATCTAATCCGACTTCAATCGCACGGAAAAGAATATACAGAAATGGTAATAAGAGCGGTAAACCAATAAGTAAAATAATGATGGTGAGCCAAAGTGGGGGAGTTCGGGTCAAAAGATAGTCCTTTATATGTTACAACTGTATTTTCACTTTTGGTGAAAATACAGTTGCGACGTTAGCGGGCTTATTTTAAACCAGCTTCTTCAATTAACTTATTTGCTTGTTCTTTATCTTTAGCTGTAGTTGCTGACACTACCGGCGCTTGCAATTTAGCATAAGGTTCCATATTGAATGGCGAAGTCACATCTGTACGTAATGGATATTCTGCACGTACAGCAACTAAGGCTTCTTGACCTTTTTTGCTTGCTAAGAAGTCTACGAATTTTTTCGCTTCTTCTTTATTTTTAGATGATTTTAAGATTGCAGCACCTGAGTAAGTGACTAACGCACCAGGGTCTTTATGACGAATAAAGTACAAACGAGTTTTTAAGTTTTCTGTGCCTTTTTCTTTTGCTAAAGCATACCAGTAGTAGTTATTAATTAAAGCAGCAGGCACTTCGCCATTTTCAACAGCTTGTAATGCAACACTGTTTTTCGCGTAAAGTTTACCATTTTCTTTTAAGCCTTTTAACCAATTAAGCGCAACTTTCTCGCCTTTTAGTTTAACAATCGCTACAACTTGTTCTAAGAATGCACCAGAGGTTGGTACATAACCGATTTTATCTTTCCATTTTGGTGTCGCGTAATCAAGCACTGATTTTTCCATATCTTTTTCAGATAATTTAGTGTGATCATAAACCACAACACGAGAACGACCACTTAATGCGATCCAATCTTTTTTAGGCGCAACCGGTACACCTTGGTGAGAGGTTTGTTTGATAGTATTGGCTGAAAGTGGTTCTAATAAACCCGCTTCAGAAAGTGAGGCAAATGGAGATGTTTGTTCTGAATAGAATACATCAGCTGGACTTTTATCGCCTTCTTCTTTAAGTTGACCAGCTAACTGTTCGCTTTTAGCGCTATTTAAAGTAACTTTGATGCCAGTTTCTTGCGTAAATGCATCAGCTACGGCTTTTGCAGCTTCTTTATGTTGGCCGTTGTAAACGGTAATGTCGGCAAAGCTACTTCCTGAGAATGTAAGTGCGGCAGCGAGTGTCGCAATTTTGAAAGATTTGAATGTCATTGAAAACTCCTTGTTTTATGAGAATGAATGTTTTAATTAAGCCTGAATGACCCTTATTCTATTTCCAAATTCATTCAAATGCAAATAATTCTCAATTTTTATTTATGGCAAAATAAAAGGAGAGTGATTAGCTCTCCTTCAATATATTGATTGCTTTGAATTTTGCTTATAGCGTGGTTGGCTGAATGTAATCTAAGTTCGTCGTAAGGGTTATATTCGGTCATAATATATCCAACTTGTCATATAATTAAGAATGCATATTATGGAAAGGATATCGGGGGGAAACAAAGCGATGATTATTTCCCATGAAGTGGTAATTACGCTAGAATAACTGCAATTTTCACCAGCTTAGTATACTCATGCTTTCATTTACTCTTGAACCTCAAGATAACGCCCGTTTGCAATCTTTATGCGGTGCATTTGATGATCATCTAAAACTTATTGAAAAAGAATTTAACCTTGTCATTGCTCGTCATAATTTCACTTTTAATATTGATACTGTGGAAGAGGATATAAAACCTTATCATGCAAAATTGATAAAAAGTGCGGTGAAATTAATTCAAGATTTATATGTTGAAACTGCGCCCGTAAAAGGTAAAGTGAAAGAGTTAGATTTGGAAGATGTGCATATGGCTTTACAAGAAAGCCGAATGTTATCTCAAGCTGAACCGAACCGTGCTGAAAATAATGTTTTTAGTACAACGATTAAAACTAAACGAGGTGTGATTAAACCTCGAGGCGAAAATCAAGTTCAATATTTGCATAATATTTTAACTCACGATATTAGTTTTGGTATTGGCCCAGCAGGAACGGGGAAAACATTCTTAGCTGTTGCTGCTGCAGTTGAAGCCTTAGAACGTCAAGAAATTCGTCGTGTCTTACTGACGAGACCTGCGGTGGAAGCTGGCGAAAAGCTAGGTTTTTTACCAGGGGATTTAGGTCAGAAAATCGAACCTTATTTACGCCCGCTTTATGATGCTTTGTTTGAAATGTTAGGTTTTGAGCGTGTGCAAAAATTAATGGAACGTAATGTTATTGAAATTGCGCCTTTGGCTTATATGCGTGGGCGTACACTTAATGATAGTTTTATTATTTTAGATGAAAGCCAAAATACGACAGTTGAGCAAATGAAAATGTTTTTAACCCGTATTGGTTTTAATTCTAAAGCTGTGATTACGGGCGATATTACGCAAATTGACTTACCTCGTAGCACAAAATCTGGTTTACGCCATGCTATTGAAGTGTTGGAAAAAGTACCAGAATTAAGTTTTAACTATTTTGATAGCAAAGATATTGTGCGTCATCCGGTGGTGGCTAAAGTCGTGCAAGCATACGAAGAATGGGAAGTGCAAGATGAAATTCGTCGCAAAGAATTAGCGGAGCTTCGTAAAGCCGAACGTGAAAAAGAGCGGTCAGAAATTGAAAAGAATTTAGGAGAGTAAAATGGGAAGTATATTCGTTGATCTGCAAATTGCCACAGAAAATATAGAGGGTTTGCCAACAGAAGAACAGATTGTGCAGTGGGCAACAGCTGCTGTTCAACCAGAAGGGGATGAAGTTGAAATGACGGTTCGTATTGTGGATGAATCCGAAAGCCATGACTTAAATTTAACTTATCGTGGCAAGGATCGCCCGACTAACGTACTTTCATTTCCATTTGAATGCCCCGATGAGGTGGAGTTGCCATTGTTAGGGGATCTCGTTATTTGCCATCAAGTCGTGGAGCGAGAAGCTGCAGAACAAGAGAAACCATTAATGGCGCATTGGGCGCATATGGTCGTGCATGGTTGCTTACATTTACTCGGTTACGATCATATTGAAGACGATGAAGCTGAAGAAATGGAAAGTTTAGAAACCCAAATTATGCAAGGATTAGGTTTTGATGATCCTTATCTAGCAGAGAAATAATTTTATTCGGAGTAATGATGTATAAAGCGGTATTTAGTGATTTTGATGGCACGTTATTAACCTCTCAACATACTATTTCCCCTCGAACTGTTGCAGCAATTAAGCGTTTAACGGTGAATGGTATTCCTTTTGTGCCAATTTCGGCGCGTTCTCCTTTGGGGATTTTGCCTTATTGGAAACAGCTTGAAACGAATAATGTGCTTGTTGCATTTAGTGGTGCGCTTATTTTGAATCAACATCTTGAACCAATTTATAGCGTACAAATTGAACCAAAAGATATTTTAGACATTAATACCGTTTTGTCGGATCACCCTTTGCTTGGTGTAAATTATTATACAAATAATGATTGCCATGCTCGCGACGTAGAAAATAAATGGGTGATTTATGAACGCAGCGTCACCAAAATTGAGATTCACCCTTTTGATGAAGTGGCGACACGTTCGCCACATAAAATTCAAATTATTGGGGAAGCACAAGAAATCATTGAGATTGAAATTATTTTAAAGGAAAAATTTCCACATCTGAGTATTTGTCGTTCCCATGCTAACTTTTTAGAGGTGATGCACAAGAGTGCAACCAAAGGAAATGCGGTGCGTTTTTTAGAAGATTATTTTGGTGTACAAACCAATGAGGTGATTGCGTTTGGCGATAATTTTAATGATTTGGATATGCTAGAACATGCGGGACTTGGGGTCGCAATGGGAAATGCACCTGATGAAATTAAACAAGCTGCAAATGTAGTCACCGCGACCAATAATGAAGATGGGCTTGCATTGATTTTAGAAGAAAAATTTCCTGAATAATTAGAAAAGAAAGGCTCTCAATTGAGAGCCTTTTAGTTATGCTTCTTTTGAATTATACATATCTTCAATTTGCTTACGATAACGTTCTAAAATAACTTTTCTACGTAATTTTAATGTTGGTGTAATTTCACCCAATTTAATGCTAAATGCTTGAGAAAGTAGTGTGAATTTTTTTACTTGCTCGAAATGAGCCAATTCTTTTTGCACCGCATTAATACGTTGCTCAAACATTTTTAGAATTTCAGAATTTTTTAATAATTCTAAACGGTCATGATATTTAATATTGATCTGTTTAGCGTATTCTTCCAAACTATCAAAGCAAGGTACAATAAGTGCAGATACATATTTTTTTGCATCGGCGATAATCGCAATTTGTTCGATAAATTTATCTTTACCAATTTTGCTTTCGATATATTGTGGCGCGATATATTTGCCGTTTGAGGTTTTCATTAATTCTTTAATGCGATCGGTAATAAATAAATTACCTTTTTCGTCAAATTCTCCCGCATCGCCAGTTTTTAAGAAACCATCTTCTGTGAAGGCTTGAGCCGTTTCTTCTGGCTTCTTGTAATAGCCTTTCATCACCATTCCGCCACGCACGAGGATTTCATTGTTTTCCCCAATTTTCACTTCCGCTTTTGGCATCAGTGTGCCGATTGAATTTGGGTTAAATTGGCAATCATGCCAGCAAGAAACGGTCGCAGTTGTTTCTGTCATGCCATAGCCTAATTTTATGTTGATACCAATAGCATGGAAAAATAGCCCAATAGCAGGTTCTAATTTAGCTCCTCCGCAAGGCATCATTTTTATACGACCACCCAATAATTGGCGAAGTTTTGAGAGCACTAATTTATCCGCTAAAGCAAATTGTTTTTTCAATAAGAATGGAATAGTTTTGTTATTCGCACGTAAATCAAAATGTTTTTGTCCTACGGAAATTGCCCAATGGAACATAATTTGGCGAAGTTTTGGTGCTTTTTGAACTTTATCCAATACGGCGGCATAAATTTTTTCGTAAAAACGTGGGACGGCACACATTAAAGTTGGGCGAATTTCTGTTAAAGCTGACCGCACTTGGTTGGTGTCTTCTAAATAGCAAAGTATTGCACCTCTATGAAGAATATAAGCCGCCCATGCCCGTTCAAAAATATGAGAGAACGGTAAGAAAGAAAGTGAAATATCCTGATCTGTCACATTAAGTGAAAGATCATGAGCTTCTAATTGGTGAGCGAGATTAGCGTAATCTAACATGACACCTTTAGGTTCTCCCGTTGTGCCTGATGTATAAATAATCGTAAATAAATCCGATAATTGTTTTTGGTTTAAGCGTTGGGTTAGTTCATCTTGTTGGGCGTTTGAACCTGTTTCAATAAAACTTTCCCAAGTGCAAGAAAGAGGATCTTGTTGTAATTGAATGGTGGATTTCATTGCCACGATTTTTTGTAATTGTGGACAATGATGAACAATTTCCAATGCTTGATCGTATTGCTCTTGATCGCCGACAAATAGAATTTTTACATCGGCGTGATTTAGGATAAATTCTGCTTGCTGGGCTGTATTGGTTGCGTAAATAGGTACTGTGATTGCTCGAATTTGTAAGGTCGCAATGTCAGCGATTGTCCAACGTTCCATATTATGGGCAAAAATGGCGATTTTATCTTGTACGTCAATATTGTGAGCAAGCAATGCTCGAGAAAGTTGATTGAGTTGCTCTTGAAAGTTTTTCCAAGAGATATCTCTCCACAAGCTGTGTTCTTTATAGCGAAGTGCGGTCATATTTGCACGAGTTTTGGCTTGTTGTTGAATACGATGGACAAAATGGAGATCGAGATTCATATTAACCCTATTTTTTATTTCATTGAGCGAACGGTTGTGCGCTAATATAATCTTAAATAGGAATGAAAGCCAGAAGAATATTGATTGTTTTAAATCATTCTTAGTGATCCTTTGTTCATTTTTAGATCGTAAACTAAATTCTAGATAATAAAAAACCGCTCCGAAGAGCGGTTAATTTTTTCAAAGTTTTAATTAGCCTTTGTAGTTGTAAATGTGAGCTACTAAGTCTAATACTTTGTTTGAGTAACCAGTTTCGTTATCGTACCAAGATACTAATTTAACGAAAGAATCAGTTAATGCGATACCAGCATCTGCATCAAATACAGAAGTTAAAGTACAGCCGTTGAAGTCAGTAGAAACAACCGCATCTTCAGTGTAACCTAATACGCCTTTTAATTCGCCATTGAAAGTTTTACCTTCAGCTGCGTCTTTGATTGCTTGTTTGATTGCATCGTAAGAAGCTGGTTTTTCAAGGTTAACAGTTAAGTCAACAACAGATACGTTTGGAGTTGGAACACGGAAAGCCATACCAGTTAATTTACCGTTTAATGCAGGTAATACTTTACCTACTGCTTTCGCTGCACCTGTTGAAGATGGAATGATGTTTTGTGATGCACCGCGGCCGCCGCGCCAGTCTTTAGCTGATGGGCCATCCACAGTTTTTTGAGTTGCAGTCGTTGCGTGAACAGTGGTCATTAAACCATCTTTGATACCGAAAGTTTCATGAACAACACGTGCTAAAGGAGCTAAACAGTTTGTTGTACAAGATGCGTTAGAAACGATATCTTGACCTGCGTATGCGTTGAAGTTTACACCACGAACGAACATAGGGGTTGCATCTTTAGATGGACCAGTTAATACAACTTTTTTCGCGCCTGCAGTGATGTGTTTACGAGCAGTTTCATCAGTTAAGAATAAACCTGTCGCTTCAACAGCGATATCAACACCGATTGCACCCCAGTTTAAGTTTGCTGGATCACGTTCTGCAGTTACACGGATAGTTTTACCATTAACCACTAAGTTACCATCTTTCACTTCAACAGTACCGTCGAAACGACCGTGAGTTGAATCATATTTCAACATATAAGCCATGTATTCAACGTCGATTAAGTCGTTAATACCTACAACTTCGATGTCATCACGGTGTTGTGCCGCACGGAATACGATACGGCCGATACGACCAAAACCATTGATACCAATTTTAATTGCCATAAGATTTTCACCTTTTATTTAAGTTAAACAAATCTGTTTGCTTTGAGTAATACTGCTCACTCAGTAAGACAGCACACAGAGTATAGCACGAGCATTTTTATAAAACTATAAACCCTACCACTTTTTTGTGATCTATATCAAATCATCATTAGAATGAAAAAGTACCGTAAAAAATCACCGCACTTTTGATGATTTTTTATAGAGAAATCTGCATAATAGACTGAAATTGTTAGAAAAGGTTAAATGATCTATGTCCCAAGGTAATCTTTATATTTTATCTGCACCAAGTGGTGCAGGAAAATCTTCATTAATTTCAGCGTTATTGGCATTAGATAGCTCAACTCAAAAAATGGTGTCTGTATCACATACGACACGTGCCCCACGTCCAGGTGAAGTTGAAGGTGTACACTATTATTTTGTATCAAAAGAAGAGTTTGAATCACTCATTGAGCAAGATTTATTTCTAGAATATGCCAAAGTTTTTGGTGGCAATTATTATGGAACCTCTTTACCTGCGATTGAAGAAAATTTAGCAAAAGGCATTGATGTATTTTTAGATATTGATTGGCAGGGCGCCCAACAAATCCGTAAAAAAGTGCCTTCAGTAAAAAGCATTTTTATTTTACCGCCTTCATTGCCTGAATTAGAGCGTCGTTTAATTGGTCGTGGGCAAGATAGTGAAGAGGTTATCGCTGAACGAATGTCAAAAGCGATAAGTGAAATTTCGCATTATGACGAATATGATTATGTCATTGTGAATGATGATTTTGAGAAAGCATTAAAAGATTTGCAAAGTATTTTGCAATCGGAACGCTTAACTAAAGATTATCAACAAAAACAAAATGCAATGTTAATTCAACAGCTACTAGCAAAATAGGGCGAAATTGAGTATTATAGCGCCCTTTCAATAGAGTAATTTTTGACAAATCGGAGTAAATTATGGCTCGTGTTACAGTGCAAGATGCGGTAGAAAAAATTGGTAACCGTTTTGATTTAATTTTAACGGCTGCTCGTCGTGCAAGACAATTACAACTTAATCAAAGTGCACCGTTAGTGCCAGAAGATAATGACAAACCAACAGTAATCGCATTGCGTGAAATCGAAAAAGGTTTGATTAATCAAGATATTATGGATGCACAAGAATTCCAAGAAATGGCGAAAGTGCAAGAAACGGAAGAAGCAGCTATTGCATTAATTACAGAATAATCTTTTAAAAGTGCGGTAAAAAATCACGATATTTTAACCGCACTTTCTCTTTCAACGATAAGTAGGTCTCCTTTGGAACTGTTTGCGGATTTAGATCGAATTATTCAAGGGTATTTGCCCGCAGATAAAATTGAACTCATCAAGCGTGCGTTTGTGATTGCAAGAGATGCGCACGAAGGACAATTTCGCTCCAGCGGCGAACCTTACATTACCCATCCTGTGGCGGTAGCCTCCATTATTGCTCAACTTCACTTAGATCACGAAGCGGTAATGGCTGCGCTATTGCACGATGTTATTGAAGATACACCTTATACGGAAGAACAACTGAAAGAAGAGTTCGGTGCCAGTGTGGCTGAAATCGTGGACGGTGTATCAAAACTCGATAAGTTGAAATTTCGTACTCGCCAAGAAGCACAAGTCGAGAATTTTCGCAAAATGATTTTGGCGATGACGCGTGATATTCGTGTTGTGTTAATCAAGCTTGCTGACCGCACGCATAATATGCGCACGCTTGGTTCGTTACGACCAGATAAACGCCGCCGTATTGCGAAAGAAACGCTTGAAATTTATTGTCCGCTTGCTCATCGTTTAGGTATTGAGCATATCAAAAATGAATTAGAAGACTTATCTTTTCAAGCAATGCATCCACATCGTTATGAGGTGTTGAAAAAACTCATTGATGTGGCGCGGAGTAATCGACAAGATTTAATCGAACGTATTTCACAAGAGATTAAAGTGCGGTTAGAAAACGCAGGAATTTTTGCCCGAGTGTGGGGGCGTGAAAAACACCTTTACAAGATCTATCAAAAAATGCGCATAAAGGATCAAGAATTCCACTCTATTATGGATATTTATGCGTTCCGTGTGATTGTGAAAAATGTTGATGATTGTTATCGCGTTTTGGGACAAATGCATAATCTTTATAAGCCACGCCCTGGCCGAGTAAAGGATTATATCGCGGTACCTAAAGCAAATGGCTATCAATCTTTGCAAACTTCAATGATTGGGCCGAAAGGTGTTCCCGTAGAAGTTCATATCCATACAGAGGATATGGAACAAGTCGCCGAAATGGGCATTACTGCTCATTGGGTTTATAAAGAAAATGGTAAAAACGACAGTACAACCGCACAAATTCGCGCGCAACGTTGGCTGCAAAGTTTGGTCGAAATTCAACAAAGTGTAGGTAATTCGTTTGAGTTTATTGAGAATGTAAAATCAGAATTTTTTCCTAAAGAGATTTATGTTTTTACGCCAAAAGGTCGAATTGTTGAATTGCCAATGGGCGCAACGGCCGTGGATTTCGCTTATGCTGTGCATTCAGATGTGGGGAATACTTGTGTTGGCGTGAGTGTTGAGCATAAACCTTATCCGCTTTCACAAGCCCTTGAGTCTGGTCAAACGGTCAATATCATCACCGATCCAAATGCCCATCCTGAAGCCGCATGGTTAAATTTCGTGGTAACTGCTCGTGCGAAAACACGGATTCGCCATTATCTCAAACAGCGTTGTGAAGAGGATGCAGTGAAATTAGGTGAAGTTGAGCTTAATGCAGCATTACAGCCTCATAATTTAGGTGATTTTTCTATTCAACAAATTAGAACTGTATTAGATGCTTTATCGCTTTCTTCTTTAGATGAATTATTACGAGAAATTGGTTTAGGCAATCAATCTGCCTTCATCATTGCGCATCAATTTGTGGGCGTGCCGTTAGAATCTGCTAATACTCAGAATTTTGAATTTGAATCAAAAATACTCACTATTGCACCAATGCAAGTGGGTAAAACACAATTTGCTCAATGTTGCCATCCAATCCCAGGTGATCCCATTGTGGGATGTTGTACACAAGAAAACACCGTTGTAGTGCATCATCAACATTGTGCAAGTTTGAAAAATGCTGGTCGCCAATCGTTGGCTAAATGGGATAATGTTCAAAGTGCGGTGAATTTTGAGGCTGAATTACAAATAGAAATATTGAATGAGCAGAATGCCTTGCTTAGTTTAATGACCGCAATTTCTGCGAGCGAAAGCAGTCTTCAAAATATTTGGACGGAAGAATTAGAGAACAATTTATTGCTTGTGATTTTGCAGGTTTGTGTAAAAGATATCAAACACCTTGCCAATATTGTTCATCGTATTAAAGGCATCACTGGCGTCGTTAATGTCAAACGCAATATTAATGAGCTATGAGCCTTGAACTTCTCGATGCCGTACCTTTGACCAGCCTCTCTGGTGTTGGTGCGGCCATTTCTAATAAACTGGCTAAAATCGGCATTCATAACCTGCAAGATTTACTCTTTCATTTACCTATTCGCTATGAAGATCGGACGCGAATTACGCCAATCGCTAATCTCCGCCCCGAACAATATTTTACCATTGAAGGAATTGTACAAACTTGTGAGGTCGCTTTTGGCCGTCGCCCGATTCTGTCTGTGAGTTTGTCAGATGGTACATCGAAAATTATGTTACGTTTTTTCAATTTTAATGCGGGAATGCGTAATAGTTTTCAAGCAGGTGTGCGAGTAAAGGCCTTTGGAGAGGTAAAACGTGGGCGTCACATGCCAGAAATTCATCATCCAGAATATCAAATTGTGCGAGATAATGCGCGTATTGTATTGGAAGAAACGCTAACGCCGATTTATTCAACGACGGAAGGGCTCAAACAAAATTCATTACGAAAATTAACGGATCAGGCTTTGGCATTGCTCGACAAAGTTCAGATTGCAGAAATTTTGCCTAATGAATTTAATCCACATCAATATAGCTTAAAAGAGGCATTGAGATTATTGCATCGTCCATCGCCAGATATTTCATTAGAAATGTTAGAGCAAGGTAAGCATCCTGCGCAACAGCGATTAATCTTTGAAGAGCTGTTGGCACATAATTTAGCTATGCAAAAAGTGCGGTTAGGAACGCAGCAATTTTCTGCCTTACCGCTACATTATCAAACAGATTTGAAACAGCGATTTTTAGCCACCTTGCCATTTCAACCCACTAATGCGCAAAAGCGAGTAGTGTCGGATATAGAACAAGATCTTATCAAAGATTATCCGATGATGCGCTTAGTGCAAGGGGATGTGGGCTCGGGAAAAACATTGGTTGCCGCACTGGCTGCTTTAAATGCAATTGATAATGGCAAACAAGTCGCCTTAATGGCACCAACAGAAATTCTTGCAGAACAGCACGCAAATAATTTTCGGCGTTGGTTTGAGCCTTTAGGTATTGAAGTTGGTTGGTTAGCCGGTAAAGTAAAAGGAAAATCAAGACAAGCAGAGCTTGAAAAAATTAAAACTGGAGCAGTGCAAATGGTGGTGGGGACGCACGCTTTATTCCAAGAAGAAGTGGAGTTTTCCGACTTAGCATTAGTGATTATTGATGAACAACACCGTTTTGGGGTGCATCAACGATTAATGTTGCGAGAGAAGGGCGAAAAAGCAGGATTTTATCCCCATCAGTTAATTATGACGGCCACTCCGATACCAAGAACGTTGGCAATGACCGTCTATGCCGATTTGGATACATCAATTATTGATGAATTGCCTCCAGGACGTACGCCGATAACAACCGTAGTGGTTTCTGAAGAACGTCGGGCTGAAATTGTGATACGTGTAAAAAACGCTTGTGTTAATGAAAAACGCCAAGCTTATTGGGTGTGTACGTTAATTGATGAATCAGAGGTTTTAGAAGCTCAAGCTGCTGAAGCGATTTGGGAAGATTTAACGAAAGCATTACCTATGTTAAATATTGGGTTAGTGCACGGGCGGATGAAACCACAAGAAAAACAAGATGTCATGATGTGTTTTAAAAATGCAGAATTGGATTTATTGGTGGCAACGACAGTGATCGAAGTAGGTGTTGATGTTCCGAATGCTAGCTTGATGATTATCGAAAATGCAGAGCGTTTAGGTTTATCGCAACTTCATCAGTTACGAGGGCGTGTCGGTCGAGGCAGCACGGCTTCTTTTTGTGTACTAATGTATAAACCTCCGCTCGGTAAAGTTTCGCAAAAACGTTTACAAGTGCTACGAGATAGCCAAGATGGATTTGTTATTTCTGAAAAAGATTTAGAAATTCGCGGGCCTGGTGAAGTACTTGGAACTAAACAAACGGGCATTGCTGAATTGCGAATAGCAAATTTAATGCGAGATAGAAAAATGATACCAACGGTGCAATTTTATGCGAAATCGCTTATCCAAAAATACCCGGATCTAGCAGAAAGTCTGATTCGTCGTTGGTTAAATAATAAAGAGATTTACTCGAACGCTTAAAAGTGCGGTCAATTTTCAAAGAGTTTTAAATGGATAAAAAAGAAAAACGCCCAACTGTTCTCTTTTTTGATTCTGGAGTGGGTGGGTTTAGCGTATATCGTGAAGCTAAAAAATTATTACCCAATTGGCATTATCTCTATTGTTTTGATAATGCCTATTTCCCTTATTCAGAACGCAAAGAAGAAAGTATTATTCACCGCACTTTAGCGGTTTGCCAACTTATTAATCAACGTTATCCATTAGATGCAATCGTGATAGCTTGCAATACAGCGAGTACAGTTGTGCTTCCTCCTTTGCGAGCTGCTTTTGATATTCCTATCATTGGGACTGTACCCGCTATTAAACCTGCATCAGAAATGACAAAGACAAAACATATTGGTTTATTAGCTACAAAGGGTACGGTAAAACGTCATTATGTAGATGATTTAATTGATAAATTTGCGCAAGATTGTGTTGTTGAGAGATTGGGAACCACAAAATTAGTAGAAATTGCGGAGCAAAAAATTCGTGGTCATTCCGTTGATCTAATTAGTTTAAAAGATGAGTTATCTCCGTGGGCAGATATGGCAGATTTAGATACATTAGTTTTAGGTTGTACTCATTTTCCACTCATCAAAGATGAAATTCAGTTGTGCTTGCCACAAATTAAATATTTTATGGAGCCTGGCGCGGCGATCGCTAAGCGGATAAAATATTTATTAGATGGTAAATGTGTACGAGATCAAGGTGAAAAACATAATCAAATGTTTTGTACAGAGCATTTTCCAGAAGAATCTCAATTTAAAAAAGCTTTACATCTATGGGGATTTGAATCTTTAGATGTAATAAAAACAGACTAAAATTGATGTTAAATAGCCCTTTTTGTATTAACTTTATTC
>NZ_LCTK01000036.1:0-6409 GCF_001008205.1 Haemophilus haemolyticus | reverse complement strand
AATACACTCCAGCAAGTGAACCCACGACAGCAATTAAGCCTAAGAAAATGGCAGAAAGACTATCAACATACACCCAGTTGTTAAATGCACTGATACTGCCTTTTTCCAACACGCCAGAAATGACTTGTAAGGAAAAGAACAACATCAAAATTAACCCGGTAATATGGAATGCGGTACAAACTGTCCGATTTTTTGTTCCGCGTAGTGCAAAGCTTTCAAAAGCGATGACTAAAGGTGCGACTAATAACGCAATTATCCATTGTTCATACATAGCGTTACCCCTTCAAACTCATAAGTTGTTTAGCATCAACAGTGTTGAAAGTGCGGTAAATTTTATTCACCAACACCACCATAATGATGACCGCAAAAATCGCATCGGTGGCAATGCCGATTTCAACTAATTCTGGCGCATTGTTGGCAAGTAAAGCCAAAGTTAAATGCGCACCGTTTTCCATTAAACAATAACCGAAAACTTGTTTCACAATATTGCGTTGGCTCACAATACACACTAAACCTAAAAGGAAGTGGCTAAGTGATACTGACAACGCTGGTTTTAAATGTTCAACTAACGGTAAGTTCACTGGAATGACAACAAAGTAACATAAGCAAACGATGATAGATGTGATCGGGATCAACCAAGCGACATTCATTCCTGCAGGAGTTTGACTTTCGTCAATTTTTCGTAAAGAAAAGATTAAAATTCCTGGCACTAATAATACTTTCGTGATGAATGCACTAATGGACCACATATAAAGTTCGTGAGCTTGCATTTCAAATGCCAAATAAACGAATAACACCACCAATACAAGAGACTGTAAGCCATAGCATAACGCGGATTTTTTTGCGGTTTTTGCCATAATGACACAAAGCGATGTAATGATGAGCAAACTCGCTAATACATTGATCATTAACATAATTCTCTCCTTAACCCGCAAGGCCTAACCAATAGGCAGCGATAAAGCTAGAACACACAGACATCACCATTAAAATCACTAAAACAAATGTCATAGAGAATGGCAATGGTTGTGCATTTTGCACGTTTTCAGATGGTTTACCGATAACACATTGACCAAATTTATAAAGCAACCAAACAAACGTTGCAGTAGATTCAATCAACGCAATCACCATTAACCAAGTTACCCATGAATATTCTTGTCCAAGATCGAAACCTGCGGCAAATAATGGGAATTTACTGAAGAAACCGTTAAACGGCGGCACACCAGCAATAGCCAATGCAGCAATACCAAATCCAGTACCAACCACAGGCATGGTGCGCATAATCCCTTGTAAACGAGGCATTGAACGTGTGCCTGTGGCATAACTCAATGAACCTGCAACTAAGAAGAATAAACTTTTCGCAAAGGCGTGGTTAAAGATATAAGCAATCGCTGCAACAAAAGCTAATTTAGAACCTAATGCTGCAAGAGAAAGCCCGATGAAAATGTAAGAAAGTTGAGTAATAGTTGAATACGCAAGTAAGCGTTTTAAATCCGCTTGTGGCAAGTACATTAAGAAACCATAAATCAATGTAATCATTGCCATCACAGTTCCCACCTCACCCACAATGTGCGGAATTTCACCAGCAGACATCACGGAACGAGCGAAAATATAGACGCCCACTTTTACCATTGATGCGGCGTGCAAATACGCACTGACAGGTGTTGGCGCTTCCATCGCATTTGGTAACCAAATTTGCATTGGAAGTTGCGCTGATTTACCCCATGCAGCAAACATCACGCCAAATAACACGATAGTTTTCGCTTCTGGCGCAAGATGTTCTAACGCCGTGATAGAGAATGTGCCAGATTGGCTAAATAAATAAGCCGCGGCAAGATATAAACCTAATGAACCTACGTGAGTGATAATCAACGCTTTCATCGCAGCCGCCATTGCTTTTTGGCTTTGATAATAGCTGATTAATGCCCAAGAACATCCCCCTGTGATTTCAAAGAAAAGCAACTGACCCGCTAAAGTTGATGAATACACCAAGCCCGCCATTGCACCGATGAAGATCAATAAGAAAGCATAAAAACGAGGTAATCCGTTATGCGGATGTTCACGGTTTTTATCGGTTAAATAACCACAAGAATATAAGCAAATTAAGAAACCTAACCCCACAACGGCAAAGGCAATTAAAGTGCTCATTGCATCTAAGGTCACGCCGAAGATTGCGGTATCACCAAATTTAACTAAATCATAGGTGACAGATTGTACGCCATTTGCATACCACTGCCCTGCCACAGCCAGTGTGCCAAGGGTAGCAAGTGCGGCAAAAATTGTGGCAATTTTTGGGAAAGATTGTTTGTTCAACCCCACAATAAACGCACCGACAAACGGCAAAATGATTGTAATTAGTGCTAAACGTTCCATATTTCCTCCTTACAATCCTGTGAAGTAAAACACAAACGCCAACACTGAAATGCCGAAACCGACCACAGTTAAACGTCCTGTTAGCATAAAACGGGTACGTGCCAATGTGTTTTCAAATACACATGCGGCGATAAATACCACGAGTAATTTCACAAAGAAAGAAACGATGCCTAAAATGACCGTACTTACCGTGAACTCTTGTGCTGCACCGAATGGGAAAAGCACACTCACAAAGATAGAGGCAACCACCATTGATTTTAAACTCAAACCGACTTTCAATAAGGCGAAAGAAGGGCCTGAATATTCAGTAAGTGGGCCTTCTTGAAGTTCTTGTTCTGCTTCAGCTAAGTCAAATGGGATTTTGCCCATTTCAATAAAGATCGCAAAAGCAGCGGCAACTAAGGCAATTACTGTTGCAACGGGATATTGCCAAGGTTGGCTAGAAAGTGCGGTGCTAATCACTGCAAAATTTGTAGAACCTGCAATTAAAGCAATCACAATGAATGCCAACATTAAGATTGGTTCAACAAGTACGCCTAATGTCACTTCACGGCTTGCACCTAAACTTGAGAAAGTACTGTTAGAATCCAAACCCGCAATTGAGAAGAAAAAGCGGAACAACGCGAACAAATAAATAACGGTGATTAAATCACTGCCTGCCCCAAACGGTGAGTGATGAGTAAACATGGGTAAACTCATCGCAACCACCATGACTGTGCTAATTAACACATAAGGCATAACACGAGATACCCAACCCGCATTATCTGGCCAAATATTTTGACGCGTCATTAATTTAGCAATGTCGCGATAATCTTGTAACAAGCCCGGACCACGACGAGATTGAATACGAGCCCGAATCATCCGTGAAATGCCTGAAAAGAGTGGTGCCAAAGCGAGAAGAATTAACGCTTGCACAATGGCTAAAAGGAACATTCCAGCGGAAGTGGAAATTTGTGAAGGTAATGAAATCATAATTTCCTCCTACATCAACGCAATGGAAAGTAATAACACAACCAAGGCAATCACGAAGTACACGCAATAAACGCGGAAGTCGCCTTGTTGTAGCCATTGAATTTTACGACCTAACCATGGGATAAAATGCGCAATCGGCATTGTTACTTTTTCTTCCCAGAATGGTTCTGTTTTGGTCGCACCTGAAATTAATGCATTGATACCTTTTGCACCAGCAGGCGCAGGATCAAGCACTTGACGCAAGGTATAAAGTGGTTTGAAGATAATACGAAGCGGACGAGTAAAACTACCCGCAGATGCTGCCATATCCATTTCGTAAGCATAACCACAAGCCCAAGGGTTGCCTTTTGCACGATCTGCCATACGATTGCCTTTGGTATAAGCGTAATACATAAACGGCAACACAAAAAATGCAATCAACATAATGCTCACCATTGGTGTAGAAAGCACCGTATTCGGTGTATTGCTTGCTACCACTACGCCATTTTCTGCTAAATTAAGCATTTCATTATGAGAAAGTGCGGTTGCAATATTGGCAATAATTGGAGTTACCACAGAAGCGCCAACGCCCAAAAGTACACAGAATAATGCCAAGATTGCCATTGCAATCACCATTGGTTTTGGCACTTCACGTGCATGTGCTGCTTTTTCGCTGCGTGGTGCACCACCAAAGCTAATACCATACACTTTCACGAAACAAAGTGCGGCAAGCGCACCTGTTAAGGCAAGCATAATGATTGCAACAGGACCAGCGATACGTAATACCACATCATTGTGTTGGCTTAGGCTGAATAAAGATTGATAAGTAAACCATTCACTCACAAAACCATTAAACGGAGGTAATGCAGAAATTGCCATGGTACCAATCAAGAAACAGAAAGCAGTAAATGGCATTAATTTGCCAAGTCCGCCCATTAAATCCATATCTTTTGAATGTAAACGGTACATCACAGAACCAGCACCCAAGAACAATAAGCCTTTGAATACCGCATGGTTAAGTAAGTGATATAAACCGCCAAGTAAACCGACAATAGCAAGTACAGGATTATGGATTGCCATACCAATCATACCGACACCTACACCCATCATAATAATGCCTATGTTTTCTACGGTGTGATACGCCAAAAGTTTTTTGATGTCATGTTCTGCTAAGGCATAAAGTACGCCAAGCACAGAAGAAACTGCGCCAAAAGCAAGCACAATCACACCAAACCACATATTGTGTGCGCCAAGTAGATCAATACCAACTTTGATAATCCCGAAGATACCGATTTTAACCATCACACCAGACATCATTGCAGAAGCATGAGAAGGCGCAGCTGGGTGAGCTTTTGGTAACCAGCTATGCAATGGAATCATCCCTGCTTTTGCACCGAAACCAAGAAATGCCAAAATAAATACCGTAAAGGCTAAAGGCATTGAAAGCTCGGTGTGGCGGAAGGCTTCAAATTCAAAGCTACCTGCGTAGCAATAGAAAATAAAGAAAGCGATCATAATCAACACAGAACCAGCGTGAGCAATGAAGAAATACAACAAGCCCGCATTGGTTGCGTTGTCATCTTGTTCGGTTAGTACTAAGAAGTAAGATGCCAAAGACATCATTTCAAAGAACACTAAAAAGTAGAAAGCGTTATCGCTGGTGACTAAGGCAACCATTGAGGCGATAAACAAATTCATAAAGAAGCCCATCGTGCCAGCGCCTTTACCAATGTATTCTTTCACATAGGAAAAGGAATAAAGTGCGGTGATAATAACCATTAAAGAAATGACACACACCATAAACGCAGCTAATCCGTCAATGCGGATTGAAAATTGGGCGAAGTCGAAAGGGGTTGAAAACACATCAACGACCGTATCGTTGCTGATAAGCACGGGAATGCAGGCAACAATGCCTAACAAGCCACCAAGTACACCGGTCACGCCGGATATATTGATTGAAAGTTGTTCATTTTTTCGCACAGCGAGAGAAATAAACGCACCAACGACATAAATCAACAAGGACGTGATGAGCAAACTGATTGAAGAACTCATAATTTCACTCCATTGATTAACGAGTAAACAAACAATAAACTTTTATCTTGGCACGACAGGAGAACCCACCATTGCCATTTCGCGTTTTTTGCGATTTGCTTGTTCGATACTCTCATCACTAATTAAGAATAAAGTTTTTGTTGGGCAAGTTTGAATACAAGCAGGACCATCTTCACGGAAATAGCAAAGGTCGCATTTCACTGCGATAGCTTTTACACCTGGTTCCCATGCAAGCATATTATGAACATCAGTATTATTCGGTGCGGTGCGAATATCACGTTTTACCGCATCAGTGAAAGAGAAACTGTCGTAGTGGTTTGGTGCGTCTAATGGCGCGCTACCGTGTTGAGTAATCGCCCCGAATGGACAAGCAATGGCGCAAAGCTTACAGCCAATACACAAACCTTCGTTTAATTGAATAGTGTCATTTTCGTGCTTAATTGCATGCACAGGGCATACTGTAGCACAAGGTGAATCATCACAATGACGACATAAGATCGGCACAGTAATATCGTCGTTACGCATTACTTGTAACCGCGGAAAGGATTGTAATCCAAAAGCTTTGTGTACTTCGCTGCAAGCAGCCATACAGGTATTGCATCCAATGCAATCTTTCGGATCACCTATAACAAAACGGTTCATATTTTCCCCCAAAGTATGTATAGATAGAAACAGAAAGTAGGTGGAAGGCATTACACCAATACATCACAATAACCACTCTGGAAATAAGGATACTCCTTCAGAGTTACCCAGACTAGAGTAAAACGATTGTTTTATTGACTGAGATCATAAATTTTTTTGTTTTTATCGAAGGGAAAATTTGGTATTGAGATTGACTCTCAATTCAATTTGTTAAGATTGTAAGTAATTGAAACTATTAAACTAATTATTGAAAAACAATTGCTAATGCAATGTTAAAATCCTGTTGGCATTTTCTCATTTAGCACAAAAGTGCGGTAGATTTCTCGCAAGTTTTGGAGACTATTTTTAAGTGGATTTTCATCATAAAAATCCTCTTTTCTAAATGAGAATAAAT
>NZ_LCTK01000035.1:0-737 GCF_001008205.1 Haemophilus haemolyticus | reverse complement strand
CTGCTTTAGTTGCTGCTTCTTTAGCTGCTTCTGGTTGAACTGGTGTTGGACGAGCATCTCCAGAATTTGAAGTAGATTTACAAGCAGTCAAACTTAGTGCAATACACATCGCTAATGCGGTTGTTTTTAACGTTGGTTTCATAACTTTTCCTTTAATATAAAGATATAGACTAACGCTTTCATTGAAATCATACTGACTACATGATGCCTCATTAACAATGAATTTCAATAAAAACCAGCAGTATGATAAAACAAAAAAAAACAAAAAATAAATGAAAACTATTAACATTTGTTGGCTCTAAATACAATTTTCTAAATAAATGGCGTGTACAGTCATTCCATGTATTTTCATGATAGAATGCTCCTTAAAAATTTTCTCACCGCACTTTTCAAGTATGTCGTTACAATTCAATATAATCGCCTTATTACTGGTGATTTTAATTATTCTCGGGTTACTCAGTCACAACAGCGCAATTACCATTTCTGCTGCCGTATTACTTATCATGCAGCAAACTTTTTTATCTTCACATATTCCTTTGCTCGAAAAATATGGCGTTAAAATTGGTATCATTATTTTAACCATTGGGGTTTTAAGCCCCTTAGTTTCAGGGAAAATTCAGTTGCCTGATTTATCAGGTTTTCTTAGTTGGAAAATGGCACTTTCCATTTCCGTTGGTGTACTTGTGGCATGGCTTGCAGGCAAAGGTGTACCTTTAATGGGCGAACAACCGATTTTA
>NZ_LCTK01000034.1:0-5653 GCF_001008205.1 Haemophilus haemolyticus | reverse complement strand
CCACCAATATCCATAGTACGAAGCACGGTTAAACGCCCGTTCATTGCTTCTACGACTTCTTTGTAGGCGATGAATTGTTCTTCTTCCGTCGGAAGTTGTTCACGATCCATAAATAAGAATTCAGTTCGGTATAAACCAATACCTTCTGCACCATTACGATCTGCCCCTTCACAATCACGGATTGTCCCGATATTGGCAACCACATCAACTTTATGTCCATCCAAGGTGATCGCTGGAAGATCTTTTAATTTAGCTAACTCTGCTTTTTCCTGAGAAATTTTAGCTTCAAGTGTTTTTAATTCATCAATCTGAGATTGTGTTGGATTAATATAAACTTGATTATTTATCGCATCTAAAATTAAGTAATCACCTGTATTGACTAATTCGGTCACATTATTTGTGCCTACAATCGCTGGTAATTCTAAAGAACGCGCCATAATAGAAGTATGAGATGTTCTACCACCAATATCAGTGACAACCCCTAATACTTTTTCAAGATTAAGTTGGGCGGTTTCTGATGGGGTCAGATCATAAGCAACAAGAATTGATTCTTCTTGAATATCGCCAAGATCTACTATGTACATGCCCAAAATATTTTTAATTAAACGGTTACCAATATCACGAATATCGCCAGCACGCTCTTTTAAATATTCATCATCGATCTCCGACAACATTGTGACTTGTTGATCAATAATTTTGCTCGCTGCAACTGCGGCATTGACTTTATTTGAACGAAGATAATCAAGAATTTCTTCTTCTAATTCTTCATCCTCAAGAATCATCAAGTGGCCTTCAAAGATCGCGGCTTTTTCTTCACCTAAAGAAATTAATGCGCGCTCTCTGATTGAATTAAGTTGTTCCACCGCCAATGCACGACCTTCATAAAATCGAGCGACTTCTGCGTCAATTTGATCATCAGTAATTTTTTGCGTATCAAGAACAATCTTTTCTTCTTTAAGAACAAGTGCCTTACCAAAGGCAATACCAGGTGATGCGAGAATACCAGAAATCATAGATACCTTCCGAAATAATTAAAAAGGAATAGATAAACAATAGCCATAAAATTTCACAATTTTATGGCTAAGTAAGAATTATTCTAAAGTTGGAATCAAAGCGACTAAATGCTCAACTGCCTGCTGCTCATCTTCGCCTTCAGCAGAAATGGTAATCACTGTTCCCTGTGTTAAACCTAGTGTTTGTAACTTAAACAAGCTTTTTGCACTTGCGCTCTTACCGGCAGATGTTACTGTGATATCGGAAGAAAATGCTTTCGCTTCTTTCACAAATTGTGCTGCTGGACGAGTGTGTAAACCGTTTGGCGCAGTGATTTCAACATCTTTTGAGTACATAATGCTACCTCTCTACTAAATAATAGTTAAAAAATACAAAGATAAAATCTGCCTTAGTATCCTTGTTCAAAAGCGAATAATCAAGAATAAACACTAAAAAAATTGAATTAGATCATAAAAAAACTCAGGATTTGTTTATTTATCATCCAGCTTGCGCAATCGTTAAACTGCTGAAAAATGACGTTGTGATTTTGTTTCACTTAAACTTTCAATTAATCGGTGATAATTATCATAACGAACAGGCGAAATTTTTCCTTGCTCCACTGCTTCACGCAACGCACACCCAGGATCGCTCAAATGTTTACAATCACGGAATTTACAGGTTCCCAAAACATATTGAAATTCTCGATACCCTTTTGTGATTTGCTCGGCATCTAAATGCCAAAGCCCAAATTCTCTAATCCCTGGCGAATCAATTAAATTACCACCTTGCGGCAAATGGTAAAGACGTGATGATGTCGTCGTATGCTGCCCTAAGCCTGATGTTTCGCTCACATCCCCTACTTGAGCGTTTACTCTAGGCAAAATATGATTAATTAAACTCGATTTACCAACACCAGATTGCCCAACAAAAATCGCCGTGCCTTGTGCCAAAAGTGCGGTTAATTTTTCCATATTTTCACCGCTCTTTGCTGAAATCATTAAAATCTCATAGCCAATATCTTGGTAAATTTTAAGATCTTTTTCAACTTCTTGACGCTGTTCTTGTGACAATAAATCCACTTTATTCAAAACAATGAGAGGCGTAATTCCCGCGATTTCACACACAACAAGATAACGATCGATAATATTTAAGGAAAGCGTTGGCAATACTGCTGATACAATAATAATACGATCAATATTCGCCGCAATGGGTTTCAAACCATCATAATAGTCAGGGCGGGAAATTTCATTTTCTCGGGGGTGAATTGCCTCAATCACGCCGCTCACACCTTGTAATTGTTCATTGCCTTTACGCCAAACAACTTTATCTCCCACCACCAAACTCGACAAGGTACGACGCAAATTACAACGATAAATTTCGCCTTGTTCATTTTCGACATCTGCATGAATCGAATAACGCGTGACCACAACACCTTCTTGTGATTCACCAAGCATTTCATCTGACCATTCAATCTCTTTTTTCTTATGGCGATGTAATGTTTTCGCATTATTCGATTGAATTCTTCTAGTTTGGTTCTGAGTTAATTTACGTTTAGCCATAAAAGTGAGGTCGTTTTTTCCCTTATTTTTGGTAAAATGAAAAAAATTTTTGCATAGGATACCTGATATTATGTCATTCGATAAACAAAATCTTATTTGGATTGATTTAGAAATGACCGGTTTAGATCCGGAAAAAGAACGTATTATTGAAATTGCGACTATTGTGACAGATAAAAATTTAAATATTTTGGCAGAGGGCCCAGTATTGGCTGTTCATCAGTCTAATGAATTACTCAATAAAATGAATGATTGGTGCCAAAAAACACATAGTGAAAATGGCTTAATTGAACGCGTAAAAACCAGCAAACTCACCGAACGTGCAGCAGAATTACAAACCTTAGACTTTTTAAAAAAATGGGTTCCCAAAGGTGCGTCGCCAATTTGCGGTAACAGTATTGCCCAAGATAAACGATTCTTAGTGAAATATATGCCTGATTTAGCCGATTATTTTCATTATCGCCATTTAGACGTGAGCACATTAAAAGAACTTGCTGCACGTTGGAAACCTGAAATTTTAGAAGGCTTTAAAAAAGAGAATACGCATTTGGCGCTAGATGATATTCGAGAATCGATTAAAGAGCTGGCTTATTATCGCGAACATTTCATGAAATTAGATTGACGAAAACTTCAACAAAAAATTTCTTTTTATGAAATTGCCCTTGCAAGCCCTAAAAATATTTGTATAATGCGACCTCATTCACTGATGTGAACTGCGGGAATAGCTCAGTTGGTAGAGCACAACCTTGCCAAGGTTGGGGTCGCGAGTTCGAGCCTCGTTTCCCGCTCCAATTTCACATTATAGAAGCATTATTGCGGGAATAGCTCAGTTGGTAGAGCACGACCTTGCCAAGGTCGGGGTCGCGAGTTCGAGCCTCGTTTCCCGCTCCAAATTTCAATCCCTAGCCAAAAGGCTGGGGATTTTTTCTATCTATAAGAATAGATCGTCAAAATGTTAAAAAGCGCGGCGAATTTTCTCAAAAATAAAGGCTTGTGATTTAATAACACAAGCCTTTATTTTTTATGCTTTCTTCAATCGTTTTGCGCGACGTTTCATTCTTCTGACCCAACGAGTTATTCGCCATGCACGCGTAATTGAATAGACATAAAGGAAAAATAAAATGAAAAAGCCGACAAACATCGCCCACTCATTCACATAATAAACTTCCCCTAAAATACCGATAGTTGCACAAATTGCAGAAACAAACGTAATCAATAAAAAGGCTTGTCTTGATGTTAAACCTGCTCTCACCATTAAATGATGAACGTGTAAACGATCTGGGCGGAATGGGCTTTTACCTTTACGTACACGGCGATAAATAATCGCAACCATATCAATCAAAGGAATCGCAATAATCCAAAGTGCGGTTACTGGATTCATAGGATGCCCTTTTCCTTGCGTACTCAATAACAAAATCCAAATAATGGTAAATCCAATTAATGTACTCCCCGCATCCCCCATAAACACCTTATATTTTGGGCCAAATGGAATCCCTAGATTGAGCATCAAATAAGGTAAAATCGACACGATTAAAGCAAAACTCCAATGCGCCATATCCATTTGCCCATCTCGATACATCAAGAAACCAATCGCGGCAAAAGAAACGCAAGAAAGCCCACCGAGCAATCCATCAATACCATCAATCATATTAAAGGCATTAATAATCGCGATAGTGGCAAAGACGGTAATAATCAAACCAATTGAACCCAGCGTTAACTGGAAAGGCCCTAAAATTTGACCTAGATGATCAAGATAAACATTCCCAAGATCGATCATTAAAATAGCCAGTATTGCTTGAATCCCAGCTCTTAAGAAAGGACTGATATCAAATCGATCATCTAAAATCCCAATCGCCAATAAAACAAAAATACTGAACAAATAGAGATACGGTAATCGAAGTTGATCCCATTCCATCAGGTAATAGCAAAGATTTCCAACAAAAAGCGATACGCCACCGATTAGCGGAATTGCGCCTTGATGACGTTTACGATAGTTTGGCTTATCAACTAATCCAATCCAATTGGCAACTGGTCGCATCACAATCAATGTTAAAAATGCGCCAAGGAAAGTAACAAAAATACTCAGCATAGTGTGACCCTAAAATGTTTTTGTAAAGGATAACATAAGGCAAATTTACCTAGAAATATATTTTTATAAAAAGGACTATCCAATATTTCGATACAGCACGTTACGTAATATTTCTCTTTGTTGAGAATCCAGAGCTTGTCCAAATTGGTTCGTCAAAATAAAAAAGTCCTCAGCTTTCTCGCCCACAGTGGTAATTTTCGCATTCAATAAATTGAGATTTAACTCACTGAAAATCTGGCTCACTTGGGCTAATAAACCCGGTTTATCCAACGCAACCAGTTCCATTTCAGTATGCTCTTTTTTGTTTTCATGTAAAAAACGCACGTCTGTTTGTACAGTAAAATGTTGAAGCTGACGATTCGGCGCAATAGAAAGTGCGGGTAATTTTTCACTTTGAAGGGCTAATGTTAGGGCTTGCTCTAGTTCTCGGCGACGATCAAATTCCACTAATTCACCGTTAAGTTCTGTGATGATAAAGCTATCAAAAACATAACCATCTTGTGTCGTAATAATCTGCGCATCATGGATACTGAATTTTTTTGCGCCAATGGTACTCACCACTTTATTAAATAAGTGCGGTTGATCTTGGCAATAAATAAACACTTCCGTGCCGCCAAGTGAAAAGCGATTACTAATTTTCACTAATAATGATTCAGCGAAATCCACCAACAAACTTGTATGCCACGCAATTTGTTTTGGCGTATTACGCACAAAATAATCTTCAGGACAACAAGCCCATAATTGCTCAATAAAGATTGGTGCAATATCTGAATAATCCTGCGTTAAAATTTGTTGTGCAAGTTTTCGGTTTTCTTCCGATTTTTCTGAATAATCAAGCAATTCTTTCATGCCTTGTGCAAATTGCTGTTCGGTAAATTCATATAAAGAGGCAAAAAGCGAACGTTTCCAGCTATTCCATAAATTGCTGTTGGTAGCACAAATATCCGCCACCGTTAAACAGGTGAGATAATCTAATCGAACTTGATTTTGCACAGCTTCCGCAAAATTCATGACG
>NZ_LCTK01000033.1:0-58959 GCF_001008205.1 Haemophilus haemolyticus | reverse complement strand
TCGTCAGGCGAAATCCTGACCTAATTATTTCCAATTTTCTTTTTTGGCTTTCTGCAACTTCCCATAAGCGTCCAGTAACGCCTGATGTTCCTTAAAGTTTTCCAAATTTTCATCACTTGCTGGAAGATTGTAGAATGGATTACCACCTTCAGCGATAGCAGCCCAAGCGTGTTTAACCGCATCTTTACCATACATTTTCTCAAACACTGCACGATATTGTGCTGGGTCGCGATTTTGATCTAAATGTAATTCAATGATGGAAATTAATGCGCGGTAATAATTCACACGTTCTGTAGTGAATACGGAGCTGTTCATATTCAGCGTCCAGTTTGCCCAATCTAATGCTTGTTCTAATTCACCTAATGCTAGGTGGAGCATAGATTTTAATTCACCCACGCGTAAGGTTGTCCAGCCGCTATTTTTAGGTGCAACGATGCCGATAAATTCACGCACGCGAGTTGCATCGTCAATATCTTGTCCGTCTAATTCATCTAATAATTCTTGATAGGTTTCCGCATCGTGATGCCAGTTTGGTAAATCCAGTAAAATTTCGCGCCAATCCATGCCCATATTGTTGTTGGCGTAAATTAAATCGTCTACAGGATAAATATCAGACATGCCTGGCACAATAATACGGCACGCATAGACATCTAAATGGTTGTAATCCATTATGTAAACTTCTTTTTCATCGGTACGGAAAATTGCCATTAAATTATTGTATTCTTCCTGCGTGGTACCACTGAAATCCCAATCAGCAAATTCATAATCAGGCGTTTCTTTAAATAAATCCCAAGAAATTAAACCGCTTGAGTCAATAAAGTGGGTTTCTAAATTAGCGTGTTCAGCCACATCATCGTTATTGAAAGATGGCGGAGAGAAAACATCTAAATCTTTTAAACTACGACCTTGTAAAAGTTCAGTTACCGTACGTTCTAATGCTACTTGGAAATTTGGATGTGCACCAAAAGAGGCAAAGCAAGTACCGTTATTCGGATTGAGTAGCACCACACAAATAACAGGGTATTTTCCGCCAAGTGAAGCATCAAACGCATAAATTGGGAAGCCTTCTTCCTCTAATTTTGCAATGGAAGCCTGAATAGATGGATAGCGATCCATAACAGATTTTGGAATTTCTGGCAGACTGATCGCTTCGGCGATAATTTTGTTTTTCACATAACGCTCAAAGACTTCTGACAAGCCTTGTACGCGTGCTTCAAATTTTGTATTGCCCGCAGACATCCCATTTGAGACATAAAGGTTGGCAATAATACTTTGTGGAATGTAAACGGTTTGTTCGTCCGATTGACGAATATAAGGCATCGCCACGATCCCACGATCATAATTGCCAGATTGTAAATCGACTAATAATTCAGGCGTAAGCTCAGCATTAGGATCGAAATAATCCAATAAATAATCATCTAAAATGCCATTAGGCAGTAAAGCATCATCTTCAATCGGGAACCATTTTTCATTGGGATAATGAACAAAATCGCCGTTTGCAATTTCTTGTCCTAAATAGAAATCGGCAAAGAAATAATTAGTGGAAAGACGCTCAAAATATTCACCAAGGGCAGAGGCTAACGCCGCTTTTTTGCTTGCCCCTTTACCATTCGAAAAACACTGCGGGCAGTCTTTATCGCGAATATGTACAGACCATACATTTGGCACAGGATTTAGCCAAGATGCCTCTTCAATATTAAAACCAAGTGCGGTCAATTTTTGCTGAAATTTTGCAATACTATCTTCTAATGCGGCATCTTTGCCGAGGATAAAGGTTTGTTCAGACATAAAGTACCTTATTAATGTCGTTAAAAATTGTCGTATTCTAGCAAAATTTGATCGTTAGTTATAACTTTCTAATCTATAAAGTGCATTTTATTTCTTTTTATTTATTGCAAAAACTTCGTATTATTTCTCACACAAAGCACATCTATTTATATTTATTTAGGAGAAACACAATGTCTAAATTTCAAATTCATACTATTGAAACTGCACCAGAAGCTGCAATAGAGGCTTTAACTGCGGTAAAAAATACAAATGGTTTTATTCCTAATTTAATTGGTGTATTAGCCAATGCTCCAACTGCATTAGAAACTTATCGTACCGTAGGCGGAATCAATGGTCGTAATAGCTTAACGGCAACAGAACGTGAAGTCGTGCAAATTACCGCCGCAGTGGTCAATGGGTGTGGGTTCTGTGTAGCAGGTCACACCAAAGTTGCATTAAAAGTGTTGAAACTAGAAGAAGAGTTGGTAAACCAAATTCGAGCAACGGCTCGCATTGAAAGTGACAGCAAATTAGATGCTTTAGCCCGTTTTACCCTTGCAGTGATGTTACAAAAAGCAAAATTAACAGAAGCGCAATTAAATGTCTTCTTTAGTGCAGGTTATACACAAGAGCAAGCAATTGATGTTGTGTTAGGGGTAAGTTTAGCGACACTCTGTAATTATGTGAATAATCTTGCGGAAACACCGATTAATCCTGAATTACAAGCGTTCGCTTAATTGGTAATAATGTTTGAATCAATTTAACGGCAGATAAATCTGCCGCTTTTTATTGTTTTAAGGAAATGTTTCTCTAGCTGTTACACTTACTATAAATTGCTCAATAAGTTTATTTTATTTCTAGTGACTTAGGTGACGTTTCTTCATTTGGTTATTTTAACCTAATCAAGTTTTTAGTTGTTATTTGGAGCTGTCTAAACAAGAAAAATTTGGTCGCTTTGGCATTCCAGTTTACAATCATTTATTCCTCCATCACAAATGAAAAAGACGATTATGTTATTTGCTTTGCCTGCGCTGAATGATAACTACATTTGGCTTTATCAACGAGAAAATCTGCCTCTTATTATTGTCGATTTGCCTGAAACGGACAAGCTGTTTGCATGGCTAGATAAGCAAAATGCAACGGTTGAAGCGGTATTGCTTACTCACGAACACGATGATCATACACAAGGTGTGTCGGCATTTAAAAAACGTTATCCAACAGTGCCGATTTATGGGCCGCAAGAATGTGAGAAAAAAGGTGCAACTCAAATTGTGAACGAAGGGAAGATTTTTACCACACATTATCAAATTGATGTCATTCCGACGGGTGGACACACTAAACAGCACGTTAGTTTTTTAGTGGATAATCATTTATTTTGTGGTGATGCGTTATTTTCTGCAGGTTGCGGACGTGTTTTCACCGGTAATTATGCGCAGATGTTTGAAGGTTTGCAGCGTTTGAATAGATTGCTTGACGAGACGATTGTTTGCCCTGCTCACGAATATACATTAGGAAATTTAGCGTTTGCGGAAACGGTGCTGGTGGAGAAAAGTGCGGTAGAAAAAAGTGCGGTGGAAAAACAACGTATTTTTGTTGAAAAACAGCGATCTGAGAATAAACCTAGTTTACCGACCACTTTAAAACTTGAGCGAGAAATTAATCCGTTTTTACAAGCAAAAACACTTGAAGAATTTACCGCACTTCGCAAAGCAAAAGATATTTTCTAAGTTATCTTTTTATTGGGTGTAGCGCAAAGTGCGGTGATTTTTTAAATTAGCGGGTTATTTCTTTCTCGCTAACATCGTGGCAAATTTCATTTTAATACGATTGCCGTTTTCATCGGTTTTGTGTAATTCGCCCATATTTTCGTTATATTCTAAGAATTCCCAATCTTTGTAATATTCTTTCAATTCGTTTTCAGCGAAGGTGAAGGAGAATGGAAGCGGGCAAGGCACATCATCAGTGGACATCGCTGCAACGATTAAGTTATACCCACCGACATTGGTATGTTCTTGCATATTTTTAATGATTGATGGCACACGTTCACGATTTAAGAACATAAACACCACTGTTGAAACAATGAAATCGTAGTTTTCTTGAATATTGGCAGCGTTAATATCATAAAGTGCGGTAGAAATATTAAGGTTTTCTTTCTCTTTGGTTTCATTTAAAAAGGCAATGCTGTTTTCATTGTGATCCCAAGAGGTCACATCATAGCCTAATAAACTTAAATAAAGTGAATTACGCCCTTGGCCGCAACCTAAATCTAATACTTTACAAGGCGAGATAATTTTTGCTGCATCCACCACATCGCCGTGAGTGGCAGTCATATTGTATTTTTTACTGAAATAATCTTCTTTTTTGCAATAGAAACCTAGGGTACATTCTAAATCATCTGAAAGAGCTTCAACACGATGCCATGCTTGAGGTTCGACAAAAGGAATCTCGCTTTCTGAGGTAAAAATATGCTCAGCAACAACATCGCCATTTTCGGTTAGCTCATAAAATTTGAGTTTACCTTTTAATACGGTTAATTTCCCCCAAGTACCGACTTTTGTATTGTGCTTTTCTTGGAACATTTGTGGCAATTTGTCTTTTGTCCACACTGGCATTTGTTTATAGCAAATTAATTCGTTTTTCATAGTATTCTCCAAATAGATAAATAGTTGAGTGTTATAGTAGGTTATAAGTCATCTGTTTTCAACAAGAAAATAAAAGGGCAACGTAATGTTGCCCTCATTTAGATTGAATTGATTATTTTACTTGCATGCCTGCAGTGACACCACTATCGGCTGATAATAAGAATAAATCACTACCGCTTGTTACTGCGGATAAAATCATTCCTTCAGACACGCCGAATTTCATTTTACGTGGTGCAAGGTTTGCCACCATAATCACAAAACGACCCTCTAATTCTTCAGGTTTATTGTAAGCCGCTTTAATGCCAGAGAAGACTTGACGAGTATGATCGCCAAGATCTAATTCAAAACGTAAAAGTTTATTAGATTCTGGCACCGCTTCGCATTTCAATACTTTTGCTACACGCATATCAAGTTTAGCGAAATCATCAATGGTGATGGTTTCAGCAATAGGTTCAACGGCAGAAAGTGCGGTTGGTTTTACTTCTGTTTTTTCTGCTGCTTTATTGGCTGCGGCAAATAAGACTTTAGTTTCTTCTACAACCGCATCAATTTGTTTTTTCTCTAAACGAGAGAATAAGGCTTTGAACGGTGTGAGGGTATGGCCAAGCAATGGTTGATGAATGTTCTCCCAACGTAATTCAGCTTGTAAGAAGGCTTCTGAACGTTCTGCCAGTTTGGGAAGAACGGGTTTTAAGTAAGACATCAACACGCGGAAAAGCTCAATTCCCATTGAACATACGGCTTGCAATTCTGCGTCTTTGCCTTCTTCTTTTGCAATCACCCAAGGGGCTTTTTCATCAATATATTTATTGGCTTTATCCGTTAATGCCATAATTTCACGAATGGCTTTATTGTATTCACGGCTTTCGTAATAAGCGGCGATTTGCTCGGCTTGAGCGGTAAATTCTGCAAATAATGCTTCGTCTTCCAGTTTATTTGCAAGTTTGCCTTCAAAGCGTTTCGCAATAAAGCCGGCATTGCGTGAAGCCAAATTCACTAATTTGTTTACAATATCCGTGTTTACACGTTGTACGAAATCTTCAAGATTAAAGTCTAAATCTTCAATGCGATCATTTAATTTTGCCGCATAGTAATAACGCAAACATTCAGGATCGATATGATTCAAATAAGTGCTGGCTTGAATGAAAGTCCCGCGAGATTTTGACATCTTAGCCCCATTCACCGTGACATAACCGTGAGTGAACACATTAGTCGGTTTACGATAGCCACTGCCTTCAAGCATTGCAGGCCAGAATAGACTGTGGAAATAAACGATGTCTTTACCGATGAAATGATAAAGCTCTGCGTCACTGCCTTCCGCCCAAAATTCATTGAAATCAATGCCTTCACGATTGCATAGATTTTTGAATGAAGCCATATAGCCGATTGGCGCATCTAACCAAACATAGAAGAATTTATCTTTTGCACCTGGAATTTCAAAACCGAAATAAGGCGCATCGCGTGAAATATCCCATTGTTGTAAACCGCTCTCAAACCATTCTTGCATTTTGTTCGCAATTTCAGATTGAAGTGAGCCAGAACGTGTCCATTCTTTTAACATTCCTTCAAATGCAGGTAAGTCAAAGAAAAAGTGTTCAGATTCTTTTACAACAGGTGTTGCGCCAGAAACAGCTGAACGAGGATTAATTAAATCCATTGGGCTATAAGTAGAAGCACACACTTCGCAGTTATCGCCATATTGATCTTCTGCTTTACATTTTGGGCAAGTGCCTTTTACAAAACGATCAGGCAAGAACATATTTTTTTCAGGGTCGAATAATTGAGAAATAACTTTGCTTTTAATAAAGCCATTGGCTTTGAGTTTATTGTAAATTTCTGCGGTGAGCTGTTTGTTTTCTTCACTGTGAGTGGAATGGTAGTTATCAAAACTAATGTTGAAACCTGCAAAATCACGAATGTGATCGGCTTTTGCTTTGGCAATTAATTCTTCAGGTGTAATGCCAAGTTTATCGGCATTCAACATGATCGGCGTGCCGTGCGCATCGTCCGCACAAACAAAATGGATTTTATTGCCACGCATACGTTGAAAACGCACCCAAATATCCGCTTGGATATGTTCTAACATATGGCCTAAATGAATTGCCCCATTGGCATAAGGCAAGGCGCAAGTGACTAAAATTTTACGGGGTTGAGTTGTCATTTATTATTCTCTTTTTTAGCATATAAAAATTGTGGACATCTTACCCGATACAGGGCTTTTTTTCTAGTTTGAAAAACTTTAACTTAACATACCGCACTTTCCGTGATTAAATATGCCCGACAAATTTACTCTACTAAACAGGAAGTTATTATGGCAACCTACTTTTCTGATAATTTGACTGCCGAACAGCAAAATCAAGTTCAGCAGATTATTCAACAATTTAAACATCCAACCCTGCAAAAGGATCTGATTGCGCTTAATACTTTGAAAAAAGTGGAAAAGGGCGGTGATACTTTACGTATTGAATTGCAATTACCTTTTGCGTGGAATTCTGGTGCAGAACAGTTAAAACAAGCGGTTTCAGATGCGTTGTTGAAAGCAACAGATTGCAAAGCTATTAAATGGGCGGTGACCTATCAAATCGCCACACTTAAACGTGCAAATAATCAACCAGCCGTAAAAGGTGTGAAAAATATTATTGCGGTGAGTTCTGGCAAAGGTGGTGTAGGGAAATCATCGGTTTCTGTTAATCTAGCTTTAGCATTACAAGCACAAGGCGCACGTGTTGGGATTTTAGATGCGGATATTTATGGCCCTTCTATTCCACATATGTTAGGCGCAGCGGATCAACGTCCAACTTCGCCAGATAATCAACACATCACCCCAATTAAAGCACATGGTTTATCTGCAAATTCCATTGGCTTTTTAATGAATGAAGACAGCGCAACAATTTGGCGTGGCCCGATGGCGAGCAGTGCATTAAGCCAATTATTAAATGAAACCCTATGGGATAGTTTAGATTATCTTGTTATCGATATGCCACCGGGCACTGGTGATATCCAACTTACCTTATCACAACAAATTCCTGTGACTGGCGCAGTGGTAGTGACAACTCCGCAAGATATTGCTTTGCTTGATGCGGTGAAAGGTATTTCAATGTTTGAGCGAGTATCCGTACCGGTATTGGGTATTGTAGAAAATATGTCAATGCACATTTGTAGCGAGTGCGGTCACCACGAAGCGATTTTTGGCACAGGCGGTGCAGAGAAAATGGCTGAAAAATACAATGTAAAAGTATTAGGTCAACTTCCTTTACACATTCGTATCCGTGAAGATTTAGATGTGGGTAACCCAACTGTTGTGCGAGTGCCTGAAAATGAAATTTCACAATCGTTCCTACAACTCGCAGAGAAAGTCTCTACAGAACTTTACTGGCAAGGTTCAGTAATCCCAAGTGAGATTTTATTTAAAGAAGTGAAATAATCGAAAAAAAGATAGGGCTGCATTTGCAGCCCTTTTTTAATGGGATTTATTTTTATCCCACCCATTTCACCACTTCATCCAACCCTTTACGGGATTTTTTCGCAATATCGCGTGAGCGGTAGCCGAAGGTTGCGGCGACAGAAACCGCATATTCTTGAGGATCGAATAATCCTTCTTCGGCGAGGCATTCATTCATTTTGTCGTAATGAAAACCTTCAATTGGGCAAGAGTCGATGCCAAGGGCGGCAGCGCCAGTAAGCATATTGGCAAGGGCGATATAAGTTTGTTTACTACACCAATCAAATAAAGTGCGGTCGCTTTCGAGCAATTTCATATCTTCTTCTTGCAAGGCTTTGTATTTTGCGAGGGCGGCTTGTTGTTGCTCTGCGTTCAAGCCTTTACGCGCCATCACATCCACAAAAAATGGACTGTCATAACGGGCATTTTTCTTCGCTAAAATCACCACAAGGTGACTGCAATGATCAAGCTGATTCATCATTCCCCAGCTAAAAGGTTTCATTTTTTCGCGTAGGGTTTTATTTTGAATCACTAAAAATTTCCAAGGCTCAGAGCCCACAGAACTCGGCGATAATCGACCGCACTCTAAAATACATTCAAAATCTTCATCACTGATTTTTTTTGTTGGGTCGTAATAACGTGTTGAGCTGCGTTGATGAAAGAGTTCAAGAACTTGTTCACGAGTAAGTTGAGTCATTTTATTTCCTCTTTTTTAAACAAAAATTTGGTGCCATATTAAAGATTAGTTTTTGCTAAAACAAGGGAAAGATTCTAGAATAGTCAGCACTTTTATCACAGAGGGTGCAAATAATGACAAGAATTGCAATTATTCCTGCGAGAGCGGGTTCTAAAGGAATTAAAGACAAAAATTTACAGCTTGTAGGTGGCGTTTCTTTGGTGGGGCGTGCGATTTTGGCGGCACAAGAATCGGGTATGTTTGATCAAATTGTGGTGACATCAGATGGTGAAAATATTTTAAAAGAAGCCACAAAATATGGCGCAAAAGCAGTGGCACGCCCTGAAAGTTTGGCGCAAAGTGATACACGCACCATTGATGCGATTTTGCATTGCTTAGAAACACTCAATATTTCACAAGGCACCGCCGCACTTTTGCAACCAACCAGCCCATTGCGCAATGCTTTAGATATTCGTAATGCGATGGAAATTTTCCTTGGCGGCAAATATAAATCCGTGGTTTCCGCTTGCGAATGTGAGCATCATCCTTATAAATCTTTCACTTTAGAAGGCACAGAAGTTCAGCCTATTCACGAATTAACGGATTTTGAAGCCCCTCGCCAAAAATTACCGAAATCTTATCGTGCAAATGGCGCAATTTATATTAATGACATCGCAAGTCTCTTTGAAGAAAAACGCTTTTTTATTGCGCCAATGCGTTTTTATTTAATGCCAACTTATCGTTCCATTGATATTGATTCCACACTTGATTTGCAATTAGCAGAAAGTTTAATTTCAAAAGAATTCTAAAAAAATTGGCCGCACGTTGCGGCCTTTGTTTTTTGATAAGCATATTTGCTTTTTCTTCCATGATATTTTCAAATATAAATTACTGTAAAGATCGTACCTACAAATTAAGTTTTATTGCTAAATCAGTAATATTATGGCTTTATCCTTCTAACCTCTTTTTAGAATCAAATTAGAGGTTATGTATCATTCTCCTGGAGGTACGCGATTTGTCCTAAATACCACAACATATTCGCAATGTTTTAAGCTGTTATTTTGGTATTCCAAAGTTAAACTGAAGTTCACATTTCTTCAAGAATAAAGGAAGGTTTTGGTCAATTTTGTTATATTTTTTGGGTATTCTCTTCGTGTGACTCCAAAAATTTCTATAAATAACAGGTATTAGTGTTTTTGTTTTTATATTTTAACGGAATAAGACAACTTTTCCGGCTCCCTCACCTTTTTTTCCTCTGCGATACCAAAATAACTTTCATCAAGCTCAATTTAATCATCAAAAATTTTTCGGTAAAACAAAATCTCTGAATTGGCTTGGATATTGAGTAAATCGGCTGTTGCTCAGGCTGTGGTTTCCAATAAAAAATTAAGGAACTTATTTTGATAGATTTCTTTAATTTACAATAAGTTATTTTTATATGGCTAATATACTTGCTAATCTGCATTAGCCTTAATAAGAAAGTATTTGAAGGTTATTTTGATAGGTATGTAGTAGATGAAATTTATGGTAATAAAAAAGCATAAGAAAAGACCGCACTTTATTAAAAGTGCGGTCAGAAATTTAAAGAAATTAAGCGGCGAACGGATCACGTAAAATCATGGTTTCCACACGATCAGGGCCAGTTGAAAGAATATCAATTGGTACCCCAGTTACTTCTTCAATACGTTTAATGTAGTTAATGCAGTTTTGTGGTAATTTATTTACATCTGTGACCCGGAAAGTATTTTCTTTCCAACCTGGTAATGTTTCATAAATTGGTTCTACACCTTCCCAATCCTTCGCTGCTAATGGTGCATATTCAACGATTTCACCATTTGGCATTTTGTATGCAACACAGATTTTAACTTCATCAAAACCATCCAATACGTCCAGTTTGGTCATGCAGAAGCCAGAAATAGAGTTTAGTTGGATTGCTCGGCGAATGGCGACGGCATCGAACCAACCACAACGACGTGGACGGCCTGTTACAGCACCAAATTCGTTACCTTTACGAGCAATTTCAGCACCCACATCATCAAATAATTCCGTTGTGAATGGGCCTCCACCTACACGAGTACAGTAAGCTTTGATGATACCAAGTACATAGTCTAAGTTACGAGGGCCAAAACCAGAACCTGTTGCAACACCACCAGCCGTTGTATTTGAGCTGGTTACATACGGATAAGTACCGTGGTCGATATCCAACATGGTACCTTGCGCACCTTCAAATAAAATGTGCTCACCATTTTTGCGTGCTGTATCAAGAATTGTAGTGATGTCTGCTACCATACCAGTGATTACATCGGCAATTGCCATTACATCATCTAAGGTTTTTTGATAATCGACTGGTTCAACTTTGTAGTAGTTCACCAATTGGAAATTATAGTATTCAAGGATGTTTTTGAGTTTTTCGGCAAAAGCTTCTTTATCAAATAAATCGCCTACGCGTAAACCACGACGAGCCACTTTATCTTCATAAGCTGGGCCAATACCACGCCCCGTTGTGCCGATAGCTTTTTTGCCGAGTGCTGCTTCACGGGCATGATCCATCGCCACATGATAAGGCAAGATTAACGGGCAAGCTTCAGAAATTAACAATCGTTCACGAACTTTAATACCACGGCTTTCAAGTTCGCCCATTTCTTTCATTAATGCTTCAGGTGAAACCACAACGCCATTACCAATTAAGCAAGTTACGTTTGGATGTAACATACCAGATGGAATTAAACGTAATACGGTTTTCTCTCCATTGATGATAAGTGTGTGACCTGCGTTGTGACCGCCTTGGTAACGAACTACGTATTTTACGCGATCCGTTAGAAGATCGACGATTTTCCCTTTACCTTCATCGCCCCATTGAGCGCCTAAGATAACAACACTTTTTCCCATAATTTCCGCCTTTTATTCGGTTAAATTAGTCAAATGAACAGCCGTTTACTTTACTCTTTTTCGGCTTTAATCTCAATGATATAAAAGAAAAAGTGCGGTGATTTTTCACCGCACTTTAGGCTTTCTACTTTATTCAAATAAAGATTTGTGTAACGAACGAACGACTTCATCAGCATGTTCACTTTGCACGAGCATACAAATATTGTTGGTGCTTGCGCCATAACTAATCATGCGAATGTTGTAAGATTGAAGCGTATCAAAAATACGTTTTGCTACACCGGAAGCAATGTGTAAGTCGTTTCCGATTAATGCGACTAATGACACGCCGGTATCGACTTTTACTGCACAATATTGACGGAGTTCATCTAATAATTCGGTTGAAAGTAATTCCGCTCCTGAAGATGCTGAGCCAGTTTTGTCTAATGTCAATGCAACGCTCACTTCTGATGTGGTGATTGTATCCACTGAAATTTTGTGTTTAGCCAAAATGTTAAATACATTCGCTAAGAAACCTTGCGCATGCAGCATACTTAAGCTTGAAAGAGTGAGTAAAGTTTGATCTCGGCGTAATGCAATTGCACGGAAAGTTGGACGAGGTTGAGGATCGCGAGTAACCCAAGTTCCGCCTGCTTCTGGTGCTTTACTTGAGCCCACATAAACCGGGATATTGCTGCGTACGGCAGGGAGCAATGTAGCTGGGTGTAGCACTTTTGCGCCAAAGGTTGCCATTTCAGCTGCTTCAGCAAAGCTCATTGTGTCGATGCGTTGTGCAGCAGGAACAATTCGTGGATCAGTTGTGTAAATACCCGCAACATCAGTCCAAATTAAAACGTCTTTTGCATTTAATACTTCTGCTAACAAGGCAGCAGAGTAGTCGCTACCACCACGGCCTAATGTAGTTGTTTTACCGCTTGGTTCACGTCCGATAAAACCTTGAGTAATGACTAATTCACCTCGGTCGATTAATGGTTTTAAAATGCTATCGCTGTTTGATTGAGTTTGTTCATCATTCGGTGCTGCTTTACCAAAATGGTTATTGGTTGCAACAATTGTACGCACATCAACCCAAGTGCCCGATGTGTTTTGTTCACGTAAAATCTCAATAAAGATTTGAGTTGACATCATTTCACCGTGACTGATGAGTTCATCAGTTAATGCAGGGGACGTTGCAAGACTGGCCGCTTCAGAAAGTGCGGTAATATTTTCAAGATATTTTTCAATAATCGGACGAACACGGCTGTCGTCTTTTAATTCATTTAAAATATTCTCTTGAATTTGACGGATTTCACCAATTAATTTTTCACGTTCTGTCGTTTCTACACCATTTGCCAAAGCGACTAATAAATTCGTCACCCCAGCTGATGCAGAAAGCACGACTACGCGCGTATTTGGATCAGCGATGACAATTTTTGCACAAGCTGTCATTGCCGCATGGTTGGCTACAGATGTTCCGCCAAATTTGGCGACTGAGAGATGGGACATAAGATACTCCATTGATGTTGTGTGTTTTTTTATATAATTAGCTATACAAATAACGAGTTAGCTTTTTATTGTCAAATAGATTTTGGTTTAAAATTTAGAGAGTGTTTGTTTTTTAAACATAACTATATTTAGATATGATCTTTGTCATAAATCTGATTATGACAAGAGAGAAAAATTAAAGCGTCAAACTAAATAATCTCGTTGGTAATTCAGACTATAAATGCGTAAAAAATAATTGATGTGTTTTATTAATAATCAAATGAAAGGGAAAATCCAAATATTTTAAAAAAAGTATTTGACGAGTATCCTCAAAATCAGCATAATACGCCCCGCAAAGCCGATATGGTTAGGCAAATTAAGGTAATGGCTACATAGCTCAGTTGGTTAGAGCACAACACTCATAATGTTGGGGTCGCAAGTTCGAATCTCGCTGTAGCCACCAAATTTGCGGGACTGGCGAAATTGGTAGACGCACCAGATTTAGGTTCTGGCGCCGAGAGGTGTGTGGGTTCAAGTCCCTCGTCCCGCACCATTTATCGCTTTGTAAGTCAAATAGTAGTTGGGGTATCGCCAAGCGGTAAGGCACCGGGTTTTGATCTCGGCATCCCTAGGTTCGAATCCTAGTACCCCAGCCATACTATCAAATAAATCTTCTTTATATCTAATCAAAGATTTCTCTGTTGGGGTATCGCCAAGCGGTAAGGCACCGGGTTTTGATCTCGGCATCCCTAGGTTCGAATCCTAGTACCCCAGCCATATTTTTGAAATTCTCATAGCTCTAGCAAAAGCTAGTTTTTTGCCTTATTTAAGGTTGTTTTTGCGATCCAGATCTCAAATACGTTTATTTGTAATATAAAGTAATATTCTATTAATACTATCTTGTTTTCCTGTTCATTTAGGAGAGCAATATGGAATTTTTTTACAATACATCATTATTTTCATTTTTGTTATTTTATTTGTAATTGGCTTATTTTCATCTAAATCAAGATCAACTCGCCCTAATGCAAAGAAGAGTCGTCTTTATCTTTCGACAGAAAACAAAATTAATATTGTGAATAAAAATGATCATTTTGATGTCGTTATATTGAGTAAGTATAAAAGAAAAGCCTTGATGAATAAGAGTGAATATCAACTTTTTCTTCGTTTAGAAAAGTTGTTGTCTAAAGGTTATCAAGAGTTCCGTTTTATTTACTCAGGTTTTAATGGGAGAGTTTTTAGAATCAATAGATAAAGAGGCCCATTTTGCGATAAATAGTAAACGAGTAGATTTTTTGATTGTAGATAAGAACGGCTGTGCCGTAATAGTAATTGAATATCAAGGGCAGGGACATTATCAGGATAATGCGGCGAAGCGTGATGCAGTGAAACGGGAGGCTTGTCGAAAGGCAGGGGTGATTTTTTTAGAATTTCAGCCAAACTATGGAAAAGCAGAATTAGAATTTATTGGTGAAAACTTAAAACGTTATTTGATAAAAAATTAAAGTTTAGGTATTTATTGAGAAATAATTAAAATACTCAGAACAAAAAAGCTAAGACTGATATCTTAGCTTTTTTACTTTGTTCAAACTTGTGAATTACGCGCGTTTGAAGTCAATGTGAACCAATTTTGGTTTGAATGGGTGACGTTGCATTGCTTGTACTTTAACTGCAACTTCTTTACCACCGATCACTAAAGTAATCACTTCAGAATAGAAAGATTCATGTGCTTGCGCGTTGTTTAATTCATCGTGGTTTAAGATGATTGAAACTGGCTCTTCGCTACCACCATAAACGATTGCAGGGATTTGACCATTGTGACGCAGGCGGCGGCTCGCACCCTTACCTTGCGCTGTACGAACTTCAGCGTTAAATTTAAATGCCATTTTAATGTTCTCTTTAAATTAATGTTAAAAGAAAGAAAATTGCAGGCGACCCAGCAATTTTCCAAATATTGTTCTCAAAGACAAGCACTGCACTGAGCCACGCTTTGAGACGGCGAATTATAGAATATCCCTCTTTTCAAAGCAAACTTTTTCTAGGTTTTTTACCCTGAAAAGATTAGAATGCTTAGCAGTTTTTTATGATATTCATTAAAAAATAAAGTAGGAAAATTATGGAATTTCTGATTGGATTTTTTACTGAGTACGGCTATTGGGCTGTTCTTTTTGTTTTAATTATTTGTGGATTTGGCGTGCCGATTCCAGAAGATATCACGTTAGTTTCTGGCGGTGTCATTGCGGGGCTTTATCCAGAAAGCGTGAATTCACATTTAATGTTGCTAGTCAGTATGATTGGTGTACTTGTGGGCGATTCTAGTATGTATTGGCTTGGTCGTATTTATGGCACAAAAATTTTACGTTTTCGCCCAATGCGTAAAATCGTGACATTACAACGTTTAAGAATGGTGCGTGAAAAATTCGGCCAATATGGCAACCGAGTGTTATTTGTCGCACGTTTTTTACCCGGTTTGCGTGCCCCAATTTATATGGTCTCTGGCATTACTCGCCGTGTCAGTTACACACGTTTTGTCTTAATTGATTTCTGTGCTGCCATTATTTCTGTGCCAATTTGGGTTTATTTAGGCGAACTGGGCGCAAAAAATTTAGACTGGTTACATGCTCAAATCCAAAAAGGTCAAATGGTAATTTATGTGCTTATCGCTTTACTTGCCCTATTCCTTTTCTGGAAATGGAAAAAATCGAAAAAACAAGCGAAGTAATCAAACAAAAGAGCGGTTAAAAAATTCTGTGTTTTTTAGCCGCTCTTTTTTATTTTGAATCTAAGTATATTGGCTTTATTTGATCACTTAATTCAACTCAAATACCCAATTTTGACATAGATTATATATTTACCTTTTCAATAATCATCAAAAAATTTGATTTTCATCAATAAAATTTTTCTTTAAATGAGTAAACTTCACGTACCTCTTGTTAGGTATGGTTGAATAAATAAAATTTTTTAAGGAATGTCACTATGAAAAAAACAGCATTAACACTTATATTAGGTGGGATTTTATTAGCAGGTTCAGCTGTTGCACACGAAGCTGGAAGTGTTGTGGTACGTGCCGGTGCAATTACTGTTGATGCAAATTCAAGCTCAAGAACTCAAACTGCTATTGATGTAGGATTAAAAGTAAAAAATAATACTCAACTAGGTTTAACTGGAACCTATATGTTAACGGATAATATTGGTGTGGAATTATTAGCTGCAACGCCGTTCTCTCATAAAATTCATGCGAATGTGCCTGCACTTAATCTTGATTTAGGTCGAACAGCAATCGTGAAACAATTACCGCCAAGTTTATATGCTCAATACTATTTCTTTAAAGCGGATTCTGTTGTGCGCCCTTATTTAGGTGCTGGTTTAAATTATACTCGTTTCTATCACACAAAATCTGTTCACCCTGCAGTGACTAACTTAGAAGTGAAAAAACATTCATTTGGTCCTGTGGCAAATGTCGGTATAGATGTGAAATTGACTCAAAATGTTTATTTTAATGTTTCAGCATGGTATACACATATTAAAACCACGGCAAAATTCCAAGCACTTGGTGCAAATCATGAAGTTAAGTTAAAACTTGATCCAATGGTGTACTTTGCGGGCATTGCGGTGAAATTCTAATTTCATTGATAAAACAAAAAAGAGCAGTTAAAAAATTCTGTATTTTTTAGCCGCTCTTTTTATTTCAATGGACTACAAATTTCTCGCTTTTAAATAATTTTCCACTGTATCCACAATGGCTTGGGTCTGTGGATCAATTTCTATATTCACGATATCGCTCACTTTACGTTGCCCCATTAAGGTTCGTTGCAAAGTTTCAGGAATTAAATTCACACAGAATTGTGAACCTTTTACTTCGCCAATAGTGAGGCTAATGCCATCTACGGCAACAAATCCTTTCGTTAAAATATATTTCATTACATCTGCGCTTGGCAGCTCAAACCAAATTTGTCGGTTATTTTCACTAGCGATAATGTTTGAAATTTTTGCCGTACAATATACATGGCCAGATAATAAATGTCCGCCGATTTCGGTTCCCATTTGCATGGCTCGTTCGATATTTACATTATCACCTACTTTCAACAAGCCAAGATTCGTAATTCTTAAGGTTTCTTGCATGAGATCAAAGCTAACGAGATCGCCGTTAATTTCAGTCACGGTTAAACATACACCGTTATTTGCCACCGATGCGCCAATTTCTAGGTCTTTACGCATTTCAGGTGGTAATTTTACCACTTGTGTTCTAAAATTAGCCTTTTCTGTAATTGAATGAATAGGCGCAGTGCCTTGTACAATTCCGGTAAACATATTTTCTCCTTTTCTAAAAATTTTTCTTAGTATATCAAATTTATGAATTTTCGTCTTTTATCCCAATATCACGCTGATATTAAAAAATTAATTAAAATTTCTTTACCCATTTTGTTAGCGCAAATCGCACAAAACTCAATGGGACTAGCGGATACCATTATGGCTGGTCGAGTGAGTTCTACTGATATGGCAGCGATTTCTGTCGGCGCATCTATTTGGATGCCATTGGTGCTTTTCGGTCAAGGTTTATTATTGGCGCTCCCACCGACTATTTCTTACCTAAACGGTTCAGGCCAACGCCATCGCATTGCCCATCAAGTTCGCCAAGGCATTTGGCTTGTGTTAGGCGTGAGTATTCCTTTAGGTTTGCTGATTTATTTCTGTGAAATCCCGCTGCAATATATGCAAATGGAAAGCAAAATGTCAGATTTAGCACGCGATTATTTACATGCGATGTTGTGGGGATTGCCTGCTTATTTGATGCTGATTAATTTTCGTTGTTTAAATGATGGAATTGCCAAAACCAAGCCTGCAATGGTCATTACCTTCTTAGGTTTACTGCTGAATATTCCGCTTAATTACATTTTTATTTATGGAAAATTTGGTATGCCTGCTTTTGGTGCGGTGGGCTGTGGTATTGCGACAGCCATTGTAAACTGGGCAATGTGCTTAATGATGATGTTTTATTCCTACACGAATACTCAAGAACGTTCGCTAAAAGTATTTAGCCAATTAATTGAAATGCCGAATCCGAGAACCCTAAAAAAATTATTGCGTTTAGGTTTACCGATTGCGATTGCACTTTGTTGTGAAGTGGCGTTATTTGCCCTCACTTCGCTAATGCTTTCTCCGCTGGGCTCAACTATTGTGGCGAGCCATCAAATTACATTGAATACCAGTTCTTTCATTTTTATGTTCCCCCTGTCAATTGGTATGGCAACAACGATTTTAGTCGGACAAGCATTAGGGGCTGGCTCACCACAAAATTCGAAAAAAATGAGCTATGCCGCATTATTGTTAGGGCTAACGGTGACAATCATTACCGCATTAATTACGATTTTCTTCCGTTATGAAATTGCCTCTATTTTCGTAACCGATGAAATTGTCATCGCCATGGCGGCAAATTTATTATTATTTGCTGCACTTTATCAATTTTCAGATACCGTTCAAATGGTAGTTGGTGGCATTTTACGGGGCTATAAAGATACCAAAGTCATTTTATATATTACCCTTTTCTCTTATTGGGTAATTGGTGTGCCACTTGGTTATACGCTCGGTCGTACAGATTGGCTTGTGCCACACATTGATGCGAAAGGTTTCTGGATTGCCTTTGTGGTCTCACTCACTTTCGCCGCAATCTTGCTTTCTTTGAGAATGAAAAAAATGCAAGCTATGAGCGATAACGCCATTTTACAACGTTTAGAAAAACTCAAATAAGGAACTTTATGCAACTTCCAGCTTTACAATCGGCAAAATTAATTCGTCGTTACAAACGCTTTCTTGCGGATATTGAACTACCAACTGGTGATGTGATGACAATCCATTGTGCCAATACAGGCGCGATGACTGGGTGCGGTGAAAAAGGTGATATAATTTGGTATTCACATTCCGATAGTCAAACCCGCAAATATCCTCACTCTTGGGAACTTACTCAACTTGAAAATGGGCAACTTTGCTGTATCAATACGCATCGTTCTAATCAGCTTGTCTTTGAAGCACTGCAAAATAAGCAAATCAAAGAATTAGCAATGTATGAGGAAATTTATCCTGAAGTGAAATACGGCGAAGAAAATAGCCGAATTGATTTCTTACTAAAAGGCGAAGGCTTACCCGATTGTTATGTGGAAGTGAAGTCCATCACCTTAGTGAAAGGAAATTTAGGCATGTTCCCCGATGCGGTTACTACGCGTGGGCAAAAACATGTCCGAGAATTACTGGCAATGAAAAAACAAGGTCATCGCGCAGTGGTACTATTTGCTGGGTTACATAATGGTTTTGATCGTTTCAAAATCGCAGAATATATCGATCCCGAATATGATCGCTTATTAAAAGAAGCAATGGAACAAGGCGTTGAAGCCTATGCTTATGCGGGTAAATTTGAAATTTCTAATGGAATTCCTACCGCACTTTCCTTAACAGAATCGGTGCCTTATATAAAATAATATTTTTTGAGAATTATTTTCATTTAATTATTGACAAGGTTATTGATAACAATTATCATCTAACTATTCCAACAACAATATTAGATAATCACTCCAACATTCCCGCCTATTTCCCCACAAATAGGCGTTTTTTTTATTCACAAATCGTCAAGAATCCCTATAATAAAACCTTTCAAAAAACATAATTAGGAAATAATAATGACTGACATTAATACCGTTCTCGCGGAACTAAAGCGCGGTACTGATGAAATCCTTTCAGAAGCGGATTTAATCGAAAAACTGAAAGAAAATCGCCCATTAAAAGTAAAATTAGGCGCCGATCCAACCGCACCAGATATTCATTTAGGGCATACTGTTGTATTAAATAAATTACGTCAATTTCAACAACTCGGTCATGAAGTCTATTTCTTAATTGGTGATTTCACTGGAATGGTGGGAGATCCATCGGGAAAAAACGCCACGCGTCCTCCACTCAGCCGTGAAGACGTATTGCGTAATGCTGAAACCTATAAAGAGCAAATTTATAAAATTCTCGATCCACAAAAAACTAAAATCGTCTTCAACTCTGAATGGTTAAGCAAACTTGGTACAGAAGGCATGATTCGTCTTGCAAGCAACTACACCGTTGCGCGTATGCTTGAACGTGACGACTTCAAAAAACGCTTTAGTAACAACCAACCCATTGCAATCCATGAATTTATTTATCCATTATTACAAGGTTATGATTCCGTTGCATTAGATGCAGATGTGGAACTAGGTGGTACAGACCAAAAATTCAACTTACTTGTTGGTCGTGAATTGCAAAAATCAGCAGGCAAAAAACCACAGGTTGCGATTACACTCCCGTTACTCGTTGGCTTAGACGGCGAGAAAAAAATGTCCAAATCACTTGGTAACTATATCGGCGTAACGGAAGCACCAAGCGACATGTTCGGTAAAGTGATGTCAATTTCTGATGAACTCATGTGGGATTGGTATAACCTTCTTTCATTCCGTCCATTAAGTGAAATTGCACAATTAAAATCAGAAGTAGAAAACGGCAAAAATCCACGTGATGTAAAAATCTTATTAGCAAAAGAATTAATTGCACGTTTCCACAATGAAGAGGCAGCAAACGCCGCAGAACAAGAATTTATTAATCGTTTCCAAAAAGGCGCGATGCCTGATGAAATGCCTGAATTTACGTTTTCTGGTGAAATTGGTTTAGCCACCTTATTAAAAGAAGCGGGACTTGTGCCTTCTACTTCAGAAGCAATTCGCTCTGCTCAACAAGGCGGTGTAAAAATCAATGGTGAAAAAGTCGATAACGTAAAAGACAATGCACCGAAAGGCACAAATGTTTACCAAGTGGGTAAACGAAAATTTGCGCGTGTAACGGTTGAATAAAGTAGATACAGATAAATAATGTAAATAAAAAAATACCGCACTTTGGCAATAAAAGTGCGGTATTTTTCATTGAAATTTTAATTTAGTTAAACATAGCAGAAATAGATTCTTCGTTGCTAATTCGACGAATAGCTTCTGCCAGCATGGAAGAAAGCGTAAGCACGCGAACTTTACCGATAGCTTTCATTTCTTCTGATAATGGAATGGTGTCAGTAACAACAATCTCATCGATGGCATCGCTGGCTAAGTTTTTGGCTGCAGCGCCAGAGAAAACTGCGTGAGTTGCATAAGCAAAAACACGTTTCGCACCACGTTCTTTTAATGCTTCTGCCGCTTTACAAAGCGTACCGCCAGTATCAATCATATCATCTACTAAAATACAATCACGATCTGCAACATCACCGATAATATGCATCACTTGTGCTACGTTTGCGCGAGGGCGGCGTTTGTCAATGATAGCCATATCGGTATCGTTTAATAATTTAGCCACAGCACGAGCACGTACAACACCGCCAATATCTGGGGAGACAACAATTGGGTTTTCAAGATCAGATTTTTTCAAAATATCGTGAATTAAAACCGGAGAACCAAATACGTTGTCTACTGGAACATCAAAGAAACCTTGAATTTGTTCTGCGTGTAGGTCGCAGGTTAATACACGGTCAATACCAACAGTTGAAAGTAAATCAGCTACAACTTTAGCGGTAATTGGTACACGTGCCGAACGAACACGACGATCTTGGCGAGCATAGCCGAAATAAGGAATCACGGCAGTAATACGACCAGCAGACGCTCGACGTAATGCATCTACCATCACAATCAATTCCATCAAGTTATCATTGGTTGGTGCACAAGTTGATTGGATGATAAATACATCCGCACCACGCACATTTTCATTGATTTGAACTTGAATTTCACCATCGCTGAAACGTGCGACCGTCGCATCGCCTAGTGAAATATATAAACGTTCAGAAATACGTTTTGCAAGTTCAGGTGTTGCATTACCCGCGAAGAGTTTAATGTCAGGCATTTTATAAAACCTCAGGTTTAGATTGTCGATGAGTATAAGTTGATGATAGCTGCTTCAACATTGCGTGCAAGGGAGAAACATTGAGTCCTTTAGTGACGAAACCAAAAAATTCTTTTGGTTTTTGTCTAAATACCGCTTGTGCCTCTGCCTCATGCTCAAATTCAGCAAAAACACATGCTCCCGTTCCTGTTAATCTTGCCGGCGCATATTGTAGCAACCAGTTTAGCGCTTTTTCAACGTTTGAATAATGATTTATCACAATTTTTTCGCAATCGTTTACATAAGATTCGCTCAAAAGTTGTTCTAGGGATTTTTTCGGTGTATTACGTGGTAAATTTGGATCTTGAAATATCGCAGCCGTCGATATTGAATCATCGGGTTTTAATACAACAAACCATTTTTCGGCAGGTTCACAATAAGTGATTTTTTCCCCTACACCTTCAGCAAAAGCAGCATGTCCATGTACAAATATTGGCACATCAGCGCCTAGTGTTAATCCTAATTTTGCCAGTTCATCAATGGATAAATTGGCTTGCCATAAATAATTTAACGCGACTAATGCGGTTGCTGCATTGGATGAACCACCACCGACACCGCCTCCCATTGGAAGAATTTTGTCTAAATGAATATTTGCACCTAATTGAATATTGGCTTTTTCTTGTAAAAGTTTTGCAGCTCGATAAATTAGATTATTTTCCGTTTTTAGATTTGGAATTTCTGGGGTTAAAACAATTTGATTATCTTCTTCACGGATACTCATTTCTAACCAATCGCCGAAATCTAAAAATTGGAAAAGTGTTTGTAATTCATGGTAGCCGTTCGGCAATTTTCCGTTGATATAAAGAAATAAATTCAGTTTGGCTGGGCTAGGGAAGCGCAATGGCTTCCCATTTGATTGTGTTGTATTTTGACAAAGTGCGGTAGAAAATTGATGTGATTTCATTAATGTATTCATTAGTAAATCCACTCATCCACGCGAATTTTTAGAGTTTGTTTCGTGCTGTCATTTTTTAGCAGAATATTTTCAGGCATCGAATTATTTGAGTGATAGGTTAGATAATCTGCTGTCCATTGAGAACCATCCACATGATAAGTAAATGCGCCAAGTAAATGGTTGGTGCCCACTTGATAATCCGCGTTCATTGCCGGTTGGCCTTTCAACCAATAAGCTAAATGTTCTAATGGCACATCCATGCCAATGATCTCTTGTAATAATAGTTTCGCATTGGCTGCAGATTGTTGATTACCGTTGTTATCGGAAATTGTCATACCGCTTTGATGCATTTGAATCCAAAGGGTAGATTTACTGATCAAAGAATAGAGTTTAAGTGTATAAGATTTTGGATTTTGGTATTGCCATTCAAAGCGGCTAGAAAAACGTTCTGTAGGACTGATATAACCAATTTGTCCTTTAGCTTGATAGGATTGAATTTTTTGAATCTTTTGTAGATGCTGTTGCCATGTGGCATCCGTTTTATCGATGTATTGCACGTTAACTGGACGTTCAGCATCCATCGTACAGGCTGTAAGTATGCTGGTTACAAAAAGTGCGGTGAGAAATTTAAACGTTTTCATATTATTCATCAAGTTAATAAGCTCGCGTATTTTAAGGATTTAGTTTAATTGAGTAAAGTTACTTTTATTTGTTAATTTTGGGGGTAATTTGCTTTTGTTTGTTTAACCGCTAAGATTCTTCGTTTCGTCAATTCATTTCTAATTTCTTGTTTCTCAAATCCATCAGCAATAACTTGCTGTACATCTACTTCATTTGCCGCTTGTAATAATTGATTGATGTAATCTATTTGTGGATAGTCTTTATTTTCAAAACCTGTTCTTCCTCGAGTATCAGCTAAACATACTTGTAGAAATTCTTGAAAGCGTTGTGCTTTTCTCCACACATCAAAACGATTAAACAGCGTTATGACGGTTTCAGCTCGAAGCTCGAAGGCTTTGTGAATATGCGTGTGAAATTCACAAGTCAGTTCTGCAAGTTCTTGAAAATAACTTGGGACTTTCAAGCGTCTGCACAATGATCTAGTCGGTTTTATGCCAGCTTGTTCATGCCCATAATGATGAGGAAGAATATTTTGAGGCGTAAGAGCCTTGCCAAGATCATGACAAATTGCGGCAAAACGGACTGCACTTCTGTTTAGGATAGGATTATTTTCAGTCAAATTAACCGCTTGTTTTAATACCAGCATGGTATGAATAAAACTATCTACTTCTGGATGATGTTTTACTGGATTTGGTACGCCATAAAGGGCATCGATTTCAGGAAATAAAACTCTTAACGCACCTGTTTTATGTAAGGTTTCAAAATAAATTTCAGGATTTTTTTCGTTTAAGGCTTTTTCTGTTTCTAGCCAAACGCGCTCGGCGGTGAGATGTTGTAATTCTCCTGATTGGGCAAGTTCTGCCATTAGAGATAGTGTTTCCGAGGCAATTTTAAAACCGAGTGAATGATAACGGGCTGCAAAGCGTGCTACGCGTAATACTCGTAAAGGGTCTTCTGAAAAAGCAGGAGAAATATGGCGTAAAATTCGATTTTCTAAATCTTGTTTTCCGCCATAAGGATCGATAATTTCACCTTCTTCACTTTGAGCCATCGCGTTAATGGTGAGATCTCGTCGAATTAAATCTTGTTCTAATGTGATTGTTGGGGAGAAATCACAAATAAAGCCCGTGTAACCTGCACTAGATTTACGTTCTGTTCGGGCAAGCGCATATTCTTCTTTTGTTTTAGGATTGAGAAAAACTGGAAAATCTTTGCCTACTTGTTGATAACCGAGAGAGAGTAGCGTAGCAGGGACTGCGCCTACCACAATCCAATCACGATCTTTTACTGGTAACCCCAATAATTGATCGCGAACAGCCCCACCAACTAAATAAACTCTCATTCGTGATTATGCCCAGCCATCACGACGGCGACGTTTTGGTAACACATAAGGAATGAGCAAGCCGAAGAGTAAGCCTACACCCAATACTGAACCGCCATAAATAAACCATTGAATCGCAATTTCTCGTTTACCTGCATCAAGCATCGCTTCTAAATCACGATTTTTATTTTTGGTCATTTCAAGTTCACGTTTCAATTGTGAATTTTGTTCTAAAAGATCCGCACTTTGTTGTTCAGCTTGTTTGGTTCGACGTTGCATTTCGACGGTACGTTGTTGCCAATCGCCATCTAAACGATTAAGTTTTAAGGTTAATTCTTGAACTTGGGCTTTTAATTTTGGATTTTCTTCTTTACTACTTGGCGTGCTGCTTAAGTCTGAGTTTAAAATCCAAGCTTCACGATTTTTATTGTCGCGAATGAGTGTGTATTTGCCTTGGCGATCTAATACATTCACCGCTTCGCCTGCTTGAATTGAACCTGCAATTTTAAATTGTTCACCAGCACCGCGGCGTAAGAACGTACTGAGATTTTCAGTAACATATTGCGTTTCTGCATGAGCAGTTGCAATACCTGTACCAAGTAAAGCGCAAGATAAAAGTGTATTGTAGATTTTTTTCATGCTTTCTCCTTAAAAATAAAAACAACAAAAGTGCGGCTGAATAAACCGCACTTTTTGTTGCAATAAATTAATTAAACACCGCACGTAGTAAATAGAAGATAATAATTGCGAAGAATGCGCCGGCTGGTAAAGTGATTATCCAAGAACTAATGATGTTTCGGATAACCGTTAAATTGAGTGCCGCGATACCGCGAGCAAAACCGATACCTAAAATTGCCCCAACAAGAGTTTGTGTTGTTGAGATCGGCAAGCCTGTACCTGAAGCAACTACAACGGTCATCGCAGTAGCAAATTGAGCTGCAAAGCCACGGCTTGGCGTTAAATCAGTGATTCCAGATCCAACAGTCGCCATCACTTTTTGTCCCATAGTAATTAAGCCTACAGCAATACCTAATGCACCTAGTGGTAAAATCCACCAAGTTAAGGCTCCGCCTGAAACAATTTTACCGCCTTGTTCAACTATTGATACAACCGCTGAAAGTGGACCAATTGCATTGGCTACATCATTTGAACCATGAGCGAAAGCCATCGCACAGGCTGTTAATAACATTAAAATGCTGAAGACTTTTTCTACCGCACCAAAAGTCCCTTTGCTTGCAGATTGAGTGAATGTTTTGCTTTTAAAATAGAAATGGAAAAACAGCATGCCTACAAGGCTAATGATAAGTGAAATGACTAAAGTTTCTTTATTGGAAAGATTTAAACCAACATGTTTTAAACCTTTTGTCATGGTTACGATACACAACACAAATACGGTTATCCCCATGTAATAAGGGCCATATTTTTGTGCATTTTTCAGCGGATGTTCGGTATCAAAAATAAGTTTTTGCGTACTTGCAAAGATTGCATAGGCGAGAATACCTGCAATGACAGGTGTGATGAACCAGCTACCAACGATGCTACCAATATTTGACCAATCTACTGCGCCAGGGCCAATCGTAATACATGCAAATCCAATAATTGCACCGATGATAGTGTGAGTACCTGAAACTGGCCAGCCCATTTTGGTTGCGATAAATAACCAAGCGCCAGATGCAAATAAAGCAGATAGCATACCTAGTGCCAAAATATCGGGCGTATCAACAAATTGCATTGGATCGATTACGCCACTTTTAATCGTTTCTGTTACTTCACCACCAGCTAGATATGCGCCAGCGGATTCAAAAATTAACGCGATAATAATTGCTTGTTTGGCTGTTACAGTACCAGAACCTACGGATGTACCCATTGAGTTTGAAACATCATTGGCTCCGATACCGAAAGCCATAAAAAAGCCGAAGGCTGCTGTAATCCACACCAAGCATGAACCATATTGACTAATAACTTCCATAGTTAATTTCCTATATTTTGTTGATTATGAACGCGCCAGCATTAATTCAATGCGTGAGCCAACACGTTGTGCTTGGTCAGCTAGCACGCCAACCCATTCAATAATTTTATATAAGAACATCACATCAATTGGGTTATAACGGCTTTCGATGGTGTAAAGCATTTTACGCAGTTTTATCTGCATTTGGTCGGTATCATCTTCAATGGCATCGAGTTCTTGAATCATATCGTTAACTAATTTTAGTTCACGGCCTTTAAAACCGGTTTCTAAAAGTTGATCCATTTCTTCGATTACTCGATGAGCTTGATGAATGGCATCTAAACTACGTTTTACATAATGTAAGAATTCTTCCTGCATTTCTTCAGGAATACCAAATTGGCGACCAATCATACGGCCTGCAATATCTTTAGCAAAATTTGCTAACTTATCTTGTTGCGTGACTAATTCTAAGAGATCAGTACGATCGATAGGTAAGAATAAACCACGTGGCAATTTTAAACGAATCTCACGTTTCAAGCTATCCGCTTCACGTTCACGCTGAGAGATTTCTAAGCGTTTTTCTTCCGCTTTTTCCCAATCCTTTGAGAAGGTGGTTTCAAAAAAAGGAATTAAAAGATCGCTACATTCAGTGACTTTTTCCGAATGCTTTTGCAATGGTTTTAAAGGCGAATGGGCAAATAATCCGAGAATATTATTCATTGCCATAAGTGATTTACTCCATAAGGGGTTAAAAATTCGTGCGCATATTACCCGATTTTTGTTGATATTTAAAATTTTTCAAAAAAATTTGTAAGAAAAAAGGTTTATCTCCGACTAATAGAATAACTGGGAAACATGTCCTAGCATAATGAACTAAATAATTTCATAAAATAGATAATCAACAAGAGGAAAAAGATGAAAGATTGTAAGATACAAAGTATCAGCAGCGGCGTGAGTTTATTGATTTTACGCTTTTTTCTTGCATGGGAGTTTTTAGAGGCAGGGTTAGAAAAATGGAATGGTCAAAATTGGTTTACTGAAATACAAGATCGTTTTCCTTTTCCGTTTAATCTTATTCCTGCTGATATTAATTGGCTCGTTGCAATGGGGTCGGAATTAATTCTCCCTTTCTTGCTAATATTCGGGGTATTAACTCGTTTTAGTGCATTAGGTTTAACGATTTTAATCTCTGTTGCGTGGTATAGTATTCATGCTGATTCAGGTTATAACGTTTGTGATAATGGTTATAAATTACCTTTAATTTATGTGGTAACTTTATTAATCTTAATTACGCAGGGAGCAGGGAAACTCTCTTTAGACACGCTTATTAAGAAGGTTTATCCAACTAAAAGCTGGTTAAAATTCCTCTAACTATATATTCAATATCAAACTCTAGGAGATTCAAATGAAAAAATTATCCACTTTAGCCGCATTAGCAGGAGCATTAACGATGACAGTAGCTACTGTTGCACATGGTGAGTCAAAATCAAGCAGTATGGATAAAGCTGCAACACCTTGTGTAGGTGATAAATGTGTGAAAACAAAAGCTGCAGAAGGTAAATGCGGAGAAGGCAAATGTGGTGCAAACGAAACGAAAGCCGCAGAAGGTAAATGCGGTGCGAGCAAACCAAAAGCTGCAGAAGGTAAATGTGGTGAAGGTAAATGCGGCTCTAAATAATCGTATTTTAATCTAGATGCCATACATAACACTGGTGTAAATTTACACCAGTGTTGTATTAAAAGGAGTAAATAATTATGTTACAAGGTGCAGGATTAGGGTATCGTCGAGATTTAGCGGATGATTTTTTGAATTTATCATCAAATAATGCGATTCAGTTTATGGAAGTTGCTCCAGAAAATTGGGTAAAAATGGGAGGAGCTGCTCGTTATAAATTTGATCAAGCCGCTGAAAGATATCCACTTGCGGTACACGGACTATCACTTTCATTAGGTGGGCAAGCACCACTTGATCGCGAGTTATTAAAAAATACTAAAGCATTAATGACTCAATATAATTCGACATTTTTTTCTGAACATTTGAGTTATTGTGAATGTGAAGGGCATTTATATGATTTATTACCTATGCCATTTACAGAAGAAGCTGTAAAACATGTAGCACAGAGAATCCGATATGTGCAAGATTTTTTAGGATTACAAATTTCATTAGAAAACACCTCTTATTATTTACATTCTCCCACCAGCACAATGAATGAAGTAGAATTTTTAAATGCTATTGCACAAGAAGCGGATTGTGGTATTCATTTAGATGTGAATAATATTTATGTAAATGGCGTCAATCACGGTTTACTTGATCCTTATGTTTTTTTAGATCAAGTAGATGTGAAACGTGTCAATTACATTCATATTGCAGGACATGATGAAGAACATTCTGCGGCACAAGTTGTGGAGGATTTAGAAGGAGAATCATTTAATAAAATAAAAGGGGCATATCGCCATTTACCAGAATTATTAATTGATACGCACGGTGAGGCAGTAAAAGGTACTGTGTGGGATTTATTAGAATATGCCTATCAACGACTACCTGTCATTCCGCCAACATTATTAGAGCGTGATTTCAATTTCCCTCCATTTGCAGAACTTTATGCTGAAGTTGAACATATTGCACAACTACAGCAAAAATATGCTCAAAAAGAGGTAATATCCTATGCAGCCTAAACCTTCGCTTATTGAAACACAAAAAGCACTTGCTACAGCAGTTCGATTGGCTCATGCTCAACCTTTAAATGGTTATGCTCCGAATCGCATCGCTGTTTATGCTCGCTTAGTTCGAAATAACATCTTTGGTTTTATTGACCGCTGTTTTGTTGAAGCACCTAAACACGTTTCTGCTGAGAGTTGGTCTCAGACAAAAGAAACGTTTGTATTAACAGGAAAATCACATTCGCCTTATTTTCAAGATATTGCAGGAGAATTTCTTTTATTTTGTCAAGAAAAAGAGAGTTTTGACGCCAATATACTGGCATTGATGGATTTTGAAAATACACAATTACTTGCAGAAGTTTCTTTAGCAAAAGTACCTGAAAAATTTGAGTGGGATAAGCATAGCGTAATGCAGTTATCTGATGCAGCTTATTTAAAAAGCTATGAAGTCGATTTTTTATCAAGCGATTTTAAACAATTTGATGAAAACCCTATGCAAGCTGTTATATGGCGGGATAGCGATTTTAATATTCTGCAACAACGCTTATCTGAACTTGACTTTTGGCTATTAACTTATATACAAGAACAACCTTCGTCTTTAGAAGAGGTATTATCTGCCTTAAATACTGTAGTTGAAGATAGCACCCCCTTAATTCCATTATTGGAAAACACTTGGGTTAATTGGATTAATGCTGAAGTGCTTTATCCGAAAGAGGGATAAATTTTGTATAGAAAAACTAACAAAATGTTAGATAGGTGAAAAAGATGACTTTTTCACCTAATTTTTTCTTGGTTAGTATTTTCCATATATTATCCAAATCTTTTTAATATAGATTTGAGAACAGTTCGAATCATATTCTCCGCTAAAATGAAATCTTTCAGTTATAAATCTAAAAATTTGATTTACAATTTATTCAATTTCATATAATGAAAATTTGTCACATAATTTTTGAATAACCTTTCATTTATAATTTCCTATATTTTAATTATAGGAAAATACTTCACAATAAATATAAATTCATTTATAGCTATTTAATATGTAAAGTAAAACACCACAAAAATCTTGATTTATTTCTATTGTATTGTATATTCAAACAGTTAATTTGAGTAAGGAATATTATGCTACAAGAAATTGAATTAAAATTGGCGATTTCGCCACAAATCAGTATTGAATTGCCACAATATCTTGCAAAATTTACGATTTTAGATCATCAAGATTTATTTTTGAGCAATACTTATTATGACTATCCTGATCATTTTCTTGCTAAACAAAAGATGGGATTACGTATTCGTCAAGAAGATCAGGAACTTACATTAACGCTTAAAACTAATGGCGAAGTTGTTGGTGGATTACATAGTCGCCCAGAATATAATTTACCATTAACAGAAAAAGAAACGCCAACTAATGCCCAATTAAGAGAGCTTTATCCTTTTGAACAATTACCTAGTTCTACACTACAACCTATTTTCTCCACAGATTTTAACCGCACTTTTTGGTTAGTTGAATTTCAACAATCCAAAATTGAAGTGGCGTTCGATCAAGGCAAAATTATTTCAGGAGTATCTGAGCAACCTATTTGTGAAATTGAGTTTGAATTGAAATCTGGCAATGTGCAGGATCTTTTTGATTTTGTGGAAACTTTGCCTTTCGAAAGAGATATTTATTTTAGTAGCGCAAGTAAAGCGAAGCGTGGTTATTTACTAGGTTCAAAACAATTTTTAACAGATTGGTTAAATAAATGGCGTGATTTCTTAAAAGAAGAACGAGAAGAAAGTGCGGTAGATTTTGGTGCAAAATTTAATTCCGTGTTGAAAATGGAACAGAAACTTTTGGAAGAAACCTTATCCTTTTCTCCCGCACTTTTTAGCCAAGATTTTATGAAAACAGTGGAGCGAGTTGGGGCATTTTTTAATCTTTATCATTATTATGATGAAAATGGAAAAATCCTAGATGCAGTGGCAACAGAGAAACAAAAAGAAACGCTCTTATCAGCTTTGTTAGAACGCAATCAGAAAATTTTTGCTGAAATCCGTGATTTGATTCGTTTTCATAGTGAAACGAAAGACAATGAAAAAACTATTGAAAAATTGACCGCACTTTTGAAAAGTCGAGTTTATTTTGAGCGAATGATCAAATTAATGAGATTTTCAGCGTAATGCGAATCAACCGTGCAAATGGGTAAGCTATACTTCTAGGCATTATGTAAGCTCGCCCTGAATAATATAATGATATTTAGCCGTAGGTATATGAATACTAGGTTAAAGGATGATAAGGATAAAAAATGGCTAAAGCCTCGAAAACAGCTTATGTATGTAACGATTGTGGTGCGGAGTTTTCTCGTTGGCAAGGGCAATGCTCGGCTTGTAAAGCGTGGAATACAATTACGGAAGTGCGGTTAATTTCCATAGCAAAATCAAAAAACGATCGTTTTAGTGGCTACGCAGGTGAAACTCAGGCAAAAATTCAAACGCTCTCTGAAATTAGTTTGCAAGAAACTCCTCGTTTTTCCAGTGGCTTTAATGAATTAGATCGCGTACTGGGTGGAGGGATTGTACCGGGCAGTGCGATTTTAATTGGTGGACATCCTGGTGCAGGGAAAAGTACCTTGTTATTACAAGTCATGTGCGGTTTAGCGAAAAACATGACCGCACTTTATGTAACGGGAGAGGAATCATTACAACAGGTTGCGATGCGTGCAAGTCGATTGGGATTGCCAAACGATCAATTAAAAATGTTGTCAGAAACCTCTGTGGAACAGATTTGTAACTTAGCGGATCAATTAAAACCTCAAATTATAGTGGTGGATTCGATCCAAGTAATGCATTTGGCGGATATTCAATCATCACCGGGAAGTGTAGCTCAAGTGCGTGAATGTGCTTCTTTCCTTACTCGTTATGCGAAAACTCGCCAAGTCGCCATTATTATGGTGGGGCATGTAACGAAAGACGGAACACTTGCCGGGCCAAAAGTGTTAGAGCATGCCATTGACTGTTCATTACTATTAGAAGGCGAAGCCGATTCTCGCTATCGTACCTTGCGTAGTCACAAAAACCGTTTTGGCGCGGTGAATGAATTAGGCGTATTTGGTATGACTGAGCAAGGTCTGCGAGAAGTAAAAAATCCATCAGCAATCTTTTTAAGTCGAGGTGATGAAATTACATCGGGCAGCTCCGTTATGGTACTTTGGGAAGGCACTCGCCCTCTTTTAGTGGAAATTCAAGCCTTGGTGGATCATTCAATGTTAGCTAATCCTCGTCGTGTTGCGGTGGGATTAGAGCAAAATCGCTTAGCACTATTATTGGCGGTGTTACACCGACATGGTGGCTTACAAATGGCTGATCAAGATGTCTTTGTAAATGTCGTTGGTGGTGTAAAAGTGAGTGAAACAAGTGCGGATTTGGCTTTGTTGCTTGCATTAATTTCTAGTTTCCGTAATCGCCCCTTGCCACAAGATTTAGTGATCTTTGGTGAAGTTGGATTAGCGGGAGAAATTCGTCCTGTGCCAAGTGGGCAAGAGCGTATTAGTGAAGCGGCAAAGCATGGTTTTAAACGTGCTATTGTTCCTTTTGGTAACAAGCCGAAAAGTGCGGTCGAAAATATGCAAGTTTTTACGGTGAAGAAACTTTCCGATGCGCTAGCTGTATTGGATAATTTCTAAATAATTCCATTAGAGATAATTAATAGTCTCAATTGAAATGAATTATCTAATTCCGTTGTACTGAAAACATTAGCAAAATTTGTTAAAATAAACATACTTTTTATTCAAAGAAAAATAAGAAAATGGAAAAAAAACTGAATAAAGCGCTGGATGCGATTGATAGAAAAATTCTTAATGAATTACAACGCAACGGTAAAATTTCTAATATTGATTTGTCGAAAAAAGTAGGGCTTTCACCCACGCCTTGTTTAGAACGTGTGAAACGTTTAGAAAAACAAGGCGTAATTATGGGATATCGCGCGTTGTTGAATCCTGAATTATTGGAAGCGCCTTTGCTTGTGATCGTGGAAATTACGTTAGTTCGTGGAAAACCTGATGTATTTGAGGAATTTAATGCTGCGATTCAAGAGTTGGAAGAAATTCAAGAATGCCATTTAGTATCGGGCGATTTTGACTATTTATTAAAAACTCGTGTTGCCGACATGGCTGAATACCGAAAATTGCTGGGGACGACATTATTGCGTTTACCTGGTGTAAATGACACTCGCACTTATGTTGTGATGGAAGAAGTAAAACAAACCAATTTCCTTGTATTGAAATAATATGATTAGACAAATAACAGAACGATTTACGCCAAGACAGTATTTAGCTGAACTTTTGCTTGGATTGACCGCACTTTTCGGGCTTTATTTAATTATTGCTTGGTCAAGTTATACTCCGCTTGATAATTCTTGGGCAACGGCAGGTGCGCATGGTGAAACAATTAATAAAGTTGGCGCATTTGGTGCGTGGATTATCGATCTTTCTTTTGTTTTCTTAGGCTATGTCGCCCATGTTATTCCTTTTGCAGTTTTTTTTGTACCTGTCTATTTATTGAAAACAAGAGCAGTTAAAAATCTTTCCTGTACTCGAATTATTTTACGTAGTTTTGGCTTTACTATGTTGATTATTGGGCTTTGTGTGATGAGTATGTTGCTTTTATCAAGCAATGCCTTTTATTTAAGTGGTGGAGTAGTAGGCGGTTCACTTGTTGTAAATTGGCTTTATCCAGCATTAGGTAAATTCGGAGCTATTTTAATTGGTTTTACATTTGCTTTAATTGGTTTTATTTTTTGCTCTGGAGCCTCATTAATTAGATTGATTGTGGCCTTTTATCATTGGTTGACAATGAAAAATGAGCAGGAAGAACGTGTTGAGCAAGAAATGTCAACGGAAGAATTAGAGCAAATCGTGATTGTAAAATCCGATAGTTCAGAAACAGAAAATCTAGATCAAAATAATCTTAATGTAGAACCAAATAGTGAGATTGAAACTCAAAAATCGTCTTTAGAGGCAGAAGACAACTCAGTTGAGCAACCTTCGCATTTAATTAATATTCATGGTTTAAATTCAGAGGTTTCTATTAAATCAGAATATGAAGTTTCTCCTGAAGAGAGTGTAAAACCTCAGTTTTCTCTTGAGTTTGAATCTGAATCATTACCTAGCGTGAATTTGTCGAGTGATTCGCATGGACAAACAGTAAGTAAAAATGATTTTGTTCCAGTTTGGAATAAGTCGGTTAAACCTACTGTTCAAGATGATGAATCAATTTATGAAAGTGCGGATGATTTTACTAAAGTTTCTTTGCTTACACATGATGAAATGCCAACAGTTTCATTAAAACCGACTCATGAATCCTTGAATACTGAAATGGCGGATAATAATTTTAATGTTCAGGCTGATGAAAAAGTACGCCTGGGTGATGATGAATTAAAATTTAATGTATCCTTACAGGATGATATAAGGGATGTTCAATTAGACAAAAATCAAGAGGAATCACCTAATTATAAAGGTTATAGCGGTAGCTTGATTCATCCTGCATTCCAACAGCAAACAACTAAACGTGAAAAGCCTAGTACGCCGTTGCCAAGTTTAGATTTATTATCAAAACATCCTGCAGTGGAACAAAATATTACGCAAGAAGAAGTTTTTGAAACATCCCAACGTATTGAACAACAATTACGTAATTTTAATGTGAAAGCGACTGTAAAAGATGTGCTTGTTGGCCCTGTTGTTACTCGCTATGAATTAGAATTACAACCTGGGGTAAAAGCGTCAAAAGTAACGAGTATTGATACTGATTTGGCGCGTGCATTAATGTTCCGCTCAATTCGTGTGGCAGAGGCTATTCCTGGCAAGCCTTATATTGGTATTGAAACACCTAATCTTCATCGTCAAATGGTGCCATTACGTGATGTGTTAGATAGCAGCGAATTCCGTGATACTCATGCCACTTTGCCAATGGCTTTAGGTAAAGATATTAGCGGAAAGGCAGTGATTGTTGATTTAGCGAAAATGCCACATTTGTTGGTGGCAGGATCAACGGGATCAGGTAAGTCTGTTGGCGTGAATACGATGATCTTAAGTTTACTTTATCGTGTTCAACCAGAAGATGTGAAATTCATCATGATCGATCCTAAAGTTGTTGAACTTTCAGTTTATAATGATATTCCGCACTTGCTAACGCCTGTTGTAACAGATATGAAAAAAGCCGCTAATGCATTGCGTTGGTGTGTAGATGAAATGGAACGCCGTTATCAGTTGCTTTCTGCTCTACGTGTCCGCAATATTGAAGGCTTCAACGAAAAAATTGATGAATACGAAGCGATGGGAATGCCAGTGCCGAATCCAATTTGGCGACCTGGTGATACAATGGATGCAATGCCACCCGCATTGAAAAAATTGAGTTATATTGTGGTTATTGTCGATGAATTTGCTGATTTAATGATGGTAGCAGGTAAGCAAATTGAAGAACTCATTGCTCGCTTGGCACAAAAAGCGCGAGCTATCGGTATCCATTTAATTCTAGCCACACAACGTCCTTCTGTCGATGTGATTACAGGTTTAATTAAAGCGAATATCCCAAGTCGTATTGCCTTTACTGTTGCAAGTAAAATTGACTCACGCACTATTCTTGATCAAGGTGGCGCAGAAGCTCTTTTAGGCCGTGGTGATATGCTTTATTCGGGGCAAGGTTCATCGGATTTGGTGCGTGTTCATGGTGCCTTTATGAGTGATGATGAAGTTATTCGTATTGCGGATGATTGGCGCGCACGTGGTAAACCTGATTATATTGATGGTATTTTAGAAAGTGCTGACGATGAGGAAGGTACAGAAAAAGGAATATCAAGTGGTGGGGAATTAGATCCACTCTTTGATGAAGTAATGGATTTTGTTATTAATACCGGTACAACTTCAGTATCTTCTATTCAACGTAAATTCAGCGTGGGTTTTAACCGAGCAGCGCGTATTATGGATCAAATGGAAGAACAAGGGATTGTCAGCCCAATGCAAAATGGTAAGCGTGAGATTTTATCGCGTCGTCCAGACTACTAATTTAAAAGGAAAGTAAAATGAAAAAAACAGCGTTAAAATTTGCCGCACTTGCCTTACTTGGTTTGAGTAATTTGGCATTGGCTGATGCGGCAAGTGAATTGCAAATGCGTTTAGCCAAAGTCGATGTGTTAAGCGCTGAATTTGTGCAAACAGTGACATCTGGAAGTGGCAAAAATGTTCAACAAGGAAGTGGCAAACTTCAAATTAAACGCCCAAATTTATTCCGTATGGATACTAAAACCCCTCAAGAAACCCAGATTATTTCTGATGGTAAAACCTTATGGTTCTACGATCCATTTGTGCAACAAGTAACAGCACAATGGGTTAAAGATGCGGTGAATAATACACCTTTCGTTTTGCTTACAAGTAACGATAAAAGCCATTGGGATCAGTATTCGGTTATGCAACAAGTGGATACTTTCGTATTGAAACCCAAATCTTCAAAAAGTAATATCAAGCAATTTGATATTCGCGTCGATGTCAATGGCGTATTAAGAAATTTCAGTACGACCGAGAAAGATGGGCAAACCAATCTTTATGTTTTACGTAATATTACGAATCAAACCTTGTCTGATAGCTTGTTCCAATTCAAGCCAGAAAAAGCCGTTGAAGTTGATGACCAACGTAAAAAATAACAAATGATTATTTTAAACAAGGGCGTAGAAATACGCCCTTCAATTTTGTGAGAAATAAAAATGTCTAACCTCAATTTTGATTTTGCCGAAAATGATTTCCGTCCACTGGCAGCCAAGATGCGTCCAACGAGTCTAGAGCAGTATTTTGGGCAAACTCATCTTATTGGTGAAGGTAAGCCGCTGCGTAAAGCTATTCAAGCTGGACATATTCATTCTATGATTTTTTGGGGGCCTCCAGGTACGGGAAAAACAACGCTCGCAGAAATTATAGCGCAACGCATTAATGCAGAAGTTGAGCGAATTTCTGCGGTGACGAGTGGCATCAAAGAAATTCGTGAAGCCATTGATCGTGCAAAACAAAATCGTCTTGCAGATCGTAAAACTATCTTATTTGTGGATGAAGTCCATCGTTTTAATAAAAGTCAGCAAGATGCATTTTTACCGCACATTGAAGACGGAACCGTTATTTTCATTGGGTCGACAACAGAAAATCCATCTTTTGAGCTAAATAATGCGTTGCTCTCTCGTGCTCGAGTTTATGTGCTGAAATCACTCACAACGGCTGAAATTGAACAAGTTTTGCAGCAAGCTGTAGAAGATCCTGAACGTGGATTGGGTAAAGAGCGGTTAATTTTAGAAGAGAATTTACTGCAAGTGCTTGCCGAATATGTTAATGGAGACGCGCGATTAGCCTTGAATTGCCTCGAATTAATGGTGGATATGGCAGATGAAACGGAAAATGGAAAGAAAATTGACCGCACTTTATTAAAAGAAGTCTTAGGCGAACGCCAAGCGAGATTTGATAAACAAGGTGATCGCTTCTATGATTTAATTTCTGCGTTACATAAATCTGTTCGCGGTTCTGCACCAGATGCTGCATTGTATTGGTATGCACGAATTTTAACAGCAGGGGGAGACCCTTTATATGTCGCGCGCCGATTACTTGCTATTGCTTCAGAAGATGTGGGAAATGCAGATCCTCGCGCCATGCAAGTTGCATTGGCCGCATGGGATTGCTTTACTCGAGTGGGGGCTTATGAAGGGGAGCGAGCCATTGCCCAAGCCATTATCTATCTTGCGGTAGCGCCAAAAAGTAATGCCGTTTATACCGCATTTAACACTGCGAAACAGCAAGCGAAAGATTTGCCAGATTACGATGTTCCACCACATTTACGCAATGCGCCGACTAATTTAATGAAAGAGCTTGGCTATGGTGCTGAATATCGTTATGCTCATGATGAACCTAACGCTTATGCGGCAGGTGAAAATTATTTCCCGTCTGAATTAAAAGATACTCAATATTATTTTCCGACAAATAGAGGTATGGAAATTCAGATTAAGGAAAAACTAGAACGATTACGCGAGCAAGATAAAAGTGCGGTGAAAAAGCGGTATAAATAAATTTGAGTTAGTATTATTTTAAATTATCTGTATAATTATAATGCTTTTATTACATAGAATATGTAAAAATAAAGGCGACTAATTTATTATTTTAATTTTATATGAAAGATAGGAGATTCTTATGAAAAAACTAACTTTGCTGCGAGTTTAGTGTTAGGGCTAAGCATAGCCATAGGGGCATCAGCAAATGATGGAACAGTTACTTTTACTGGTAAAATTGTTGATCAAACTTGTCAGGTTGAGACGGATAGTAAAAATTTAACAGTTAAACTGCCAACCATTTCTAAATCAGCATTACCTTCAGTTGGAAGTGTTGCAGGACGAACTGCTTTTGATATAAAAGTTAGAGGATGTGCAGCAAATAAAGCTGATGCAAGTAAGGTGGCAGCTTATTTTTTACCTAATGCACAGTATGTTGATGAAACATCGCATAATTTGTTGAATAAAGCTACAGGCCCTAACGTTGATAAAGTACAAATCCAATTACTTCAACATAGTGTAACTGGAATTATTCCAGTAGGTGAAAATATTGGTCTACAATACCCCGATAACTCAAATGATTATGTTACTATCGGAGCAAATGGAGATGTTTCTTTAAGATATTATGCACAATACTATGCGGCTAAGGCTGGTGTAGAGCCTACAGATGTAACAGCGAAAGTTGAATACGATATTGTTTATAAATAATAGAAGAAATAGGCTATAGAATTCCCTGTTCTTAGCCTATTTTTGAATAAGATATAGGTTAATAAAATAATGTTCAAAAAAACTTTCTTTCTACTGGGGATCATGCCGTTTTTTTCTTATGCTAATGTTGTTATCACAGGTACTAGAGTTATTTATCCAGCAGATCAAAAAAGTATTAGTGTTCAATTGACTAATGTCGGAAATGAGCCATCTTTGGTACAGTCTTGGCTAGATAAAGGTAATATTAGTAGTAATCCAAATACGGAATCTGTTCCTTTTATTATTGCCCCTCCAGTCACTCGTGTAGAGGCAAACGCTGGGCAGACATTGCGTATAAACTTTACTAATACAGAGTCCTTAGCTCAGGATAGAGAATCTCTTTTCTATTTTAATTTGCTTGATATTCCGCCAAAACCAAGCGATAGCGACTTACAAAACAACCCAAATTATTTACAACTTGCTATTAGAAGTCGTTTAAAATTTTTTTACCGTCCAAGTGGATTGAAAATTACGCCATCTGACGCTTATAAACAGGTTAAGTGGAAAATTCAATCTAATGGGATAAATATTGATAATCAGAGCCCATACTATATTACTTATAATCATTTTCAAATAGGTGGGCAAACAGTTCATCCTAAAGAGATGATCCCTCCTTTCTCTCAGCATTTGTTTGAGGCTAAAGGCATAAAACCAGGTTCAACAGTAAAATGGAGTGTAGTAAACGATTATGGCGGCGATGAAACTGGCGAATCTCCACTACAATAAAATAAATAATTATAAATGCATGGTAAATTATGCGTTGCAAAAATATGTTTTTTAGACGAACTCTATTGTCTCTTCTTATTGGCTATTTCAGTTTACAGCAAGTAATAGCAAAAGATGAATTTGACAGCGATTTTCTACGGCATAGTGAAGATGATAAAAACATTGATATTAGTCGTTTTAATCATAAAAATGGTGTATTAGCAGGAAAATACCCTGCTGATGTCTATGTCAATGGTAAAAATAAAGGAAATTTATCCCTCACTTTTGCTGAGCAAAATAAACAAGTTGTTCTTTGTCTTACACCTGATTTGGTCAATTTATTAGATTTAAAAAAAGATGCCTATACTCAACCAATTGAAGGTGATTGCGTAGCAGCAGAAAAAACACTCAAAGGCAATTTTTCTTTTGATACTAGTTTACTTAAATTAGAGGTTAATTTACCCCAAGCATTAACCATACAGCACCCAAGGGATTATATTCCATCAACACTATGGGAAGACGGTGTTGCAGCAGCATTTGTAAATTATGATGTCGATAATTATCACTATCAATCTCAAGGTAGTAGATTTGAGCAAACTTATTTAGGTATTCGTGCTGGTGCTAATCTAGGTAGTTTGGCATTACGTCATCGTGGCTCACAATATTTTTTTAAAGAAAAAGATAGTTTAGGAAACGAAACTTCTGAAAAGAGTCACTATAGCACTAGTGAGACCTATCTGCAGAAAGATTTTGCAACTATTCGTGGTTTAGTTACTTTAGGTGATTTTTTTACTACAAGCCCAATTAATGAAAATATGGCATTGCGCGGTATTCAGGTTGCTTCAGATGATAGAATGTTACCGGCTTCGCAAAGAGGATATGCCCCTGTCATCCAGGGAGTTGCGAATACTAATGCTAGTGTGACAATACGCCAAAATGGTGTAGTTATTTATCAAACTACAGTACCTGCAGGTGCTTTCGTTATTTCTGATTTATATCCTAGCGGTTCAAGTGGTGATTTATCTGTTGAAATTATGGAAGCAAATGGTCAAAAACGTATGTTTATCGTTCCTTATGCTTCTGTTGCTCCATTAATTCGATTTGGACAATTCCGTTATCATATGTCGGCTGGCCGTTATCGTTATGGCAAGGATATTTACCCAGATAGAGTAGCTCAATTCTCTTTACAATATGGTTTATTAAATAACTTAACTCTTAATAGTGGTTTGGTTTTACATAAAAATTACCAATCTGCTTTGGTGGGGGCTGGCTTTAATACTCCAATAGGTGCATTTTCAACTGATGCAACCTTTGCAAAAACCACGTTTTCAAACTCAAACCAAACGAAACGAGGCTATAGTTTACACGCTAACTACAGCGTTAATTTGCTTTCGACCAATACTAATTTAACTTTGGCTGCTTATCGTTATTCTTCTAAAGATTTTTATACATTAAGGGATACTATTTGGGCAAATCATAGTGATTTTATTGATGATGAGAGCATTCAATATATTGAAAATTTCCGCCCTAAAAATCAGTATCAAATATCAATTAATCAGAGTTTAGGGGAAACTTTAGGATCGCTTTATCTGATAGGTTCTACTTATCGTTATTGGAATAAGACTGGTGCAAGAAATGAATATCAGCTTGCCTATAACAATAATTATAAGAGTGTCAGTTACCAATTCGGTTTTTCTCAATCAATTGATCTTGATACTAAGAATCGAGAAAACAGTGTGTATTTAAGCTTATCGATACCGTTTGGAGAGGGTAATTCAAGTCTGTCAACTAGCTTGACACATAGCAAAGAGCAAAATAGCGTACAAACTACCTTTAGTGATGCAATTGGGGAATATAACCAATTTAACTATAGCCTATCAGCTAGTACCAATGATCGTCGCGAACGTACTCTTTCAGCTAATGCTTATTATCGTAATAACTTTGCTGAATATCGCAGCACAATTAGTCAAGATCAGGATAAAAATCTTCAATATTCATTAGGTTTGAGTGGTTCAATTGTCGCACATCCTCATGGTATCACATTAGGTAATTCTGTGAGTGATAGTTTTATGATTATTCATGCTAAAGACGCGGCTGGTGCATTAGTTACCAACACAGGTCAAGGGCAAACTTTAGATTATTTTGGTAATGCAATCGTGCCTTATTCTACTCCTTATAGCATAAACTATGCTGGTATTGATCCTACAAATTTGCCAATTAATGTGGAATTTTCAGCGACAGAGAAACAGGTGATTCCAAGGGCCAATAGCATTAGTGTTGTCAATTTTGATTCTCGTATAAATACCATGGTGTTATTTAAATTACGAGATCAAGATGGTCTAATACTTCCAATGAGTGCAGAGGCTAAAGACGACGTTGGTAATATTGTAGGTTATATCGCACAAGGCGGGATTTTATTTGCCAATAATCTCAGCAAGGAGAAAGGAAAAATTACTGTTATGTGGGGAATGGACAGTAAGGCACAATGTCATTTTGACTATGTAGTGAAGTTGGATAAAAAATCGACAGAAATGAAACAGATTGATGCAATCTGTCATCGATAAAAAAGGATAAAAAATGAAAATGAAATCCATTGCATGGCTACTAGGATTTATCAGTTTAGATGCCATAGCTGGCATATGTTCATTAGAGAGCTATGGTTCGCATGATTATTTTGCACATTGCGGGATTAATCCCAATATAAATCTTATTGCTAATAATCCTAGTGCTATAGGTTTTTTTGCAAGAGATCATTTACCATTTCCATTAGTGAATTATAAACGTACCTTAACAGGTAGTCCGGTGGGGATTTTAGACCAGCGCTTAGCTCGACGAGGCGTTTGTTTTGCACTTGTGGTAAAAGGTTTTTCAAATCGTTTAAAGCAAGATGTCCTTATTAACGAAGAAGGAAAAATGAAACGAGTTTATCGTATTGATAACTCAAATGTTGGGGTTATTATTGAGGTGGGGGATGGTAAAGATTTTACTGCGATCGATCGAATTAATAATAAGGATACTTATGCCACAAATAGTTTTTGCACAAGAGATGGTATAAATATTCAAGCAAGGCTTACCCCCGTACTTTTATCAACTCAACCAATAGCAGTAGAAAAAACTATACATAATATTAGTAATGCGGCTGTAATAGAGGTGGTTAGAGCACCTTATGCTAGACCTGGTTTTGAAAGAGATTTCTCTAATTTCAGAGGCTTTAAAGGTAATACTAGAATAAATATTTCATTAACTGGTTTTTCTTTTCAGTTACAACCTCAAACTTGTAAAATAACTAGTCCGAATAATATTAATCTTAATTTACCAACAGTAGCAGCAAAAGATATTAAAGCGGGAAAACGTTATGGCGGGAAGTTTAATATTCGTATGGAATGTCCTAGAGATGTTAACGAGAAATATATTTCCACCTATATTACTTTCACAGATGCGACTAATCCTAGTAACAGAGGAAATATTCTAAGTTTAACCAAAGATTCAAGTGCTAAAGGAGTGGGAATTCAACTTTATCAAGGGGATAATCCAATCCCAATTAGTTATGGCGCGGATAGTTCAAAACGTAATAATCTAAATCAAATATTGCTAGGTAAGGATATAGATACACGCACACCACATAGCACATTTTATGCATATTATGCTCACAGCGGTGGTGTAATTACGCCTGGTACGGTAAAAGCAATTGCAACTTATACTCTTTCTTATCAATAAAAAATGGAGTAATAGTTTATCATCAATTACATTCTATGGTTCAACATTGTTCAATCTTATTAAGTCTGTATTAATTGATTTAAATAATCTATGTTTGGGTTGATTATATTTTGAGATTTTATATGTAATTGATATTAATTTGGGGATAATCTACTTCAGTCCCTAACAAAATAAGTGCGGTTAATTTTGAAAACTTTTTTGAAATTTACCGCACTTTTTTAATTTAATCTCTTAAGCAAATTTTCTCAAATTCACTAAAGAATGTTGGAAAGGTTTTGGCAGTACATTTGGGATCTAAAATTGTCACTGGTGTATTGGACAGTGCGATTAGAGAAAAACACATTGCCATGCGGTGATCGTTATAAGTCTCAATATCTGCATGTTTAAACTGATTGAGCGTAAGTGGTTGAATACGAATAAAATCTTCACCTTCTTCGACTTCTGCACCGACTTTACGTAATTCGGTTGCCATTGCTGTTAAACGATCTGTTTCTTTCACGCGCCAGTTATAAATATTTCGAATGATGGTTTCTCCTTTAGCAAAAAGAGCAGTGGTCGCAATCGTCATTGCGGCATCTGGAATGTGGTTCATATCCATATCAATGCCATGTAATTCAGCACGTTCGGCTTGAATAAAATCCTCTCCCCAAGTAATTTTTGCCTCCATTCTTTCTAATACATCAGCAAATAAACGATCGCCCTGAATAGAGTTTTTGCCAATTCCCGTTACTTTTACTTTTCCTTTAATGGCACCAGCTGCGAGAAAGTAAGATGCCGATGAGGCATCGCCTTCTACCAAATATTTTCCAGGTGAAATGTAGGATTGATTTCCCTTAACTTGAAATTTTTGGTAGTGATGGTTTTCAACATCAACACCAAAATCTCGCATCATCGCAAGGGTGATGTCAATATAGGGTTTAGAGACTAGTTCACCGATAATTTCGATTTCTGTGTCATTTTCTGCAAGTGGCGCAGACATTAAAAGTGCGGTCAAAAATTGGGATGAAATAGAGCCATCAATTTTGACATTTCCACCTTTTATCCCTTTGTTAAGAATTGCGACTGGAGGATAACCTTCATTTTCTAAATAGCGAATATCTGCGCCCGCTTGGCGTAAAGCATCGACTAAATGGAGAATCGGCCGTTCTTTCATACGAGGTTCACCCGTTAAGATGATTTCGACTTCGTGGTTTCCTTTTAAGCAAAGTGCTGCGGTTAATGGACGCATTGCCGTACCCGCATTGCCAAGAAAGAGAGAAAGATTGTTCTGTATATTGAATGCTCCGCCCAATCCTTCTATTTCACAAATAGTTTTGTCATCAGAAAGTTGGTAGCGTACACCTAACGCTTTGAGAGCGTTAAGCATATGTCGAATATCATCACTATCTAATAAATTGGTTACTTTTGTTGTGCCTTTAGCTAAGGCTGCTAAAAGTAATGCGCGATTCGATAAACTTTTAGAACCTGGTAAATTAATTGTTCCTTCAACCGCACTTATTGGCGCAAGGGTGATTTTTTCCACTACAACACCACCGTTTTATTTTTATAAACGAAAATTCTATCGTGTAAAGCAAGATCAAGGGCGAGACTTAGCACGGTTTTTTCTACATCACGACCAGCACGCATCATTGCTTCAGCGCTATAAGTATGATCCACATTAATGACATTTTGCATAATGATTGGGCCTTGATCCAATTCATTATTAATGAAATGTGCTGTGGCGCCGATAATTTTTACACCTCGTTCATAGGCTTGTTGATAAGGCTTGGCACCAATAAAAGCAGGTAAGAATGAATGATGGATATTAATCACTCTATTTGGATAACGAGCGACAAATTCAGGATTTAACACACGCATATATTTAGCGAGTACAATATAATCTGGCGTGTATTCATCAATTTTTTCAGCTAATAATTTATCGTGCTCAATACGAGTTAAGCCTTCATGACTAACCAAATGAAACGGAATGTTAAAACGCTCAACGAGCTCGCGTAAATTATCATGGTTGCCGATGACTGCTGCAATTTCTACATCAAGCGCACCATAATAATTTTTCATTAAAATATCGCCGAGGCAGTGAGCTTCTTTGGTGACTAAAATAACAATTCGTTTACGTTGTGTACTAATTAATCGACAATGCGTTCCTTCGGGTAAGCTATATTTTAGATCTTCTAATAAAGTAGCTTCGTTAAAAATACCTTCCAATTCTGTACGCATAAAGAAATGCTTGGTTTCAAAATCTACAAATTCATTATTATGCAGAATATTTAGTTGGTGTTTGTAACAGATGTTGGTTATTTTAGCTATTAGGCCTTTATCATCGGGACAATCGGTGAGTAATATTTTTTTTTCGATCATAATGTTGTGTGCTACGTTTAGATAAAAAAATAGAACCCATAAAAATGGGTTCTAGTTTCAAATAAAAAAATTAAATTTCGAAATCAGATAATGATTTACCAGAATTCAATGCATTTTGAATTGGGCGTGGTGTGCGACCTTGGCCAGTCCATGTTTTACGCTCACCATTTTCATCAATAAATGCATATTTTGCTGGGCGAGGTGGACGTTTTGCTCTAGCAGATGTTGCTGCAGTACCAAAGATCTCTTGTAATTCTTCAGGTGTAATACCTTCTTTTTCCATTAATTCTTTATATTTAGCTAAACGTTCTTTTCGCTCTGTTTCTGCTTTAATTAATTCTGCTTCATTAGCACGTTTCTCTTCAACCGCAGTTTGTAATTTTTCAAGAGCACTTTCCGCTTGTTCTAAAGTCAATTCGCGCACCGCTGCACGTAAATTACGAAGATTTGTCAAACCTTTTGCTAATTCGCTCATAATAAACCTCGATAAAATAATCTTGTGTGTGGAAAACTTATTTAATAATAGGGAAAATAATATTTATTGTAAATATCTATTTTAAATAAATGGTCGGAGCAGAGATATATCTTTAAATTCTTTTTGTTTATTTTTTATATTTTTAATTCAATCTAATAAAAAATTTTATAAAACCTGTTGGCATTTGGATTTTTTTACGGTAATCTCTTGAATCACTACAAAAGTAGAGGTGCAATCATTATAAGTATTTTTTCAGAGTGGATAACGATGAAGAAAAAAGAAAGGAATGATTGCCGAAATCAAATAGAAGTCATTTTGTTTGGTTGGTGGCGTACTTGAAAGGGGCGACACTGTCATAGTTTTTTGATTAACTATGGAGCGCTACGGTTGTTCTGGTCTTATTCTGTCCTTTGCTTTCCGTTCTCTCCATTAATTGTAGGTATCTCTTAATGGAACTTATCGATTTTTCATCTTCAGTTTGGTCAATCATTCCAGCTTTATTGGCGATTGTCTTGGCCATTGCAACTCGTCGTGTATTGGTGTCTCTCAGTGCAGGGATTATTGTTGGTGCGTTAATGTTAGGTGGCTGGAATATTGGCTCATCTTTCAGTTATCTATCAAGCAACGTGATTTCACTTGTTTATGCTGATGGCGCAATTAACTCTAATATGAACATTGTCTTGTTCTTATTATTACTTGGTGTTTTAACCGCACTTTTAACTGTATCAGGTAGTAATCGTGCGTTTGCTGAATGGGCACAAAGCCGTATTAAAGGCCGTCGTGGTGCTAAATTATTAGCTGCATCATTAGTTTTTGTTACTTTTATTGACGATTATTTCCACAGTCTTGCTGTAGGCGCAATTGCTCGCCCAGTGACAGATCGTTTTAAAGTTTCTCGTGCGAAACTTGCTTATATTTTGGATTCAACGGCTGCGCCGATGTGTGTAATGATGCCAGTTTCAAGTTGGGGCGCATACATTATTACCTTAGTAGGTGGTTTATTAGCGACTTATTCGATTACTGAATACACACCAATTGGTGCATTCGTGGCAATGAGCTCAATGAACTTCTATGCCATTTTCTCAATTATCATGGTGTTCTTTGTGGCATATTTTTCTTTCGATATTGCGTCAATGGCACGCCATGAACAATTAGCTTTGGAAAATTCTGAAGATGAATTAGAAGAAGAAACGGGTGCAAAAGGTCACGTACGTAATCTCGTATTACCTATCTTAGTTTTAATTTTTTCAACGGTTACAATGATGATTTACACTGGTGCATCAGCATTAGCAGCGAATGGTAAAGAATTTAGCATTTTAGGTGCGTTTGAAAATACTGTTGTTGGAACTTCTTTAGTTGTGGGTGGTACTTGCTCAATTCTAGTTTCTACTTTATTAATTATTATTGATCGTCAAGTGAGTGTTCCAGAATATGCACGCTCTTGGATTGCAGGTATTAAATCAATGGCTGGTGCAATCGCAATTTTATTCTTTGCGTGGACAATTAATAAAGTTGTTGGGGATATGCAAACTGGTAAATATTTATCTTCTCTAGTTTCCGGTAATATTCCAATGCAATTTTTACCAGTAATTTTATTTATTCTTGGTTCTGCAATGGCATTCTCAACCGGTACTAGCTGGGGGACATTTGGTATTATGTTACCAATTGCAGCGGCTATGGCTGCAAATGCCGCGCCAGAATTATTACTCCCTTGTTTATCAGCAGTAATGGCGGGGGCTGTATGTGGTGACCATTGTTCGCCAGTATCGGATACAACGATTTTGTCTTCAACTGGTGCAAAATGTAACCATATGGATCATGTGACTACTCAGCTTCCTTATGCTGCGACAGTTGCAGCCGCAACAGCCATTGGTTACATCGTGGTAGGCTTCACTTATTCAGGTTTGGCTGGTTTTGCTGCGACAGCGGTTTCATTATTTTTAATCGTATTTGCAGTGAAAAAACGTTAAAAATGTGATCTTGCTCAAAAATCTAAATAAAATATAAAATTTTGATAAATTTATAAAATGCGACATAAGGTCGCATTTTTTTATTTAAAAGTGTTATTTTTTTTATAAAAATCTGATTTTGTGTAGTTGTTTGATTTTTTATTCTGTTTTGTTGGTGTTTTTTAGCCGTTATGTAGACTAGACAAAAACTTTTTGCTTAGTATGATGTAAATCATTGATACAAGGCATGGGCACTTTTGAAAGTGCGGTTCGTTTTAGGAGTAAAAAATGAAGAAGTTATCTGGCGCAGAGATGGTCGTTCAATCTTTACGCGATGAAGGCGTAGAGTATTTATTTGGTTATCCAGGTGGGGCAGTATTAGATATTTATGATGCGATCCATACATTAGGTGGTATTGAACATATTTTGGTTCGCCATGAACAAGCGGCTGTGCATATGGCGGATGGCTATGCACGTTCTACAGGTAAAGTTGGATGTGTGTTAGTGACTTCGGGGCCTGGAGCAACAAATGCAATTACTGGGATTTTAACTGCTTATACAGATTCCGTTCCTATGGTCATTATTTCTGGTCAGGTCATGAGTAATTTAATTGGCCGAGATGCATTCCAAGAGTGTGATATGGTGGGGATTTCTCGTCCTGTTGTGAAGCATAGCTTTATTGTTAAAAAAGCGGAAGATATTCCCTCTATTTTGAAAAAAGCTTTTTATATCGCATCAACTGGTCGTCCAGGTCCTGTTGTGGTGGATATTCCAAAAGATACTGTAAATCCGAATTTTAAATATCCCTATGAATATCCTGAATCTGTAGAGTTACGCTCTTATAATCCAACAGTAAATGGGCATAAAGGCCAAATTAAAAAAGCATTAAAAGCACTTTTAGTAGCGAAGAAACCAATACTTTTCGTCGGTGGCGGCGCGATTGCTGCTGAATGTAGTACGCAGTTAATTCAGTTTGCACAACGGTTAAATTTACCAGTTACCTCATCATTAATGGGATTAGGCGCTTATCCAAGTACGGATAAACAATTCCTAGGCATGTTAGGGATGCACGGTACTTTCGAAGCTAATACGGCAATGCACGAAAGTGATCTTATTTTGGGGATTGGCGTTCGTTTTGATGATCGTACAACAAATAATTTAGAAAAATATTGCCCGAATGCCAAAGTGATTCATATTGATATTGATCCAACCTCGATTTCTAAAAATGTGCCAGCAGCGATTCCAATTGTTGGAAATGCGAAAAATGTATTAGAAGAATTTTTGAGTTTATTGAATGAAGAGGGATTGAAATCTCAAACAGATCTTGAAAGTTGGTGGCAAGAAATCAACCAATGGAAAGCAAAAAAATGTTTGGAATTTGACCGCACTTCTAGCGTGATTAAACCACAACAAGTTATGGAAGCGGTATATCGTCTTACTAAAGGACAGGCGTATGTAGCTTCTGATGTAGGGCAACATCAAATGTTTGCTGCGTTACATTATCCGTTCGATGAACCTCGTCATTGGATTAACTCTGGCGGTGCTGGCACCATGGGATTTGGTTTACCCGCTGCATTAGGCGTGAAATTGGCTCATCCGGAAGGAACTGTTGTTTGTGTTACTGGTGATGGAAGTATTCAAATGAATATTCAAGAGCTTTCTACCGCAACGCAGTATGGCATTCCTGTTGTCATTATTTGTTTGAACAATCATTTCTTGGGAATGGTAAAACAATGGCAAGACTTGATTTATTCTGGTCGCCATTCGCAAACTTATATGAATTCATTACCTGATTTTGTGAAATTGGCAGAATCTTATGGTCATGTCGGTATAAAAATTGCTACGCCAGATGAACTCGAAAGCAAATTGCAAGAAGCATTTAGTATGAAAAATAAATTAGTATTTGTGGATATTAATGTAGATGAATCTGAGCATGTATATCCAATGCAAATTCGTGGTGGCGCAATGAATGAAATGATTTTAAGTAAACCTCAAGAGGAGACAAACTAATGCGTAGAATTTTATCTGTTTTACTCGAAAATGAGTCTGGTGCTTTATCGCGTGTTGTTGGTTTGTTCTCTCAACGTGCTTTTAATATTGAAAGTTTGACGGTGGCACCAACGGATGATCCAACACTTTCTCGAATGACTATTGAAGCGGTGGGCGATGCTCAAGTATTGGAACAAATTGAGAAACAACTCCATAAATTAGTGGATGTGTTTAAAGTGATTAATTTGAGTGAGCAAGAGCATATAGTCCGTGAAATTGTTTTAGCGAAGGTGAGAGCAGTGGGTTCATCTCGCGATGAGATTAAACGTTTAGCCGATATTTTCCGTGGACAAATTGTAGATGTCACACCTAAATCTTACACGATCCAATTAAGTGGAACCAAAGATAAAATTGATGCATTTATTTCTGCATTGAAAGAAGAAACCACATTGTTGGAAATTGTTCGCTCTGGGTTGATTAGTGTGTCTCGTGGAGAAAAGAATATTCTCTAAAGTAGGGGCGTAAAGTGCGGAAATATTTTAATAGAATTTTACCGCACTTTATTAGAAATATATGTGTTTTTAGTTTTTTTATAAAAAAATCGTGACCAAGTTCACAAATCTAAAAATATGTATTTGCATAACTGATCGGATTTCTTTATTCTGAGGCTACTAAAAACAAGTGCTATCTTAAATAGCCGACATCTATTTTGCTTTCCGAGTAGTGCCCCATTGGGGCACTTTTTTTATTCTGTAAATAAGCATAAAAAATCCCTTTCGTGAGAAAGGGATTTTAATTATCTAAATTACATTTTTTCTACGGTTTTAATACCGAGTAACTCTAAACCTTGTTTTAAGGTTTTTTCCGTTAATAATGCCAATTTCAAACGGCTTAATTTTACGGACTCATCTTCAGAATTTAAAATTGGGCAATGTTCATAGAATGACGAGAATATGCCTGCTAGTTCGTATAAATAAGCACAAAGCACGTGTGGTGTGCCTTCTTTTCCGACAGTTTGCACAGCTTCCTCAAATTGTAGAAGTTTAATTGCAAGCGCTCTTTCTTTATCCTCTTCAAGCGTTAAAGGTACAGCTAAAAGTGCGGTCGAATTTATATCTGTTTTATTAAAGATCGAACGAATTCGGGTATAAGCATATTGCATATAAGGCGCAGTGTTACCTTCAAAGCTTAACATGTTATCCCAATCAAAAACGTAATCAGTAGTACGGTTTTTGGAGAGATCTGCATATTTCACCGCACCAATACCGACAGCCTCAATCACGGCTTCTTTTTCATCATTAGATAAATTTGTATTTTTTTCATTAATTAATACAGTGGCGCGCTCAATCGCTTCATCTAATAGATCGGCTAATTTCACTGTGCCACCGGTACGGGTTTTAAATGGTTTGCCATCTTTACCAAGCATCATCCCAAAGTTTTTATGCTCTAAAGAGAAACTGTCTGGTACATAACCTGCTTTACGAGTAATTAACCAAGCTTGTTGCATATGTTGGCTTTGGCGAGTATCTGAAAAAACAAGTGCGCGATCAGCTTTTAATGTTTCATAACGATATTTTGCTGCAGCAATATCGGTTGTAGTGTAAAGGAAACCGCCATCTTTTTTCTGAACGATCACGCCCATTGGGTCGCCTTCTTTATTTTTGAATTCATCCAAATAAACAACCAATGCACCATCATCTTCTACAGCTAAGCCTTGTTTTTTAAGATCTTCTACGATGTTTGGTAACATAGGATTATAAAGACTTTCACCCATCACATCTTTTTCGGTTAAAGTTACATTCAAGCGATCATAGTTGTGTTGATTTTGTTGCATGGTGATGTCGACTAAACGTTTCCACATCGCTCGACAATATTCATCACCACCTTGTAATTTCACAACATAATTACGCGCTTTTTCAGCAAAAACTTCATCTTCATCGTAATGTTTTTTGGCTTCACGATAAAAGGCTTCAAGATCTTGCAATTCCATTTCACTCGCATGCTCGTTTTGCATTTTTTCAAGATAAGCAATAAGCATACCGAATTGAGTTCCCCAGTCACCAACATGGTTTGCTCGAATGACATTGTGACCTAAAAATTCTAGGGTTCTCACAACTGCATCACCAATGATAGTAGAGCGCAAGTGACCTACATGCATTTCTTTTGCTACGTTTGGTGATGAATAATCAATCACGACAGTTTGCTTATCCGTAGCTTGAATGCCAAAATTCTTTTGGGAAAGCGCAGTTGAAACCTCTGTTGTTAGCCAAGTTGGATTTAAGAAAATATTAATAAAGCCTGGCCCTGCGATTTCTAATTTTTCTGCAATATCAGATAGTTGAGCATTATCTAAAACTTTTTGAGCAAATTCTTGTGGATTTAAACCTAATTTTTTCGCCGCAGCCATAATGCCATTGGCTTGATAATCGCCAAATTGTGGTTTTCCTGATTGACGAACAAGCGCATCGCAAGATTGATCTGCTCCAGCAAGAATCATAGCTTGTTTGATTTTGTCGGATAAAATAGATTGAATATTCACGTTTTTTCCTATGTTCAAATTGAATAATGAAAATAATCGGCTATGATACCGTTCTTTATGAGTTTCTCAAAGGGACAAAATGACAAATTTACAGGAAAAATCACCCGCACTTTTTTCTGATTTGGCAGAATTTGAAAAAAAAATTCAACAATTAGCTCAAATAATGTTAATTGATTTTTCAAATTATGAAATTGATCACCTTGCTGTGCGTGTAAATAATGAACAAAATGCAAAAGACTGGCTGACACTTTTATTGAAATACGGTAGAATTTTATCCGATAACGTTGTCAACGGGCGCAAGATTTATCTAATTCAGTTAGAAAAAGCAGTGAAATTTGCTAATCAGTTCGTTGATGTTATTGAACTTCCGTTCCCTAAAAATAAGGAGTATCCCGTAGAAGGTTGGGAGCATATTGAGGTTGTAGTGCCATTTTTACCGAATGAATCGATAAATGAATGGGTACAGCGTATTAATATGCGTTTTTTATTGAGCGAATTAACTCAATTAACTATTAAAGTGAGTGAGCCTAAAGTGGATGGCGAGAGATTGCCTAATCCATCTATTGCAGTAAGTTTTGTTGATAAGACATCAAATCATACTTGTATTAAGGTTCATCCTTATTCTATAAAGAAAATACTCGAGGTTTAGCAAAATGAAAAAATTATCTCTTGCATTAACGGTTTTAGCGGCTGTAGGTTTAAGCGCTTGTTCTTCTTCCCAAAAAGATGAAAATGCTTATAAAGGCCAAATCGTTTTTAGCCAAATGGAAGGTGAAAATCTTAAATTAACCATCCGTAAAAATGATTGTTCAGGTCGTCAGCAGGATGGCGATCAAGTTGAGCTTGCTCACAAGTATGATTCAACTTTAGTTGTTGGTGCTTGTGTTTTAGTATCTGATAATGGTAATACTAAAAATATTTCAACTTTTTCTCCAAGAAACTCACTTTAATTCCTTTCTAACATAGAGAATATTATATGAAAAAAACAAATATGGCATTAGCACTGTTAGTTGCTTTTAGTGTAACTGGTTGTGCAAATACTGATATTTTCAGTGGTGATGTTTATAGCGCATCTCAAGCTAAAGAAGCTCGTTCAATTACTTATGGTACGATTGTTTCTGTGCGTCCTGTTAAAATCCAAGCTGATAATCAAGGTGTTGTTGGTACACTTGGTGGCGGTGCTTTAGGTGGTATTGCTGGTAGTGCAATTGGCGGTGGTCGTGGTCAAGCTATTGCTGCAGTAGTTGGTGCGATTGGCGGTGCAGTAGCTGGAAGCAAAATCGAAGAAAAGATGAGTCAAGTAAATGGCGCTGAACTTGTAATTAAGAAAGATGATGGTCAAGAAATCGTTGTCGTTCAAAAGGCTGACGGCAGTTTTGTAGCTGGTCGCCGAGTTCGTATTGTGGGTGGTGGCTCAAACTTAAATGTTTCTGTGCTATAACTAATAGCGTTAACGCTTAATATATTATTAATCAGCGTCTTAATCAGTTAAGGCGCTGATTTTTTTATTATTAAACATACAAAAAACAATTAATTAAAAATTGCTATATCTATTCATAACATCTTAAAGATAAATTAAAGGACTAAATCCTATAATAAATATGGAATTTAGTCCTTGATATAAAATTATAATTGTTTAAATCTTTTATATTAAATAAACAATTAACGCCATGCTTTAAATTGATTAATTAACCCATTGGTTGAACTGTCATGACTTGCTACTTTTTCAGAATCTGTTAATTCAGGAAGAATTCTGTTTGCCAGTTGTTTGCCTAGTTCTACACCCCATTGATCGAAACTAAAGATATTGAAAATCACACCTTGTACGAAGATTTTATGTTCATACATAGCAATTAATGCCCCCAAGGTAAATGGCGTGATTTTTTGAATGAGAATCGAATTAGTTGGCTTATTACCAGTGAATACTTTAAATGGAACAATATTTTTTACATCATCCAAAGATTTACCCGCTTTTACAAATTCAGCCTCGACTTCCTCTTTTGTTTTTCCGAATGCTAATGCTTCTGTTTGTGCGAAGAAGTTAGAAAGCAATTTATTATGATGATCTGCCAATGGGTTATGGCTTTGGGCCGGCGCGATAAAATCACAAGGAATTAAAGTAGTGCCTTGGTGAATTAATTGATAGAACGCATGTTGTCCATTTGTACCTGGTTCTCCCCAAATGATAGGGCCAGTTTGGTAATTGTTAATGACATAGCCATCACGATCCACATATTTACCATTTGATTCCATATTACCTTGTTGGAAATAAGCCGCGAAGCGATGTAAATATTGATCATAAGGTAAGATCGCTTCTGTTTGTGCACCAAGGAAATTGGTATTCCATAAGCCAACTAATGCTAAGGTGGTTGGAATATTTTTTTCAATTGGAGTAGAACGGAAATGTTTATCCATTTCATGCGCGCCATTCAATAACTCTTCAAAGTTTTCAAAGCCAATTGATAGTGCAATTGAAAGACCAATAGCTGACCATAAAGAGTAACGACCGCCAACCCAATCCCAAAATTCAAACATGTTATTGGTATCAATACCAAATTTTTCTACATCTTTAGCATTGGTTGATAGAGCTGCAAAATGTTTTGCAACCGCGCTTTCATCTTTCGCTGCTTTTAGTAACCAATCACGTGCACTTTGCGCATTTGTCATGGTTTCTTGAGTGGTAAACGTTTTAGATGCCACTAAGAAAAGAGTGGTTTCTGGATTGACTTTTTTTAAGGTTTCCGCAATATGTGTGCCGTCTATATTTGAAACGAAGTGCATATTTAGATGATTTTTATACGGGCGAAGTGCTTCTGTTACCATATAAGGACCTAAATCAGAGCCACCAATACCAATATTCACAACATCAGTAATTGCTTTGCCTGTATAGCCTTTCCATTCCCCAGAAATAATACGCTGACAGAAATCTTTCATTTTAGCTAGCACCGCATTGACTTCAGGCATAACATCTTTGCCATCAACAAGCACTGGAGTATTAGAGCGATTGCGTAGTGCGGTATGTAATACAGCTCGATTTTCAGTACGATTGATTTTTTCACCTGTAAACATTGCTTCTTTTGCGCTATCAAGAGAGCATTCTTGAGCAAGTTGGCGAAGATGTGAAAGGGTTGTTTGATTGATGTTGTTTTTGGAAAAATCTACAAGAATTTGGTTATTGAATGTTAAAGAATAATCGTCAAAACGATTTTTTTCTTGTTTAAATAAATCTTGGATGGTGGTGTTTGACAATTCAGCTTTATGTGCTTCGAGAGATTTCCACGCATGGGTGTGAGTAGGGTTAATGTTTTTCATGGTATTTCCTTTCATTAAAAATAATCAAAATTTTAACCGCACTTTCTAGGATTTTTATTAGAGAGGGAATGAATCCCTCTTTTCAGAAAATGCAGTGATTAACAGATTAATCAACATATTCAGTTATAACACGCGGTGTTAATTTTGTAATTAGCTCATAGCTTAAAATTCCCGTGAATTTAGCTACGGTTTCAATAGGTAATTCCTTACCCCATAGAATTACTTCATCACCTACCTGATCTTGACTATCAGATCCTAAATCAACGGTTAACATATCCATTGAAACCCTTCCAACGATTGGCACGATACGACCATTCAAATAAACAGGCGTGCCTTCAGGCACATCTCGAGGATATCCATCGCCATAGCCAATAGCCACAACGCCGATTTTTGTATCATGCGAACTTGTCCAAATGCCACCGTATCCAACTGGTTCACCTTGTTTATGGTTGCGAACAGCAATCAATGATGAAGTTAAATTCATTACTGGCGTTAAACCAAACTCAGCGCCGACGGTATCAGTTGGTGAAATGCCATACATAATAATACCTGGGCGGATACATTCCAGATGAGATTCTGGCCAGAAGAGAATGCCGCCTGACGCGGCAATAGTACGTTCACCTTGTTTATCTTTTGTAGCGGATAAAAAGCGGTTGATTTGAAGTTGGGTATAATTGGATTCTAATTCATCAGCGCGGCTAAAATGGCTGACAAAGCCTAAGTGCGGTTGAATATATGGAAGTTTTTTAAGTTCATTATAGAAAAAATCCACTTCATCTAATGCAACACCTAAACGATGCATGCCTGTGTCTATTTTTAACCAAACTTTAATTGGACTTGGTAAATTTGCACGTTTTAGTGCATCCAATTGTTCGCGATTATGTACGATAGTTTCGATATTATTGACCGCTAAGACGGGCAAATCTTGTTCATTAAAAAAGCCTTCAAGCAATAAAATTGGTTTAGTAATACCATTGGAACGTAATGCCAGAGCCTCTTCTAAACGAGCCACGCCAAAGCAATCAACATTTTGTTCTAAAGTTGATGCGACAAACACAACGCCGTGACCATAGGCGTTTGCTTTAACCACGGCGATGATTTTACTATTTGGTGCTTTTTGTTTAATTATTTCTAAATTTTGTTTTAAGGCGTGCGAGCTAATTTTCGCTGTCGCCGGTTTTACATTCATTGTTATTCCTTAATAATCATCATGATATTCACGTTGTTCGGCGAGATTATCGAAGCGTGAGAATTGTCCATTAAATTTTAACCGCACTCGACCAATCGGGCCATTACGCTGTTTACCGATAATAATTTCTGCAACACCTTTATCTTCCGAGTTATCGTTATAGACTTCATCTCGGTAAATAAACATAATCAAGTCTGCATCTTGCTCAATGGAGCCTGATTCACGTAAATCTGAGTTTACAGGGCGTTTGTCTGCACGTTGTTCTAAAGTACGATTTAATTGAGAAAGCGCGACTACTGGCACTTGTAATTCTTTGGCGAGCGCTTTGAGGGAACGGGATATTTCTGCGATTTCTAGTGTTCGGTTATCTGAAAATGCGGGTGCGCGCATTAATTGCAAATAATCCACCATGATCATACTTAATCCAGCATTTTCACGATAAACTCGGCGTGCGCGGGAACGAACATCAGTAGGCGTTAGGCCTGAAGAGTCATCGATATAAAGATTATTTTTTTGCTTGAACATCCCAACTACGCTAGCAATTTTGTTCCACTCGATCTCATCTAAATTTTGACCTGTTCGGATTTTAGTTTGATCAACGCGAGCAAGTGATGCGATCATACGCATCATAATTTGTTCTGCTGGCATTTCTAAACTAAATACTAAAACAGGTTTTTCACTTGCCATTGCGGCATTTTCGCAAAGGTTCATGGCGAAAGTAGTTTTACCCATTGACGGACGTGCCGCCACGATAATTAAGTCAGAAGGCTGTAAACCTGCCGTTTTTTTATCAAGATCAGTGAAACCGGTCGTAATGCCCGTTACGCCTGAATGATTTTCAAGTTTGCTCAAAATATCGATTTTTTCAATAGTACTTTCCAGAACATTGATCACATTTTGTGGACCTTCGCTAGAAGTCGTCCGTTTTTCTGCAATCGCAAATACTTCACGCTCTGCTTCATCAAGAATTAACTTGATGTCTTGTCCTTTGGGAGAATAGCTATTTTCAGCAATACGATTTCCTACCGAAATAAGTTCTCGTAATATGGCTTTTTCTCTCACAATATCCGCATAAGCCAAAATATTAATGGCGTTCGGAGTATTATTGGAAAGCTCTGCTAGATAAGCAAACCCACCCACTTCATCGCTTACACCACGGTTTCTTAAGGCTTGATCTAGCGTAATTAAATCAATAGGCGATTGATTACGCATTAGATGTTCCATTTCTGTAAAAATTAGACGATGCTGAAAAGTATAAAAATCGTCAGCAATCACACGTTCAGCAATACCATCCCAATGTTGATTGCTCAGCATGATGCCACCCAACACGGCTTGTTCAGCCTCAAGTGAGTGCGGTGGAATACTTATTTGTGCTGTTTTTTTGTCAGAAGATTTGATTTGAGGTTGTGATGCCATAGGACTTATTTCGATACTAGAATGTCGTCTATGATACCGCAAATATCTATTGGATTTAAGTGAAAAGTGCGGTGAAAAAAGGAAATAAAAAACGGTGGAAAAATCCACCGCTCTTTCATTTTAAAGTATTCATATTGTTGATTATTCAACAATTAATGTACGACATACGTTGGTTTGTGTCGCACCTTGACCACCGTGAGTAACAAGCACTAAATCACCAGTAGATAAGTAACCTTTTTCTTTTAATGATTGAAGTGCTACTTTTG
>NZ_LCTK01000032.1:0-56708 GCF_001008205.1 Haemophilus haemolyticus | reverse complement strand
TTCAACGCAGTGTAATAGTATCCCAACGCGACTAATATCACTAAGCCAACAGGAATAATCTGTAAACCGAATTGAACGATTTTGACAATAATGTGATTATGGCTTTTTTTCTCATCTTCGTAAGAACGTAGCACATTTTTGAAACGTGGCGCGATGATAATAATGCAGAACAACAATGAAACTATTGTATTCACTTGTCCAATCACATCATTTGCTAACCCATAATCAGTCACGTTACTAAATACTGATGTATTCAGTAATAAAACAACCGCTACAACAATACGTTTAATTACACTTTGAAAACGCACCGCACTTTGTTGAGAAAATTCAAAGTGACGGACAAAAATCCCATTCGGGCGAAATAAAGAAAGCCAAAACGTGAAGAACCACCAATAGCCCGCCATACTAAACGACCAATCCCAAAACTCAGTTGGATTTTTCATAAAGAAAAAGCCAAGCATTTGACAAATGGCTAAAAACCATAAAGTTCCTGAAAGCGTTAAAAATGCAGTAAGCAATAAGGCTTGTGGAGTATTCCACTGATTATCATATTTTAATCGGTTAATTTCGCCGTTAATTTTTGACAGGCGTTGTTTGATACGATCTTTGAATTTAAAAATAGCGCCACCAATAATAAACAAGCCCAAGCAGTACATCAGTAAGTAAGGCAAGTTACTGTAATTTGTTGGTAAACCAATTTTTTTCAAAATACCATCAACTTGCGCCATAAATGCTCGAGGCAATTCAGCAAACCAATCTAAATTGATAGGATTATTACTCCTAACCCAGAAACTTTGTTGCTCCAATTTTGATTGAATTTGATCACTAATTTGAGTAATTTGTTGCTGAGTAAGCTCTAAAGAAATAGCTAAATTAAGTTGATTATTCAATGACTTAATTAAGTCAGAAGCCATTTTACGACGTTCAGTTAGCAAATTAACTAATTGTGTTTTTTCAGCGTGAGTAAATTTCTCACCTTCATCTGATTCGACTTTAGCAATATAGGCATCTAAATCGTAAAGTTCATTACGTTTTTGAGTAATATCGAAAATTTGTACCCGCAAATCCGCAATTTGTTTTGATAAACCTTGAATATTTAAGTTCGTCGGTAATTTTTGTTTTTGTTGTTGAATAATACGAGAAAGCACCAATGTACCTTGTAATGCACTAATTTGCTCCTCGATGGTATGTTGAGTTTGAGTGAGACTATCAAACACATTGCGCATTCTTAAATCATCTTGTGTCAAGATGTTCGTCTTTTCAGTTTGTTGCAACAAATATTGACTCAACTCTGCATTACGCGCCAATTCTTTCTGAATATAAACATTTTTTGCACTATTTTGTTGCTGTTGCTGAACTTGTTCTACTTGGTTTTGAGTTTGCGCCAAGTTTTTCTGATTAATCACTTCTTGGAGCGCCACAATTTGTTGTTGTAGCAGTTGCAAACGAGCATTCAACAAATCATAACGGCTTTGATAAAGCAATGTCAGCTGATCGCTATTTTTCAATAAATCTTGGTTATAAGCGTTTTTTAAATCAATCAACTGTAATTCTATTTGATTTTTTTGACGTAAGGTTTTTGTAAGATTGCTATCGGCTAATTGTTGATTAATTTCTTGTGTGCGTTTCAAATTCTCAGTAAGACTAGTTTGTGCACGCTCAGATACAGAACTTTGCCCCGCTAATTGAGTATTAGCCTTGCTTAACTCAGTTTGGGTTTCCTGCTGTTGAACATTAAGTTTACTTAATGTAGCCTGTAAATCTGCTAAATTTTGTGCTTGATAATCGACTGATTTAGATTGTTCTAACTGCTTCTTAAACGCCAATAAATCTGCATTATTTTTCTTAATTTCACTATCAGCATGGGCTAAAACATCATATAAATCTTCGTTATTTTTTTGTTGAGTTTGAATGAGTTGCAATAAATCTAAAGAGGTTTGTAATTCATTAATAAGTGCTGTTTTTACATCACCATCAGCCATTTTTTGCACATCAGCTAAATCTGCAGTGAGTTCTTGCTCCGTAGGTAATAATATTTTGCTTTTGTTTGCAGCAAATGTTGGAGGCACCGTTGCCCAACCAATTAAAGCTGTAGCTAAAAGTGCGGTGAAAAAACGTGATGTTTTCATAAGTTACCTGTATTTTTTATTGTTCGTTTATTTGTTTTGCTAACCAATCGGCAAGCACTTTACGTGATATTTTTATTGCGCCAGCAGATAAATCTACTGGTAATTCATAATAAGCTATTGGCTGTTTAAAACGAGCCAATTTATCTTGTAAAAATTCAGTGAGTTTTTCGACCACACTTTGATTAAAGGGTTCATTCAAAGCAACAATCGCAACTGGGCGATAGCCAAATTCATGATCGGCTTTGGGTAAAACAAAAACTTGTTTCACCGTAGCATTTTTCAGCATCACTTGCTCTATTTCTTCTGGCTGAATATTTTCACCGCCTGAAATAAACATATTATCAAGTCGTCCGATAATAACCAGTTCGCCTTTTTGCAAAATGCCCTTATCTTTTGTCTGAAGCCAGCCGTCGCTATTCGTTAATGGAAAAATTTGTCGATCTTTCCAATAGCCCATCGCCAAACCAGCACCTTTTAGCCAAATTTCATCATTTACTAAGCGATACTCCCTGCCTAATAACGGTTGCCCTACGCCTTGTTTTTCATTAGATTTTTTGGCAAAAACCGTAGAAGCCATTTCCGTCATTCCGTAGCCAGAATACGTTTCGATACCATATTTCACCATTTTTTGTGTAAGTTCTGTCGGAATATGCGCACCGCCCAGTAAAATATGACGTGTAGAAAATGAAATACTCGGATTTTCCTGTAAATAATCTAATAAACGCTGTAATTGCGTTGGCACAAGAGAAACGTGAGTCGTCTCCAATAATGAAGCGTAAAAATCCGTTTCCGGAAAATGCAATTCGGCGCCACAACTCAACCAACGCCAAACAATACCTTGACCTGAAACATGATATAACGGCAAGGAAAGTAGCCAAGAATGTTCACTATCGAACTTCATCAATTCGCATACGCCCTTCGCATTATCTAAATGCGCTTGAACATTATGCACTACCGCTTTTGGCAAACCTGTCGAGCCAGACGTGAGCGTCATTGTAACAGGGCGAAAGAAATGAGCTTTTTGTATAACTACATCAGCTTTGGGAAAATACCTCAAATCTTCATCATAAAAACAAAAATCGATATGATGAACATCACACAATTCTGTAATTTTTTCTTGCGGAAAAGCCGGATTAATACCTAGAATTTTTGCACCCAGTTGGATTGTAGCAAGATATAAAAATAAAATGTTTTCTGTATTTTTTCCGACAAAAGCAACCGCACTTTCAGGATTTACACCTTTATTTTGTAAGAAGGAAACAGTTTGGTTCACTTTCTCGGCTACTTGCGCCCAATTAAAAATATCGCCCTGTGCAGTGCGCAAGGCGATTTTATGAGAAAACTTAGATTGGAGAGCAAATTCTTGCCAAGGATACATCATTAATTTACCGTGAAATATGCCCGCACTTCGTCAATTAAACTTTCAGGCAAATCCATTGATTGCATGGCACCTTCCAACATCAGCATTTTACGACCACTGTTTGTATTAGTAATAACCCAATAAGGCGTATCTGGAATTTGTTTTGGTTTTGTATGATTGCCGGTCATTAACAATGTTGCTTCATCGCGCGCAAAATAAACTCGAGTACGGCCTTGTAAAGATTCTGTGGCTTGCGCAAAACTTTCAGGATTAGTGCGATAAAGCACGCGCAAAATAGCCAAGAAACGCGTAACAGCTTTGCCTTCCTCTTGAAATTCTGTCGAGTTCAATAAGGTTTGAACTTTTTCTACGATCTGATTAATTGCAGTTATCGGCTGTTTTTTCGTCGGTTTTACACTTTCTGACTTAACAAGTTCAGGCTGTACTTCTACTTTTGATTCTGTTTTTTCGTTATTTTCAGCCGGAGCAAATGTTAAGTCATCAGCAAAAACACTCGCATGTGCCGGTAAATTAAGCAAACGGCGTAAAATATCCGAAGCACTTTCCCCAATAGAGCGGGTTTGGCTCGCAATGTATTGGTATAATTCTTCATCAACTTCAATGATCTTCATTTTTTTCTCTCTGTTTGCTAGAATTTTTTTAATTATAGCGACTTCTTTACAAATTCTCACGCAAAAATTATGGCAAATTCATTGCTCAATTATCAATTTCATCAAGTAAAACAAACGATTAATTCTCCAACTTTAGTTTTTATTCACGGTTTATTCGGGGACATGAATAACCTTGGCATCATCGCCAGAGCTTTTAGCGAAAATTACAATATTTTACGCGTAGATCTGCGCAATCACGGCCATAGTTTTCATTCGGAAAAAATGGATTATCAACTTATGTCGGAAGACGTTATCGCAGTAATCCGCCACTTAAATTTATCCAAAGTGATATTAATTGGCCATTCCATGGGGGGAAAAACCGCCATGAAAATCACCGCACTTTGTCCAGAATTAGTCGAAAAATTAATTGTAATTGATATGTCTCCCCTGCCTTACGAAGGATTTGGACATAAAGATGTGTTTAATGGCTTGTTCGCTGTAAAAAATGCAGCCCCTCAAACTCGTCAAGAAGCCAAACCGCTCTTAGAAAAGGAAATTGGTGATCAGGATGTCGTTCAATTTATGCTGAAATCTTTTGAACCCAATTCACCTGATTATTTTCGCTTTAATCTCACCGCACTTTTCAACAATTACGCTAACATTATGGATTGGGAAAAGGTGCATGTACTCACGCCGACGTTGTTTATCAAAGGCGGAAATTCTTCTTATATAAAAATAGAGAATAGCGACAAAATTTTAGAACAATTTCCTCATGCGACGTCTTTTACTATTAGTGGTTGTGGGCATTGGGTACATGCTGAAAAACCTGAATTTGTTATACGTGCGATAGCGCGATTTGTAAATAAGAATTAATTAATTTAAATGAGAATACTTTTGTAGTATACTCCCACATAATTTAGGGTATATCCCCTATTTATAATCAATACGTTAAATTTTAAAAGGAAAGAAAAATGGCAGTTGTTGGTCTATTTTATGGCAGTGACACAGGCAATACCGAAAACATCGCGAAAATGATCCAAAAACAATTAGGTAATGACTTAATCGATATTCGTGATATTGCAAAAAGTAGCAAAGAAGATATTGAAGCATACGATTTCTTACTTTTCGGTATTCCGACTTGGTATTACGGCGAAGCACAAGCTGACTGGGATGATTTTTTCCCAACGTTAGAAGAAATTGATTTTACAGATAAACTCGTAGGTATTTTCGGCTGTGGCGATCAAGAAGACTATGCTGATTATTTCTGCGATGCTATCGGCACCGTGCGCGACATCGTAGAACCGCGCGGCGCAATCATTGTGGGTAACTGGCCAACTGAAGGTTATACTTTTGAAGCATCAAAAGCATTATTAGAAGATGGAACTTTCATTGGGTTGTGTATTGATGAAGATCGCCAACCTGAACTCACGGCAGAACGTGTAGAAAAATGGTGTAAACAAATTTACGATGAAATGTGTTTAGCCGAGCTCGCTTAGAATTTTTCACATAAAAGGAAGGGAACTTTATGTCTGAAGAAAACATTAAATTACTTAAAAAAGACTGGATTAAAAATCACTGAACCTCGTTTAACGATTCTTAGCTTAATGCAAGAACACAAACACGAACATTTCTCAGCAGAAGATGTGTACAAAATCCTACTTGAGCAAGGGAGTGAAATTGGCTTAGCGACCGTTTACAGAGTATTAAATCAATTTGACGAGGCTCATATTCTAATTCGTCACAATTTTGAAGGTAACAAATCTGTATTTGAGCTAGCTCCAACTGAACATCATGATCATATTATCTGCGAGGATTGCGGAAAAGTATTTGAATTCAGTGACAATATCATCGAACAACGTCAACGTGAAATTAGCCAACAATATGGTATTAAGTTAAAAGCACACAGTTTATATCTTTACGGTAAATGTAGTGATATCAATAAGTGCGATGAAAACAATTCAAATAAATAACATCACTAAGGCGACTCAATGTCGCCTTTCTTATATTCAAATTTTATCCGAAAAAATAACCGCTCTTTTTTAAAGTGCGGTTATTTTCTATTTGAAATTTTGAGGATTAATAAACACCTTGTGCCAGCATAGCATCAGCAACTTTGACAAAACCTGCTACGTTTGCGCCTACCACATAGTTGATATTTTCTTGCCCCTCAATCGTGCCGTATTTTTTACAGTTTGCGTGAATATCTAACATAATTCGATGCAATTTTGAATCTACTTCTTCTGCAGTCCAATACAAACGTTGTGAGCTTTGCGCCATTTCTAAACCTGAAGTCGCTACGCCACCAGCATTAGCCGCTTTACCAGGTCCAAATAATACACCTGCAGCCTGTAAGGCTTCTGTTGCTTCAATGGTAGTTGGCATATTGGCGCCTTCAGCGACCAATCTCACGCCATTTTTAATTAAAAGTTGAGCATCTGAAAGTTCTAATTCATTTTGAGTTGCACAAGGAAGCGCAATATCAACTTTCACTTCCCAAGGGCGTTTACCTTCAAAATATTGCAAACCAAATTGTTCTGCATAATCTTTCACGCGACCACGTTTTACATTTTTAATTTCTAAAAGTGCGGCTAATTTTTCAGTAGTAAATCCCTCCGCATCATAAACATAGCCTGATGAGTCAGAGCAAGTCACCACTTTTGCGCCAAACGATAATGCTTTTTCAATAGCATATTGCGCTACGTTACCAGAACCTGAAACCGATACGACTTTACCCGCAAAGCTATCGCCTTTTTCAGCCAACATGGCTTGAGCAAAATAAACTAATCCATATCCCGTTGCTTCTGGACGAATTAAACTACCACCAAAAGATAATCCACGCCCAGTAAAGACGCATGCTGCTTGGTTCGATAATTTTTTCATATAGCCCGCTAAATAACCAACTTCGCGCCCACCAACACCAATATCACCCGCAGGCACATCAGTATCCGCCCCGACATGGCGATAAAGTTCAGCCATCAATGCTTGGCAAAAACGCATGACTTCTGCATCTGATTTCCCTTTCGGATCAAAGTCCGAACCACCTTTTGCTCCGCCCATAGGCAATGTAGTTAAAGCATTTTTAAAAATTTGCTCAAAACCTAAAAATTTTAAAATAGATAAGTTTACTGATGGATGGAATCGCATACCGCCCTTAAATGGACCAATTGCACTATTAAATTGCACTCGGAATGCACGGTTAACTTGCACCTGACCATTGTCATCGATCCAAGCTACACGGAATTGAAATGCACGTTCAGGCTCGACTAAACGTTCTAATAATCCCTCTGAACGATATTTAGGATTCGCTTCTAAAAAGGGCCAAATAGAAGTAAATACTTCTCTCACCGCTTGTAAAAACTCAGGTTGATGACCATCACGTTGAGCGACTTTTGCTAAGAATGCATCTAAGGAAGCAACTGTTGACATAATGAATTTCCTTCTTTGTTGTTGATGTTGTGTGTATTGTGTTTTTTATTATGTTCGCCTCATAGGCTCGCAATGACAATATGCAATGAGCGATTTAACGTTGCAATAATTTTTATGAAGGAAATTTAAAGAAAAACAAAACAAAAAGAAATTATCTAAAAAATCACCTTATCTATTAAATATAAAATAAAAATAAAGATAATAACCTAATAAAATGATGCTGTTTTAGGTGAAAATATGAAACTTTTACTAAGCTATAAATAACATTTATTCGTGAATAAAGAAAAAATATTGTTTTATGAAAAAACAACGCGAGGATGACATCAATGCAATAAAAAAGGGGCTAAGCCCCTATTTAATATATTAATCGATTTATTATTCTGTTTTTTCTGATTCATCGTTGTTTTCAACCGCAATTTCATCGTCTTTAGGTTGATAAAAACGAGCTACTAATAGGCCAAGCTCAAAGAGCAAGCACATCGGTACTGCGAGTAAAGTTTGTGAAAAAACATCAGGAGGCGTTAAAAGCATGCCGATAAAAAACGCTCCCACGATAATATAAGGACGTTTTTCGGAAAGAGCTTTCACAGTGGTAACGCCAGTCCAGCAAAGTAGAATGATAGCTATCGGTACTTCAAAACACACACCAAACGCTAAAAATAATGCCAAAGCAAAATCTAAATAGCTGCTGATGTCTGTTGCAATAGCAACACCTTCTGGTGCAGTTTGTGTAAAGAAACTAAAGACAAACGGGAACACAACGTAATAAGCAAAAGACACGCCACAATAAAATAAAATCGTACTTGAAAATAGCAACGGATAAATCATCCGTTTTTCATGTTGGTACAATGCAGGCGCAACAAAAGCCCAAATTTGATAAAGCAAATAAGGGACAGAAATAAAAACAGCAACAATCGCTGTCAATTTAATTGGCGTAAAGAAAGGCGTTTGAATATTGGTTGCGATCATCGTCGCACCTTTTGGCATAACAGCCGTTAAAGGTGCAGCAACGAAATGATAAATATCATTAGAAAAATACACCAATGCGACAAAAACCAATACGACACAAATCACACAGCGTAATAAACGGTTTCTTAGCTCAACAAGGTGTGTAATTAAAGGTTGAGATTCATCCACATTACTCATAAAAACTCGCTATGATTCAGTTTTTGAAGATTGAGATTTTGGTGCTGGAGCGATGTCAATCTCATCCGGCGGATAATAATCAGATAAACGCTCAGTCAATTCTGCTTGCTCGTGGGCTTCAAGTGCGGTTAAATCTGCAGGTTTTTTTTCTACTTCAGGTAAAGTTTCTGTAGAATCCTCAGTTAATGCCACATTTTGAGGCTTTTCTGCATTTTCAGCCGCACTTTTAATTTCTTTAATTTGCTCTTCCACCGTTGTACCAGCTTGAGCCGCTTTATCTTCTAGCTCTGCTTTCATTTTATCTGCTTGAGCTTTTAATTCTTCCACCGTTTTACTCAATTCTGGTGAAAGGGTTTGCAAGTTCAAAGATTCAGCTTTTTTGATACTATCCTGTAATTCTTGCAATTTTAGTTCTTGTTTCAACTCATTTTGCACATTGGCAGCTAAACCACGAATCGTTTTCACCCAGCCCATCACTGTGCGAATAGCGATAGGCAAACGCTTCGGTCCTAGCACAACTAGGCCAACCACCATTAACAAAACAAGTTCTGAAAAACCAATATCAAACACGGATTAAGCCTGTTCTTTCTCTTTTGTGGTTTCAGTTTTTGCAGATGTTGCATTATTGTCAATAGACTTAAATTCAGCATCCTTTGCTTTTTCATCATCTTGCATTGCTTTCTTAAAGCCTTTCACAGCAGCGCCAAGATCTGAACCCGCATTTCTTAATTTTTTCGTACCGAAAACCAATAAAATGACCACTAATAAGATAATCATTTGAGCAGGGGATAAACCAAACATAATAAACTCCGTTCTGTAAAAAAGAAAAAATTTGGGTCGGAATATACCCTTTTTACCCACGTAGAACAATAGCTATCGCGGATTATTTTTATGTTATTCTGATCTTAATCATAAAACTCAATTTTTAACTTGTTTATGTAATAAAAAAGTTAAAAAATTTATCTATATGCCAAAATGAGATAAACAATCTACAGATTTTCTATAGCTAAATTTAACAAATTCGTTATGTTGGAAAAGATGGATATAGGTAACTATGAAATTATTGTAAGTATAACTAGTGCAATCTATTTGATGGATAGGTAACTATTCCAATATAGTAACATAAGCCATCGCTTAGAGCAGATTACTACTTTATCTTCAATATCAAAGCATTCGGCGTGATAACGGTAAGACAATCTTAAAAAGCGGTTTATTTTTAGCTAAATTTTGACCACTTTTCCCCTTTTAGGTCGTTTCAGGAATCTGCGGCAAATTTACGGCTTCCACCGAGCCTAATGCTTTGGCTTTTTGATAAAATGCTAACTTGTATTCCAGTAAGTTTAAATAGCGTTTTAATTCAGCAATCTGGCACTTCACATTTTCTGTTTGGCTTTCAAATAATGCAAGGCGTTCGTCAATGGTATCGTCGCCAATGGTGGTACATTCAGCGAAGCGTTTGATGTCTTTTAAGCTCATTCCTGTATTTTTCAAGCATTGTAATAAACTCAACCATTGCAAGTCGTTATCTGTAAAACGGCGATTGCCGTGTTCATCGCGTCCAACGTTAGGCAATAAGCCCTCTTTGTCGTAAAAGCGTAAGGTGTGGGCGGAGATACCGATTTTTTCGGCAGCTTTAGCGGTGGTGTAAGTCATTTCCCTTTCTTCCCAATAAAAAATTGCAAAAAACGCTTGCCTTAGAGTGAGCTCTAAAGTGTAAACTGTTGCTATCTTGCTTAGGCAAGGCAACTTTGTCAATGAATTAAGAGGAAGAACAATGGAAATTAAACAAATCAATTCAACAATCAAATCTCGTGCGGCGGTAGCATTCGCCCCAAATCAACCCTTACAAATTGTAGAAATCGACGTAGAAATGCCACGCAAAGGCGAGGTGCTAATCCGTAACACTCACACTGGCGTGTGCCATACTGATGCATTTACGTTATCAGGAAGCGATCCTGAAGGCGTATTCCCAGTAGTGCTTGGGCACGAAGGTGCCGGTGTAGTTGTCGCCGTGGGCGAAGGTGTGTTAAGCGTAAAACCAGGTGATCACGTTATTCCGCTTTACACCGCAGAATGTAGCGAATGTGAGTTTTGTCGTTCAGGTAAAACTAACTTGTGCGTCTCAGTGCGTGATACACAAGGTAAAGGCTTAATGCCAGATGGCACGACACGTTTTTCTTATCAAGGTCAGCCTATCTATCACTATATGGGCTGTTCAACCTTCAGTGAATATTCTGTTGTTGCAGAAGTGTCACTGGCAAAAATCAATCCAGAAGCGAACCACGAACAAGTATGTTTACTCGGCTGTGGTGTTACCACAGGTATTGGTGCGGTACATAACACAGCAAAAGTACAAGAAGGCGACTCTGTTGCCGTGTTTGGCTTAGGGGCAATTGGTTTAGCTGTGGTGCAAGGTGCACGTCAAGCCAAAGCGGGTCGTATTATCGCCATTGATACTAATCCTGCAAAATTCGAGTTGGCAAAACAGTTTGGTGCAACGGATTGTTTGAACCCGAACGATTACGATAAACCGATCAAAGATGTGTTGTTAGACATCAACAAGTGGGGCATTGACCACACCTTTGAATGTATCGGTAACGTAAACGTAATGCGTCAAGCATTAGAAAGTGCACACCGTGGTTGGGGACAATCCATTATCATCGGCGTAGCGGGTGCAGGACAAGAAATTTCAACGCGTCCGTTCCAGTTGGTCACAGGTCGTGTTTGGAAAGGCTCCGCATTTGGTGGCGTGAAAGGCCGCTCTGAACTGCCGAAAATGGTGGAAGATTCAATGAAAGGTGACATCCAGTTAGAACCGTTTGTGACTCACACAATGACACTCGATCAAATCAATGAAGCCTTTGAGTTAATGCACGAAGGTAAATCGATCCGCACGGTTATTCATTACTAAGGTACGCTATGAAACTTATTGAACAACATCAAATTTTTGGCGGTTTGCAGCAAGTTTGGGCACATGATGCCCAAACGCTTCAATGCGAAATGAAATTTGCCGTCTATTTGCCAAATAATCCGGAAAATCGACCGCTTGGTGTGATTTATTGGCTTTCCGGCTTGACTTGTACGGAACAAAATTTCATTACTAAATCAGGCTTTCAGCGTTATGCAGCAGAACATCAAGTGATTGTGGTTGCCCCTGATACCAGCCCTCGCGGAGAGCAAGTGCCGAACGATGCAGCTTACGATTTAGGGCAAGGTGCGGGCTTTTATCTTAATGCGACCGAGCAACCTTGGGCGACGAATTATCAAATGTATGATTATATTTTGAATGAATTGCCTGATCTGATTGAAGCAAATTTCCCTACCAACGGCAAATGTTCCATTATGGGACATTCAATGGGCGGACACGGTGCATTGGTATTAGCACTACGAAACCAAGAACGTTATCAAAGTGTTTCTGCCTTTTCGCCTATTTTATCGCCAAGCCTCGTGCCTTGGGGAGAAAAATCCTTTACTGCTTATTTAGGGGAAGATCGTGAAAAATGGCAGCAATATGATGCCAGTTCGCTCATTCAACAAGGCTGTAAAGTGCAAGGCATGCGCATTGATCAGGGCTTGGAAGATGAATTTTTGCCAACACAATTGCGTACCGAAGATTTTATTGAAACCTGTCGTGCGGCAAATCAACCGGCCGATGTGCGCTTCCACAAAGGCTACGATCATAGCTATTACTTCATCGCCAGTTTTATTGATGAGCATATTGCCTATCATGCGGCATTTTTGAAGTAAGCCAAAGAGTGGACAATTTTCAAAGCTGTTTGGGATAGCCGGCACGAGGGCGGTAAAGATGTGCCGGCAAAAGTTTATTCCGTCTGAACTAGAGGAACCAAGCCTGAAACAATATCAAAACATTTCTTTAAATAAGAATCTAACTTTTTGGAAAGGTAGATGATCTCTTTCTAGCCATTTTATCTTTATTTCCAAATACGGGAATCAAATATTTTCTTACGTAATTCAGGGTGTTCGTCAATTTTAAACTCTGGCGTTTTTCCTTCTTTAAGCTGGCGTTGATAATCCTTCATCAATTTCCATACGATTGGCGACAACATCAAAATTGCGATCAAGTTAATAATTGCCATGACTGCCATTACCGTATCTGCGAAATTCCACACTACATTGCCTGAACGAACCGAACCAAAATACACGAAGAATAGCACCATTAAACGGAACAAAAATACAAACCAAGGTTTATTCTTGATAAAACGGATATTACTTTCCGCATAAGCATAGTTACCAATAATAGAAGAATAAGCAAATAACAATAAGATAAACGCTAGGAAATGCACCCCAAATTCACCTATGTGATATTGCAAGGCATTTTGCGTAAGTGAAATACTTTTTAGCGTTTCGCTACCATAATTATTTGAAAGCAAAATAATCACGGCAGTACAAGAACAAACAATCATGGTATCAACAAACACACCCAACATCTGTACTAAGCCTTGACTAACAGGATGTTTAACATGAGCAGCAGCCGCTGCATTAGGCGCAGAACCCATCCCAGCCTCGTTAGAGAATAATCCGCGTTTAATTCCCATCATCATTGCTTTTGATACCAGCGCACCAAACATTCCGCCAGCGGCAGCGTCAACACTAAATGCACTTTGAATGATACGATGAATCACAGAAGGAATCATATCAATATGCATGCCAAGAATAATCACAGCCATAATCAAATAGAAAAGCGCCATCATTGGCACAAGACTACTCGAAATAACCGCAATACGCTTAACACCACCGAAAATAATAAGTGCGGTCAAAATTACTAATGAAATACCGACATATTCTCCTTTCCAATTCCACGCATTGCTCGTTGCTTCCACAATGGAGTTCGCTTGTACAGAATTAAAGGCAAAACCAAATGTAAAAATTAATGCAAGCGCAAAAGCCACTGCCATACAGCGTGATTTTAAACCTTGCACAATATAATAAGCGGGGCCACCACGGAATGAGCCATCTTTATCTTGAATTTTAAATAATTGAGCAAGAGTGGATTCAGCGAAAGCACTCGACATACCAATAAATGCCGTTACCCACATCCAAAACACTGCGCCTTCGCCTCCTAAGGCGATTGCCGTTGCAACCCCACCAATGTTACCTACACCAACGCGGCTCGCAAGACCTGTCGTAAACGCTTGGAAAGGTGTTAACGAACTCCCCTCCACCGCACGACCAAACCACATTTCACGAAGGCTTGCTGGGAATAAACGGAACTGTACAAATCCTGTTGTAATGGTAAAAAATAGACCCGTCCCAAGCAAAATAATAATTGTGGCATCCCATAAAGGTCCATCAAGGTGTGCGACTATCCAAGTTAGCACTTCTTCTAACATTTTTGAAAATTCAAATTCCATAATCATCCCTCAAGCGATAAATAATTTGATTGTATGGGTTTTCAATGAAAAGGCGAGATTTTTTAATAATTTCTCTAAAGAAAAGAAATACAAACAAGAAAAAATCTAATAAATTTAGAATATTCTAAATATTTTTCAAAATAAAGGGCGTATTATTTAAACACGCCCCACTAGTTTGCTGAATTATTTGGTTAAAAACAACGCTGCCGCACCACGCACACCACCGGAATCGCCATGTTTCGCTTTTTTAATTGGCGGAACTTTTGCTGTCCGCATCAAATGAGGCGGGAGTGCTTTTGGTAAAGCCTCATAAAGGTAATCAAAATTAGATAATCCACCACCTAACACAATCATATGAGGATCAAATGCCGTAATAATATTGCCAATAGAAATCGCCGCTAATTCAACAAAAAGATTCACAAAATCTACCGCACTTTCATAGCCTTGATAGAACAAATCAATAATTTCACGAGCGGATAATGTTTCGCCTTTCAAATCTCGATAAAGCATTTCAAAACCGCGACCTGACAGATAATTATCCAAACAAGCCTTGTTGCCACAACCACATTGATAAATTGGGGCTTTATCCCATCCCAATAATTTCAAGGCATGATAATTTAGTTGTAAATGACCAAGCTCTCCCGCCATTCCTACTTGACCTGAATGAACTTTACCGTTTAAGACAAAGCCACCACCAAAACCAGTCCCAAGAATTAAACCAAGTACAGTCGGATATTGCTGATTTTCCGTATCCCACGCTTCAGATAACGCAAAACAATTTGCGTCATTTTCAGCCCGCACTTCTCGGCCTAAACGCGCAGACAGATCGCGTAAAATTGGTTTATTATCTGCCACACGAATATTGGTAATTTCGGCTAATCCAGTTTGTTGATTAACAAAACCAGGTACGCCCAAACCTACGGTGCCCACTTCACCAAACTTTTCATCAGCACGATTCACTAAATCTACAATCGTGTTAAGCCATTCTTCATAGTCGTTTTTAGGTGTTGGCACCCGTTCAGAATATAATTTTTCTAATTTTTCATTGAATACGGCAAGCTCTATTTTCGTGCCACCAATATCTAAACCATAATACATAATCTACCCCTTATAAAGAAGTGCGGTTAAAATTAGCCAAAATTTTAACCGCACTTAAATCATTATTTTATGACGAAGATCGCCTTTTTCTTCAAAAAGGCAAAAATAATGCTATTAATCAACCATGCCAGTAATGTCGCTACCAATAAATCAATTGGGTAATGCATGCCTAATCGCACACGGCTAATCAACATCAACAAGCCCCACGCCGCAATACCCACCACCAGCAATTTTGCTTTAAAAGAACGGTTACCCAATAATTGGGTAAAGCCAACAGCAAGCATAAGCCAAGTTGCCGCAAAAATTGTATGTCCAGAGGGGAATGAATACCCCGTTTCATTTTCATAATGATGAACTAACCAAGCTGGTGTGATGGCATCCATCGCATAAAAATCCTTAGCTATTTCAGCACGCAAAGTGCGGTCATTTTTATAAAAGTTTTCAGGCGTTGAATGAGTTTGCTCAGCCAGATAAACGGTGAATGGACGAGGTTCTTCAAATAATGCTTTAGCCCCTGTTTTTGCGGCTTGAGTTGCAATAACTGAAATCCCCATCACAATTACGCCTAATAGCCATTGTTTTGGATTTTTAAATAAAAACGCGAACAAAAATGTAAACAACACACAGGTGATCAACGCATAAGGTACGCTACCCGTTTCAGTGAGCAAATAAAGCCAATAATCAGCTTCAGTTAATTGGCTATTGCCATGCCACTGATAGGAAATACCCCAAATAAAAAATGGTACAAGACAAAGTAATAACGTATATAATGACAGTCTTTTAAACATGCTCGCCCCTTGATAATAAAAAATAACGCGCGCATTCTAACAGAAATGACTACGAATAAGGATCACTTTATGGCAAAAATTCAGCTAGTTGCCCAAGCTAATTTACCTACTGAATACGGCATTTTTAAAATGGTGGGATTTGAATTTCCAGATACAAAAAAAGAACATGTAGCCTTAGTGATGGGTGATATTTCTAATGCAGATGAACCTGTGTTAGCACGTATCCATTCTGAATGTTTAACTGGCGATGCACTTCACAGCTTAAAATGCGATTGTGGGTTCCAACTGGCGACAGCATTGAAACAAATTCAAGAAGAAGGACGTGGCGTCTTAATTTATCATCGTGAAGAAGGCCGCGGAATTGGTTTGATTAATAAAATCCGTGCGTATTCTTTACAAGATAAGGGAATGGATACCATTGAAGCCAATCTTGCTTTAGGTTTCAAAGCAGATGAACGTAACTTTGAGGTCTGTGCCGATATGTTCGAGCTACTTGGTGTCAAAAAAGTTCGCTTGATGACCAACAATCCAGAAAAAGTAGAAACCATGAAAAAAGCAGGTATCAATGTGGTTGAGAGAGTTCCGCTTAATGTTGGCGAAAACCGCTACAACACAAAATATCTTGATACTAAAGCGAAAAAAATGGGGCATTACATTGTGCATAACAATGATGAACAACATTTAATGACTTGCCCACATTGCCAGGAAGAGATTATTTGATACTTCTTAATATATAAAAAATTAACTGAAACTAACCTTCCAGATTGATATAACCTTTAGAAGTCTCAATTAAGGATTTTTATTTAGAACTTTCTAGTAACTAAAAGATACGATCCATTAATACATATTAAGATAAAAAGAATAAATCTTATGTATTAAATGGATCATATTCTTAACTAAGAATGAACCTAAAGTTAATTATAAAAATAAACGCTAACGTTATTTATATGAATTATTCTTGCATTCAGTATTTTCTATTAAATAAAAACCATCTACGCGGCCCACAATAACACAGCCAATAACTGTGGCGACATTATCCGCAAGAACATCACCAATGGATACACTGTTGCATAAGAAAGTGCTGCAGCACCATTATCTTCTTTAATTTCATTAGCAAATGCTAAAGCTGGAGGATCTGTCATTGAACCGGCAAGTAAACCACATATTGTAAGGTAATTCAGTTTACCATATAGACGAGCCAAAATACCGGTAATCATTAATGGAATAAAGGTGATAAAAATACCGTATCCCATCCATTCAAGGCCTGAGCCATTCAATAAGGTGTCAAAGAAACTTCCGCCTGATTTTAAACCTACCACAGCCAAGAAAAGAACAATCCCTATTTCGCGCAATGCCAAGTTAGCACTAGGTGGCATAAACCAGTAAAGTTTACCAATCGTACCAATTCTCGCTAAAATCAACGCAACCACCAATGGCCCACCAGCAAGTCCTAATTTTAACGCGACAGGGAAACCGGGAATATAGAATGGAATCGAACCAACAAGCACACCTAAACCAATACCGATAAACACAGGTAACATCTGCACTTGAAGCAATTTTTGTTGTGCGTTACCAATTACGGAAATCGCTTTGTTTAGCACATCGGTATGCCCCACCATATGAAGTACGTCACCAAACTGCAAGGTTGTATTCGCTGTTGGCACTAATTCAATACCGGCACGATTCAAGCGAGAGATCACCACACCATATTTTTGATGAATACCCAAAGTGCGGATCTTTTTACCCAAGACTTTTTCATTAGTAACCACTACACGTTCGGCACGAATCTCTCCACTATAAGAGGATGTTGGCGCATCTACCTCATGACCAATAATCAAGCGCATTTTGGATAGAGCGGTATCATCGCCGACTAATTGTAAAATATCATTGATACGAATTTCTGTGCTAGCCTTTGGAACAATTTCCATGTCCTCGCGTTTTAGGCGAGAGCAAACCACTTCCTCATCACTAAATCCTGGCACTTCAATCAGCATCAAACCATCTAAATTTTGGTTGGTCACTTTTAAAGAAATATTATGTAAACTTTCCTTATCTTGACCACTCTCTGCATTAAAACGAGCGGCTTCATCGTCCACTTTTACTTTAAAAAATAAGCGGATTAACCACATTGCAAGCAAAATACCACAAATCCCGAATGGATAAGCCATCGCATAAGACATCCCCATTGTCACTGTAGTTTGTTGCACGCCAAGTTCAGTCAAAATTTGCTGACCAGCACCAAGGGCTGGCGTGTTAGTTACCGCTCCAGCATAAATACCAAGTGCAATATCTAACGGAACATCCGCAACCTTATGCACTATTACCGCAGCAACAGAACCGAGTACAACGATTAAAATGGCAAAAGCATTGAGCTTTAAACCTGATTTTCTTAAAGATGCAAAAAAGCCAGGTCCAACCTGAATCCCAATCGTATAAACGAACAGAATCAAGCCAAACTCCTGCACAAAATGCAACGTACGCGCATCTAATTGCAATCCATATTGATTGGTGAAATGAGCCACAATAATGCCACCAAATAGCACACCACCGATGCCAAGTCCAACTCCTCGGATCTTCCAATGCCCGATCCATAAACCAATTACGGCAACAAGGGCAAGAAGACTAATCGTGATTGCAATATCACTCATATTGACCCCTTAAAAATGAAATCTAACTCCTTCGGATTATATCCAAGTTGTTTTTTGAAAACCTTAACCAAACTCAAAAAATGCTACGTTCGTCACATTTTTTCTTGCGAAATTGAGCATAGACTCTACAATACCGAAAATTTTTGACCCTTTTACAAAAAGTGCGGTTATTTTTCACCGCACTTTTATCTCGGATGGAATATTTATGGATTACGGCCAAGAAGCCATTACTTCTCTTATTTGGATTTTACAAACGTTAGCCATCACCTCTGTCGTCTTTAGTTTTGGCATTTTTCTTTTGGTATGTTTTACCCAATGGGGAAAACAATTTTGGATGTTTGCAGGTGGCTATCTTTCACCTAAACGCAGCATAAAACCTATCCTATTCTTTCTGCTTATTGTTGCAATGACATTACTCAGCGTACGTATCAGCCTTGTACATTCTGAGTGGTACAAAAATATGTACACATCATTGCAAGAATTTAATGAACCTGTATTTTGGCAACAAATGGGCTTGTTCTGCGTCATTGCCGCAAGTTCTGTTTCAGCAGCATTAGTAAGCTATTATTTAGAGCAACGTTTCGTCATCAACTGGATTGAGTGGCTTAACGAACAGCTTGTTGATAAATGGATGGCACACCGAGCCTATTACAAAACCCAGTATTTATCAGAAAATCTAGATAACCCCGATCAACGTATTCAACAAGATGTCCAATCTTATGTAAAAACCACGCTTTCTTTAAGCACTGGAGTCATTGATGCGGTCACCTCTATGATCTCTTACACGATTTTGTTATGGGGATTAGCGGGTCCAATGATGGTACTTGGCGTGGAAATTCCACATATGATGGTGTTCTTAGTGTTTGGCTATGTCATTTTCACTACCCTCATTGCATTTTGGCTCGGTCGCCCATTAATATCGTTGAATTTTATTAATGAACGCTTAAACGCAAACTACCGTTATTCTTTAATTCGCATAAAAGAATATGCCGAAAGCATTGCTTTTTATGCAGGTGAAAAAGTAGAAAAAAATCAGCTTTACCAACAATTCAATGCTGTCATCCATAACATGTGGGTAATCGTATTTAGAACGCTAAAATTTTCAGGATTTAACTTAGTTGTAAGTCAAGTTTCTGTCGTTTTCCCATTGTTAATTCAAGTTGGGCGTTACTTTGAAAAACAAATAAAACTCGGTGATTTAATGCAAACTTTACAAGTATTTGGAAAATTGCACAGCAATCTTTCATTTTTCCGTAATACTTACGATAGTTTTGCTGGGTATAAAGCGACGCTCGATCGTTTAACCGGTTTCAGCTATGCCATTGAAATGGTGAATCATGAATCGCAAGCACAAATCCACAATCACCCTACAGATGTTATTTTTAAAAACTTAAGTGTTAAAAATCCATTAGGTCACACACTGATAGAAAATCTCAACATTACGCTACCGCTAGGAACAAGTTTACTCATTCAAGGAAAATCGGGTGCAGGGAAAACGACACTTTTACGAACAATCGCTGGACTTTGGAGCTACGCAGAAGGTGAAGTAATTTGTCCAATAAATAGTCAGCTTTTCTTATCGCAAAAACCCTATTTGCCACAAGGAAATTTGATTTCAGCATTAACTTATCCCAATAAGCCCGACAATATTTCACATACGCAAGCGGTAGAAATATTAAATAAAGTGCAACTAGGACATCTGGCTGAACAATTAGAAAAAGAACAAGACTGGACGCGTATTCTTTCGCTTGGTGAACAACAGCGTTTAGCATTTGCTCGTTTGATTCTACACAAACCTGCCGTAGCCTTCTTAGATGAAGCCACAGCGAGCATGGATGAAGGTTTAGAATTTGCGATGTATCAACTATTAAAACAAGAGCTACCAAAAACCACGCTAATCAGTGTTGGCCACCGTTCAACACTGAAAACTTTACATCAGAAACAACTGACTCTACAAGATAAAGGCCAGTGGCAACTAATGTAAAAAACACGAAAAACAACTGTAATTTCAACACATTTTTTGGTACATTTAGCACAATTTTTTTGCGTGCTTGGCGATGGGATAATTTCACTTTTTCAGCCAAGCAAAATTAACTCTGATTTTAGAATAGGATAATTATGTTATTTAAAAAAATTCGTGGACTTTTTTCAAACGATCTTTCTATCGACTTAGGTACTGCAAACACGTTAATTTACGTAAAAAGTCAAGGTATTGTCTTAGATGAACCTTCCGTTGTTGCCATTCGACAAGATCGCGTTGGTTCACTAAAAAGCATCGCTGCTGTAGGTAAAGAAGCAAAATTAATGCTTGGACGTACACCCAAAAGCATCGCTGCAATTCGCCCAATGAAAGATGGCGTAATCGCAGATTTCTTTGTTACAGAAAAAATGTTGCAATACTTTATTAAACAAGTTCACAGCGGTAATTTTATGCGTCCAAGCCCTCGTGTACTCGTCTGTGTGCCTGCTGGTGCAACACAAGTAGAACGTCGTGCAATTAAAGAATCCGCAATCGGTGCTGGTGCGCGTGAAGTATATTTAATTGAAGAACCAATGGCAGCTGCAATCGGCGCTAAATTACCTGTTTCTACTGCAGTTGGTTCGATGGTAATTGACATCGGTGGCGGGACAACTGAAGTCGCTGTAATTTCTTTAAACGGTATCGTATATTCTTCTTCAGTTCGTATCGGCGGTGACCGTTTTGATGAAGCGATTATTTCTTATGTTCGCCGTACTTTTGGTTCTGTTATTGGTGAGCCAACAGCAGAACGAATCAAACAAGAAATCGGTACAGCCTACATTCAAGAAGGTGATGAAATTAAAGAAATGGAAGTGCATGGTCATAACCTTGCTGAAGGGGCACCTCGTTCATTCACCTTAACCTCACGCGATGTTTTAGAAGCTATCCAACAGCCATTAAATGGTATTGTTGCGGCTGTTCGAACTGCACTCGAAGAATGTCAACCAGAACACGCTGCTGATATTTTTGAACGAGGTATGGTGTTAACTGGTGGTGGTGCACTATTGCGTAATATTGATACGCTTCTCTCTAAAGAGTCTGGCGTTCCAGTAATTATCGCAGAAGATCCATTAACCTGTGTTGCTCGCGGTGGCGGTGAGGCATTAGAAATGATCGATATGCACGGTGGCGACATTTTTAGTGACGAAATTTAATTTAGAACAAAAATAAAAAGTGCGGTTAAAATGACCGCACTTTTCCTTTTAATCTTTTTATCTCAATGTAGGACGCTTAATGAAGCCTATTTTCGGTAAAGCCCCCCCGCTTGGCATTCGATTATTATTAGCTGTAGCAGCTTCCCTTTCTTTAATCTTAGCTGATGGTCAAACTAATTCAATGACTAAAGCTCGCAGCGCCATGGAAACTGCAGTGGGTGGCCTCTATTATCTTGCCAATAGCCCTCGTACAGTATTAGATGGGGTATCTGATAATTTAGTAGATACCAGTAAATTACAAATCGAAAATAAAGTATTACGCGAACAATTACGTGAAAAAAATGCAGATTTACTTTTACTAGATCAACTCAAAGTCGAGAATCAGCGTTTACGTTTATTATTAAACTCCCCTTTACGCACAGATGAATACAAAAAGATTGCAGAAATTTTAACTGCAGAAACAGATATTTATCGTCAACAAATTGTTATTAACCAAGGGGAAAAAGACGGTGCATATGTAGGCCAGCCTGTAATTGATGAAAAAGGCGTTATTGGTCAAATTATTTCTGTGGGGGAGAACACGAGCCGAGTATTACTCTTAACTGATGTCACCCATTCTATTCCAGTACAAGTTCTACGTAACGATGTTCGCGTCATTGCAAGTGGTACAGGGCATACTGATGAGCTAACTCTTGATAATGTACCTCGTTCTGTGGATATCGAAAAAGGCGACTTACTTGTAACGTCTGGTCTTGGTGGTCGTTTCCTTGAAGGCTATCCAGTAGCTGTTGTACAAAATGTTTCACGCGATGGTTCCAATTACTTTGCAACTGTCAAAGCTAAACCTCTAGCTGCCCTTGAACGCTTACGCTATGTATTGCTGCTTTGGCCAAGCAATTTAGATATGTCTAAAGTAAAATCTATGTCTCCAGAAGAAGTGCGTAATTTAGTGCAAAAACGTTTAGAAAGCCAAGCGAATGAAACTGATTACAAAGTAAAAAAAGCCCCGTTAACAGACGATAATCTTCAAGAAAATAAGGATAAATCAACGGTTGAACCTGAAATTCCGACCGACGCACCGCAAAATGAAGAAGCTGTACCGTCAGAACAACAAGAACATAGGGAAGAAGATTAATGCAAACTCGCTTTATTTTACAATGGCTCACTATTTTGAGTTTCTTTGTGGTGGCATTAGTGCTAGAACTTGCACCCTGGCCGCTTGGTTTTCAAGCATTTAAGCCTGCTTGGTTAGTTCTCGTTTTACTTTACTGGGTTCTGGCTATTCCAAATAAAATCAGTATTGGATGGGCATTTTTATTAGGACTTGTATGGGATTTAATCCTAGGTTCCACATTAGGCATTCATGCTTTAGTCCTTTCTGTGACAATTTATTTTGTGGCAAAAAACTATCTCGTACTCAGAAATTTATCGCTTTGGTTTCAAAGCCTTTTAGTGATTGCGTTTGTGTTTATTGTCAGATTAGCTATTTTCTTAGTCGAATTCTCCCTGCATACCGCATTTTTTAACTGGCAAGAAATCTTTGGGGCTTTAGCGTCGGGAATACTATGGCCATGGGTATTTTTATTAATGCGTAAAATGCGCCGAAAAGTTAAATTACATTAAAAAAGAGAGATAAATATCTCTCTTTTTTTTATGACTTACAAGTATCTAAAAAACTAATTCAACTGATTATTAGCATCCATCAAAGAATCACATTCCCAGCCGATATACTCTCCCGCAAATTGTCCAGCCAGTTTTTCAAACCGTTCTACTTGTTCAAAAATTTCACCATTATCTAATGAAATTTCTTGCTCTAATTTCACCAAGAAATAAGGTTCATCATCTTCATTAAACTGAATAGCTTGTGCGGAATATTGTAATGTCGTAAAAGAATAATCCCCTAAACTAAGTTCATCCATAAAAGGGAACATTTTCTCTTCTTCATCAAAATGAAAACTATGTTCCACCAGATAGGTATCACTTAAATCACGACCTTTATTTTTCAATAAATCAAGCAACTCTTCCGTTGCATTTAACTTAATCTCTAATGATGAAGCGAGCAAAAAGTCAAAATAAGTATCCCAACTTAAATCCTTTTGTACATTAATATCTTTAACAAAATCAATTTGTTGTAAGGTTTCTACTACAAGATTTTCATGCTCACAATAAAAATGCATTTTCGCTTGGGAATTACAAATAAAATGTCCCGCAAAAAATACATTCGGAAGTGCGGTTAATTGCGCCAGAATTTTAAATACACGATTAATTAACTTATCGTATTCAACTTCTGAGGGCAAACCAGTTTCATCATCTGCTTTATAAGCGATTGTGAATTGCACTATTTTATCAAGATCTTTGCCGTGATATTTTTCAACATCTTCAATATTTGCGGTAAACACGGCAGGCATACCATTCACGGTAGAACGATAATTCTGCCAATTTGCCATATCCATTTCGCTTTCCTATTTAAATTCAGCCCAAATCGGTGCGTGATCAGAAGGTTTTTCCATTGCTCGAATATCTAGTGCAATGCCCACATCGACACAGCGTTCAGCCAATTTTGGGCTTACTAAAATATGATCAATTCGTAAACCTCGATTATCATCAAAACCTTTAGAACGGTAATCAAACCACGAGAATTTATCATTTGCTGTTGGGTTCAGCTTACGGAAACTATCTTCTAATCCATAATCATACAAACGTTGATACCACTCTCTTTCTTCTGGTAAGAAAGAACATTTCCCTGTGCGTAACCAACGTTTACGATTTTCATCTCCGATACCAATATCTAAATCACTTGGGCTAATATTCATATCACCCATAATTAAAATAGGATTCGATTTGTCGTGTTCTTTTTCTAAATACTGTTGAAGATCTGCATAAAATTTCTCTTTAGCTGGAAATTTAGTCTCGTGCGCACGGCTTTCCCCTTGAGGAAAATAGCCATTAATTACAGTCAGTAAACCAAATTCAGTTTCAAGATCAACCATAATAATGCGTTTTTGCGCATCTTCATTGTCTGTTGGAAAACCACGACGAACTGCTTTAGGTTCTTGTTTAGTCAATAATGCTACGCCATAGTGACCTTTCTGTCCGTGATGAAATACGTGATAACCTAAATTTTCTGTAATTTCATAAGGAAAAGCCTCATCAGCGACTTTAATTTCTTGCAAGCCGATTACATCTGGCTGATATCTTTCAATAATGGCTTCAAGTTGATGTGGTCGAGCACGTAAACCATTTATATTAAAAGAGATAAATTTCATTTTTGTTCCTATTAAAGAGTAAAATTTTCTTTATTATACAGAGATTTCTATTTTGATAAAAACGGCTTTACCAGATAAGCCTTAATTTGCTCAAACACACTGGATTTAATCCAAAATTGACCTTGAGAGGGTAAACAAGTTACCGAAATAAAATCATTCAAATAATCAAATTCCAATTGGGCAGCATGTAAATAAGTGCGGTCAATTTTTTCAGTGTTTTTAGCATAAAGTCCATCGCCTAAAATCGGACTACCTAAACTTTTCATCGTAACACGTAATTGATGCGTTTTTCCCGTTTGTGGTTTTAAAATAAATAAACGTAAATTAGGCTCACAGCTTACACTTTCAAAACGTGTAATTGCGGGATTTTCTTTTGTTTGACAAAGTTTCCACGCGCAATCTCGAGCTTTCTTCATATCCCCAACAACCAAACCTTGTTTCTTTTTAGGCTTTTGGTTACTTAATGCCAAGTAAGTTTTATGAATTTTGCGTTCAGAAAAAAGTCGTGAAAATTCAGCCGCACTTTCAGCATTCAGCGCCAAAATTAATAGCCCCGACGTCACTTTATCCAAGCGATGAACCAGCCATACTTGAGGCATATTGAGTTGTTTTGCAACAAGTTCTGTTAAACCTTGTTCTTCTTGATCTTTGTGAACACTAATACCTTCAGGCTTATTGATAATAATAAAATCGCTATGTTGATAAACAACCTCGATTTTCATCAGACTTGCTCCTTTTTGTAAATCTTATTTTTACCGAGAACAATATCTTTCACCGAGCTAAGTAATTCCTGTTGAATATGGGAAAGCTTTGGTTTTTCATTTAATTGAAATGCTAATGGGCGACAAAGCTCCATTGCTTTCACGCCTAATCTAGCAGTAAGCAATCCCACACCGATTCCTTGAGCTATACGCGCAGAAAGCTTTGCTGTTACATCTTGAGAAAGCCAATCCATTCCAATATCTTGTGCCACTTCGGTTGCCCCAGCAAAAGCAATATTGACCAATACTATTCTTAACAATCGAATACGCGAAAAATACCCTAATTCAATCCCATAAATGTCAGCAATCTTATTCATTAATCGAAGATTTCTCCACGCAATAAAAAACATATCCACTATAGCAAGTGGACTAATCGTGACAATCACAGCTGATTCAGCAGCCATTTTACTAATCAATTTTTTAGCTTGTGCATCAAAAGTAGACAAAACATTACGACTAAATAAATGAGTAATTTCTTGCGCTGAATAAGCTTCATTTAATTGGTGTTGCCATTGAATTACCGCTGGAGAATCATTTTCCAAACGTAGCGATTTTGCAATATCTAAGCAAAGAACTTTACTTTTTTCTACGTTATGAACGGAAAAAACATCACCATTTTTTACCGTACTTTCCAACCAGAGCTGCTGACTTTGTTGTTGCAATTGCTCACGTTTTTTTAAACGAACTAAACGTCTCCACTCACCAATAATCTCTTTAATACCCAATAAAATGACAATTAAACTGACTAAAGCAAAAGCAAGATAAATCCATTGATGTTGTTGATAGCTATCCCAAATCCACTGCACGGATTGCGCAACTGTCGCTGCACCAAATAAAAGTGCGGTAAATTTTAATAAAGTTTTTCCAAAACCTGATTTTGGTTTCAATGCCTGTTCAAGTTGAGAATCAAGTAATTCCCCTTCCAAGGGTTCATCCAGCTTTGTTTCTACATGATGAAATTCTTGCTTAGGCTGATATTGTTCTTCCTCAACGTTGACTGCATGTTCAAAAATTTGTTTTTCCATTGCCTATTCCAAAAAAATAACCCCACTGAAAAGTGGGGTCACAATGTCAAAATTCAATCATTATTCATCGCTTGAGAAGATAGAAAGTAATCTTAATAAACTCAAGAATAAATTGTAGATTGAAACATAAATATTCACGGTTGCGCGAATGTAATTCGTTTCACCACCATGAATGATATTACTCGTTTCATACAAAATAGTCATTGTAGAGAAGACTACAAATAATGCACTAATTGCGACTGATAACGCAGGAATTTGGAAGAAGAAACTTGCCACCATACCAAGCAATAGCACAATAAATAATGCGAACATTGCGCTTGATAAGAATGACATATCTTTTTTCGTAGTTAACACATAGGCTGAACATGCGAAGAACACAATTGCAGTTCCTGCGAATGCAAGCATAATCAAATCTTCCATTCCACGTGCCACATACATATTTAAAATTGGCCCGATGGTGTATCCCATAAATCCTGTGAACGCAAAGGCTGCCAAAATACCAGCAGGACGATCAGCTAATTTATTTGTTAAGAAAAGTAAGCCATAAAACCCCACTAATAACACAATAATATTTGGATATGGCAAGTTTAAACTCATTGAAATAAACGCAACAACCGCTGAAAATGCCATTGTTAATCCCAATAAAAAATACGTGTTACGCAAAACTTTATGTGTACTGAGTAGTGATTCCTGCTGAGCATCCACAATAAGACGTGATTGCATAAAAGCTCCTTGTAAAATAAGTAAAAAGTCTCCAGTAAAGTAAGGGCTAGGGGTAAAAAAGTCAATGGTATTGATAGAATTAATTTCATCAAAATGAATAAATTATCATCACCTAAACTTAAATCATGAGATTTCTGTTTACATCAATAAAATATTCATTATACTACGCCCATCAATCACGGAGGAATGGTCGAGTGGTTGAAGGCACCGGTCTTGAAAACCGGCGAGGGTTTACGCCCTCCTAGGGTTCGAATCCCTATTCCTCCGCCATAAGAATTAAAAAATCCCTAAGTCGAAAGGCTTAGGGATTTTTACTTTTTATTAGATTATTTGGTTAATCCATTCACCAGTGAAATAACAGCCTGAATATCGCTATCAGACAATTTTCCTTCTTTCACAAATTTGATTTTTCCCATTTTATCTAACACGATAATTGCGCTATCTTTAGGATTTAATCCCCAAGCATTTTTCACCGCACTTTTATCATCTAATACAACTTGGCTATGTGGATTTTGCTGTTTTCCTTTTTGTGCACCATTTTTTACAAACATACCTGTACCAACAATCGCATCATCAGCATTAATAATGGTCGTTGTTTGGTATTTTGCAGGATTAAAATGAGATGCTTTTATAGCATCAATCATTGGCTGATTTTTCTCTTTTGCTGCAGTTCTACCCGCTAAATGATGTACAACACGCACTTTACCCGCTAACCCCGCAGCCCCCCAAGGTTGAAACGCGGTATCTTTTCCAGAAAGTACAATTTCACCATACTCACTCACTTTGACCGATGGTAAAGATTGCTCTAATTGCAAATTGTGAGCCCAAGTTGAGCTACTAAACATCACGCCACAAACTAAGGCAAGAATTTGTTTCTTCATACATTTTCCTCAAAAATTTATCAAATACTTTCACGCTTTGGCGAAAGACATCTTTTTTGCTATACTCGCGCGCCTATTATATGTAATCAAGAAGGAAAACCCAATGGATCAAATGCCTAATTGCCCAAAATGTCAAAGTGAATACGTTTACCACGATTCAATTAATTTTGTTTGCCCTGATTGCGGTAATGAATGGGACAATAATGAAATTCAAGAATCAGATGACGATAAACTAATCGTAAAAGACAGCAATGGGAATTTGCTTGCAGATGGCGACGATGTACTTTTGATTAAAGATTTAAAATTAAAAGGTTCATCAGAAGTATTGAAAAAAGGTACAAAATTCAAAAACATCCGCTTAGTAAATGGCGATCATAACGTCGATTGCGGCAAAATCATGTTGAAATCTGAGTTTTTGAAAAAAGCTTAATCGAAAAAAATGCGGTCTAAATGATCTGACCCCAAAAAGTTAGACTGTTATTTAAAGGATTGTTTTCGATATTGTATTGGACTCAGTCCTTTTAATTTTAGTTTAATCCGTCGATGATTATAGTAATCCAAATAATCCCTGACGGCATCAACTATCTCTTCTCTACTGTAAATTCCAGGCCATAAAAACATTCCGGTTTTAATCGCCCAAAGAAACTTTCCATCGCAACATTATCCAAGAAGCAGCTCCCTTTTCTCGACCTACTTTGAATGATACCATGTTCAGCCAAAATTCGACGATAAATCACCATTTGATACTGACAGCCTTGGGCTGAATGTAAAATGGCACCAAAAGCTTTGTTTAATCCTTTGGCGTTTGGATAATTTCCGTTGTTCGGTTTAGTTCTAAAGTCGGAGCATTCTCAACTCCTTTAAATAAGCTACCTCCGCTTCAAGCTGTAAAATTATCAAACGTAAGCGGTCTTCTTCCGTTTTAGAAGGAGGCATTTGGGCATATTTATTTCATAGAGGGTCGTTCTAATGGATTACAAGGAATCAGCCTATTTATGCTATTTTTTCAATGCGTTTCAACTAGGTTCCAACTAATGTATCTGAGGGAATATTATAAAAATGAGCCGCTTCTCTGATAATCATTTTTCAATTCAGAATAGATTGGAGAAGCTGTAATTTAAATTCGATTGTGTAGTGTTTACCCATAATAAAATCTGCACCTCAATTGTTAGTTTGTTTAATCCAACTCTTGGGGTACAGATCATTTCTTATCTCTTAACTTAAGTTGATACTACATTTCTATATTTGGAAACAACATTTTAATGACGTTCTTAGTCAATCTTCTTGATTTACCTTGATAAGGGAAAATATGCATCATCATCATTGGATTAAAATTAGCTTCAATTACTCCCCAGGAATTTAAGGATGGTTCAGCTTGTTTTGTTAAATCAGGAATAATTAAATCAACCCCGCAAACTTTAGCCCCCATCGCACGAGCAACCCCTACAGCAATCTGTTTATAACTCTCATGCATTTTATCAGTCATATCAATAGAATCACCACCTGTACTGATATTAGAATTAGCACGTAACTGCACAATTTGACCATCCTGAGGTACACTATCAGGTGTTAATCCTTGTTCTTTTAACTGTAATAATTCTATGTCACCTAAAGCGATCTTTTTGAGAGGTGAACGAGAACCATCTCCCCGTAAAGGATCTGCATTTTTTATCTCGACCAATTCACGCACCGTGTTCTTTCCATCACCAATAACATTTGCAGGTACACGCAACAACACTGCAAGCGTTTCATCCCCCAAAACAAAGAAGCGATATTCTGTACCAACTAAATAATCTTCAACCATCACTTCTTTATCTTCGCGAAAAGCAATCTCAATCGCTTTGACAAAATCATCTCTATGTGCCACACCCTGTTTGAAAATTGTGATGCCTAAACCATAATTTGTGGATTTTGGCTTAATAACGACAGCGCGCCCTTCAAATAAAGCATAATGTGCAACAGCTTGTTCAATCGATGTAAATTCCAAGCTTTTTGGTACATTAAAACCAGCCTTTGATAATACTTTCTTCGTCACTACTTTATTTTCCATAATCAATGGAGAGATATATTGATCATGGCTAGTCATATTACCGTTTTTAACATATTCAAAGTGTTCACCAAATTTAAGTGCAAGAAATTGATCATTCTCATCTAGAATTTCAGTTGTAACACCTTTTTGAATCAAATCAAATAGTAAAGCTTGAGTGGAAAGCTCCATATTATCAAATGCAGATAAAGCATAAAAACGTTTAAAAGCTTGAGATTTATATAGCTTCGCAAGTTTTATCCCCAAGGCTTTATAACTTCCCTCCTGCTCAATCGCTTCAAGCAATTTTCCATTTACTGTTAGACTTGGCTCTGCCAATTGCACCAATTTTTCTTCCGAAATTTTAACCGATCTTTCATCTGCATTGATAATTTTCAACATATCAATAATTTGGCGCAATATTGCTTCCCCCTCTTCTCGAAATGCTGTTTGCTCACGAGGATCTTCAAGGGATACTTGATATAATCTTTGTTTACCAAGCTCTACTTCTTTTTGACCACTTGTCTCATCAAGCCATAACATTCCTAATAAGAAAGTATGAATAAATTTTGCATCATCTAGACTGATACCATATGGTTCAAGTGGATTCAAATCAAACAAACGAAATTCTGCATACTGAACGCCTTTTTCTAGCAATTCACGAGCTTTTTTCGAACCTCGTAAACGAACATTAGAATAAAATTCTTTTTCTGCAATCAAATGACCAGATTTAACTTGAAACTCTAATGTTTCTACATAATTTTCAAGGTTATCATGATTCACCACAACATTAGATGAATTAACGTAACCATAGGGACTAGAACGTAAACTACGTACTAACTGCCCCTCTTTCAAAGGAAAATTCAGTACGCCATTTCGAGAAAAATAATTTGCTTCCACTATAGGACTTGCTGCAAGTAAATAAACTAAGATCCACTGATAGCGTAGAAAATTATTAGCCAATTTCATATATAAAGCATTCTGAAAATCTTTAAGATGAACATATTCATCTTGCAACAGGAATACAGCTTTCACAAATTCAGGTGACAACTGGAAATTGTAATGAATTCCACTTACCATTTGCTTGTATTTGCCATATTGTTTAGACAGATGCTCTCGATATTCCACATCTTCCTGTTTATCAAGCTGCGCCTCTTGAATCTCATTTTCTGGTGGTAATCCCGCAGGCATACTAAATGGGAAAATATATTCATTTTCAGGTAAAGAACGCTGCACCACCTCATGAATTGCAGAAAGCCAACGTAGGCTATCTTCCAGTTTAGCATTTGGTGGCGTAATCAACTCAAGCTGACTCTCGGCAAAATCTGTTTGAATATAGGGATGATAAGAACGGTTACCAAATACTCGTGGATGGGGGGTCGTCACAATATTCCCCTTATCGTCAATACGTTGACTTTCCTTTTCTAAACCAAATTGACCCTGCTGAAAAAGTAAACCTAGTTGATATTGTTTAACCCATCGTTGTAATTTCATTATGTCCCCTTTCAAATAAAAACTTTTATTGAAATAATACCATACTAAAAGAGTCCCATTTATGTTGAAATGGAACTGAATAGATAATTTAGTTATATAAAGATTAACTAAATAAACTAAAAGGGCCAAGTTCCTCAAATCACAGAACTCAGCCCTTAAATTATTTTTAATCTTCTATTTAATCCGTTTTCTCATTCGAATATTGATCATTTCGACCACAACAGAGAATCCCATTGCAAAATAGATGTAACCTTTCGGGATGTGAATATCTAAACTTTCTGCAATTAAACTAATTCCCACTAAAACCAAGAAGGCTAAAGCTAGAATTTTCAAGGTTGGATGCGTATCTACGAAATCGCCGATTGGTTTTGCTGCAAACATCATCACGCCAACGGCAATAATAATCGCCAAAATCATAACAGGAAGGTGGCTTGCCATACCTACTGCAGTAATCACGGAATCTAAAGAAAACACAATATCTAGCACTGCAATTTGAATTAATACACCAAGATAACTCACTTTGTTTTTGCTTTCAGATTCATGGTGTTCTTGATGATTGATTGCTTCTTTAATTTCGCCTAAACTTTTTACAATCAGGAATAAACCACCGATTAATAAAATCAAATCACGCCCAGAAATTTCTTGATTAAACACAGTAAATAACGGTGCGGTAAGCTTCATCATCCAAGCAAGTGACATTAAAAGTAAAATTCTTGTCAGCATTGCTAAACCAAGTCCAACAATACGACCAGACTGGCGTTGGCTTTCAGGTAAACGCCCAACTAGGATACTAATAAAAATAATATTATCGACCCCTAAAACGATCTCCAAAGCAGCAAGTGTCGCAAGTGATATCCACGCTTCAGGATCAGTAATCCATTCAAACATAATTTTTCCTATAATAAAGTTAAATAAATCCGAAAGTGCGGATCATAATGGCTTTATGATGAAAAGCAATCGTTATTTACATTTAAGAGATAATTGATTAATCGTTTCTGAGCGTTTCAAAAATCGTTTCGGCAAGTTTAAGGGAAATCCCAGGTACAGAGGCTATTTCATCTAAGGTCGCCTTTTTCACACCTTGTAAACCACCAAGATATTTCAGTAAAGCCTGACGACGTTTAGCGCCCACACCTTCAATGGTTTCTAAACCACTTTGTGTAAAGGCTTTTTGACGTTTTTTACGGTGCCCGCTTATTGCGTGATTATGGCTTTCATCACGGATGTGTTGAATCAAATGCAATGCCAAACTATCATCAGGTAAATGAATTTCGCGGTCTTGTTTGCTGATGATCAGTACTTCCTGCCCTGCTCGACGATCCACACCTTTTGCCACGCCAATTAAGTGCGGTCTATTTTTATCCCATTTTACTTGAAGATGTTGGAATACATTCAATGCACGATTTAATTGCCCTTTTCCACCATCAATAAAAATAATATCGGGAATTTTATCTTCTTCTAAATCACGCTCATAACGTTTCTGCAACGCTTGTTCCATCGCAGCATAATCATCCCCGCCAGTAATCCCTTCAATATTAAAACGACGATAATCAGATTTCATTGGACCTTCTTGATTAAAGACAACACAAGATGCCACCGTTTGATTTCCCATCGTGTGGCTTATATCGAAACATTCCATACGCTTAATTTCAGGAAGATTTAACAGATCACACAACGCTTGATAACGCTCTGACATTCGTGAAGATTGTTTAAGTTGTACATTTAAAGCCGCTTTGGCATTAACTTGTGCGAGCTGTAAATATTTACTCTTATCGCCTTTTACGCTTTCTTGAATCGTCACTTTTCTGCCCGCTTGATCAGTAAGAAGTTGCTCAAGCTCTGATTTTTCAGCTAATTGACGATCGACAATAATGCTATTCGGGATACTTCGTCCTTGATGACCTTGTAAATAAAATTGCCCCACAAAAGTTTCGGTAAGTTCTGATAAATCCGTATTGGCGGGTACTTTTGGGAAGTAACTGCGATTGCCGAGCACTTTTCCTTGACGAATAAACATCACTTGTACACAGGCTAAACCGTGTTGGTAAGCGATGGACATAATATCCATATCATCTAAACGCTCATTGGATACAAATTGTTTTTCAATAACCGAACGCACCGCCTGAATTTGATCGCGATAACGAGCAGCCTGTTCAAAATCTAAATTTCTGCTTGCCTGCTCCATTTTACCGATTAAATAATCTAACACCTGTTGATCTTTGCCTTGTAAAAATAAGCGCGCTAATTCAACTTGCTGATTATATTCTTCATCAGAAACATATCCCTGTACACAAGGTGCGGAACAACGCCCAATTTGATATTGCAAACAAGGACGAGAGCGATTGGAATAAACGGAATTTTCACATTGACGAACAGGGAAAAGTTTTTGCAAAAGCGATAACGTTTCACGCACGGCTCCGGCGTGAGGATAAGGCCCGAAATATTCACCCGCAAATTTTTTAGACCCACGATAGGAAGTGATTCTTGGATGACGTTCTTTGGTTAATAAAATAAATGGATAGGATTTATCATCTCGCAATAACACATTATAACGAGGTTGATAAAGCTTGATAAAATTATGCTCTAGCAGTAAAGCTTCCGTTTCAGATGAAGTTAGCGTGGTGTCAATATGATGAATTGATGCCACCAACGCCTCTGTTTTTTTACTGCTCAGATTTTTACGAAAATAGCTTGAAAGACGTTTTTTTAGATCCTTTGCTTTCCCAACATAAATAACCTGATCTTTATCGTCATACATACGATAAACACCTGGTTCGTGAGAGACATCCGCTAAGAACTTTTTAGCATCAAACATTTTAATTCGCCGCTAAAATTGCCCGCACTTTTTCCAAATCTTCAGCGGTATCCACCCCCACTGCTGGCACTTCTTTCGCAAGTTCCACATGAATGCGTTCGCCGTTATATAACACACGAAGCTGCTCAAGTTTTTCTAGATTTTCAAGTTGAGTCGGTGCCCATTGCACATATTGTTTTATGAAACCCGCACGATACGCGTAAATACCAATATGACGTAAGTAAGCATCCGCAAGCTGTACTTTCTGAACATCCTGTAAATTCATAAACTGATCACGATCGTAAGGAATAACCGAACGAGAAAAATACAGTACATAGCCCTCTTTATCTGTTAACACTTTCACTGCATTTGGATTGAATAATTCCTCAGCATCATGAATTTTTACCGCAAGGCTTGCCATGTTCACGTTAAATTTTGCTAAATTATCTGCCACTTGTCGCACGATAACGGGAGGAATCAAAGGCTCATCCCCTTGAATATTGACAATGATTTCATTGTCAGGAATCGCTAATTTTTCTACAACTTCCGCTAAACGTTCTGTACCAGAATTATGATTAACCGAAGTCATACACACTTCCGCACCAAAACTTTTGGCAACATCAGCCACATTTTCATTATCGGTGGCAATAATCACTCGGCTCGCCCCAGACTGCAACGCTTTCTCAAATACATGTTGAATCATTGGCTTACCCGCAATATCAGCAAGAGGTTTTCCAGGCAAACGACTTGATGCAAAACGAGCGGGGATAATCACAGTAAATGACATAATTTATTCCTTATTCTTTAATATTTCAGCTTTATCGGCAAGTAATCAAAACAACTGGAGATTAATTCTTTCAGCCATTTCTATATTGCGCCACAAGTTTGTCTATTTTGTCCCAAAAGAGCGGTAAATTTTCACTTTGTTTTTCAGCCTCAATAATCTCCGCATCCACAGGGACATACCACCAATTATCTTTGGCAAAAGATTGGCATTTTACGGCATCTTTTTCCGTCATAAAGAGCGGTTGATTTTCAGCAATTTTTTCTAATTGAGACGCTTCAAAATGTTGATGATCTTGAAATGCTTGAGTTTTCTGTAATTGAATCCCTAACTTTTCTAACATAGTAAAAAAACGCTGTGGATTGCCAATCCCTGCAATGGCAAAACCTGATTGAAATTCCTTTAATTGGCGTTTTTCATTGGTTTTTAAATTAATCGCGAAATGAGGCACAAGACGCATAACCGCATCTGAATACTGATTTTGTCCACCATTAGTGATCACAAAATCTACGGATTTTAATCGACTTGGTAATTCACGCAATGGGCCTACAGGCAATACAAAACCATTTCCTAATGCACGCTCAGCGTCCATTACGACAATTTCTAAATCACGCTGTAATTTATAATGCTGTAAACCATCATCAGAAATAATAATATCGCACTCTGCTTGGCTTAAGAGTAATTCAATCGCTTGCTGGCGATTCGGGGAAATCACTACTGGCGCATTGGTTCGTTTCGCGATCAATACTGGCTCATCGCCACCTTCAATTGGATTCGTATTTTCAGTGACAAATAACGGATAAGTTTTAGATTTACTGCCGTAACCACGAGAAATCACACCTACGCGCAAACCTCGTTTTTTTAATTCTTCCACAAGCCAAACAACCACAGGCGTTTTGCCATTTCCACCAACAGACAAATTTCCCACAATTATCACCGGTTTTGGTGCGCGATAAGAAGATTTTATCCCCAAAGAGAATAAGGCGCGACGAAGTTGGCTAATCAACCAAAACAATAAAGAAAAAGGCGATAAGAGCCAAATAAGTTTGGAGTTGGAATACCAGAAGGGCATAGAAAATCCTTTCTAATAAGTGCGGATAAATAACGCGAGTTTTTCAACTCGCGTTTTCGATAATCAATAAATTAGCCACTAAACTGCATACTGTGTAATTGTTTATAGGCACCATTTTGTTCAAGCAATGCCTTATGGTTACCACGCTCACGAATTTCACCATGATCAATCACAAGAATTTCATCCGCATTTTCAATGGTTGATAAACGATGAGCGATTACGATAACAGTACGATCTTTCTTCAATTCATCTAATGCAGATTGAATTGCTCGTTCTGATTCTGTATCTAGTGCAGATGTAGCTTCATCTAAAATTAATACTGGAGAATTACGCAATAAAGCACGAGCAATCGCTAAACGTTGACGTTGCCCACCGGATAAGCTAGCACCGTTTTCACCAATGACCGTATCAAAACCTTGTGGTAATTTTTCGATAAACTCTAAAGCATAAGCCGCTTTTGCTGCTGCAATAATTTCTTCGCGAGAATACTTATCCTGCGCTGCATAAGCAATATTATTCGCAATGGTATCGTTAAATAAATGGACTTGTTGAGAAACCACAGCGCAGTTTTCGCGTAAATTAGATAAACGATAATCTTGGATATTTACGCCATCCAGTAAAATTTCACCTTGCTCAATATCGTAAAAACGGGTCACTAAATTAGCAATAGTTGATTTACCCGATCCAGAACGACCAACCAAAGCAACGTTTTTTCCTGCAGGCACGCTAAAAGAAATATTATTTAATGCAAGTTCCTCTTTTCCTGGATATGCAAAACTCACATTTTTAAATTCCAGTGCACCCTTCGCAGGTTCTGCTTTATAAGTACCGTTATCTTTTTCTGGTTCTAAATCTAAAATGGCAAATAAAGTTTGACAGGCTGCCATTCCACGTTGGAATTGAGAGTTTACATTGGTTAAAGATTTTAATGGACGCATCATCGCCAACATAGATGAGAAAACCACCGTAAAAGAACCCGCACTTAGGTTATCTTCCGCAATCAATGGAGTAGTCGCTAAAAACAATACTGCCGCCAAAGCAAGAGAAGCAATAATCTGCACAACAGGATCGGAAATGGAATCTGCGGTGACCATTTTCATACCTTTACGACGCATATTGTTACTGACTTTATTAAAACGTTCTTCCTCGACAAGCTGACCACCAAAAGAAAGCACGACTTTATGTCCTTTCAACATTTGCTCGGTCGTCGCTGTCAATTCCCCCATTGAATCTTGTAAATTCTTACTCAATTTACGGAAAATTTTTGAAACGATAGTGATCAATACCGCAATAATTGGCCCGATAACAAATAACACAAGCGTTAATTCCCAGCTTGTGTAAAACATTACGGCCAATAGCGAAATAATATATGCTCCTTCTCGCACAATTGTAATCAAAGATCCTGAAGAAGAACTTGCAATCATCTCCGAATCATAAGTGATACGAGAAAGTAATTTACCCGTTGAATTTCTGTCAAAGAAACTCACAGGCATAAACATCAAATGTTTAAACAAGCAGCGACGCATTGTCATCACAACTTTGCCTGACACCCATGCTAAACAATAATTAGAAATAAAGTTAGAGATCCCACGCAAAAAAATCATTCCCACGACGACCACAGCCATCATTTTCAAAAATGAATGATCCGCCTTACCGAATCCATCATCTAGCAAAGGTTTTAATAAATAAATAAGGCCTGAATCTGCCAAAGCATTAAGCACCAATGCGATAGCAGCTACCACTAAACCCGCTTTAAAAGGTTTAATTGTTGGCCATAAACGCTTAAACGTTTGTAAGGTTGAAAAATCATTTTCTTGTAATTTTTGCTCTTGCATAATCACTATCTAATGGTAAAAATTGCGCGCATTGTACCTTTTATTCGCTCGAGAATCCAATTACACGCGCATACCAAGGGGAAAATTCTGTGCGTGCTTGTTGGATTTCTAATCGGTCTTTAAAAAAATTTACCCGTACTTGCCCTGAAATAGCGGTATTTTCTACCGCACTTTTATAGCGTTGAAGCCTTTCTATAACCGAATAATGAGGGAATTTCCACGGATTCCAACGTCCACTAGAAATAATCGCCACATCTGGTCTAATCTGAGAAAGCAAGTATTCACTTGTCGATGTTTTACTCCCATGATGCCCCACTTGTAACATATCAATTTTTCCTAAAGTGCGGGCAAAAATTTGCTCATTTTTTACTTCAGCATCGCCAGTTAGCAAAACGCTATGCTTTCCATCATCGACTAAAATCACACAAGAATGGGCATTATCTGCTCGCTCCACAATAGAATGCGGCGAAAGTATTTGAAAATGTAGCTCTTGCCAATCCCAATCACGTCCAGCAGTACAAAAAGTGCGGTAATTTTCCCAATAATTTCTTTGTGAAGGGGTAATAAATTCCACATTGGGATACGTCTTTAAAATTGCCGAAGCACCACCTGCATGATCGTTATCATCGTGGCTCAAAATCAACTTTTCCAAAGTAATCCCTTCTCTTTGCAAATAAGGCAAAATTTCTAATTCAGCCATATTTCCACTTTGCCATGCTGGGCCTGTATCATAGAGAATCCCTTTACCATTTTTCACAATCAACGTTGCCAAGCCTTGCCCCACATCTAAAGTATCTACCTGCCAAGTTGGCTTGCTCAATTGTTTAAACAACAAAATCATAAAACAAAGCGACATAATGCCGAAAGAACATCGCAAAACGTTGATTCGCTCATCTTTTAGCAAAGGTTTACTAAGATTTAATGTAAAAAATCTTGCTCGTTTTACTTGCCTGGTTGATGATGAAATCTCGGGTTCTCGGTAAATACTCCAAATAATTAACATAAACATTCCCGCACAAAGTGCGGTTAGAACCAGCGCTAAATTAAATGAAACATTTAACCAATTCCCTTGAAAAGCAGAAATTAACCAAGTAATTCCTTCGGCTAGCTTATTTGCAAGTTGCCAAGAAAAAACCGCACCGTTAGTAAAAACAGCAAATAAAATCAATGGCACGAGGAAAAAGCTATAAAGTGGTACAGCCATAAGATTGGCTAAAAACCCACTCAGCGATAAGCCATTAAATATAAAAAGTTGCAAAGGCGTAAAAAAGAGCAATAGCCCAAATTGCAAATGAAATAAACTCAAAATCCACCGCACTTTTGGTGAAAAGGGTCGATTTTTCCATTGAAAAAGAGAAAAAGGCACATAACGATACCAGACAATTAAACAACCAACTGCACCACAAGAAAGCCAAAAACTGGCCGAAAGCGGCATTAATGGATCGCAGAAAAGCAAGAATCCGACAACCAATGTAAAAAGCTGAAGGGGCGAATAATGTCGCCTCATTATTTGAATGAATAAAACGAAAACAAGTGCTGAAATGGCACGAAAAGTGGGCACGCTAAAACCAGCCAAATACGCATAAATTAAAGCAAATAAAACACCAAAAACTAAAGGAAAATAAGGATGAATAAAACGGGTGGGGTAAAATACTTGCACAACACGCGCCAAGCAAAATCCAATCCCCATAGCCAACCCAATATGTAAGCCAGAAATAGCAATAAGATGTGCGGTATTCGTTTGTTGGTAAATTGACCAAGTGTTTTTATCTAACCAAGCCCGTTCACCAAAAGCTAACGCGATCAATAAACCTTGTAGAGATAATCCTTCCGTTTGCTTCTTTACTTGTTGCAATTTTTCTGCGCGCAATGATGAAACATCAGAAATTTTCACCGCACGTTTTACGGTTCCAATAGCAGTAATCCCCTTTGAAAAATACCATTGTTGCCGATCAAATCCACCAAAATTTAATCGCGCAGAAAGTGTGCGTAAGGAAATTTCCGCTTGCCAAATTTCGGATAATTGAGGCACCTCTTTTGCCTTCCAATTTAAAAAAATTCGTTGCGCTCGCAAGTTACCCGCCAATGTTGCTGTTGCGATAAGCGTTTGATAATCCCGCTGGTGCAAAATTTCTTGAATCTCAAACGTCACCACTTGTTTTTGAGCGGTAATACTTTGGGCATGTTGTAACAAGCTGAGTGCTGAATGATGCGTATAACCGAGAGAAACAACAAAAAAAGCAAGAAAAACCAAAAAGTTTCTGCGCACAAAGATAAAAAGAAAAATCAAGGCAAGCGCAATAACCAGAGCAACTTGCCAAGACAATAGCAACGGTTGTGGTAGAAATAACAACGTTAAATCCGCAATAATCAACAAGACAGCTAAAGTTATTAAGTTTAATTTCATTTTTTAAAAGATTAATTCCTATCTCTCTAAGCCTAGGCTAGTTTTATTTAAATATGCAAACGGTTGCTTAAAATTTTGCGATCCGTATCGTAAAAATAACTTTTTCAGGAAAACTTACTTGCTAAAACAAACAACTTCTGATATTTATAGCGCCCTCAAAAATTGGGTTCCTAAACGTGCTGTCAGGAACAAACTAAAATAACAAGACAGGAAGTCGTGAAGTCCACGCTTAAATTCTGTATGTATTAGGAGTGAGAGATGTCAAAAGCATCATTGAGCTTGCTAGATTTAGCAGGCGTTAAGCCTTATCAAATGAAAAAAGATGAAGAATATATGAGTGAAGATCAAATTCTTCATTTCAGAAAAATTCTTAATGCTTGGCACGAGCAAATCGTGGAAGAAGCTTCTCGCACCGTTGCACATATGCAGGATGAAGTGACCAATTTCCCCGATCCCGCAGACCGAGCAACTCAGGAAGAGGAATTCAGTCTAGAATTACGTAATCGCGATCGCGAACGTAAACTAATGAAAAAAATTGAAGCAACCTTGAAAAAACTTGATACAGATGATTTCGGTTACTGCGATTGTTGTGGTGAAGAAATTGGCATTCGCCGTTTAGAAGCACGCCCAACAGCAGATCTTTGCATTGATTGCAAAACGTTAGCTGAAATCCGCGAAAAACAGGTCGCTGGTTAATTCATTCTATTGAAAAATATAAAAGTGTGGTTAAAATTAGCCGCACTTTTTTACATTTAAAAATGCGGAAAAATCTCCTTACCTTTTTCTTTACAGAAAAAGAGCTAAGCCATTTATTTCCAACTAAAAAACGGAGCAAATTATTCTTACTTATATCAAAAATTTGTTTGGCAAGAAGACAAAAAAATCAAAAGAGGTTGCCAAAACAAGTGCTCATTCTAAACGAGTTGAGCGTTCTAATACTCAAATGCCAAAAGCGCGGGCAAAAAAATCAGAACAAACACACCGCTACGATAAAAATGTGATTAAAGCGGCTCAATTTGATATTTCACCGCGTGATTTTAGCCGTAATGCACTGACCGTAGTGGAAAAACTGCAACGTCAAGATTTCGAAGCTTATATCGTCGGCGGATGTATCCGTGATTTATTGCTCGGAAAAAAACCAAAAGATTTTGATGTTGCAACAAACGCCCGTCCTGAGCAAATCCAAAATATTTTCCAACGCCAATGTCGTTTAGTGGGTCGCCGTTTCCGATTAGCACATATTATGTTTGGTCGAGATATTATTGAAGTCGCCACTTTCCGTGCCAATCACAGTGATGCTCGCAATGAAAATCAAGCTAAGCAGAGCAATGAAGGCATGTTACTGCGCGATAATGTTTACGGCACAATCGAACAAGATGCAGAACGCCGAGACTTTACGGTCAATGCGCTGTATTACAATCCACAAGACAATACCTTACGTGATTATTTTGATGGTATTCATGATCTCAAAGCGGGAAAACTACGCTTAATCGGCGATCCAGTTACGCGTTATCAAGAAGATCCTGTGCGCATGCTACGCTCAATTCGTTTCATGGCAAAACTTGATATGTTCCTTGAAAAACCAAGCGAACAACCAATTCGTGAACTTGCGCCTTTATTAAAAAATATTCCGCCAGCCCGCTTATTTGACGAAAGTTTAAAATTATTACAAGCAGGACAAGGGATAAAAACCTATCGTTTATTACGCCAATATGGTTTATTTGAACAACTTTTCCCTGCATTAAGCGCATATTTTACAGAGAAAGAAGATAGTTTTGCAGAACGCATGATCGTCACCGCACTTACATCTACGGATGAACGTGTTGCGGATAAACTTCGTATTAATCCAGCATTCTTATTTGCAGCATTTTTCTGGTATCCATTACGCGAAAAAGTGGAAATTTTAAAAAATGAAGGTGGTTTAAATAATCATGATGCTTATGCTTTAGCGGGTAATGAAGTTTTAGATTTATTCTGTCGCGCTTTGGCTGCACCACGTCGTCATACTGCGGTCATTCGTGATATTTGGTTCTTACAACTGCAATTATTAAAACGTACAGGTTCAGCACCAATGCGTACCATGGAACATCCAAAATTCCGTGCTGGCTTTGATTTACTGGCTATGCGTGCGGAAATTGAAGGTGGCGAAACGATTAAATTAGCCAAATGGTGGCACGAATATCAATTCAGCAATGGTGAACAGCGCGAGCAGTTGGTACACGAGCAACAACGCTTACATCCCAAACCAAAGAAAAAATACTACCGTCCACGCCGTCGTAAAACAACACGCTCAGCAGAATAAGGGAAAAGATGATTACTGCATATATTGCCCTAGGTAGCAATTTAAACACCCCAGTGGAACAATTACATGCTGCGCTTAAAGCGATAAGTCAGTTACCAAACACGCATTTGGTAACGACGAGCTCTTTTTATAAAAGTAAACCGCTCGGCCCACAAGATCAACCCGATTATGTGAATGCTGTTGCAAAAATTAAAACCGAACTTAGCCCGCTTGCGCTATTGGATGAATTGCAACGCATTGAAAATGAGCAAGGTCGAGTACGTTTACGTCGCTGGGGTGAGCGTACATTAGATTTGGATATTTTGCTTTACGGCAACGAAATCATTCAAAACGAACGCCTAACAATTCCTCATTATGATATGCATAACCGAGAGTTTGTCATCGTGCCGTTATTTGAAATCGCATCGGATTTGGTCTTACCTAACACTCAACTACTAGCAGATTTGGTCAAGCAATTTGATGACCATGAAATGGTAAAATTAAATCCCTAGAAATTTCACCGCACTTTTATGAACCTCAAAAGTGCGGTAGAATCTGCCCACATTTTTCTTCATTCATGACCCGTTATGGAAAGCTTGACTCAATATATCCCTGATGAATTTTCTATGCTCCGCTTCGGCAAAAAATTTGCGGAAATTCTTTTAAAATTGCATACAGAAAAAGCAATTATGGTTTATCTTAACGGTGATCTTGGTGCAGGAAAAACAACGCTAACACGCGGAATGCTGCAAGGTATCGGCCATCAGGGTAATGTAAAAAGCCCAACTTATACGCTGGTTGAAGAATACAATATTGCAGGTAAAATGATTTATCATTTTGATTTATATCGTTTAGCAGATCCTGAAGAGCTAGAATTTATGGGTATTAGAGATTATTTTAATACTGATAGCATTTGCTTAATTGAATGGTCTGAAAAAGGCCAAGGCATATTGCCGGAAGCAGATATTTTAGTAAATATTGATTATTACGATGATGCACGAAATATTGAATTAGTCGCACAAACGAACTTAGGTAAAAATATTATAAAAGCATTCTCTAATTAATTTATTTATGAAAACAAAAATTTTATTTTTTCTTTTTTTCTCAACGTTTAGCTTCTCTCTTTTTGCAGCCCCAATTACGATTGCGATTGACCCAGGTCATGGGGGAAAAGATCCCGGTGCAATCAGCCGAAATTTGGGCATTTATGAAAAAAATGTCACTCTTTCGATTGCAAAAGAATTAAAAGCCTTACTCGATAAAGATCCAAATTTTCGCGGCGTATTAACGCGCAGCGGCGATTACTATATTTCCGTGCCTGAACGTTCAGAAATCGCACGTAAATTTAAAGCGAATTATCTCATTTCCATTCATGCGGATTCATCTGAATCACCTGAGCGCCGCGGCGCCTCCGTGTGGGTGTTATCAAACCGTCGAGCTAATGATGAAATGGGTCAATGGTTAGAAGACGATGAAAAACGCTCTGAACTACTCGGTGGCGCAGGAAAAGTGCTTTCACACAATAACGATAAATATCTTGATCAAACTGTGCTTGATTTACAATTTGGTCATAGCCAACGTACTGGTTATGAACTTGGCAAACATATCTTAAGTCATTTTTCAAAAGTGACAACCTTAAGCCGCAGCATTCCTCAACATGCAAGCCTTGGCGTTTTACGTTCGCCCGATATTCCTTCCGTATTAGTGGAAACAGGTTTTCTATCAAATTCTGACGAAGAACAAAAACTTAACTCTCCAGCTTATCGCCGTCGTATCGCCTATATGATTTATGAGGGATTAGTGGTTTTCCGCGGCGGAAAAGCCAAATCTTTCATTAGTGATGATATTGTTCAGAATAGCAAACAAAATGATACAAAAAATACTGAAAAAAATGACCGCACTTCCGATAAAAATGCCAATGAAAACGCAGTGAAAGATAGCGGCCTTCGCCATACAGTCAAAAATGGGGAAAGTTTAGGAAGCCTTGCGAATAAATACGATGTCAAAGTGGCTGACATTGTGGCGTTAAATAAATTAAAACGCGAAGCGCTTTGGATTGGAGAAACCATCAAAATTCCAGATAATGGAAAAACTCAGAAAGCACAAGATGACAAAACAAATTCATCAAAAAATAAAGAAAGTGCGGTGAAAAAGACAGAGAAAACGACTGAAAAAACCAACAATCCAAAAATAGAAAAATCAGAAAATAAAACGGATAAAAATAAATCCTCAAATAAAATGAAAAAAGAGGAAACCTCATCCACTAAAAAATCGGATGATGAAAAAAAAGAAATTCCGCTTTACCATGTCATTCAAAAAGATCAGACAATCTATGCTGTATCACGAGAATACAATATTTCAGTCAACCAAATTTTAAAGCTGAATCCAAAATTAAAAGATGGTAAAGCCCTGAGCGGACAAAAAATTAAATTAAGAGAAAAATAAATGCCAATTAAAATTCTTTCCCCACAACTTGCTAACCAAATTGCTGCTGGTGAAGTAGTAGAACGCCCTGCGTCTGTGGTGAAAGAATTAGTGGAAAATAGCCTTGATGCAGGTGCAAATAAAATCCAAATCGATATCGAAAATGGTGGGGCAAATTTAATCCGCATTCGTGACAATGGCTGTGGTATTCCAAAAGAAGAATTAAGTCTTGCTTTGGCACGACATGCTACGAGTAAAATAGCCGATCTTGACGATCTAGAAGCCATTTTAAGTTTAGGGTTTCGTGGCGAAGCATTGGCGAGTATCAGCTCGGTATCTCGCTTAACGCTCACCTCTCGCACCGAAGCGCAAACTGAAGCGTGGCAAGTTTATGCGCAAGGTCGTGATATGGAAACCACAATCAAACCCGCATCACATCCTGTCGGCACAACGGTTGAAGTCGCCAATCTTTTTTTCAACACGCCAGCCCGTCGAAAATTTTTGCGCACAGATAAAACGGAATTTGCTCATATTGATGAAGTCATTCGCCGCATTGCTTTAACAAAATTTAATACGGCATTTACATTAACGCATAATGGGAAAATTATCCGTCAATATCGTCCTGCTGAAGCGCTCAATCAGCAACTAAAACGTGTCGCCGCTATTTGTGGGGATGATTTTGTCAAAAATGCCTTACGAATTGATTGGAAACACGATGATTTACACTTATCGGGCTGGGTAGCCACACCAAATTTTAGCCGAACTCAAAATGATTTAAGTTATTGCTATATTAATGGCCGAATGGTTCGAGATAAAGTGATCAGTCATGCTATTCGACAAGCCTATGCACAATATTTACCAACCGATGCTTATCCTGCGTTTGTGTTGTTTATTGACTTAAACCCGCATGATGTGGATGTCAATGTTCATCCAACCAAACATGAAGTGCGCTTTCACCAACAACGCCTCATTCATGATTTCATTTACGAAGGCATCAGCCATGCACTAAACAATCAAGAACAACTTAATTGGCACACAGACCAAAGTGCGGTAGAAAATCACGAAGAAAATACGGTGCGTGAACCCCAACCAAATTACAGTATTCGCCCTAATCGTGCAGCTGCGGGGCAAAATATCTTTGCGTCACAATATCATGAAAAACCACAGCAAAATCAACCGCACTTTTCTAACACACCAGTGTTGTCAAATCATGTAAATACTGGTTATCGAGATTACCGTTCTGATGCACCGAGTAAAACTAAGCAACGTTTATATGGTGAATTGTTACGTACATTACCGCCTACAGAGCAAAAGGATATATCACAACAAAATATTTCAGATACAGCTAAAATCATCTCAACTGAAATAATTGAGTGCTCATCACATCTGCGCGCCCTTTCACTTATTGAAAATCGCGCGTTGTTATTACAACAGAACCAAGATTTCTTTTTGCTTTCATTGGAGAAATTACAACGCTTGCAATGGCAATTGGCTTTACAACAAATACACATTGAACAACAGCCATTGTTGATTCCAATCGTATTTCGTTTAACGGAAGCACAATTTCAAACATGGCAACAATATTCAGATAACTTCAAAAAAATTGGCTTTGAATTTATCGAAAATCAAGCACAATTACGCTTAACCTTAAATAAAGTGCCAAGTGTATTGCGTACACAAAATCTACAAAAATGCGTGATGGCAATGCTGACTAGAGATGAAAATTCATCATCATTTTTAACCGCACTTTGCGCACAATTAGAATGTAAAACCTTTAACGCTTTAGCGGATGCACTCAATTTATTAAGCGATACGGAACGTTTACTAACTCAAGTAAATCGCTCGGCATTCACCCAGTTGCTAAAACCTGTTAACTGGCAGCCTTTATTAGACGAAATTTAGATTCTTCATGAAACCAACCGCAATTTTTTTAATGGGCCCTACAGCCTCAGGTAAAACAGATTTAGCCATTCAACTACGAAGCTCGCTTCCAGTCGAAGTGATTAGTGTAGATTCAGCGCTCATTTATAAAGGAATGGATATTGGCACAGCAAAACCATCAAAAGAAGAACTTGACCTTGCCCCTCACCGTTTGATTGATATTTTAGATCCTTCAGAAAGCTATTCCGCAATGAATTTCCGCGATGATGCGCTACGCGAAATGGCGGATATTACCGCACAAGGCAAAATTCCGTTACTAGTGGGCGGTACGATGTTGTATTACAAAGCATTAATTGAAGGGCTTTCTCCCTTGCCTTCTGCTGATGAAAATATTCGCGCCGAGCTTGAACAAAAAGCAGCTCAACAAGGTTGGGCCGCATTGCATACAGAACTCGCCAAAATCGATCCTATTTCTGCCGCCCGAATTAATCCGAGCGATTCTCAACGAATCAATCGTGCTTTAGAAGTTTTTTACATCACAGGAAAGTCACTCACGGAGCTGACGGAAGAAAAAGGCGAAGCCTTACCTTATGATTTTGTGCAATTTGCAATTGCGCCGCAAGATCGTCATATTTTGCATGACCGTATTGAACAACGCTTTCATAAAATGATTGAACTGGGCTTTCAAGAAGAGGTAGAAAAACTTTATACGCGTGGCGATTTAAATATTAATCTACCGTCAATTCGATGTGTAGGCTATCGTCAAATGTGGGAATATTTGCAAGGTGATTACGATCACGAAGAAATGATTTTCCGAGGTATTTGCGCTACGCGCCAACTTGCAAAACGTCAGCTCACTTGGCTGCGCGGTTGGAAAACACCAATACAATGGCTGGATAGTTTGCAACCTCAACAAGCGAAAGAAACCGTATTACGTCACTTAGATTCTTATCAAAAAGGTTAGAAAAAATGACCGCACTTTCTGCCCTCATTGAACAAAAATTACAATCTCTTGGCACAATCCTGTGCCAATCTTTTCCAGAACTTTCCCCAGAAAAAATTCACGACGCCATTCAACAAAATTCAAATCATCCTGAACTGCCTGTTTATCAATTAGGCTATGCTATGGCAATGTCTGACTTTGTAGAAAAAGTCTTGCAAAAATACCAACACTTAGTGAAACAATGGTGGGAAAAATCCCCCTGTTTTGCAGATTGCTCTGCCTATACTGAACGTTTGAATAGAGAGTTAGCCAATGTACATGACGAAACTGCACTCTATCAAACATTACGCCAATTCCGTAACATTGAAATGGCAAAATTAAGTTTTTGTCAAAGTTTGAATCTTGCGACTGTTGAGGAAATTTTTGTTCAGCTTTCACAACTTGCAGAAAGTTTAATTATCGCTGCCCGCGATTGGCTTTATCATCAAGCCTGTGCGGAGATGGGCACGCCAATGGATGAACAAGGTAATCCGCAGCAGCTTTATATTCTAGGAATGGGGAAACTAGGTGGCTTTGAACTAAATTTTTCCTCGGATATTGATTTAATTTTTACTTATCCATCACAAGGGGAAACATCCGTTGAGAATACGAATGCTCGACGTTCTGTGGATAATGGAAAATTTTTTACGCGTTTAGGACAACGCCTCATTTCTGCCTTAGATGAATTTACTTCTGATGGTTTTGTGTATCGAACCGATATGCGCTTGCGCCCATTTGGTGACAGCGGTGCGCTTGTTCTCAGCTTTGCAGCAATGGAACAATATTATCAAGATCAAGGTAGAGATTGGGAACGCTATGCAATGATTAAAGGTCGAGTATTGGGCGCACAAACAAAGGATCCCAACGTTTCAAAATTGCAAAAAATGTTACACCCCTTTGTGTATCGTCGCTATATTGACTTTAGTGTGATTCAATCTTTACGCGAAATGAAAGACAAAATTGAGCGAGAAATACGCCGTCGTGGTTTGAAAGATAATATTAAACTAGGTGCAGGGGGGATTCGTGAAGTCGAATTTATCGTGCAAGTTTTTCAACTCATTCGAGGCGGGCGAGAAATCAATCTACAACAACATTCACTCTTAAAGATCTTGCCTGAAATTACCAAACTAGGATTAATTACCGAGCAACAATTCCACGATTTACGTGAAAGTTATATTTTTCTACGCCGCGTAGAAAACATTCTACAAGCTATTAACGATCAACAAACTCAAACGCTACCAACCGATGAAATAGATCAAATTCGTTTAGTAGAGGCATGTAAAACATTCACCTGTTTAAATGAAAATAATCAAACCATTGAAAAACATTATCCAATAGAAAATTGGGACGATTTTTACCGCACTTTGCAACAAAAACAAGAAAAAGTGCGAGCGGTATTTACTCAATTAATCGGTGATGAACAAGATGAGCCTTCACAAACTGATAGCCAGTGGCAAGATTTTTTAGAATCAGATTTTGAGGATATTGAACAAACATTATTAGAGAGTGGTGTATCAGAAAATAATATTGATGAAGTTTTAGAAAAGCTTTCTCAATTCAAAGACAGCCTAAATCACAGAGTGATTGGTTCGCGTGGGCGTGATGTTTTGAGTCATTTAATGCCAACAGTATTTGCACTCATTTTTCAACAAGAAAATTACCGCACTTTGCTCCCCCGAATTCTGAACATTATTGAAAAAATTTCGAGTCGCACGACTTATTTAGAATTATTATTGGAAAATCCTCGCGCACTTCAGCAAGTTATTGAACTTTGTGCTCAGTCTCAACTTATTTCAGAGCAACTGGCCCGCCATCCTATCTTATTAGATGAATTGCTTAATACAGAAGCGCTAGCCCATCCGTTGCCATTTACCCAATATCCTGCGGAGTTACACCAATATTTGCTTCGTTTACCTCCTGATGATGAAGAACAGCTTATTGATGCTTTACGTCAATTTAAACAAGCAACCCTATTAAAAGTGGCCGCAGCAGATATTTTGGGGGCATTACCAGTGATGAAGGTAAGCGATCATTTAACCTATCTTGCCGAAGCGATTATTGAAGTCGTTGTGAATCTAGCTTGGAAACAAGTTTCGTCTAGATTTGGCGTGCCTGAACATTTGCAAAATAATGAAAAAGGATTTTTAGTGATTGGTTATGGAAAACTGGGTGGTATTGAACTCGGTTATAAATCCGATTTAGACCTCGTATTTTTGTACGATGCCGTAGAAAATCAAACAACAGGTGGCAAAAAAGTGATTGATAGCAATCAATTTTACCTACGCTTGGCACAAAAGATTGTAAGTATTTTCAGCATAAATACTTCCGCTGGCGTACTTTATGAGGCAGATATGCGCCTACGCCCTTCTGGCGATGCTGGCTTAATTGGCTGCTCTCTTTCTGCATTTGCCCATTATCAATTAAATGAAGCTTGGACATGGGAAAAACAAGCGCTTGTGCGTGCTCGCCCTGTATTTGGCGAATCATCTCTTAAAGCTAAATTTGAGCATATCCGCCAACAAGTACTTTCTGCATCACGAGATCTTGAACAATTAAAGCGAGATGTTGTGGAGATGCGAGGAAAAATGTTCACTCATTTGTCCCATTCAAAAGATGGTGAATTTAATCTTAAAACAGATCGCGGTGGCATCACTGATATTGAATTTATTGCTCAATATTTAATGCTTGCCAATGCCCCACAAAACCCACAACTGACAAAATGGTCAGACAATGTACGTATTTTCGATGATATGGCAGAGGCTAAAATTATTAGCCAAACAGACTGCGACGCTTTAAAACAAAGTTATGTCGATTTACGCAATGCTATTCACCATTTAAATTTGATTGGCAAATCCCCTGTTGTAGATGAAACTGAATTTGTCAAAGAGCGGTCATTTATTCAAGCATTTTGGGATAAGTTATTTAGTTCATAAAATACTAATTAAATCCCATTTTTAATGAACTAAATCTAACATTTCCTGAGCATTGGCTAAAGCTAATTCTGTAATTTCACTTCCGCCCAAGAGTCTTGCCAAGGCTGGTACACGTTCAGCTTGTGAAAGTGCGGTCATTTGCGTTTCAGTTTTATTATCCACAGTAAATTTTTCCACATTGAACTGATGATGGCCATGACAAGCAACCTGTGGCAAGTGCGTTACGCATAACACTTGGCAGCGTTCACTTAATTGACGTAAAAGTTTTCCGACAACACTGGCTGTTTTTCCGCTAATGCCCACGTCCACTTCATCGAAAATTAACGTTGGAATAGCCGATTGATCAGAAGTTAAAACTTGAATCGCCAAAGAAATACGAGAAAGCTCACCACCAGAGGCAATCTTAGCTAACGGTTGAGGTTGTTGACCTAAATTACTACGCAAAGTAAAAATCACATTATCTGCACCGTTTGATCCTACTTTATCTAAATCCGTATTCAACTCTACATAAAATTCAGCATTTTCCATTGCAAGTTGTTTTATCGACTGCGTGACATTCTGCGCTAAGCGAGCTGCAGATTGCTGACGACTTGCAGTTAATGCTTTAGCCGTTGCTTGCATTTGTTCAAATGCGAGTTTTTCTTGCTCAATTAACATCTCTTCACTTTCAGAAAAATCTAAAAGTGCGGTTAATTCTGCTTTTAATTTTTTGTGATGTTCCACAAGATCTTCAGGTTTAACTTGATGTTTACGAGCAAGTTGTAAAGCCTGACTAATTCTCTGTTCAATTTCCTGTAAAAGTTGAGGATCTTGCTCGATATTACTTGATAAATTTCGCACTTCACTGGTTGCTTCTTGCACTTGAATCAACGCATCATTCAACATACTTTGCACTTCAGCATATTGCGGATCAAGTTCAGCTAATTCATCAATATATTGTGTCGCACGATAAAGCAAGCTATCGATATTTACCGTGTCATTTTCACTTAAAATTTGCAGGGCTGATTGAGAAAGTTGAGTTAACTGTTCACTGCTAGACAAACGGCGTTGTTCATCTTCTAATTCCAAATATTCATTTGGTCGAAGATTAAACTCATCTAGCTCATCCACTTGATACTGTAAAAGTTGTTTACGTGCTTCATTTTCTGCCACTTTTTGTTGAAAGGTTTTAACTTGATTTTGAAGATTTTTCCATGCCTGATAATCTTCACGCATTTTCACAAGTAATTCAGGATGAGCGGAAAAATTATCAACTAACTGAAGCTGATAGTCATTTTTTAGCAATAATTGAGAAGCATGCTGCCCATTTATATGAACAAGATATTGACCAATTTCTTTTAATTGAGAAGCGGATACAGGAGTACTATTAATAAAAGCTTTAGAACGTCCGTCTGCATTAATCACACGACGCAAAATACATTCAGTTGGATTATCTGGATCTTGTAATTCTTGATCATTCAACCATTGATAAGCAGGATTCTGCGATTCTAGTTGGAAAGTTGCACAAATTTCTGCGCGTTCTTGCCCTTCGCGTACCATTGAAGTTTCTACTCTTTGTCCGAAACATAAACCTAAAGCATCAATTGCGATAGATTTTCCGGCACCAGTTTCCCCAGTAATCACAGACATTCCTTTCGCCAATTCGATATCAAGCTGGCGAACAATCGCAAAATTATTGATAGTAAGTTGAGTAAGCATAGCAAAATCCTTTAACTGTATATCAATCATATTACAACTGATTTAATTTACAGTAAAGGATTTTTTTACAGTATTTTAATAATGCGTTTCTACTATGCTTTTTTATAAAAATCAAAATGATTTCAACCAACCTAATTTGGTACTTAATACATTGTAATAATTATAATTTTTCAGATGAAGCAAGCGAAGTTTATGCTCGCTTTTTTGAATATGCACCACGTCATCAGGCGTAAAAGGTAAGGCTATTTGACTATCACAACCCACTTCCAATTGAGATGTATTATGCTCAGCAAAACGAATCGATATTTTGCTATCACCATCAATAACAAGGGGACGAGAAGTTAATGTATGCGGAAACATTGGCACTAGCGAAATGGCATTAAGGTTTGGGGTCAAAATAGGTCCACCAGCAGAAAGAGAATAAGCCGTAGAACCTGTTGGAGTAGAAATAATTAATCCATCAGAACGTTGTGAAAATGCAAACTTATCATTGATATACACATGAAAATCGATCATATGTGCAATTTTCGCAGGGTGGATAACCGCCTCATTCACAGCATTGCCTGTCGATACAATTTCACCTGCTCGCTCAATTTTTGCTTCCAATAAAAAACGTTCTTCCACGAAGAATTCACCGCGTTCTAAACAAGCTTCAAGTTGAGCATAGGCATTTTTCGGGTCAATATCTGTTAAAAATCCCAAATTACCGCGGTTAATTCCAATCAATGGAATATCATATTTTGCTAATACGCGAGCACGCCCCAACATATTGCCATCCCCACCAATCACGATAACCAACTGCGCTTGGCAACCAATTTCATCAAGTGTTGCAAGATTTTCTGCAGGAAGCCCCAGCTTTTCAGCAACATCTTTTTCCATCATTACTTGATATCCGCGTTCCGTTAACCAGTGAAACAAATTTTTGTGCATTTGTAGGTTAATATCATTTCTAGGTTTTCCTACAAGTCCAATGGTTTTAAAGGAACGATATAAATTATTCATAAAATAAACTGCACTTGAATTTAACATTTTCGTCATTATATAGTTTTTTGTTAAACTATAGCTAACGACTATGGCGAATTTTGTATTTACGGAGAAAAAAATGTCAGAACAAGAACAAAAAGTTGAAACCCAAGAAGTAGAAGAAGAATCTGTTGTGGAAGAAACACAACAAACAGAGCCTTCTCAAGAACTTGATCCTTTAGAAGAAGCGATTGCACGAGTGCAAGAACTTGAAGAGCAGCTAAAAACTCAAATTGAAGAAGCGGCAAACAAAGAACAGGATATTTTACTTCGCTCTCGTGCTGAAATTGAAAACCTTCGTCGTCGAACTGAACAAGATGTAGAAAAAGCACATAAATTCGCATTGGAAAAATTCTCAAAAGACATTTTGAATACTATCGATAACCTAGAGCGTGCGCTTGCCACTCCAGCAAATAAAGAAGATGAAAGCGTAAAAGCGTTATTTGACGGCGTAGAACTGACCTTAAAAGAATTAGTTTCAACCGTTGGTCGTTTTGGCGTGGAAGCTGTGGGGGTTGTCGGTGAAGCATTTAATCCTGATTTACATCAAGCCATTTCAATGCAACCTGCTGAAGGCTTTGAAAGCAATCAAATTAGCGTCGTATTGCAAAAAGGCTACACCTTAAATGGTCGAGTCATTCGCCCAGCGATGGTAATGGTGGCCGCTTAAGTTATGATAAAAAGAGCGGACGAATTTTCGTCCGTTTTTTTATATTCATCAATAACAATTATATGATTAATTTTATTGTTCACACTGCCCTTCAGTTTTAAAAATAAAAACTTTGATCTCGCTCACAAAATCAAAAAATGTTTGAGAAAAGTTCTCAACAACTTAATTTGATATTTTTCTAATAAAATCAATCTTTAACAAAATTCTATTACAATAAAACACCTAAAAACACTACATATTGTGTGTTGATTATCTTTTTAGATCTATATATAGTGCAGTCCGCATTTCAAAAACACTATATATTGGAGCTATATCATGAGTAACTTTGGGGTCATCAAGCGCGATGGTTCTCGTGCGGAGTTTGAGATTCAACGTATCATCAATGCCATTAAAAAAGCCGCAAGTGCGGTCAATATTTCCGATGAATTTTATTGCCACCAAATTGGACAAGAAGTAGGAAATGAAATATTCACCCATCATCAAGGCGAGATTGATATTAATCAGATTCAAAAAATCGTTGAAGATAAATTGATGGCAAGTCGTTATCCTGAGGTTGCTCGTGCGTATATCGAATATCGTCATGATCGTGATTTAGCGCGAGAAAAACGTAGCCAGCTAACAAAAGAAATTGAAGGCTTGATTGAACAAAGCAACGTAGAATTACTTAATGAAAATGCCAATAAAGACGCGAAAGTGATTCCAACGCAACGTGATTTGCTTGCTGGAATTGTGGCAAAACATTATGCCAAACACCATATTCTTCCACGCGATGTAGTAGAGGCTCACGAAAAAGGTGAAATTCATTATCACGATTTAGACTACGCACCGTTCTTCCCGATGTTTAACTGTATGTTAGTGGATTTAGAAGGCATGCTTTCTCGTGGTTTCAAAATGGGCAATGCGGAAATCGAACCCCCTAAATCCATTGGCACCGCTACTGCAGTGACAGCACAAATTATCGCTCAAGTTGCCAGCCATATTTACGGTGGCACAACCATTAACCGTATTGATGAAGTACTTTCCCCTTATGTGCAAATCAGTTACGAAAAACACCTCAAACATGCCCAAGAATGGAACGTGCCTGATATTGAAGGTTACGCCAAAGCATTGATTGAAAAAGAGTGTTTCGATGCCTTCCAATCTTTAGAATATGAAGTGAATACACTGCATACGTCGAATGGGCAAACGCCATTTGTGACCTTTGGTTTTGGTTTAGGTACAAGTTGGCAATCCCGCTTAATTCAGCAAGCTATTTTAAAAAATCGTATTCGTGGACTCGGAAAAAACCATAAAACGCCAGTCTTTCCAAAACTTGTTTTCACCATCAAAAAAGGCTTGAACCAAACTCAAGGCGATCCGAATTACGATATCAAACAACTCGCATTGGAATGTGCATCAAAACGTATGTATCCAGATATTCTCAATTACGATCAAGTTGTCAAAGTCACAGGCTCTTTTAAAGCCCCTATGGGATGCCGTAGCTTTTTAGGTGCATACGAAGAAGACGGACATGAAATTCACGATGGGCGTAATAATCTTGGAGTGGTGAGTTTGAATTTACCGCGTATTGCATTGGAATCTAAAAACGAAGAAGATTTCTACCGCACTTTAGATGAGCGTTTGTCTATTGCGAAAAAAGCATTAATGACACGAGTTGCCCGCCTTGAAAATACCAAAGCTCGCGTCGCTCCTATTCTTTATATGGAAGGCGCATGCGGAGTGCGGTTAAAAGCGGATGAAAATGTGGCACAAATTTTCAAAAATGGACGCGCCTCTATTTCGCTCGGCTATATCGGTATTCACGAAACCATTAATGCGCTATATAACAAAGGGCATATTTTTGATGATGAACAATTACGCGATAAAGGCATTGCGATTGTTCGCCATCTTAGTGAGGCAGTAAAACGCTGGCAAAAAGAAACAGGCTATGCCTTCAGCCTTTACTCCACGCCAAGTGAAAACTTATGTGACCGCTTCTGCCGTCTAGACACCAAAA
>NZ_LCTK01000031.1:0-137055 GCF_001008205.1 Haemophilus haemolyticus | reverse complement strand
GTAATCATCATTACTACAGCTTGAAGTTTTGCTATGATGTTGCAAGTCTTTCAAAATAGAAATCCAATTCAATGAAGAAAAATTTTTCGGCAGGAAAATTGCCGTCTAAAGGAAAAAGTGCGGTTAATTTTCACCACACTTTTAAGCCTAAATCAAAACCTAAAACGCTGTCGTTGGATGAAACCAAAGTTGTATTATTCAATAAACCTTTTGATGTGCTCACGCAATTTACCGACGAACAAGGACGCGCAACCTTAAAAGATTTTATCTCAATTCCAAATGTTTATGCGGCAGGTCGATTAGATAGAGACAGTGAAGGATTACTGATTTTAACCAATAATGGCGAATTACAACATCGTTTGGCCGATCCCAAATTTAAAACAGAAAAAACCTATTGTGTGCAAGTGGAAGGCATCCCTGAAGAGACCGATTTAGCACAACTCAGAAAAGGTGTAGAAATCAAAGATGGCATGACAAAACCCGCTAAAGTGCGGTTAATTTCAGAGCCCAATTTATGGGAACGCAATCCACCTATCCGAGAACGGAAAAATATTCCCACAAGCTGGTTAGAAATTAAGATTAGTGAAGGGCGCAACCGCCAAGTGCGAAGAATGACTGCGCATATTGGTTTTCCCACTTTACGATTAGTGAGAGTGAGTATGGGCTCATTATCTATTAATGGATTAGAAAATGGCTCATTTAGATTATTATCATTGGATGAAATAAAAGCATTATTTCAGACCGTCAAATTATAAAGATAGGGCAAGTATTTAACTTGCCCTAAATTTTTCTCCCATAAATATTGAGCAGAAAGATAATTAATAAAAAACTAAACTGCTTTCAAACTCTTTCTGAAAATTACTTTCAGCTCGCAATTCATTCCAAATTAATGGGTTACGGTCTAAGTATCCGCTTTCAAAATTCAATGTCCAATCATTCAAAGTGCGGTGCATTTCAAGGGTGAAATTTTTTGCAGTTTCTGTTGCTTGACGGGATTTATTGAGAATAACTGCAAGACGAAGCAATCGCATTAAAGCCATCACATCTTGCTCGCTATAACGTGCAAATTTAAAAAATTCAGCAGGTTTAAGCGTGCCAATATGCCAACGCACTAGTGCGGTAAGTAAACGTTGCTGTTCACGATCAAACCCAGGTAATTCCATATTTTGTAAGATATACGCCGAATGTTTTTGTAAACCTTTGTGATTAATCACAATGCCAACTTCATGCAAGCGCGCTGCCCAAAGTAGGATTTCACGCATTTCTTCAATAAACTCTGTCGATTGCCAATCTTTATATTGTGCACTGAGTAAATTAGCACTATCTGCAACTCGGTGAGCTTGGGCTTGGTCAATATTGAATTGCTCGCTTAACCCCCAAGCTGTGCGCGCTCGAATATCTGCAACTTGGAAGTTTTTTTCTAGGCTATAAATAACGCCTTCGCGCAATGCGCCGTCAGAATAACGCATTTGTTGAATATGAAAAACTTCAAACACTGCACTTAAAATCGCTAAACCGGGTACAAAAACATCCACGCGGTCTTGGTTTAAACCGTTAATATTTAGCTCGGTAAAATGCTTGGCTTGTAGTGTTTGTTCAATTAGCGCATTTAATCGCTCGGCTGTAATGGTTCCATTTGGATCAAGATTAGTCGCAATGACTTGCGCCACAGTTTTAATCGTCCCCGATGAGCCGAGCACAGATTGCCAACCTAATTTGCGATATTCGAAGCCTAAATCTTCGATTTTATTTACCGCACTTTGGCGTGCTCGTTGAAAGTTTTCTGAGGAAATGACGCCGTCGGTAAAAAATTGAGTCGCAAAACTTACACACCCCATGTGGCGGCTTTCAGCCACAAGTGGCGTGAAATCATCGCCGATAATCATTTCTGTCGAGCCACCACCAATATCCACAACGAGCTTACGACCTTTTTCTGGTTGCGTATGGCATACGCCTGCGTAGATGGTTTTAGCTTCAGTTTGCCCACTAATAATATTAATGGGATAGGGGAAAACTTTGGCTGCTTGACGTAAAAATTCATCATTATTCACCGCTCTTCGTAACGTATAAGTACCAACTACATTGACATTTTCAACAGGAAATCCTTGTAAACGTTCGGCAAATAAGGCTAAGCAATTTACACCACGCGTGATGGCCTCTTGATTAAGCACTGCATTTTCATCTAAGCCTTCCGCGAGTTTAACTTTTTGTTTTAAGCGAGAAAGTACTTGGATTGAGCCGTTCACAATACGCGCCACAATCATGTGGAAGCTGTTTGACCCGAGATCAATCGCCGCGATTTCACGTACATCGCTGCGGTGCTGGGGTTCTAAAATAGGGTGATTCATAAAATTCCTAAAATTCAAATTGATAAAGTAAGTCAAACACCTGGTTTGTACTAGAAACGGATTGAAAATAAAGTTGTGGCATTAAGCGGTAACGTAAAGTTACTTCTGCCAAGCCATCAAATAAGCCTACACCATATTTTATTTGTAAGCGGTTGGTGAGGTTTCCGCTGACGGTCAATTTGGATTTATCACCCACACCCGATGTGCCAAGGTTTAAATCTTGGATACCAAAAGCCTCGCCAATACTTCCCACTAATTTACCGCTCTTTGAAAGCCCTAGACCAAGTAATGCAGCCCCCACGGATCCACTAGATCCAGCCTCACCACTATTTTCTAATGAACGACCCGTTAACAAATAGGAAAGTGCTTGATCTTGTGGTTTGCTTGGTTCACTGAAAATAGTGACTTCTGGGCTATCGGCTATGCCAATCACTCTCACTCCAGCAGTAATTTTGCTGTCTTCCATTGCTTCAGGATTACGAATAGCCTCAATATTCAACGTAGGTTGTGTCGCTTGGCCAGAAAAACTAATAAGCCCTTTACGAATCAGTAAATCCTGTCCGAAAGAAGCATAGCGACCTTTAGTTAAATTAATCTGACCAAATAAACCTAAATTACCTTTGTCTTGTTTGACAGAAAGTAAACCGTCAAGATTGGTTTTCAAGCCATAGGCATCAAGGCTAACGTCTTTACCAATATTGATACGTAAATCAGAGCGAATATCCATTCCTGATTTTGTTTTTGCCGCAAATTCACGTTTAATCAGTTCTTCTTTGCTCTTATGAGGGCCATTTAAAATAACTTCATCTTCGCTCACTGGCTCAGCAGTATCTGGTAAGCTATCAATTCTAATTCGCGCCCAAGGAATATCCACCGTTCCGCTTAAATTCAATTCTTTAGGATTCGCTTTTACTGTGATATTTGGACTGAAACGTAGTTTCGCCATAGAAGGAATATCCACGTTGAAATTATTTGCCTGAGCATTTAATTCTGTTGTCCAATGTTCAATATTAGCCCAGTTTGCTCGGCCGGTTAAATTCAAACGACTATCGATAGTTTCAATTTTTCCCTGTAAGGTGGAATTATTACCGTGGAAATGTACGGCAATATCACCATCAGTAATATTGACTGGCATAGATTTTAATTTGGTACGAATATTGCGAATATTGAAGTTTCCATTTAATAATGGTTTCTCTAAATTCCCGCCAAAACTCAACTTCGAGACTACCTCACCATTAACAGATTCACCGCTAGTAAGTAGCTGATTTGCGATCGACAAGTTTAGTCGCTCTATCGCAAGAGTTCCGCCAAGTTGACGATTTTTAGCCAGATCATTTAAATGAATATCACCTACAATCCTGCCTTGGTTATGCACATTAATGTCTGTTTTTAAAACCAAATTGTTATTTTGAATGTCGGCGTTAAGGGTTAATTTTGGAATATCCAATTTAAACGTACGGTAATCCAATTTTTGAGAGAAAGCTAAGTGATTGCCATCTACTTTGGCGGTAAATTGGAATGGTTTATCCGTAAACCAAGCAACGTTACCTTGCGCTTGCAAGTTTCCTTTGAGGCTATCTTGTTCGATAAGTTTATTCACTAAATCCAAATTAACACGTTTAAATTGGAAAGGAATATTCCCTTGCTTGCCCACATTAAATGCTTGGGGGAAACATAATTCTACATCTGTGTTTTGCCAGCAATGTGCGGCAATATTGGCTTGCGCTTGTTTATTATCGTAAGACACCGCAATAGCTTGGTTAGATTTTACATCGCCAATAGGTGTATCAAATTTTGCTTGGGAAAGTGTGCCTTTCCACTGTTCCAAAATGCGGTCAAAATGTCCGTTAATTTGTAAATTTGCAGCAACAGGCTCACCTTGGGATTTTAGCGTTAACAGATGATTTTGTTCATCGCCAGATAAGGCGAGATCAAGTAAACGGAGTTTAACACTTTCACCATAATGAAGTTGCTCTGCCTTAATATTGAATTGTCCTTTAGCTAAAGGATCGCTTTTGATATTCCCTTTCGCGCTCGCTTTAGATAACTGGAAACCTTGCAAGTGTAAATTAGACGAGGTTAAGTCAAGATCAAGATTTGGACTGGTGAACTGACCAGAAATAGCCGCATGCCCTTTCACATTGCCACTTAAATCTGACCATAAACCACGCAAATTCGGTGCATCGACATCTAATACAAAATCAGAATGGTCATCTAATACCCCTCTTGCGTTAAGATGATTTTCACCATATCTAACCTGTAAATCAGGTACTGTTAGAAGTACATTTTGATTAAGTGTTGCGGAGCCTTTTAAACTGATGGGGTTTGAAGACAGTGTTCCATTTAAATCGGCCACTGGCACTTCCACTTGCCAACCTTGAGAACCTGCAAAACCACGTGAATGCAATTTGCCAGATAGTGTTGCAGGCATGACAGGTACATAAAAACCGATATTCATTTTTTCTAAATCGGCTTGTATATCCCAGTTTGCACCCTCTTTCCAGTTTGCAGTCCCAACAAATTCACTTTTACCATCTAACGAAGCTATCCCAAATTTATTGACGGTTACTTCATAAAGTTTGCCGTCGGCATTAAAGTCCACTTTAGATGCGGGAATATAATCCATTCCATCTACGCCACCCTTAAGCTCAGCGTGATAATTCAGTAAATCCCCTGTGAGCTTAAGTGTCACATCATTAATTTTGAGTGGTGCCATTGTGTTTACAAAAGCGTATTGTCCTTTTGCCACATTTAATGTGAGGTTTAAGGGCATTTTGTCTTGTGCTAATTGCACTTCGCCATTCAGTTCAGCATCTAATACGCCTTTTATTTTTAAAGAAAGTGCGGTGGATTTTTTCAATGATCCCGAAAGCGTAAGATCAACATCACTCGCTGATAGAATTTCTTTTCCATCGGATTTCAACGGCTCCAAATGGGATTTTAAAGTTAAGTCTAGTGGCATATCGCCATCAAGTTGTAATTTACCCTGTGAATAAAGATTACCCAACGAACTTTCTACCGCTAATTTTTGTAATTGCAGTTGGTTATCAACGGTATCCGCCTGTGCAATCAGGCTTGGGATTTCAATAGATTGAAGTGTTTCACCTTTTTCATTCACCGCTTGATAATGCCAGTTTTTGCCTTTAATCGCGGGGATGTGTAAATCAAAAGGAAGAATTATTTCTGATACATTTCCTAAAAAAGCAGGCGTTAAAGATTGCTCAATCGTATCCCAATCTACAGGCTTATTCGGTTGTTCTGCTTGCGGCTCTGATTTAACTTCAGGCAATTTTTTTGAAATAACTGAAATATCGTTAATTTCAGTCGGCGCAAGAGTTAAGCCTTTTTCATTATTTAAACTTACCGCACTTTTAAAATGACTGAGTGTAAGATTAGTCTGATCAATATTTACAGATAAATCTTGCACTGCCAAATTTTCTGCATTGATACCAATTGGCAAGGAAATGCGTTTCATCGGGCCAGATTTTGAATCATCAGGCGTTGATGGAGGCAGTAATGCTGTATTAATCGCAATCGTCGGTTTATTTAAGGTGAAATCACGTAAACAAACCTCACGTGAAAGCAAACAACCGAAATCAAGCTGTAAACGTGCTTGTGCAATATGAGTATCAATCCCAGCGGTTTGATAACGAACATTATTAAGCACTAAGCCATTTTGTAATCCGCCTTCAATTTGCTCAACAGAAAAACTATCAAGCATTTTATCAGCAAGTTGAATTAAACCTCTTTGCCCCGCATCGAAAGAAAGTGCCCCAGCAACACCTAAAATAGGCACCAAAATGACCGCACTTCCGATACAAACAGCCTTGCGTACCCAGTGTTTTTTATTAGGCTGCTCAGGTGATTTTGGTGAAGTTTCTGATGGTTGTTTTTGTTCTGTCATAAATTCACCTTAAATTTCTGTACCAAGTCCGATATAAAATTGAATATTTTTGCTGTTATCTTTATCACGAATCGGGGTGGCAATATCAAATTTAATTGCGCCCACTGGTGATGCCCAACGGACACCAACGCCTGCGCCATAACGTAATTCTTTAGTGGTGTAATCATTGGCTGCTAAGCCACTATCTGCGAAGGTTGCCGCCCACCAATTCGGATAAACTTGATATTGATATTCTAAAGAACCCGCAAGTAATCGTGAGCCACCAACCAATTTTCCGTTTTTATTTTTAGGCGCAATTTTTTTATAGCCGTAACCGCGTACACTGCGATCGCCACCAGCAAAGAAACGAAGTGCGGGCGGAATTTTTTCAATATCCTTTGTATGTAAATACCCAACTTCAGCACGAGCAACGATACGGTGATTTTCTGCATAAGTACGAATCCATGCGCTCGAAGCTTGCACTTTTATAAAAGAAGATTCTGATAGCCAAGTTCGGTTGCTTAAATCAAAGGTAATTTTTTGTACATCGCCCCAAGTTGCAAAAGAACCGCCTCGTAATCGGGTACGAGTAAATCCAACAGTTGGATAAAGAAGGAATGTTTTATCGGTTATATCGTCTTGTGTAAAACTATCGTATCGCGCACGAAGTCCGCCAAAATATTGCCAGCCATGCGCGTTGTTCCAATAACGTAATGCGGACAACGTAAGCGCTCTCGTATTGGTATCATTCTTTTTTTCACCTTCCCAACCAACAGAAAAATCGTAGTAGTAATTTAACGGATTTTTTAGCAGTGGCATTCGATAAGTTGCCTCTAAAGTTTGTTTTGGTGCTGAGAGATAAAGATTGGTACGGAAACTATGTCCACGGCTATTAATCCACGGTTTTGTCCAACCAATTTGAGTGTGCACGCCACCATCAGTTGCAAAGCCTACGCCTAGTTCCATCGCATTTTTTTTACGTGGATAAAGAATAATCTCCACATCTACAGTTTTGCTTTTATGATTAACATTAGGTTGAACTAATACTGAGCTAAACCAATTTGAAGATGAAAAATCGCTGGTTAAATCCGATAAGTTATTCATTAAATACGGATCACCAGGTTTGATGTTAAGAATATTATTTAAGTAATCATCACGAATTTGTGAATGGCTAAAAGTAATATTGCCATAATGATAACGAACGCCACTATCAAATAACATTCGCCACCATGCTTGATGGGTTTCTGGGCTAATTTCTAAACGTGAAATTTTAAATTCCCCATCAAAATATCCACGATTTAATGCTAAACGTGAGATCGCTGTTTTGTAATCATCGTAAGTTTGGTGTTCAACCAAAACACCTTCTTTCGGCAAGTTTTTACGTAACGCATCAAAATTTTCATCTTGTGCGGCTTCCCCTTCAATTTGCACATCAGTGCCCGCAATTTTTGTTGGCTCGCCAGGTGTAACATGAGCAATCAATAAATCACGTTTGCCTTGACGCTGTTTTCGTTCAAAACGCACGGAAGATTCATAATAACCAAACACACGCAAACCACGATCCACAGCTTGAGTGACTAAATGTTGATAGCGTTCAGACCCATCCATTTCTTCTTTGTTAATCAGATGAACATTGAGATCCGTATTACGAACAGCACGGAAACCACGGATGCCTTGAACTTCAATATCAACGGTTTGTTCAGCAAATGCGGGAAAGCAACTTAATGCTAAAAAAAGTGCGGTGAGTTTTAGAGATTTTTTCTTCATTTTAAGGGGCTAAAATTTTTTAAGTAAATTGCGCTATAGTCTACCGAGAAGTTCGTTAGGATCCAATATTTTCAGCGCATTTTGTCGGTTTTTTCATAAAAAAATACCGCACTTCATTACTAAAGTACGGTAATGTTTTCGGCTGTTTTTAATTAATGACCGCCGCAGCCACAGCTGCCGTGACCATGTCCGTGCCCGTGACCACCGCCGCAGCATCCGCTGTGCTCGTGATCATGGTCGTGATGGTGGTGATGACTGCCACAGCCACAACCGTGACCTTCTTCGTCATCATCGTGGTGGTGGCTATGCGCACCGTGAACGTGGCCGTGTGCAATTTCTTCTAACGTTGCTTCACGCGCTGCGACAACTTCAACGGTGAAGTGTAATTCTTGCCCCGCTAACATGTGATTTCCATCAACGACAACTTCATCGCCATCGATTTCAGTAATTACCACTGGAACTGGACCAATGTCAGTATCAGCTAAGAAACGCATGCCGACTTCAAGCTCATCAACACCTTGGAATACATCTTTTGGTACACGTTGAACCATATTTTCGCTGTACGCACCGTAACCTTCTTCAGGTTGTACACGCACTTCAAATTTGTCGCCTACTTCTTTGCCTTCAAGCGCTTTTTCAAGACCGATCACTAAATTATTGTGGCCTTGTAAATATTCTAGTGGTTGATTCGCTGGAGCTTCATCTACCAATACGCCATCTTGTGTGCGAACTTGGTAAGCAATGCTCACCACTACATTTTTTGCTACTTTCATTATGTTTTCCTTATAAAAAATCGGTTAAAAAAAGTCGTACCATTGTAGCGAAAATTATTCCGCGCGCAAGGCTTTACGAATTAATGCACACGAGGCTCTTCGACATCCTCATCATCAAAAAATTCCCCATCGTCACCGTATTCATCGTCATCGGCATTCGGATCTTCAAAATAGGTGCCCCAGCCATCATAAATGCCTTTATGTTTTTCTAATAACGGAAGGATTTCTTTTTGTTGCGCATCAATAATTTCCGCTTTTAATTCTACTTCACTGATAATGTCAAAACAGAAGATGGGGTTGCCATCATCATCTTCAAATTCTTCCGCTTCGGAAACTTCATAACCGGCTTTAAACGCATCTACGGCGATTTTTTCTAACAAATCAAAATCGTGATGAGCAATATGATGCTCAATAATATAAAGCGCATCCGGGTCACTACCATCGTTAAGTAAATCAGTGATAATTTCACGGGTTTCTGCTTGTAATTCAGCCAATTTTGACATAATAAAATCCTTCAACAAGAACAAAAGTGCGGTTATTTTAGTGGATAAATCACCAAAAGTCGCATAAAATTTCGCGCAATTATTTTCTATAAAAAAGAACCCTTAATCATGCTCGAACAACTCCCTTATTTGGCATTAAAAACTCCGCCAAAAACCACCGCACTTTTAAAGGCTGAATGTGCGGATTTTATTGTAAGAGAGCATTTAGGCTATGAAATGTCAGACGAAGGTGAGTTTGTTGCGTTGTATGTACGCAAAACAGATTGCAACACCTTATTTGTTGGCGAAAAATTAGCTAAATTTGCAGGTGTTTCTGAACGCAATATGGGATATGCGGGGTTGAAAGATCGTCGAGCGGTGACAGAACAATGGTTTTGTTTACAAATGCCAGGAATGGAAACGCCCGATTTCAGTCAATTTGAATTAGATGGCGTAGAGATTTTAACGGTTACTCGACACAACCGAAAAATTCGCACGGGTAGCCTTGAGGGAAATTATTTCGATATTTTATTACGCGGTGCAGAAGAATCTGATGAGCTTAAAGCGCGGTTAGATTTTGTGGCAAATTTTGGTTTCCCCAATTATTTTACGGAACAACGTTTTGGTCGAGATGGCCATAACCTCACGCAAGCATTGCGTTGGGCTCAAGGGGAAATCAAGGTAAAAGATCGAAAAAAACGCAGTTTTTATCTTTCTGCCGCGCGCAGTGAGATTTTTAATCTCGTTGTGGCTGCGCGTATTGCAAAGGGTGCAACAAATCAAGTTTTACCAAACGATATTGTGCAATTAGCCGGTTCGCACAGTTGGTTCAAAGCGGACGAAAAAGAAGACTTAAATGCCTTGCAAGTGCGGTTAGAAAATCAAGATATTTTACTCACCGCCCCTTTAATTGGCGAAGATGTGTTGGCCGCAAGCGATATTGAAAATGAAATCGTAAATCAACATTCAGTTTTCGATCCTTTAATGAAACAAGAGAGAATGAAGGCCGCACGTCGTCCATTATTAATGAAAGTAAAAGCGTTTTCTTGGGCATTTGAGCCAGAAGGCTTGCGTTTGAAATTTTATTTACCAGCAGGCAGTTATGCCACGGCATTGGTTCGTGAGTTAGTAAATTATACAGAAGCATAAGGAAGTACAATGCGAATTTTAGTCAGTAATGATGACGGTTTTCACGCGGAAGGCATTCAAGTTTTAGCAACAGAATTAAAAAAAATTGCAGAAGTCATTGTTGTTGCACCCGATCGTAATCGAAGTGCAGCATCAAGTTCACTCACATTAGTGGAGCCACTGCGCCCACGTCATTTAGACAGTGGCGATTATTGTGTGAATGGTACACCAGCAGATTGTGTACATTTAGCGTTAAATGGATTTTTATCTGGCCAAGTGGATTTAGTGGTATCGGGCATTAATGCAGGTTGCAATATGGGCGATGATACGATTTATTCTGGCACATTAGCCGCAGCCCTTGAAGGTCGCCATTTAGGGTTACCTGCTATTGCAGTTTCGTTAGATGGTCGTCAACATTATGAAACAGCAGCGCGAGTGGTGTGTGATCTCATTCCAAAATTACATCATCAATTATTAAATCCTCGTGAAATTATTAATATCAATGTGCCGGATTTGCCTTTTGAAGAATTAAAGGGTTACAAGGTATGTCGCTTGGGTTACCGTGCTTCGTCTGCAGAAGTCATTAAACAAAGAGATCCTCGTGATGAAACCATTTATTGGATTGGCCCTTCAGCATTACCCGAAGATGAAAGCGAGGGAACAGATTTCCATGCGGTGAAAAATGGTTATGTGTCTATCACGCCAATTCAGGCTGATCTTACTGCACATCATTCACTTTCGGCTTTACAAGATTGGTTAGAGCAGGAATAATGGCGCGTTTTACCAAATAGAGAAGAAATATGAAAATTTTCGGTACGATGTACGATAAAACTATGCAATGGTCAACGCATCGCTTTGCGACTTTTTGGCTCTCTTTTGTTAGTTTTATCGAGGCGATATTTTTTCCTATTCCACCTGATGTAATGTTGATCCCAATGTCAATGTCAAAGCCAAAAAGTGCGGTAAAATTTGCATTTTATACGGCAATTGCTTCTGTCATCGGTGGGGTTATCGGTTACGCAATTGGTTATTATGCAACGGACTGGGTGGAAAACATTGTACAACAATGGGGGTATGGTGCTCATTGGGAAAAAGCCATAAATTGGTTTGAGCAATGGGGCGTATTAGTTGTATTTGTGGCAGGTTTTAGCCCAATTCCTTACAAGGTGTTTACTCTCTGCTCTGGGGTAATGCAAATGGCATTTTTCCCTTTTGCCATCACCGCATTTGTTTCACGTTTAGCGCGTTTCTTGCTGGTGGCAAAATTAGCCGCATGGGGCGGTGAAAAATTCGCAGCAAAATTGCGAAAATCTATTGAAATTATAGGTTGGTCAGTCGTTGTGCTGGCTGTCATTGCTTACTTTATATTGAAAAACTAGGATAAAAAATGAATAAATTAGGTCTTATTTTAATGGCTGGATTCGTATTAGTTGGATGTACATCAGAACCAGTTAAAGATCCAGATGCGTTGCCAAACGGCATCATGCAACCAGTAGAAGGTACCGGCGCTGTTGCTGGCGGTAGCTTTATGCCAGAAATTCAAAAAAATACAATGCCAGCACAAACGAAATAATAAAGGAACAATAAGGAATTACTATGAAAAAATCGTTTCTCTTACTCCCTTTGAGTCTTGTTGTATTATCGGCTTGTACCTCTAATTCTCCTGCGCCAATTACCAATGCAGATAACACGCTTTCACCTGGTATTATGCAACCTGTAAATGGCGAGAGCACGGGCGGTTCTTGGCAACCTGAAATTCAAAAAAACACAGTACCAGCGATGGGTGGTGTACCAACAGGCGTGCAAACGCCACAGCCAAATTTCCAACCAACCTATCAACAGCCTGCCATGCCAGCAGCGCCAACACCAGCTCCAGCTCCAGCTCCAGCTGTGCAAACAAAAACAATCACTAAAACGGTTTCTGATTGCGTAGGTTCGCAACATATTAATGTTCCACGCAACCCAAATACCAATGCACCAGATTATAGCCAAATTGAAAAAGGCTCTTACAAAGGCAATACCTATAAAGTAAACAAAGGCGATACGATGTTCTTAATCGCTTACTTGGCGGGGATTGATGTAAAAGAATTAGCAGCATTGAACAACATGACTGAGCCTTATAGTTTGAGCCTAGGACAAACTTTAAAAATCTCTAATTGTGGTACAAAAACAGTGACAACAACGGTTCCAGTAAAACAACCTCCAGCAGCAACAGCAACAACTACTGCAGCTGCACCGACAGCGCCAGCAGAACCTGCTATCACCTATACGCCAGGTGCAAATGGTACGCAAATGGGATCTGATGGCACAATCATTGGCCCAATTAAATCTGGCGCAGGTGTAGCAAATGGCGCACCAGCAATGGTACCAGTCGCGACAACTCCTGTTATCCCTGCGACAACACCATCAGTACCAACAACACCAGTAGAGAACACCAATACACCGATTAATGCCAATGTTGTTGCGCCAATCGCATCAAATGTTGCATGGCAATGGCCGACTTCAGGTAATATCATTCAAGGTTTCTCCAATACTGATGGCGGAAATAAAGGGATTGATATTAGTGGTTCTCGTGGACAAGCTGTTAAAGCGGCTGCATCAGGTCGCGTCGTGTATGCTGGCAATGCTTTACGTGGTTACGGTAATTTAATCATCATCAAACATAATGATGATTTCTTAAGTGCTTATGCGCATAACGACAAAATTCTTGTAACCGATCAACAAGAAGTCAAAGCTGGTCAAGAAATCGCAAAAATGGGTAGCTCTGGTACAAATACTGTGAAACTCCACTTTGAAATTCGCTACAAAGGCAAATCAGTGGATCCAGCACGTTACCTCCCAAGACGTTAATCTTCCTCTAAAAAGAGCGGTGAAAAATCTCAACAAATTTTCACCGCTCTTTTTTATCTAGCTTTTTCCCCTTTCGGCACCTAAAATAGCCGCCACAAAACCTATCTTTATTCAGTTTCAAAGCAGGTAATTAGATGATTTTCGAAGAAAGTTTCCAACAACATACGCCAATGATGCAACAATATCTAAAACTCAAAGCAGAGAATCCAGATATTTTGTTGTTTTATCGCATGGGGGATTTTTACGAGTTGTTTTATGACGACGCGAAAAAAGCAGCGGCATTGTTGGATATTTCTTTGACGAAACGAGGTCAATCTGCTGGGCAACCAATTCCAATGGCGGGCGTGCCTTATCATGCGGTGGAAGGTTATTTAGCAAAATTGGTTCAGTTGGGCGAGCCTGTGGCTATTTGCGAACAAATTGGTGATCCTGCCACAAGCAAAGGGCCAGTGGAGCGTCAAATTGTGCGAATTGTTACACCTGGTACGGTGAGTGATGAGGCACTTTTGCCTGAACGCCAAGACAATCTGATTGCGGCGGTATATCAAGAAAAAGAAAAATTTGGATTAGCCACTTTAGATATGACCTCTGGCCGTTTTCAGCTTTGCGAACCTACGGATAAAGAAACATTGCGTGCTGAATTGCAACGTATTGCCCCCGTAGAATTGCTGTATTGTGAAGAATTTAACGAAATGGCAGCCATAGAACATTGCAAGGGATTACGTCGTCGCCCGATTTGGGAGTTTGAACTTAGCACTGCCATTACTTTACTAAATCGACAATTTGGCACAAAAGATTTACGCGCCTTTAGTGTGGAAAAATCCCCTCTAGGCTTAAGTGCGGCAGGTTGTTTATTGCAATATGCAAAAGAAACCCAACGTACCGCATTGCCACATATTCAAAGCATTAGTTTGATTCAAAATCAAGACTGCATTCAGTTAGATGCCGCCACGCGCAGAAATCTTGAATTGACGCAAAACCTTGCGGGTGGCACAGAAAATACGCTAGCGTCTGTATTGGATAAATGCGTCACGCCAATGGGCAGTCGCTTATTGAAACGTTGGATTCATCAGCCTATTCGTGATGTGGAAAAATTAAAACAACGCCAACAAGCGATTGCGGAAATTCTGAATTTTGATTTGGTTGATGAACTTCAGCCTTATTTGCAATTAGTCGGTGATATGGAGCGTATTTTAGCGCGTGTTGCGCTACGTTCAGCTCGTCCACGCGATCTCACTCGTTTGCGCACGGCGTTAGAACAAATTCCAGAATTACGCACGATTGTTCAACAAAAAACACCGCCATTTTTAACCGCACTTTTCAGCCAAATTGCCGATTTCAGCGAGCAATGTGATTTATTGCAACGTGCATTGATTGAAACGCCCCCGCTTTTAATTCGGGATGGTGGCGTGATTGCTGAAGGTTACCATGCCGAGTTGGACGAATGGCGTATGCTGTCTGATGGTGCAACTCAATATTTGGAAAACTTAGAAAAACGTGAACGTGAAAGCACAGGTATTGATACTTTAAAAATAGGTTTTAATGCAGTGCATGGTTATTACATTCAAATTAGCCAAGGCCAAGCGCATAAAGCACCCATTCATTATGTTCGTCGTCAAACCCTGAAAAACGCAGAGCGTTACATCATTCCTGAACTCAAAGAATATGAAGACAAAGTGCTGAAATCAAAAGGCGCAGCGTTAGCATTAGAAAAGCAACTTTACGATGAATTGTTTGATTTATTATTACCGCACTTAGGTTCATTACAACTGGCGAGCCTCGCACTTTCTGAATTAGATGTATTGGTCAATCTCGCCGAGCGCGCTGATACCCTCAATTACGTGATGCCAACATTCTGTGATGAAGTAAGTGTGAAAATTGAAAATGGTCGTCATCCTGTCGTGGAACAAGTGTTGAAAGATCCTTTTATCGCCAACCCAGTGGAACTCAATCATAATCGTCATTTATTAGTTATCACCGGGCCAAATATGGGCGGTAAAAGTACTTATATGCGCCAAACCGCATTAATTACATTGCTGGCGTATATCGGCAGCTTTGTGCCGGCAGACAGCGCGCGAATAGGACCGATTGATCGTATTTTCACTCGAATTGGTGCGTCTGATGATTTAGCTTCAGGGCGTTCAACCTTTATGGTGGAAATGACTGAAATGGCAAATATTCTTCATCAAGCCACTGCGCAAAGTCTCGTGCTTATTGATGAAATCGGTCGCGGCACATCCACTTATGATGGCTTATCCTTAGCTTGGGCTTGTGCAGAATGGTTAGCCAAAAAAATCCGCTCACTTACATTATTTGCCACCCATTATTTTGAATTAACCGCGTTGCCTGAACAGCTAGAAGGCATCGCCAATATTCATTTAGATGCCCTTGAGCATAACAACACCATCGCCTTTATGCATGCCGTACAAGATGGCGCAGCAAGTAAAAGTTATGGTTTGGCAGTAGCGGCTTTGGCAGGCGTGCCACAATCTGTTATTAAACTGGCAAAACAGAAATTGACACAATTAGAAAAAACATCAGGCCATTCAGCCGATCAGCAAATTCAGGCATTGCGTGAAGCCAATCACACTCAAGGTGAATTATTGTTTGAACAAGAAACGGATGCACTAAGAGAAGCTATTGAAAAACTGGATCCCGATGATTTAAGCCCTAAACAAGCCTTGGCATATTTGTATCAGTTAAAGAAAATGGTGGGGTAACATCTTACAAAAGTGCGGTAAATATTTTACCGCACTTTTTCTTTCCTTAAAGAAATTTTACAGAGTTATTTCGCTTAAATTCCATTAGATAATTCTTCTAGTTGTAATAAATATAGCATTAAATCCTGCTATCAAGCTATGTAATAACGCTCTTTAGACATCATAAATCAAAAACATTCTTATCGCGTAGAATATGGTCATTGCCTTTGCGACGCAAAAATCCCATTCGGTCGAAATATTCCATAAGTTGAACGGTAAGTTTACGCCCAAAATTCAATTTATCACGAACTTCATTTACTGATACTTTACCTTGTTCTTCCGCTATTTGTTTGATGAGTCTTGCATAAGCATAGATGGTTTCAGTTAAGAAAAATCTATCTTTTACGATTGGCGTGAGGTAACCCAGTTTTCCCGCTTTATACATAAAATTACGTATAATTGATTCATCAATAGCGAGTGCATTTGCCATATCGCGCACCCAAATAGCTTGACCGTTTGCTTTTTCAAACTCGTTTAATACATCTGTCCAACGTGATTTTTCTTCAGTATTAAGCTGAATTTTATGCGCTGGTAGATGAATCCAGCCACGCGTTTGTTGTAATCGACCATCATCAAGCATTTCATCGATAAAATGATGAATTAGATTTTCTGGCTGATTCAATGTTGCCATTCGATATAATCTGGCTTTGCTTACACCAAGTTGATCATTATGTTGCTCGTGATAGGTATTAAGCACGGTTAAAATTTGCTGCGTTTTTTCTTGTACGTAATTAGTATTAAAACACCAATCTTGATAACGTACGGCGTCCCGCTCAGCGAGTGCTTTATCTAATTGGAAGGAAGTCAGTTGTTCCGTCCACATTAATTGGCGTGCGGTTGTCGCATTATGTAGAAGGGTAAGTGCAATGCGTTGCGAAGCATTCTCTGCCAATGCTAAATTCGCTAGGAAATTTAACCGCACTTCAGTACGTTTATGACGTTTTGGCGAGTTTATTTCCAATACTCGTGCGCCGGCAATTAAGGTTTTTGTATCGCCACTGCGTAAAATAAGTTTGTCTCCAAAGGCCAAGAATAATGGTGAATCTAATATGATTTCAGCCAAAGTGCGGTCATTTTTAGCGGCATTTTTTCCCTGTAATAAGGTGAGCTTACCCGTAGTGCGACTCGCTCCGTGATAAATATGCACAGGTTGGCTTTCATTTAATGGTATTTCAGCCAAAATTTGTACACTGATGCGATCTGTTGGTGAGAGAGGTTCATCCTGCAATAACCAATCGCCTCGTTTCATTGGCGTGCGGTCTAAATCAGCATTTAAATTTAACGCTAAACGTTGACCCGCAATACCTTGTTCGCTTGATGTATTTTGTGCGTGAATCGCTTTTACACGAACTTTCTGTCCAGAGGAAAGGTAAAGTTCATCGTTAACTTTCACTGTTCCTGAAAAGGCTGTTCCTGTCACGACGGTACCCGCCCCTTTTACGCTGAATACTCGGTCTATTGCATAGCGGAAAGGTTTCTGGGTATCAGATAATTCAGGTAGATTAGCTAAGTAATGACGTAATTCATTAATTCCTTGCCCCGTTTCTGCTGAGGTAATGAAATAGTTGGCATCGCGTAAAAAACTGTAATCTTGTTTAATTGTTTGGATTAACGATTCAATTTGCTCTGGATTTGTACGATCTGCTTTTGTGATGACAACAATAATTTCATGGAATTGAAGTTGGCGTAAGATTGCTAAATGTTCTTTCGTTTGCGCTGCAATACCTTCATCCGAAGCCACAATTAACATTGCATAATTCACTCCACCTAAGCCTGCCAGCATATTTGACAAGAATTTCTCGTGCCCAGGTACATCAATAAAACCAAGCACTTTGTTTTCTAAAGGTAGATAGGCATACCCCAAATCAATGGTCATTCCGCGTTTTTTTTCTTCTGGTAAATGCGCGGTACTTGTGCCAGTTAATGCTTTTAATAATGCTGTTTTGCCGTGATCAACGTGACCTGAAGTAACAATAATCATAGTTCGTCCAATGTATTTAATAATGTTTCAATATCCACAAGGCTACGTAAATCTAGCCACATTTTTCCGTTTTCCATTCGCCCAATAATAGGTTGAGAAAGTTGTTTAAAACGAGCTAAAAGTGCGGAAAGTTTTGCGTTTGTTTTTTCTGCAATCGTAACAGCCACGGAAGGGATTTTTTCCATTGGTTGTGAGCCGCTACCGATTTGTGCTTGGCTATCTTCAATTTGAATCTCAAATTGTGAATTTAAGCGAGATTCTAACCGCTCTTTGAGACGCGTAGCATTTATTTTGAGTTGTTCTAATGGTTGCGTGAGTAATCGCAAGATTGGTAACTTTTCAGTTAATTTTTCAGGATTTAAATATAAACGTAATGTGGCTTCTAAGCCGGCTAAAATGACTTTATCGCAACGTAATGCACGCTTGAGTGGGTGTGCTTGTAATTGTTCGATCCATTCTTTTTTACCCACGATAATACCTGCTTGCACACCGCCAAGTAATTTATCGCCAGAGAAAGAGACCAAATCCACACCTTGTGCGACTTTTTCTTGCACGGTAGGTTCTTTTGGCAAGCCATATTGGCTTAAATCAACTAATGCGCCGCTGCCTAAATCAGTTACTACGGGTACATTCATTTCTCTCCCCAGTTCTGCGAGTTCTTCTTCTGAAACTGAAGAGGTAAAACCACAAATTTGATAATTGCTGCTATGCACTTTCATTAAAAAAGCCGTATTTTCAGTGATAGCATTACGATAATCTTTCAGGTGAGTACGATTAGTGGTGCCCACTTCCACTAAATGGCATCCAGCTTGTTCCATTATATCTGGAATACGAAATGCACCGCCGATTTCAATTAATTCGCCACGAGAAATAATTACTTCTTTACCTTGAGCAAAAGTCGCCAGAATTAACAATACCGCAGCGGCGTTGTTATTCACTATACAGGCTGCTTCAGCACCTGTGAGTTTGCATAATAATTCGCTGATGTAATTATCGCGATGACTACGCTTGCCTTCATCTAAATCATATTCAAGCGAAACATTTTTTTGCATCGCAGAAAGCGCTGCCTGTTGTGCTGCTTCAGACCAAAGTGCCCGCCCAAGATTTGTGTGTAACACCGTACCAGTCAGATTATGCACCGCTTTGATTTGTACTTGGTTTTGTTTTTGTAGGCGAGAATGAATTTCTACAAAAGTGCGGTCAAAATTAGAAAAATATTCAGGAAGTTGATTATTTTTTTGAATAAATTGACGAGCTTGCGTTAATAATTCTCGACACGTTGCCACGACAGCAGTGTGACCAAATTCGGTAATAAGTTGTAAGCCTTGAGGTGTTTTGAGAATTTTGTCAACGGAAGGAAGTTGTTGAAAAAGTGCGGTCATTTTTGAATCCGTTTAAAATAACGTTGAATTGCCGATTAATTTACGCTAAAGTAACTGCAATTTCAACCACGGAGGGGCGTCATCTCCGGTGAGGTGGCAGGATTTCAAATCCTGTTGAGGACGCCAGCGTTCTTGGGTGGGTTCGACTCCCATTCCCCTCCGCCATCTATATATTTCATTTTTATCATTTCTATTTTTTATAAAAATAAAAGCGGCCAAAACCGTTTTTTATTTTGACCGCCCTTTAGGATTAATACCTAATTATTTTGCTGGAATGTCTGCGAGTACTCTTGTCAATAAATCCCAATAGGTTTGCACTGTTGCAATTTCCACTTTCTCATCTGGTGAGTGAGCATTTCGAATTGTTGGCCCGATAGAAATCATTTCAATGTGTGGATAATGTTCTTTTAAAAGCCCACATTCTAATCCTGCGTGAATGACTTTCACTACAGGTTGCGAGCCTAGCACTTCAGCATAATGTTTGCGAGTAACGTCTAAGATAGTTGAGTCATTTACCGGTTGCCAGCCCGGATAAGGCGCAGAAAACTCGACTTTTGCATCCGCTAAGATTGCAAGTGAGCTAAGCATTTCAGTCACGTAATATTTACCGCTTTCAATTAATGAACGAACTAAAATGGTGCTTTTTACAACATTTCCTTCTGTTTTCAATACGCCAACGCTTAATGAGCTTTCTACAACATTTTTAACTACATCACTATTGCGGATTACGCCGTTTGGCAATACGTTGAGTGCGTTAATTACTGTTTGAGTACTTTGTGCGGTGAATACGGCAGGGGCTTTTTCTGCTGATTCTACAAAAAGTGTGAAATTAGGTTCTGCAATTGCTAATTCTTCTTTAAGAACAATCGACAGATTTTCTACCGCACTTTCTATGGCTTTTACATCGCCATTAAAGGCTAATACGGCTACAGCTTCTCGAGGAATTGCATTACGAATTGAGCCACCACGAATTTCAGAGAGAGCAAAGTGCGGTTCATTTTGAGAGAGTTTTGCTAATACTCGTGCTAACACTTTGATTGCATTTGCACGCCCTGTATGGATATCGCCGCCAGAGTGGCCGCCACGTAAACCTTTAAGGATAATTTGTGCGCTGTGTTCAAACGTATTGGTTTCATATTGAACTGGAATTTCAAAGTTTGCGTTAATGCCACCCGCGCAACCAATGTAAATTTCGCCAATTTCTTCGGTATCTGTATTGATTAAAATTTCAGATTGTAACCAGTTATGACGTAAGCCTTTTGCGCCATCCATCCCTGTTTCTTCTGTCATTGTTAAAAGCACTTCAAGAGGTGGATGCGCTAAATCATTGCTTTCTAACACCGCTAACGTAGAGGCTAAACCGATACCATTGTCAGCTCCTAGTGTTGTGCCTCGTGCTTTCACCCATTCCCCGTCAATATAAGGTTGAATAGGATCTTTGGTAAAATCATGTGGGTTGCCTTCATTAGCCTGTGGCACCATATCTAAGTGCGCTTGTAGAACAACAGGCGTGTGATTTTCCATTCCTTTCGTAGCGGGTTTACGAATGAGGACATTCCCAACTTCATCGCGTTCAACAAAAAAATGCTTTTCTTTCGCCCAATTTACAATAAAGTTAGCTAACGCATCTTCATGATGAGAAGGGTGAGGGATTGCACAGATTTGATCGAACCATTTCCAGAGTAATGCTGGTTTAAGTGTTGTAATTTCAGACATAGTCACTCCTTTTTACTGAAAAATTTCATGAAATAATAGCATAAAACGCCATTTCGGGTTATCCTTACGCAATTTTTATTTATCGATAAATTTCTAAGGTGCAATTATGAGCGAAAAATATGTGGTGACTTGGGATATGTTCCAAATGCATGCCCGCAAATTATCTGAACGTTTACTTCCGGCTTCTCAATGGAAAGGTATTATTGCGGTGAGTCGCGGTGGTTTATTTCCAGCAGCTGTTTTGGCTCGCGAGTTAGGTATTCGCCATATTGAGACTGTTTGTATCGCAAGTTATCACGATCATAACAATCAAGGTGAATTACAAGTTCTTCATTCCGCTCAAGTACCAGATGGTGGTGAAGGATTTATCGTGGTAGATGATTTAGTTGATACGGGTAATACAGCGCGTGCGATTCGTCAAATGTACCCTAATGCAAAATTTGTGACTGTATTTGCAAAACCTGCAGGTGCAGAATTAGTGGATGATTACGTAATTGATATTCCACAAAATACTTGGATTGAGCAACCTTGGGATTTAGGTTTAACCTTTGTTCCACCTCTATCTAGAAAATAATTTTTATACAGATACAGAATAAAAGAGCGGTCAAAATAAAAGAAATTTTGACCGCTCTTTGTATGAGAATTATAAATTATTCTTCATCTTCTTTTGCCCATTCTAATGAGCGTTTAACTGCTTTTTTCCAGCCTTTGTAGCGACGTTCGCGTTTTTCATTGTCGCTGTCGGGACTGAAGGTGCGTTCTACTCGGGCTTTATCGCGAAGCTCGTCTAAATCTTTCCAGAAGCCTGTTGCTAAACCAGCAAGATAAGCAGCACCTAGAGCAGTCACTTCTTTTACAACTGGTCGCTCAACATTTACATCTAAAATGTCAGCTTGGAATTGCATTAAGAAGTTATTGTTGGTTGCGCCGCCATCTACACGGAGATATTGTAAGCGTTCACCTGAATCTGATTGCATAGCCTCTAAGACATCGCGGGTTTGGTAAGCAATAGATTCTAAGGTTGCACGAACAATATGATTACGGTTTGCTCCGCGAGAAAGACCAAAAATTGCACCGCGCGCATACGGATCCCAATATGGTGCACCTAACCCAGTGAAAGCTGGAACAACATATACGCCATTACTATCAGTCACTTTTTGGGCGAAGTATTCAGAGTCAAAACTATCGTGAACAATTTTGAGTTCATCTCGGAGCCATTGGATTGATGCACCTGCAATAAATACAGAACCTTCTAAGGCATATTCTGGTTCGCCTTTTGCATTACAAGCAATAGTTGTGAGTAGTCCATTTTGGGATGTAATGGCTTTGTTACCTGTGTGGAGTAACATAAAGCAGCCTGTGCCATAAGTGTTTTTGGCTTGGCCTGAATGTACGCAAAGATGTCCGTAAAGAGCAGCTTGTTGGTCACCAGCAATCCCTGCAACAGGAATACGAACACCGCCTTTACCACCGATATTGGTTTGGCCGTAAATTTCAGAAGAATTACGGACTTCAGGTAACATTGAACGAGGAATATTCAAGATTTCAAGCATCTTGTCGTCCCATTGTTTGGTATGAATGTTGAATAACATGGTACGAGATGCATTGGTGTAATCGGTTACGTGCACTCGGCCTTGAGTCAGTTTCCATACAAGCCAAGTATCAACGGTACCAAATAATAATTCTCCTCGTTCCGCTTTTTCTCGAGCTCCTTCAACGTTATCCAAAATCCATTTCACTTTTGTACCAGAGAAGTAAGGATCAACCACTAAGCCAGTGGTATTACGAATATATTCTTCATGACCATCGGCTTTTAATTTATCGGTAATGTCTGCTGTACGGCGACATTGCCAAACGATAGCGTTGTAAACAGGTATACCCGTTGCTTTTTCCCATACAATGGTGGTTTCACGTTGGTTGGTGATACCTATAGCGGCGATTTCATCAGATGTAATGCCTGCTTTTGCAACGACTTCGTTTAAAGTTGAGCTTTGAGTTGCCCAAATTTCCATTGGGTTATGTTCTACCCAGCCTGCTTGAGGGTAAATTTGAGTAAATTCACGTTGTGCAATTTCAACCACATTCGCATTATGATCTAATAATACTGCGCGAGAGCTTGTTGTGCCTTGGTCTAATGCAATGATGTATTTTTTGTCTGTCATAGTATTACTCCTTCAAATAATTATTCGCAGCCGCAATTACAAGGTAAATTGCCGCCAATTGCTTTTTTGTATAACCATGCACCAGCTAATGCGCCTAAAACAGGTGCAATCATTGGAACGATAAAATAAGGGATTTCGCGTCCGCCAGTTAAAGCGAGTTCGCCCCAGCCTGCTAGGTAAGCAAAGAATTTTGGTCCGAAGTCACGTGCTGGATTCATGGCAAAACCTGTTAAAGGGCCCATAGCACCACCAAGAACTGCAATTAATACACCAATTAGTAATGGAGCAAGTGGACCACGAGGTACACCATTTCCATCGTCAGTTAATGCCATAATTAATGCCATAAGAATTGCAGTAATCACAAATTCCACAGCAAAGGCTCCACCAATGCTTAAACTTGGATGAGGATAAGTGGAGAATGTACCCGCAAGGCTTAAACTTTCTTGTGTACCACGAACAATGTTATGAGAAGTTTCATAATCGATAAAAACATTGTGGTATAAGGCATAAACTAATGCTGCAGCAAAGAATGCGCCGAGCATTTGTGAAATGATGTAAGGAATTACTTTTTTGCAATCAAAGCAAGCAAATTTCCAAAGGGCAATGGTTACTGCTGGGTTTAAATGTGCGCCAGATAAACCAGCTGTTGCATATACTGCAAGTGCAACGCCCATCCCCCACATAATGCTGATTTCCCACAAGCCAAAACTAGCGCCTGCTACTTTTAGTGCTGCAACGCAGCCCACACCAAAGAAAATCAATAAGGCTGTACCTAAAAACTCGCCAATACAGTTCGCTTTTAATGATTTATCCATAGATCACTCCTTAGAAGTGCGGTTGAAATGAAGGGTGTTTTCCCTAAATAAAAGGGAAGAAGAATTTATTAGAAAAGAATACGGAGTATTTTGAAATAGCCTCCTTATTTGAATTCTAGGTTAGAACACCTAGATTGATTATGATGTCACTCAGTTAGAGTAGACTTTTGGCTTCTTCGATATAGAAACCTAGTTAACCGTGGGTATGTTTACCCACGGTTGTGAGGGATATTATTTTTTCCCTTTTAAGAATTCCACGCCAGTATCTGGGAAATCAGTAAATACGCCTGTTGCACCTGATTTATTCAATAATGCATCGTACATTTGATTTACATCTGTGAAGAACTCTGGCAATGCGTCTTTACGCACTGTATATGGATGAAGTTCAACTTTGTATTGAGCAAGCTCTTTTACTAATGGTGTGTATACAATGTTGCCTGGTTTAGATTGTTCTTTATCTACTAACATATACCAACCAGGGCCAACACCATCAGCGTATTTCACTACTTCTGCCATTGCACCTGGTTTAAACATCCAATCGTAATCGTAGTTTACCCATTTACCTTTTGCATCTTTTTCTTGCGTTTCTTTCCAATCTGTATAAGCCACTAATTGAACTAATTTCAAATCCATGCCCATTTTTGGAAGTAATTCTGTTTTGATACGTTTTAACTCATTAAAGTCGAAAGTTTGTAAGTAAACCATATCGGTTTTCTTATCATAGCCATATTTTTTCAACACTTTGAGCGTTTCAGCTGCAATATCTTTGCCATTTTGATGGTGGAACCAAGGTGCTTTGATTTCTGGATAAATCCCTACTTTTTTACCAGTCGATTTTTCTAAGCCTTGGATAAATTCAATTTCATCTTCAAAGGTGTGAATTCTGAAGTGTGATTTCCAAAGTGGGAAACGACCAGGATAAACTTGTGCTTGTTTGCCATCTTTGGTTTCAAAGTTTTCTGTCATTTCTAAACTTTGAATTTCTTTTAAGGTAAAGTCGATGACATAGTAACGACCATCTTTACGGTGACGATGTGGGAATTTTTTTGCTACATCAGTCAATCCATCTAAAAAGTGATCGTGAATAACCACTAAACGACCATCTTTAGTCATTGCTAAATCTTGCTCTAAATAATCAGCATGTTGTGCAAACGCAAGCGCTTTAGATTCTAAAGTATGCTCTGGTAAATAACCGCTAGCACCACGGTGAGCAATAATGATTTTGTCTGATTTCATTTGGGTGTTTGCCATGCTTGATGAATGGCTGCTGCAACCAGCAAGTACGCCAGCTGCTAATAAAGAAAGGGCTAAAGTTTTAAGTTTCATAAGTATTTTCTCCTTAAGAGTGCGGTAAATTTTATAGAGTTTTTAGATTTTAGTTACAAAAAAGGCGACTAAGCATTTGCCCGCCGCCTTTTTTAAGCTAATTATTTAGTACCGTAAGTATCGCCTAATTTCGCTTTGTGTTTACCTTCTTCAACCATTACGATGAAGAGTAATAACACCGCTAAGACACCACCACCGATCATGACGTAGAAACCACCGTCCCATCCGTAATGTTGAGCAGCCCAACCGATAACTGCTGATGCAGAAACAGTACCGCCTAAGTAACCGAATAAACCAGTGAAACCTGCTGCAGTACCTGCTGCTTTTTTCGGTGCTAACTCAAGAGCATGTAAACCGATTAACATTACAGGACCGTAGATTAAGAAACCGATTAAAGTCATTAAAATGAAGTCAGTTAATTGGTATGGGTTTTGATACCATGCGCTATAGTTTGCTAATTCAGCTTCTGGTGTAGCTGGGTTCATCCAGTATGCAACAACCGCTGCAGTGGTTAAGATCATGAAGATGAAACCTGTTAAACCACGTTTACCTTTGAATACTTTATCTGATACCCAACCACATAATAATGTACCTGGAACCGCTGCTAATTCATAGATTGTGTATGCCCATGCGGTACCTTTGATGTTGAAGTGTTTTACTTCACTCAAGTAAACCGGAGACCATTTTAATACGCCGTAGCGGATTAAATATACGAATACGTTAGCAATCGCAATGTACCATAACAATTTGTTTTTCAATACATAAGTTACGAAGATTTCTTTTGTGCTTAAATCGTTTTCGTAAGTTTTTTCGTTATAGTCATCTGGGTAGTCATTACGCCATTTTTCGATTGACGGTAAACCACAAGATTGTGGAGTATCACGCATGACGAAGTAAACAGGAATTGCACAGATCATTGCAGCAATACCTGGATAGTAGAGAGATTGTTGCCAAATGTCTTTTGCTTGTGCTTCAACACCGTGAGTGCTGAAGAAGACAGCACTTGCTAATAGCACCATTGCACCTGGCATCATACCACCGATGTTGTGCGCGGTATTCCAGATAGATACGATAGTACCGCGTTCTGATTTAGACCACCAGTGTACCATTGTACGACCACATGGAGGCCAACCCATACCTTGGAACCAACCATTTAAGAAGATCATCGCCCACATGATAGCGATGCCTGAGGTTGCCCATGGGAATAGACCCATTAAGGTCATACATAAACCAGATAGTAATAAACCAAATGGTAGGAATACACGAGGGTTAGAACGGTCAGACATACCAGCCATTACGAATTTTGATAAACCGTAAGCAAGGCCAGCTGCAGAACCGATTACACCAAGCTCAGCTTTTGTATAAAGACCAGCTTGAATTAAACCAGGTTGTGCTAAGTCAAAGTTTGCACGCACGAAATAGTATGCGGCATAACCAAAGAAGATCCCTGCGAATACTTGCCAACGTAAGCGTTTATACGTGGAATCAATTTTTTCCGCTGGAAGTTCCGCAATATGCGGAGCGGGTTTGAATGGTCCAAACATAATTTTTTTCTCCAACTTTTAATTATGTGTAAGTTTTATTCACCCTTTATTAGACAGTAAGGGATAGGCGCATAATAAAAGAAAATAAAAAATAAGGAAGTAAAAAAAGTAAAAAATGTGAAGTGTTTCACAAAATTTTTACACCATTTGAGCGAATGCGAAAATTATTGTGATCGGTATCACAAAATTGTTTTCTTTTGCGCTCAAAATGTTGTTAATTTGGCCGCACTTCTCTACAATGCCTGTGATTTTTATATTACTTTTTTGTTAAATTTTGGGAATTGGGGGTAAACATGGGATTATCGCCTAGCATGTACAAAGATGTTGGAGATTTTTCGCCACTCAGTACCGATGTCATTATTATCGGTGGTGGCGCAACGGGTGCAGGTATTGCACGTGACTGTGCACTTCGTGGCATTGATTGTATTTTATTGGAACGCCGCGATATCGCGACGGGTGCGACAGGACGCAACCACGGATTATTACACAGTGGTGCGCGTTATGCCGTGAACGACCAAGAATCTGCTGAAGAATGTATTAAAGAAAACCGTATTTTGCGCAAAATTGCGCGTCATTGCGTAGATGAAACGGAAGGCTTATTTATCACGTTGCCTGAAGATTCTCTCGACTATCAAAAAACCTTCCTTGAGAGCTGTGCAAAATCTGGAATTGATGCGCAAGCTATTGATCCTGACTTAGCTAAAATTATGGAGCCTTCTGTAAACCCAGATTTAGTGGGCGCTGTCGTTGTGCCAGATGGTTCTATTGACCCATTCCGTTTAACCGCCTCTAATATGATGGATGCGACAGAAAACGGCGCAAAAATGTTCACTTATTGCGAAGTAAAAAATTTGATTCGTGAAGGTGGAAAAGTGATTGGTGTGAATGTGTACGATCACAAAAATCGTAGAGAACGCCAATTTTTTGCACCGCTTGTTGTGAATGCTGGTGGTATTTGGGGACAAGGAATTGCGGAATATGCCGATCTCAAAATCAAAATGTTCCCTGCGAAAGGTGCATTGCTTGTAATGGGTCATCGCATTAATAAACTTGTAATTAACCGCTGCCGTAAACCAGCTGATGCGGATATTCTAGTTCCAGGCGATACAATTTGTGTTATTGGTACAACGTCAAGTCGTGTTCCTTATGATCAAATCGATAACATGCAAGTGACGCCAGAAGAAGTAGATATTCTTTTCCGTGAAGGTGAAAAACTTGCACCGAGCTTGCGTCATACTCGCGTATTACGTGCTTATGCTGGGGTACGTCCATTAGTTGCAAGTGATGATGATCCATCAGGTCGTAATGTGAGCCGTGGTATTGTGTTACTTGACCATGCAGAACGTGATGGCTTAGATGGCTTTATTACAATCACTGGTGGTAAGTTAATGACTTATCGTTTAATGGCTGAATGGGCGACTGACCTTGTTTGTAAAAAACTCAATAAAACGGCTCGTTGTGTAACAGCGGAGCAACCTCTACCTGGCTCTACTGAAAGCCGTCAAGAGACCAACCAAAAAGTCATTTCATTACCAAGTACTATTCGTTATTCTGCTGTGTATCGTCATGGTTCACGCGCTACTCGTTTGCTTGAAAAAGAACGTTTAGATCGTTCAATGGTTTGTGAATGTGAAGCAGTGACGGCGGGCGAAGTTCGCTATGCAATTGATGAACTCGGTGTAAATAACATTGTGGATTTACGCCGCCGTACACGTGTTGGCATGGGGACTTGTCAAGCTGAGCTTTGTGCATGTCGTGCAGCAGGCTTAATGAACCGTTTTGAAGTGGCAACACCAACTCAATCAACCACTCAACTTTCTGCTTTTATGGAAGAACGCTGGCGTGGTATTGAGCCGATTGCTTGGGGTGAAGCTATTCGCGAAGCCGAATTTACATCTTGGATGTATGGTAGTGTATTAGGTTTGAATGATGTGAAACCGCTTGATGAACAAGCACAACAAGGGACGGATAGCAATGAATTTTGATGTAGCTATTATTGGCGGTGGTTTGGCGGGTTTAACCTGTGGCATCGCCCTTCAACAACGCGGCAAACGTTGCGTGATTATCAACAACGGTCAAGCAGCCATTGATTTTGCATCTGGCTCTTTAGATTTATTAAGCCGTATGCCATCAACTTCAAATGGAGAAGGTCGCGCGGTAGAAAATTTAAAAGAAAATATCACCGCACTTCGTAATGAATTACCTGCTCACCCTTATAGTTTATTGGGCGCAGAGAAAGTGCTTGCTAAAGCACAAGATTTTGAACGTTTAGCCAATGAATTAAATCTTGATTTAATTGGTTCTACGGAAAAAAATCACTGGCGTGTAACAGGTTTAGGCAGTTTACGTGGTGCATGGCTTTCACCAAACAGTGTGCCAACTGTGCAAGGTAATGAACATTTTCCACATAAACGTATTGCAGTGCTTGGTATCGAAGGTTATCACGATTTTCAACCGCAACTTTTAGCGGCAAATTTAGTGTTAAACACACAATTTGAACATTGTGAGGTGACCAGTGGTTTCTTAAATATTCCACAATTAGACGAGCTTCGCAAAAATGCTCGTGAGTTCCGTAGTGTAAATATCTCTCAACTTCTAGAGCACAAACTTGCGTTCAATGATCTCGTTAAAGAAATTATTGAATCAGCGCAAGGTGCAGAAGCGGTATTTTTACCGGCTTGTTTTGGTTTAGAAAACCAAGAATTTATGACCGCACTTCGTGATGCAACTAAGCTCGCATTATTTGAATTGCCAACGTTGCCACCATCATTACTCGGTATGCGTCAACGTATTCAATTACGCCGTAAATTTGAATCCCTTGGTGGTTTAATGATTAATGGTGATAGTGCATTGAACGCAACATTTGAAGGAAATCAAGTCCGTTGTATCAACACTCGCTTGCTCGAAGATGAAGAAATTACTGCAGATAATTTCGTACTAGCTTCAGGAAGTTTCTTCAGTAAAGGACTCATTTCCGAATTCGATAAAATTTATGAGCCAGTTTTTGAATCCGATATTATCGGTGTTGAAGGGTTTAACGATAAAGATCGTTTCACTTGGACTGCTCATCGTTTTGCTCATCCACAACCTTACCAATCTGCTGGTGTAGCAATTAATGCTCAATGCCAAGTGCAAAAGAGCGGTCAATATTTAACGAATTTATATGCCGTCGGTAATGTAATTGGTGGGTTTAATGCGCTTGAGCTTGGTTGTGGTTCGGGTGTCGCAGTTGTAACTGCCTTGGCGGTTGCTGATGAAATCTTGGCGAAATAAGGGGGAATAATATGGATAATAATATTCAACGACTCATTGATAGTGCAAAACAATCCCTTAATTCACCTGAAAGCCATAAATATATCGACGAAAGTTTTGAAAGCTGTATTAAATGTACGGCTTGTACCGCTGTTTGTCCGGTTTCACGCAATAATCCGCTTTACCCTGGCCCAAAACAATCTGGTCCAGATGGTGAGCGTTTACGCTTAAAATCAGCTGAACTTTACGATGAAGCACTTAAATATTGTACCAACTGTAAACGTTGTGAAGTGGCTTGCCCATCTGATGTGAAAATTGGTGATTTAATTGTGCGTGCGCGTAATAACCATTTAGCGCAGTCTAAAAAACCGTTAATGAATAAATTGCGTGATGCGATTTTAAGTAACACTGATGTAATGGGGAAAATCAATACACCATTGGCACCGATAGTAAACACCATCACAAGCCTAAAAGCGACCAAATTTATGTTGGAAAAAACGCTTAAAATCAGTAAAGAACGTACTTTACCTAAATATGCGTTTGGTACGTTCCGTAGCTGGTATATGAAAAATGCGTTACAAGACCAACAAAAATTTGAGCGTAAAGTCGCGTATTATCATGGTTGTTATGTGAACTATAATAATCCGCAGCTTGGTAAAGAATTCCTTAAAGTGTTCAATGCGATGAACATTGGGGTGATGTTACTAGAAAAAGAAAAATGCTGTGGTTTACCATTAATGGTGAACGGTTTCCCTGAACGTGCACGTAATATCGCACAGTTCAATACCGATTACATTGGAAAAATGGTAGATGAAAATGGACTAGACGTGATCAGTGAAGCGTCAAGTTGTTCACTTAATCTACGTGACGAATATCATCATATTTTAGGCATCGACAATGCTAAAGTGCGTCCGCATATTCATATGGTGACGCCATTCTTATACCAACTTTTCAAAGAAGGTAAAACATTACCGTTGAAACCACTTAAACTTCGAGTGGCTTATCACACCGCTTGTCACGTAGATAAAGCAGGTTGGGCACCTTATACTTTGGAAGTGTTGAAAAAAATTCCTGGTTTAGAAATCATCATGTTACCTAGCCAATGCTGTGGCATTGCTGGGACTTATGGCTTTAAATCAGAAAACTATGAGGTTTCACAATCTATTGGTAAAAACCTATTCGATAACATTAACGAAGGTGGATTTGATTACGTCATATCTGAATGTCAAACCTGTAAATGGCAAATTGATATGTCATCTAACGTGACCTGTATTCACCCATTAACCTTACTCTGTATGTCGATGGATTCTTAGAAATAAAACGCACTTTGTAGAAAGTGCGTTTTTTATGAGACTAATATCTCTAAAAAATCGATTGTTAGTCATTTAATAAAATGCGATAAATTTTTACCGCACTTTCGATTTTTATAAACTAATTTCTAGCTGTTCATAAGCTTGTTTTACTTTTTCCAACGCTTTTTCAACGGATACATCACGCGCAAGTAAAACGCCTAAGCGTCGATGACCATTCACCTCACCCTTACCAAATAATCGAATATTAGTATGAGGTTGTGCCAGTGCTTTTTCGATTCCACCAAATTGCACATTTTGTGATTTGCCTTCCACAACAATAGCTTTAGACGCCGATGTGCTAATCAACGTAATTTCAGGGATTGGTAAACCTAAGATCGCACGAGCATGTAAAGCGAATTCAGAAAGCTCTTGAGATATCAGCGTTACCATTCCTGTATCATGAGGACGCGGTGATACTTCATTGAAAATTACCTCATCGCCACACACAAACATCTCTACACCGAAAATACCGAATCCACCCAATGCACCAGTAATCTTCTCAGCAATCGATTGCGCTTTTGATAGTGCAATATCCGACATAGCTTGAGGCTGCCAAGATTCCCGATAATCACCATCTTCTTGACGATGACCTATTGGCGCGAGGAAACTTGTACCATTGATATGGCGTACTGTCAGTAACGTGATTTCATAATCAAATTTGACAAAACCTTCAATAATTACTCGACCTGCACCTGCACGCCCGCCTTCTTGCGCGTAATCCCAAGCTTTTTGAATATCATCTTTAGACTTTAAAATGCTTTGCCCATGTCCAGAAGAAGACATAATCGGTTTCACCACACAAGGAATACCAATTTTTTCGACCGCACTTTGAAAGTCTGAAAAATTATCTACAAATTGGTAAGGCGAAGTTGGTAGCCCCAACTCTTCTGAAGCTAGACGACGAATCCCTTCACGATTCATCGTAAGTTGAGTTGCTTTTGCAGTCGGCACAACATTAAAGCCGGCTTGTTCTAATTCAACCAAAGTGGCAGTCGAAATAGCTTCAACTTCGGGAACAATGTAGTCAGGCTTTTCTTTCTCCACAAGCACTTTCAATGCTTCACCATCTAACATAGAAATGGTATATGCACGATGTGCCACTTGTTGTGCTGGGGCATTTTCATAGCGATCAACTGCAATAACTTCAACGCCTAAACGTTGCAATTCAATCACTACTTCTTTACCTAGTTCACCAGAACCCAACATCATTACTTTGGTTGCATTAGGGGTTAATGCTGTGCCAAGTGTTGTCATGATTTCTCCTATTTTAATAACGAATCATCGAGTGCCAAATCTTCATTTTTATTCACGCCTACACCGCGTGCGATAACATTTTTTGCAATTTCGTGTGCTTCTTCCAAAGAATGTTCCGTATAAGTACCGCATTGATAGATATTTAATTCAGGGATAGTTTTTTGATCTTGCACACCTAAAATATCCTTCATTGAAGCTAGCCAAGCTTGTGCTACTTGCTGTTCATTTGGCGTACCAATCAAGGACATATAGAATCCCGTGCGACATCCCATCGGAGAAATATCAATAATTTCAACGCTATCGCTATTTAAATGATCACGCATAAAACCCGCAAACAAATGTTCAAGCGTATGAATACCTTTTGGAGGAAGAATTTCTTTATTTGGAATACAGAAACGTAAATCAAAAATAGTAATGTCATCACCTTTTGGCGTGCGCATCGTTTTTGCAACACGTACTGCTGGTGCATTCATTTTGGTATGATCCACTTTAAAACTATCAAGTAATGGCATAAAGTTTTCCTTATAAATCAGTAAATTAAAAATAAATTTGAATAAATGTTCATTTTTTTGCAAATTCTAATGAACTTTATGGCAAGGTTCATTGTCTTATTTAACAAGCAATTTGCAGTTGTTTTAATAAAATTGGTTCCTTAGGTTATTTGCCCCATATTCATTGTGGGGCTTTTTTTATCCCGAATTTTTATTTAAAAAATTTTCAGAAAAATTTGAACTTTCTTATAAAGTGCTAGTCTCATAGAACAAGCAACTTGCAGTTGTTTTAATAAAATTGGTTCCTTAGGTTATTTGCCCTGCATTCATTGTGGGGCTTTTTCTTGCGCATTTTATAATAAGAATGGTGCACTAAAAAACAATAACGCAACATAACGAACCAGTTTTCCAAGAAAGATAAAGACGCTACTTACCACAAAATTTAATCTTAACCAACCTGCTATGGCACAAAATAAATCACCAACGACAGGTAGCCAGCTTAAAAGTAAAGTAATCGCCCCATAACGCTTTATCTGATTCGTGACCCATAAAGTGCGGTGATTTTTTGGATCAAATTTTGGCATCCATCGCCCAATCCCGTAAGTGGTTAAACTTCCTAAGCTATTTCCAGCGGTTGCAATCAATATTAGAGCTAATATATCTGCGTTAAATAAAGAACCTAACATTAATTTAGGTACAGCAAGCGCAACAAATATAACTTCTGAATTACCTGGTAATACCGTTGCACTCAAGAATGCACTAAAAAACATAAGGCATAACGCATGAGTTTGCCAAAAATCAGCGCTAAAAAATGAAAAAATATCCATTATCTTGGCGAAATGATTTCTCGTGTACGCACATCAAACACGTCCATTCCCGCATTTAATCCCGCTTGCACACCTAAATCCGCATCTTCAAATACGATACAACGACTTGGATTCGCTTGAATTAATTCCGCACAACGTAAAAAAGTTTCTGGATGTGGTTTATGTTCTTTTACATCATCTGCGCTGACAATGGCATTAAAGTAAGGTGCGATAGCCAGTTTATCCATCAACATATCAATAATTTTACGATGTGAGCCAGAACCTAGAGCAATCGGCTTTTTCTGATGGAAGGATTTAACAATCTCAAAGGTTGGCAATAACTTTGATTGAGTCGGAATAAGTTGATAAGACAACTCACGTTTTGCAGCCAGCACATCCTCAATTCGATCTAGTGGCATATTCGCCGCTTTCATCATTTCCTCCGCGATGGTTCGAACCGTCGCTCCACCAAAGTTATACATAATTTGACAATCAAATTCATAGCCAAATCGCTCTCCCACCATCGTCCAAGCCTGCGCATGCACGGGCATGGTATCGATTAAAGTTCCATCCATATCAAAAATCAATCCTTCATATGGATTGAACATCTCATAATCTAACATTTTTACATCCTTACAAATTTTTTACCATTTTGCTACAAAACTGTGATCTGTGCACTGTTTTATTTCAGTAAAGTGCGGTAAATTAGTGAACAAATTTTGAACTAATAAAACAAATGCGGTTATTTAAGCAACTAGAACGTTGGAAAATTCGCAGGCAAATAAATCAATCTATTATTGATGTGGTATTTCGTTTACGAGATCGATTAGCTTATTACTGGCAAGCTGATGTGAATACGCCTCAAGTGGATTTTATGTTGCTGCACATTGCTTGTAGCTTAGGTCGAATAGAACGAGGGGGTTGCGTTTCACCACTTTATCCAGAAATGCTTAAAGAAATTCAAAGTGCGGTTATTTTTCCACAAGTTTTAGCCATTCATCAAGATTTACTCAAGTTGATGCCGTTTTCCATTCCTGAAGCAGAACAAACTTATTTTTTAGCGAACATTCATTCTTTGGTTCTTGAGCAGAAACAATTAAAGCATGTGGTAATAAATAAGCCCACTCATAAAAAAATGACCTAGTTTTTAAACTTAGGTCATTTTTTATATCTTAACGATATTTATCTAAAAACTTGTAATACTGCACACCAATCTTTGTCGCAAGATCTTTGATAATTCGACCACCATAAACAGAAGGGACTTTCAGACCTTCAAAAATAGATAAACGTTCATCGTCACCCAAAATCGCCTCCGCTACAATTCGGCCCGCAAGCCCCGTCAAAGCAACACCGTGACCAGAATAACCATGAGCAAAATAAATGTGCGGAGAAATACGACCAAAATGTGGCGTTGAGTTTAAGGTCATATCAATCGGACCTGCCCATCCATAATCGATTTTTACATTTTCAAGTTGCGGGAATACGCGCAACATATTTTTCCGCATAATCGCGACCATATCTTTTTCTGAGCTAGAATCACTACCGAAGAGCAAGCGATTGTCGGCACTTAAACGATAATAGTCCAATAATAAGTTGTTATCGCACACCGACATGCCATTATTAATGACAGAATCAGCAACCGCTTGGCTTAGCGGCTCTGTGGCGATAATAAAACTTTCTACAGGTAATATTTTACGATTAATTCCGTGATGAATAGCTTTCGGGAGAGCATCAATATAAGCATTGGTGGCTAAAATAACGTCTTGAGAAATAACCGCACTTTTAGCTGTTTTAACCTCAACGCAACCTTTCTTTTCAACCATATCCACTACGGGAGATTGTTCAAAAATCTGAACACCCAGATCGACACAAGCTTTCGCTAAACCTAAGCAATAATTAAGTGGATGTAAATGTCCTGAGTTACTATCAAATAAGCCGCCCACATAAATATCACTGCCTAAGTGTTGTTTTAATTTAGCTTTATCCCAAAGTTGCATATTCTGATAGCCAAAATTCTCATGACTTTCTTTTTCAATTTCAATTAAGTCATCCATTCGGCGTTCATTTAATGCCAATGTGGCATAGCCTTTTTTCCAGTCGCACTGAATGCCATATTTTTCAATACGCTCATCAATAATATCAATGGCCTCTAATGACATATTCCAAAGTTTATGCGCTTTATCTTCGCCAACTTGTTTAACGTATTCATCAATGCCTTCTTCAAAGCCATTAATTGCCTGCCCACCACTACGACCAGAAGCACCAAATCCTACTCGAGCGCCCTCTAATACAATGACTTTTTTTCCTTTCTCCGCCAGTTCTAATGCCGCAGATAAACCAAAAAATCCAGCCCCGATCACACATACATCAGCATGTTCAATTTGAGTGAGCGGTGGGAATTGAAAATCTTGGTTACGAGAGTCGAAATAATAAGAGCGAACGTGTTCTTGATAGGCAAAATTAAGCATAAAAAATCTCTTAGGAAAAAACTGGCAAAATCTTACCCCGAAAGGGAAATATGTCAAACCTTTTACGAAAAAAATGCTATACTGCGCGCGCGCAAAATTTGCGCGTTTTATGATGAACGATAACCCTCGGAGGTCAATAAATTGAAAAAATTCTTTGCTCACTCACTCAAAAATCTTTTCCTTTCCACCACCGCACTTTTCGCGGCTTCCGCTTTTGCCAATAACAAACTTTACGTCTATAACTGGACAGACTACGTGCCTTCTGATTTAGTCGCACAGTTCTCTAAAGAAACTGGCATCGAGGTAATTTATTCTACCTTTGAAAGCAACGAAGAAATGTATGCGAAACTTAAACTAACTCAGAATACTGGCTCTGGCTATGATTTGGTGTTTCCATCAAGTTATTATGTAAATAAAATGATTAAGGAAAAGATGCTTCAACCGATTGATCAAAGTAAATTGACCAATATTCATCAAATCCCTAAACATTTATTAAATAAAGAATTCGACCCAGAAAATAAATATTCATTACCTTACGTTTACGGACTTACTGGTATTGAAGTTAATGCGGATGAGATTGATCCTAAAACTATCACCAGCTGGGCGGATTTATGGAAACCTGAATTTAAAGGTAAAGTTCTCATGACCAGTGATGCGCGTGAAGTATTCCACGTAGCATTATTGCTTGATGGTAAATCGCCCAATACCACCAATGAAGGAGACATCAAAACAGCTTACGAGCGTTTAGAAAAACTTTTACCAAATATAGCGACCTTTAACTCTGATTCGCCAGAAGTCCCTTATGTACAAGGTGAAGCAGCAATTGGTATGATTTGGAATGGTTCTGCTTATTTAGCACAGAAAGAAAATCCATCTCTTCAATTTGTGTATCCAAAAGAAGGCGCAATTTTCTGGATGGATAACTATGCGATTCCAACTACAGCAAAAAATGTTGAAGGCGCACATAAGTTCATTGACTTCTTACTTCGTCCAGAAAATGCCAAAGTTGTGGTAGAACGCATGGGCTTTTCTATGCCAAATGAAGGAGTAAAAGCATTACTCAGCCCTGAAGTTGCCAATGATCCTAAACTATTTCCACCAGCATCAGAAGTAGAAAAAGGGATTATGCAAGGAGATGTTGGTGAAGCGGTTGATATTTATGAAAAATATTGGGGCAAATTAAAAACCAATTAATTTCTCAATTTAGAAAACAAAAAAGTGCGGTGAAAATTCACCGCACTTCTTATATCAGAGAAGAAAATATTTAAAGAATAAAACGACTCAAATCCTCATTTTCAACCACTTCACCAAGTGCATCCGCAACATAAGCCGCATCAATATTGACTGTTTGACCATTCATGTCGCTTGCACTGAAAGAAATTTTATCCATTAAACGTTCCATTACCGTATGCAAACGGCGTGCACCGATGTTTTCCGTTTTTTCATTCACACGGAATGCAGCCTCAGCAATTTTCTTCACTGCGTCGGTTGTGAATTCAATATTCACCCCTTCTGTTGCCATCAATGCTTTGTATTGTTCGGTTAAAGAGGCATGTGGCTCCGTTAAAATACGCTCAAAATCAGCCGCACTTAATGCGGTAAGTTCAACACGAATCGGCAAACGCCCCTGTAACTCTGGAATTAAATCTGAAGGACGAGCAACTTGGAATGCACCCGATGCAATAAATAAGATATGATCAGTTTTAACCATTCCGTGTTTGGTGCTAACGGTCGAACCTTCTACTAACGGAAGTAAATCACGTTGCACACCTTCACGCGATACATCTGCACCGCTATATTCACCTTTCTTACAAATTTTGTCGATTTCATCGATAAAGACGATACCATTTTGTTCTACCGCATCAATCGCTTTTTGTTTAAGTTCTTCAGGGTTAATTAATTTCGCTGCTTCATCATCAATCAACGCTTTCAACGCATCTTTAATTTTCATTTTGCGTTTTTTCGTTTTATCTGAACCTAAATTTTGGAACAATGATTGCAGTTGATTTGTCATTTCTTCCATGCCTGGAGGAGCCATAATTTCAACGCCCATAGACACGCCTGCAGACACATCAATTTCGATTTCTTTATCATCTAATTGACCTTCACGTAATTTTTTACGGAACGCTTGGCGAGTACTGCTGTGGCTATCATGGCTTTCAACTTCGCCCCATTGATTTTTTGCTGGAGGAAGTAAAGCATCCAAGATACGCTCTTCAGCCGCGTCTTCAGCTCTTGCTCTGTTCTTCGCAATTTCCTGCTGGCGAACAAGCTTCATCGCGCTATCCGTTAAATCACGAATAATGGAATCCACCTCTTTCCCCACATAACCCACTTCGGTAAATTTCGTTGCTTCCACTTTGATAAATGGCGCGTTAGCTAATTTTGCCAAACGGCGCGCAATTTCAGTTTTACCCACACCAGTTGGACCAATCATTAAAATATTTTTTGGGGTCACTTCATGACGCAAAGGTTCTTGAAGCTGCATACGACGCCAACGGTTACGCAATGCAATCGCCACAGCACGTTTTGCATCGGCTTGACCAATAATATGTTGATCTAATTCAGAAACTATTTCGCGAGGAGTCATTTCAGACATGGCTTTTTCCTTAATTTGGTAATTCTTCAATAGTGAAATTGGTATTTGTGAACACACAAATATCACCAGCAATTTTCAAAGATTTTTCAACAATTTCACGAGCAGAAAGTTCGGTATTTTCCACCAATGCACGTGCTGCAGACAACGCATAGTTACCACCCGATCCGATTGCTAAAATTTGATCTTCTTCTGGTTGAACTACGTCGCCAATACCCGTGATGATTAAACTTTCTTTTTCATCCGCCACAATTAGCATCGCTTCTAACTTACGAAGTGCACGATCTGTACGCCAATCTTTTGCTAATTCCACCGCACTTTTTAGTAAGTGCCCTTGGTGCATTTCAAGTTTACGTTCAAATAATTCGAAAAGTGTAAATGCATCTGCAGTACCACCCGCAAAACCAGCAATCACTTTGCCATTATATAAACGACGCACTTTTCGTGCATTGCCTTTCATCACGGTATTACCCAAAGAAACTTGTCCATCACCACCTACGACGACTTGCCCATTGCGACGTACGCTTACAATCGTTGTCATTGTTCTGTCCTTTATAAAGTGAAAAGTTGTTCGTTATATGGCGGTAAATTAACAAAATTCAAGGGAAAATACTCTTTTGCCGATTTATTCGCCAAAAATAATCAAAAAATGTGAGCTTGATCATACTTCAAGATAGCAAACGTTTGCTTTAAATTGATATAAAGCATAAAATGTGTATGATACATGCATTCAATGACCATCCAACTAGGAGTTTTTTATGAAAAAGATGATCAAGCTATCTGTTGTAGCTTTATTAACCGCTGCAGCAATTCCAGCTATGGCAGGAAAAACTGAGCCTTATACTCAATCAGGTACAAATGCACGTGAAATGTTGCAAGAACAACCAATTCACTGGATCTCAGTAGATCAAATCAAAAAAGAATTAGAAGGCAAAGGCCCAATTAATGTCAGCTTTGATATTGATGATACCGTACTTTTCAGCAGCCCTTGTTTCCATTATGGTCAACAAAAATATTCTCCAGGTAAACAAGACTATTTGAAAAATCAAGATTTCTGGAATGAAGTTAACGCAGGTTGCGACAAATACTCAATTCCAAAACAGATCGGCGTTGATTTGATCAAAATGCACCAAGAACGTGGAGACCAAATTTATTTTATTACAGGCCGTACTGCAGGGAACGTGGATGGCGTAACTCCTGTATTACAAAAAGCGTTTGATATTAAAAATATGCACCCTGTTGAATTTATGGGCGGACGTGAACGCACAACTAAATACAACAAAACCCCAGGCATTATTGCACACAAAGTTACCATTCACTATGGCGACAGCGATGATGATGTATTAGCGGCTAAAGAAGCGGGTATTCGTGGTATTCGTTTAATGCGTGCAGCAAACTCAACTTATCAACCAATGCCAACTTTAGGTGGCTATGGTGAAGAAGTGTTAATCAATTCAAGCTATTAATTGACCGCACTTTAACAACAAAAAAGGCAAGTTAGGATTCCTAGCTTGCCTTTTGTTTTACCACTTAATTAGTGTTTAGTTTGACCTTCTTCAGATTTTTCTTCTGCATTTTCTGCTTGTTGACGATTCATATATTCAACAAACAATGCATCAAAGTTTACTGGAGATAAATTCAACGCAGGGAATGTGCCGCGATTGACTAGGTTAGACACTAATTCACGCGCATAAGGGAAAAGCATATTTGGGCATTGAGAGGTTAAACAATGCGCCATTTGAACATCTTCTAAACCGCTAATCGTGAACACGCCCGCTTGTTTTACTTCACAAATAAATGCGACATCACCACTATCTTCAAGTGTAGTTTCAACAGAAATGTTTAATACCACTTCATATAAGTCATCACCAACTTGGGTTGTTTCGGTGCTTAAATCAAAACCAAGTTTTGGTTTCCATTCTTGTTGGAAAATATGTGGCAGATTTGGTGCTTCAAAAGACACATCTTTCACATAAATACGTTGAATTTGGAGAACGGGTTGTTGTTCTTCTGTTGCTGCAACGTCTTGTTTTTGTTCTGACATTTTCGATTCCTTATTTATGTTTTTTAACTAAAGGTAAATTTGCCGCAGCCCATGCAGAAATGCCTTCTTTTAACACAAACACACGATTAAAACCTTGTTTCGCTAAAAGTGTAGCTGAAGCTGGTGCGGAAACACCGTTAATATCTACCAACACAATTGCTTTTTCTTTGTGTTGTTCAATTTTACCGATGTTTTGATTTTTAATTTCGCTTGGAAGTAAATTAATGCTATCAATGATATGACCACGTTGAAATTCTTCAATACTACGTAAATCCACCACAATAGCTTCATCCGCGTTGATTAAACGAATCATCTCATTGTGAGTAATTACTTTAAATTTACTCGTTGCGCCTTTATAGAAGGTATAAATTACCATCACGAAAATCGCAAACCAAGAAACCGCTAAAAGAGTATGTTTTTGAGCAAACACTGTTGCCATTGGGATAAATTCTTGCATTGTTTTCTCTACTGATTAAGTACGTCAAAATAGGGCTCAAGTATAACCGCACTTGGATTATCTTTCAAAAAAATTATGCTTAAATTCCGTACTTGCATAAAGGTTATACAATCAACAAAAAATTATGTGATCGGGATCATAAATTTACTTTTTCATTATTCAGAATAGCTCAATTTAGTTAGATCATTAGAAAGGAATTTTTATTCATTAGGAGAAATCTATGAAATTAACTAAATTAGCCTTATGTACTTTATTTGGTCTAGGTGTTTCAATAGCAAATGCAGCTGACTTACCAAATATTACAATCTTGGCAACGGGTGGTACCATTGCAGGAAGCGGGCAAAGTTCGGTAAATTCTGCGTATAAATCTGGACAATTAAGTATTGATACTTTAATTGAAGCTGTACCAGAAATGAAAAATATTGCCAACATTAAAGGTGAGCAAATTGTAAAAATAGGCTCACAAGACATGAATGATTAAGTCTGGCTAAAACTTGCAAAAGCCATCAATGCTCAATGTAAAAGTACTGATGGATTTGTCATTACCCATGGTACAGATACCATGGAAGAGACGGCTTATTTCTTAGATTTAACCGTAAAATGTGAAAAACCGGTTGTTCTCGTAGGGGCAATGCGTCCTGCAACAGAAAAAAGTGCTGATGGTCCATTAAATCTTTACAATGCTGTCGTTGTCGCAGCAGACAAAAAATCGAGTGGCCGTGGCGTTTTAGTCGCAATGAATAATGAAGTACTAGGTGCTCGCGATGTCACAAAAACCAGTACGACCGCAGTGCAAACTTTCCATTCACCAAATTATGGCTCTCTAGGCTATATTCATAACAGCAAAGTGGACTATGAACGTTCCCCAGAAAGCAAACATACCATCAACACTCCGTTTAACGTAGAAAAATTAGATAGCCTACCAAAAGTGGGAATTATTTATGCTTATTCAAATGCACCAGTTGAACCACTAAACGCATTACTCAATGCTGGCTATCAAGGGATTGTATCTGCAGGAGTTGGCAATGGAAATATTAATGCTGCACACTTAGATCGCTTAGAAAAAGCCGCGAAAGATGGCGTCGTTGTAGTTCGTTCTTCTCGTGTACCAACTGGCTATACAACTCGTGATGCTGAAGTTGATGATAGTAAATATGGCTTTGTAGCATCAGGTACTTTAAATCCACAGAAAGCCCGCGTGCTGTTGCAATTATCTTTAACTCAAACTAAAGATCCAAAAGTAATTCAACAATATTTCGAAGACTTCTAAGATCAATTGTAATAAACAAAAGTGCCGTTATAAATAACCGCACTTTTGACCACAATTTATTGATCCATGTTATGGAATCGATACCTATTTGTTGCTATATTAGTCACTGTTTTAACAAATAAAACAAAGATGTTTTTTAATTAACTTAGGGGGCAGTATGTCTGCAATGTTCTTACTACAATTTGCCATCGTATTATTGTGTATCTTTGTGGGTGCACGTGTAGGTGGTATCGGGTTAGGTGTATTTGGTGGTTTAGGCCTTGCTATTCTTTCTTTTGGCTTTGGTCTAAAACCAGCAGGTTTACCTATTGATGTTATGTTTATGATTATGGCTGTAGTGGCAGCGGCAGCGGCAATGCAAGCAGCTGGCGGTTTAGACTACATGATCAAAATCGCAACCAAAATCTTACGTCGTAATCCTAAACACATTACGTTTATCGCTCCAGCAGTAACTTGGTTATTCACTTTCTTAGCGGGTACTGGCCATGTAGCATATTCTGTATTACCAGTTATCGCTGAAGTGAGCCGTCAAAATGGTATCCGTCCAGAACGTCCAATGTCAATGGCGGTAATCGCATCACAATTTGCTATCGTAGCAAGCCCTATTGCGGCAGCTGTTGTAGCGGTCGTAGCTTACCTTGAACCTCAAGGCATCCATCTTGGCGACGTATTAATGGTAACTATTCCTTCAACCATCTTAGGTATTTTTATTGCTTGTTTATTTGTAAACAAAATGGGTAAAGAATTAAAAGATGATCCGGAATATCAACGTCGTTTAAATGATCCAAAATATGCAGATACTTTTGCTTCTACCACTTCAGTCAAAGAAGTAGAAGTGAGCAAAACAGCTAAAATTTCTGTTTCTTTATTCTTATTTGGTTCATTACTTGTTGTAATCATGGGGGCGGTTCCATCTTTACGTCCAGTATTTGATGGTAAACCAATGGGTATGGCACACACTATCGAAATCATTATGTTAGCGATTGGTGCGTTAATCATCTTAACTTGTAAACCAGATGGCACTGAAATCACTAAAGGTTCTGTGTTCCACGCTGGTATGCGTGCAGTAATCGCAATTTTCGGTATTGCATGGTTAGGCGACACATTGATGCAAGCGCACATGACAGAAGTAAAAGAAATGGTGAAAGGCTTAGTTGAAACTGCACCATGGGCATTTGCTTTCGCGCTATTTGTACTTTCAGTATTAGTAAACAGCCAAGGTGCAACAGTAGCAACATTATTCCCACTTGGTATAGCATTAGGTATCCCAGCACCAGTATTAATCGGTGTATTTGTGGCAGTAAATGGTTACTTCTTTATCCCTAACTACGGCCCAATCATCGCGTCTCTTGACTTCGATACCACAGGTACAACCAGAATCGGTAAATACATTTTAAACCACAGCTTTATGCTTCCTGGTTTATTGAGCATGCTTTTCTGCTTATTAATCGGTTTAGGTCTTTCTCAGGTTATTCTTTAAAATGTGATTCGATAACAAAGAACGGTGCTGAAATAGCGCCGTTTTTTATTTCCCAAATATAAACAGAAAAGAAATAAAAAAATACCGCACTTTACTATCTCAAAGTGCGGTAATTTTTATCGATATTTTTAACTACACATCATAGGTGGTAGAAGCGGTATTCCCACCACGACCTGTCCAGTTAGTATGGAAGAATTCACCACGTGGTTTATCAGTACGCTCATAAGTATGTGCGCCGAAGTAGTCACGTTGTGCTTGCAATAAGTTTGCTGGTAAACGTGCTGAAGTGTAACCGTCTAAGAAGGTAATAGCTGATGCCATACAAGGCATTGGAATACCCACTTCGATAGATTTTGCCACCACTTTACGCCAGTCGCTTAATGCGTTTTCTAAAATACCTTTGAAGTAACTATCTGAACCCAAGAAGATTAAATCTGGATTCGCTTCGTACGCATCGCGGATGTTGCCTAAGAAACGGCTGCGAATGATACAACCTTCACGCCATAACAACGCGGTTGCACCGTAGTTGATATTCCAGCCGAATTGTTCTGATGCTTCACGAATCAGCATAAAACCTTGTGCATAAGAGATGATTTTTGAAGCCAATAATGCTTTACGTACCGCTTCAATCCATACTTTTTTGTCACCTTCAACTGGAGTAACAGTTTTATTGAATAATTGATTTGCTGCAACACGTTGATCTTTAAATGAAGAAACACAGCGTGCAAAGACGGATTCAGTGATTAAGGTTAATGGAATACCAAAATCTAATGCGTTGATACCGGTCCATTTACCTGTCCCTTTTTGACCAGCGGTATCTAAGATTTTTTCAACTAATGGCTCACCATCGGAATCTTTATAACCAAGAATGTCGGTGGTGATATCGATTAGATAACTATCAAGTTCAGTTTTTTTCCATTCTGAGAAGATGGCTTGCATTTCGTCATAGCTCAAGCCTAAACCTTCTTTTAAGAATTGGTAAGCTTCACAGATTAATTGCATATCGCCGTATTCAATACCATTGTGAACCATTTTCACGAAGTGACCAGCGCCTTCACCGCCCACCCAGTCACAGCAAGGTTCGCCTTGTTCGGTTTTAGCGGAGATTGCTTGGAAGATTGGTTTCACATATTGCCATGCTGCTTGATTACCACCCGGCATGATAGATGGCCCATGACGTGCACCTTCTTCACCACCAGAAACCCCCGAACCAATAAAGCGAATGCCTTTTTCCGCTAACGCTTTTACACGACGATTTGTATCTGGGTAGTTTGAGTTACCACCATCAATAATAATGTCGCCCTCTTCTAAATGTGGTAGTAATGCTTCAATGAATTGATCCACCACATCACCTGCGCGCACCATTAACATCACTTTACGTGGTTTTTCTAATTTAGCGGCTAAATCTTCTAAAGAGTATGCGCCGATAATATTCGTGCCTTTTGCTGCACCTTGTAAAAATTCATCCACTTTTGAGGTGGTACGATTATACGCCACCACTTTAAACCCGTGGTCGTTCATATTTAAAATGAGGTTTTGCCCCATTACGGCTAAGCCGATAACACCGATGTCGCCTTTTACTGACATTGTTTTCTCCTGTTTTAGGGTACAAGTTGTTGTACCGATTTGAATACTTTGGTGCAACAAGTTGCACCACATGACTACACGCAAAAAGTGCGGTCGTTTTTCCAAACGTTTTTTAACTCTTCATCCACGCACTCATGTGTTGCGTAAACCCAATATGCGGATAGTAATCCACCGCTTGCGGAGCAGATAAAAGCACAATTTTAGCCTGTGGATGTAACGCCTGTTTGGTGTGTTCAATTAACTGCAAGCCGATACCTTGTTTTTGATATTGCTCGTCCACCGCCAAATCAGACAAATAACAACAATAGGCAAAATCCGTCACCGAACGGGCGGCACCCACCAATCGCTCGCCATCCCAAGCTGTCACCAATAAATCGGCATGGTGTAACATCGCCGACACACGTTTTTTATCTTCTAATGGACGACGTGCGCCTAAAGTAGTTTTATTGAGCAATTCAATAAATTGTTCTACTGAAATAGGAAAATTGGTTTTGTATTCGATCATGTCTTTAAGCCCACTATGCCTAATCGCAATCCGTTATAGCAATCCAGCTGCCGCTTTATCCAAATACCACTCCGTCACCCCATTTTTTGCTTTAATTTTGGCAGCAGGGTAAGGCAGATTTTCTGCTGGCGTGGTTTGAATTTCTTTGAGTATTTCCGCTTTGCTTTCGCCGGTAACCAAATAGGTAATGCGTTTGGCTTGTTCAATGAGTTTAGCGGTTTTAGAAATGCGGATTTGACCGCTTTCAGGGTGCTTAGCAATGACAGCAAGGTTTTCATCATCAAAATTGGTTTGATGTGGGAAGAGAGAAGCGGTATGACCATCAGTTCCCATACCTAAAATAATCCAATCAAAAACACCGTTTGGAATGACCGCACTTAATTCTTCTTCGAAACGTTTTAGCTCAAAGTGCGGTTCATTTTCGCCACGAATTCTGTGGATGTTTTCCGTTGGAATTTGAATATGATCGAATAAAAGTTTTTGCACTTCACCATAGTTGCTTTCTGAATCGGTTGGTGGAACCATACGATCATCACCCCACCAAAAATGCAGATTTTTCCAGTTAATTTGTTCCGCATAGGGCGTTTTGGCTAAGGTTTTAAATAACAACTTAGGTGTTGAACCACCGGAAAGGGAAATATGTACGGGATGATTTAATTGGCTATAAATCACAAATTCTTGGGCAATCTTTTCAACCGCGTGTTGAGCCGTTGGGAAGCTGATATAGTTCATTGATTTTCCGTAGGGTGGGCTTGAGCCCACAATTTATTATGTTCGATATTAAGAGAGGTGGGCTAAAGCCCACCCTACATTAGATTAATTAAACTTTTTTCTTCATCAATCCACTTGGTTTACGCCACACTTTGCCTTGTTTTGCAATTAATTTATCGGCTGCCACAGGGCCCCAAGTGCCAGCTTCATATTCGTGAATACGACCACCATTCGCTTTGTAATCTAAAATCGGTTGCACAAATTTCCATGCGGCATGCACAGCATCAGTACGAGCAAACAAGGTTGCATCGCCTTTCATCGCATCTAACAATAAGCGTTCATAAGCGGTTAATACTTGTGCGCCAGCTAAATCTGCATAACGGAAATCCATTGATACTTCTTTCGCTTCAAAACCTGCACCTGGTTTTTTCAAACCAAAACGCATTGAAATCGCTTCATCAGGTTGAATACGAATAATCAATTTATTCTCTGGTGCATTTTGGCTGAATACAGGATGTGGCGTAGTTTTAAAATGGATCACAATTTCAGTCACGCGAGCCGGTAAGCGTTTCCCCGTACGGACATAGAACGGCACACCAGCCCAACGCCAGTTTTCAATTTCACAACGTAATGCAATGTAAGTTTCAGTACGAGAATCTGCAGGCACACCTTTTTCTTCTAGATAGCCCTTTTCCATTTTGCCGTTAATTTCAGCCGCAGTATATTGACCTAAAACGAGATTATGCTCCATATCTTCGGCAGTTAATGGACGCAAACTATGCATCACTTTTGCTACTTCATCACGCATTGAATTCGCATTAATAATCGCAGGCGGCTCCATTGCCACCATCGCTAATACTTGCAATAAATGGTTTTGGAACATATCGCGCATTGCGCCAGAACCATCGTAATAGCCCCCGCGCTCTTCCACGCCAATAGATTCTGCACCAGTAATTTCTACATAATCAATGAAATTACGGTTCCAAAGCGGTTCAAACCAACCATTTGAGAAACGTAATACGAGCAAGTTTTGAACAGTTTCTTTACCTAAATAATGGTCAATTCGATAAATTTGGTGTTCTTCAAAGAAACGGTGAATTTGTATGTCTAATGCTTGTGCTGTTTTTTCATCATAACCAAACGGTTTTTCAACAATAATACGCTTCCAGCCATATTCTTCCGTATTTAAACCATGTGCAGCCAAACACTCAGGAATCACGCCATAAAGACTTGGCGGAGTGGACATATAGTAAAGGGTGTTACCACAGGTTTGATATTTATCGTGAAGTTCGTCTAAGCGTGGAACAAGTTTGCCATAATCTTGCGCATCCGATGTATTCACTGCTTGGTAATAAAGATGAGAGCAGAAAGCATCTAAAGTTTCTGGTGTTGTTTCTTCATTATGGATTAACGCCTCACGCATTTTTTCGCGGAAAGTTTCATCGTTCAACTCAGAACGAGCAACACCTAGAACGGAAAAGTTTTCACTCAAACGCCCGATTTTGTAGAGATTATAAAGAGCTGGAATGAGTTTACGGTGAGTTAAGTCACCAGACGCGCCAAAAATGACGATACAATTATTATCAGTTTGCATAATTATTCCTTATAAGATTCCGAGTAATATCGGAAAATAATGCCGTATTCTAGAGAAAAAAACCAATCGAACCAATCAATTAAATTGAAAGATAGAACGCCAATCGAGCGATTGATTGCCCACCATGACAAAATGAGGATTAATCAAGGTTTCACGTTGGTTATAGGTTAAAGATTCAAAATGAGAGTCAAAAATGGCACCGTGGGTTTCACCCAGCAGCACTTCAGCGCCAGCGGTATCCCATTCACCAGTTTGTCCTAAACGAACATAACAATCTACCGCACCTTCAGCCACCAAACCGCTTTTTAAGCTACTGGAACCTACCACAACAAATTCACAAGGAAAATCCTTCGGCAAAATCGACCGCACTTTTTCTTGTGAAGTGGTTGCACCCACCGCAATTCGTAAAGGGCGGTCAAAATTTGTCGTGTTTTTAGTAAGTTTTTTTACCTGATCGAGTTGTTTTTTAAACGCGCCGAAATTATCCATTGCATAATAAGTTATAGATAAAACTGGCGCATGAATAACGCTTAACACAGGTTTATTTTTACGAACTAAGGTAATCAACACAGAAAATTGATCGGTACGATTAATAAATTGTTGTGTGCCATCAAGAGGATCAATCAACCAATATTCTTTCCAATTTTTACGTTCTTCAAAGGAAATATGGCAATTTTCTTCTGAAAGAACAGGGACATTAGGGAAAAGTGCGGTCAATTTTTCTGTTAAAAATTGGCTCACAAAAATATCCGCTTCCGTTACAGGCGTGTTGTCTTCTTTCAATTCAACATGAACCTGTTTTTGATAAAACTGTTGCAAATACTTACCCGCTTGATAAGCAATCAGCAATACTTGGTTAAGTAAGTGCTCGTTTAGCGTGAGCATGAAATTATTCTCTTGTTTTTGGCAGCAGCCACGGCATCACAAATAGAGCATAAAATACCATTCCGCATGTGCTAATTAACCCGAGAGATACCCCCCCTTCGGTCAACCAGCCCCAAAAGGACGTTTCTTGTTCGCCGAGCAATAACAAATAAAAATAAGATGCCATATTGCAGTAAACAAATGAAATGATCGATGAAACTAATACAATCGAAGCAATGTTATAACGTGTGTAACGGAATTTTGCAGCTAAAAGTGCGGTTAAAAATGCGGGAATGGTGGCGAGAAGAAATGCTGTGAGAGCATAACTAGAAAAAGGAACGATAACGCCACTTGAATCATCATCGAACCAAATCAAAAGTGCGGTGACAATTATCTGCAAAATCAGAGGGAAAAAAATAAGTGTTTTTAAGTAAGATTTCATAATAAAAAAATAGGCTATCCAAAAGGTAGCCTATTCTAAAATAAATTTAAGAATTAATCAGATTTTTTCGCACGTAATACGCGAGATGCAAAAATCACAATGCCCACGATAAATACGATTAAACCCAACCACTCGCCAATAGCATCCCAGTTTTCAAGATTTAAGGATAATGGCGCTTCAGAACCACCGGTGGTAACAGAAGCCGCAATAATGAATGCTAAAATCACACCCATTAAGCTTTCACCTACGATTAAACCTGCAGAGAAAAGGGTACCGAAACGTTCTGCTTTAGCTGATACTTCTTTGTTACCAAGTTTTGCAATATGACGAGTCATGATCCATGCTAAGAATGCACCGACAATCACAGGCATATTAATTGATGGTGGTAAGTAAATACCAATCCCCACAGCAATAACTGGCAAGCCAAAGACTTTGTTGCTGACTTTTTTCAAGAATGCATCAATCGTAATTAACACCGCACCTAAGCCGACACCAGTTAAGATATAAGTCCATTCCAATTTATTTGTGAAAATACCTTGAGAAATGGTGGTCATTAATGTTGCTTGTGGTGCAGATAGGGCTTGTGAAGGATCCATATCTGGACGTGGTAATGCACCGCTGAAACCATACGCGTGATATAAGATTTCTAATACTGGCGCGATAACAAGCGCACCGACAAAGCAGCCGATAATTAATGCGACTTGTTGACGCCAAGGTGTCGCATCCACTAATAAGCCCGTTTTTAAATCTTGCAAGTTATCGTTAGAAATCGTTGCAGTGGTTAATACAATTGACGCAGTAAAGAGTGTAAGTGCGGTCAAAAATTTCTGACCATCCACGGTTTCAAATAAGCCAGATGCATTACCGATTGACACCAATACCAATGAAATCACGATAACAGAAATAATCCCGATACCAGAAATTGGGCTTGAAGATGAACCCACTAAACCTGCCATATAACCAGAAGCTGCAGCCACAAAGAAGCCGATAAATACCGCTAAGAAAGTACAAACTACAACTAATAAAATGGAAAGCTCAGGTGAAATCGGTGCAGCCGCGATAAAGTGGTGTAATGAAATAACAATTAACACAACAGTCGCGATTAAGATATAAATCATTGTTTTTGGAGAAAGGTCGATATCAACGCGGTGCTCAGATTCAGCTTGTCCACCTTTCAACATACGGAAAGAATGTACCATCCCTTCAATCATTGGTTTCATTAAAATAAGTAATGTCCAAATCGCTGCAATACCAATTGTACCTACACCAATAAAGCGAACTTTCGTTTTCCAAACCACCATTGCTGCATCAATTAAGCTTGCGTCTGCCGCGATATCACCTGACATCGTGAAATATGGCACAGCCACACCCCAAGTCAAAATAACACCGATCAACATCGCAATACCGCCTACGATACCAATTAAATAACCTGCACCAAGCAAGGCAAGTGAGAAGCCCATTGGTAATTGGAAAGCTGCTTTACCAGTTTGAACCCAAGCGCTAGCACCATCAGCCATCACGCGTAAACCGTTAGTTAAAAATGCAACTAATCCCGCTAAAACACCACCGTAAGCAATATCTTTTACACCGCTATCGCCATCTGCATGATTACCTGCTTTTAAGATTTCTGCTGCAGCTACGCCTTCAGGGTAAGGTAAATCACTATTAACCACCATCGCACGGCGTAATGGAATGGTGAATAACACGCCCAATGTACCACCCGCAGCACAAATCAGCATAGTTTGCCAGAATGGGAAGTCTTGCCAGTAACCCATCATTAATAAGCCTGGTAAGACGAAGATCACAGAAGAAAGTGTCCCCGCTGAAGATGCTTGTGTTTGCACCATGTTATTTTCGAGAATACTAGAATCTTTGAAAAATTTGAGTACCGCCATAGAAATGACGGCCGCTGGAATAGATGACGCGAATGTCATCCCTACTTTTAGACCGAGATACACATTGGATGCAGTGAAAATCACTGTAATCAATGCGCCGAGGATAATTCCTCGAACGGTTAATTCTTTTAAGTTTTCGTTATGCATAAAAATGTTCCTTGAGTAAAAAAAGAAAACACCTAAACATTGTCAAAAATCGAGTATTTTTTCAAGTTTTTTAAAGGGAAATTTGAGCTTGTTAGAAAATATTTAATAAAAAGGGGAATATTTGAATGATTTTTTATTTATAGATAAGCGAAAAAGGCTAACTCAGAGTGATGTTCATCTGGTTAGCCATGATTTTCCTCTTTTTAAAAAAGAGAAAATAAGAGAATGATATTCAATTAAGCCCATTATTTTTGGCTTAAATAATCTTTCAAAGAATAAAGTGCGGTTAAATTTCTAGCTTCATTGAAACTTGGGTCTGCAAGTAATTCATCAATTTTCGACAATGGAAAGCGAACAATTTCTAACGGTTCGGGCTCATCGCCTTCTAACTGGCAAGGATAAAAATCCTGAGCAACAAAAATATGCATAATGCTACGCATATAACTTGGATTGGTAATCACCGTGCGCAAGAAATCAATTTTATTGGCTCCCAGCCCCAACTCTTCCTTTAATTCGCGATTTGCTGCCTCTTTCGGTTCTTCATCTTTATCTACGCCGCCTTTAGGAAATCCTAATTCATAACGTTCTGTGCCAACTGAATACTCACGAATCAATAAAAGATCATCCCCATCAATGGGAACCATCATAACAGCCTGCTGATTACCGGGTTTGAAACGCTCATAAGTACGTAATTCCCCATTAGAAAACGCTAAATCAACAGACTGAATTTCAAATAAACGAGATTTAGCAACAACTTGTGCGGTAAGAATTTTAGGTAATTTTTTGGATGAATCGGATAACATAAGTTTTCCTTTATTTTGTGATAGGATTGGGACAAACTGTACCACAAAATAGCAAAAGAGAAATTCATAAATGGAAGAAAAAGAAGTCAGATTAGACAAATGGTTGTGGGCTGCGCGATTCTACAAAACACGTAGCATTGCTAAAGCGATGATTGAAAGTGGCAAAGTGCATTACAACAATCAACGTGCGAAAGTAAGTAAAATTGTGGAAGTAGGCGCAATGTTAAAACTTCGTCAGGGAAACGAAGAAAAAGAAATAAAAATTATCGCCTTAAGCGATCAACGCCGAGGTGCGCCAGAGGCACAATTACTCTATCAAGAAACCGAAAATAGCGTGAAAAAAAGAGAAGAAATCGCGTGGGCAAGAAAAAACAATTCACTTTCAATGCCCCATCCTGATCGTCGCCCAAACAAAAAAGAGCGGAGAGATTTATTGAAATTTAAACATCAGGATAAATTTGAATAAAAATTTCACCGCACTTTTCTATGTTCTTAAGGTTTAATATCTCGCAAAATTGGATTTTGCATTGAAATCAAGGTTTCAGTGGATTGAATTTCATCTATTAACTGAATCTTGGTCGCCAAAACAGAATGTAATTCTGCGATTGTGTGTGTCATCACCTTTAAGAAAATCGAGTAATTACCCGTTGTATAATAGGCTTCCACTACTTCATCAAAACTTTCTAACTTTTTGATCACTTTCTCATAATCTTTTGCGCTTTTTAGAATAATGCCGATAAAACAGCATACGTCATAACCTAATTTACGCTCATCAATAATCACCTTCGTGCCTTCAATAATGCCCGATTGGCGCATTTTTTCTACTCGCACATGAATCGTTCCTGGACTGACACCAAAATTTTTAGCCATTTCGGCATAGGGAGTTCTCGCATCTTTGGTGAGTACACGTAAGATTTGCTGATCTAAACTGTCAATATTGTGCATAAAACCGCCTCCTTTAGATTTTATTTAATTTTTCTTTTCTGATTTAGATAATATTCAATTTAAAAAAGAAAGCAAACAAAATACTTGAAACAAAAGTAATATTTATTAAATAATACATAAAAATATCACCTATTGTTAAAAAGGGTTATCAAAATGAAAAAGACATTTATTTTACAACAACAAGAAATCAGTTTTGTGAAGAATACCTTCACCCAAAATCTTATTGAACAACTTGGCATTATTGAAGTACAAGGCCCTATCTTGAGCCAAGTAGGTAACGGAATGCAAGATAACTTATCTGGCATTGAAAAGGCAGTACAAGTTAATGTGAAATGTATTCCAAATGCGGTATTTGAAGTTGTACATTCTCTTGCTAAATGGAAACGCCATACTCTTGCTCGCTTCAACTTTAAAGAAGGCGAAGGCTTGTTTGTTCATATGAAAGCATTGCGCCCAGATGAAGATTCTCTTGATCCGACTCACTCTGTTTATGTGGATCAATGGGACTGGGAAAAAGTGATTCCTGAAGGTCGTCGTAATTTTGCATACTTAAAAGAAACAGTAAATTCTATTTATCGTGCTATTCGTTTAACAGAATTAGCCGTAGAAGCACGTTTTGATATTCCTTCAATTCTTCCAAAACACATTACCTTTGTGCACAGCGAAGATTTAGTAAAACGCTATCCAGATTTAAGCAGTAAAGAACGTGAAAACGCAATTTGTAAAGAATACGGCGCAGTATTCTTGATCGGGATTGGCGGCAAACTTTCAGATGGCAAACCTCATGATGGCCGTGCTCCTGACTATGATGACTGGACAACCGAATCTGAAAATGGCTACAAAGGCTTAAACGGCGATATTTTGGTATGGAACGACCAATTAGGTAAAGCCTTTGAACTTTCCTCAATGGGCATTCGCGTAGATGAAAGTGCATTGCGTTTACAAGTTAGCCTAACGGGTGATGAAGACCGTTTAAAAATGGATTGGCACCAAGATTTATTAAACGGAAAATTACCATTAACTATCGGCGGTGGTATCGGTCAATCTCGCTTAGCAATGCTTTTACTTCGTAAAAAACATATCGGTGAAGTCCAATCAAGCGTATGGCCAAAAGAAATGTTAGAAGAATTTTCAAATATTCTTTAAAAAACAATTCATTTGATAAAAGAAGTGCGGTGAATTTTCACCGCACTTTTTTGTTAGATAGGAAACTTACAGAATCGTTAATAGCTGGGCAAAATCATCAAACACCCAATCTGGATTGGATTTACTAATAGGGATATTGTAATTGTAGCCGTAAGTTAAACCAACAACTGCACAGCCCGCAGAGTGACCTGCGATAATATCATTTTTAGAATCACCTACGAAAAGCACTTGGCGTGGTTCAAAACCAAATTTTCCGCATAAATAATAAAGCGGGCCTGGATGTGGTTTAATGGAAGGTAAAGATTGGCCACCCAACATTTCACTAAATAAATGATCAATGCCAAATGCTGCCAACACAGGTTGAACATGTCTTGTGGGTTTATTGGTAACAACTGCTAGGACATAGCCTTTTTCTTTTAAGGTTTCTAATGTTTCTTTTACATTCGGATACAGGCGACTGACATTACATAAATTCTCGCCATAATAAAAATTAAAACGCTCCGTTACCTGCTTAATCTCTTCTTCAGTTAACTCTTTTCCTGTTTGTTTTTGCGCCCAATCTAACGCTCGTGCAATTAATACAGGCGCGCCATTACCGATCCAAGTTAACACTAATTCTTCTGGTGCTTGCGGTAAATCGAATTCAGCCAAGGCAGAATTTACGGATAGCGCTAAATCAGGCAGGCTATTTACCAACGTACCATCTAAATCAAAGCCAATAAGTTTAAATTGTGTATTCATTGTTTTTCTCTGTTCTATTGCATTTCATTAAAATGACAGTTATGCGCCCACACTCGCGAGCTGTGTACGCATTTGGTCAATAACTTGTTTATAATCTGGCTTACCAAAAATTGCAGAACCCGCCACAAACATATCTGCGCCCGCCGCAGCGATTTCTGCGATGTTATCAACCTTCACGCCACCATCCACTTCAAGACGAATGTCATAACCACTTTCATCAATGATCTTACGAGCCTGTTGTAATTTCTTCAACGTTGCTGGAATAAAAGATTGTCCGCCAAATCCAGGATTTACTGACATTAATAAAACCACATCCACTTTATCCAAAACGTAATCTAAATAGCTCAAGGGCGTCGCAGGATTAAAAACTAATCCAGATTTACAACCACAATCGCGAATAAGCTGTAAAGAGCGGTCAATATGTTCGCTAGATTCTGGGTGGAAAGTGATGTAGTTCGCACCTGCTTTAGCAAAATCGGGAATAATGCGATCGACCGGTTTTACCATCAAATGCACATCAATCGGTGCGGTAATACCATAATCGCGTAAAGCTTGACATACCGCAGGCCCAAAAGTGAGATTAGGTACATAATGGTTATCCATAACATCAAAATGAATAACATCCGCGCCTGCATTAAGTACGTTTTGTACATCATCACCAAGACGAGCGAGATCGGCAGAAAGAATTGATGGGGCGATAAGATAAGGTTTCATAAAGGTTCTCCGTTGAGAAAATGAGTGCATTTAGTTTACTCACTTAAGTTCAAAAAACCAATAGTAATCCTGATATGAAATAACAAGATAAACAAAGAAAGGGCACTTTGGTGCCCTTTCAGTCATGAATATAAATAGACGAAAATTTACACGTCCAAATTTGCTCTTAACGCATTCAGCTCAATGAACTCACGACGTGGCTCAACTTCATCTCCCATTAAGGTCGTGAAGAGTTGATCCGCTGCAACGGCGTCCTTAATAGAAACCTTCAACATACGACGTGAATTTGGATCCATTGTGGTTTCCCAAAGTTGGTCTGCGTTCATTTCACCAAGTCCTTTATAACGTTGTACTTCAAGGCCTTTACGAGATTCTTTCACCAGCCATTCAACGGCTTGTTCAAAAGTACGAACTGACTGTACTTTTTCACCACGTGTGACATAAGCGCCTTCTTCTAATAAACCATTGAGTTGTTTATTAAGAGAAACAATTTTCGCATATTCATTGCCGTGAACAAAATCAAAATTCAAGAAATAATCGGTATCAATACCGTGTTTACGAACGGTAATCACCGCTTCATACACTTTGCGTTCCGCATTAAATTGTGTACGCACCGAATATTGATGAGCTTCTGTTTCTTTTGCGGTCAGTTGTTCAACAAAAGATTTACCCCAATTTTCCACCGCACTTTCGTCTTTCATCATTTCAACAGAAATTGGCGACTGATAAATTAATCCTTGCAACACTGGAGTTGGATAATGGCGACTTAAACGACTGATAAGTTTTTGTACGCTGTTATATTCTGCCACCAATTTTTCAAATACAAGGGCATTCATTGCTGGTGCATTTGCGCTAATATGTAATTCCGCGCCATCTAAAGCAAGCGTTAATTCATATTGCTCCATTTCATCTGCATCTTTAATGTAGCGTTCTTGTTTTCCTTTTTTCACTTTGTAAAGTGGCGGCTGAGCAATATAAACATAACCACGCTCAATCAGCTCAGGCATTTGACGATAGAAGAACGTTAAAAGCAACGTACGAATGTGAGAACCATCCACATCAGCATCAGTCATGATAATGATATGATGATAACGTAATTTATCTGGATTATATTCATCACGACCAATACCACAGCCCAAAGCTGTAATTAATGTCCCTACTTCTTGGGAAGACAACATTTTGTCGAAACGTGCTTTTTCTACGTTTAAGATTTTACCTTTCAATGGCAAAATTGCTTGAGTTTTACGATCACGACCAACTTTTGCAGAACCACCCGCAGAGTCACCCTCCACCAAGTAAAGTTCAGAAAGCGCAGGATCTTTTTCTTGGCAGTCTGCAAGTTTACCCGGTAAACCTGCAATATCTAATGCCCCTTTACGGCGAGTCATTTCACGAGCTTTGCGTGCTGCTTCGCGCGCACGAGCTGCCATAATAATTTGGTTTACAATGATTTTTGCATCTGCAGGATTTTCCAATAAATATTCCTGCATTTTTTCATTCATCGCAGATTCCACCGCACTTTTAACTTCTGAAGACACGAGTTTGTCTTTAGTTTGCGATGAGAATTTTGGATCAGGCACTTTAACTGAAATAATCGCAACTAAACCTTCACGCGCATCATCGCCTGAAGTGGCCACTTTTTCTTTTTTCAGCATACCTTCGTTTTCCATATAGCTATTTAAACTACGGGTTAAAGCACCACGGAAACCTGCTAAGTGAGTACCGCCATCACGTTGAGGAATGTTATTGGTGAAACAGTATACGTTTTCATTTACACCATCATTCCACTGCAAGGCGACTTCTACACCGATGCCATCTTTCTCAGCTGTAAAATAAAATGGTTTTGGATGAATTGGGTTTTTATTTTTATTCAAATATTCGACGAATGCTTGAATACCGCCTTCGTAATGGAAATGATCTTCAGAGCCATCACGTTTATCGATTAAACGAATAGATACGCCTGAGTTCAAGAAAGAAAGCTCACGTAAGCGTTTTGCTAAGATTTTGTAATCAAAGGTTGTGATAGCAAAAATATCTGAGCTTGGCCAGAAACGAACTGTTGTCCCCGTTGCCTCTGTGTCGCCAATCACTGTTAATGGCGCTTGTGGCTCACCTAAATGATAGAATTGCTCATGAACGTGACCTTGACGACGAATGGTTAACTGTAATTTATCAGAAAGCGCATTCACCACTGATACGCCCACACCGTGTAAACCGCCCGATACTTTATAAGAGTTATCGTCAAATTTACCGCCAGCGTGAAGCACTGTCATGATAACTTCTGCTGCAGAAACACCTTCTTCTGGGTGAATATCCACAGGAATGCCACGCCCATCATCTTGCACCGATACTGAATTATCGTCATGAATTGTCACGATAATATCGGAACAATGGCCAGCGAGGGCTTCATCAATGGCATTATCCACCACTTCAAATACCATATGGTGCAAACCAGTACCGTCATCAGTATCACCGATATACATACCAGGACGTTTACGCACCGCATCAAGGCCTTTTAATACTTTAATGCTCGATGCACCATAGTTATCATTGGTCGTTTCTGACATAATTTATCTCATTCTTTTGTAAATAAAAATTGGGCTGGATTATAGCAAAAAATCGCCGTTTTGGCGATGCTTTTCGGGAAAGGAAAGATATAAAAAAAGGGCGAATAATCTCGCCCTATAACTTGTTATTTTTTCCAATTTTTTAGCGCATCAGCAAAGGCATTGCCCATCGCATTATTACCTCTTGAACTACGCGCCTCTCGCTGCGTATTTCCACGAGCTCTTGCAGATAAAGCACGGTCAGATTTGCTATCATTTTTGACCGCACTTTCATCTAATCGCATCGTTAAGGCAATACGTTTACGCGGTACATCCACTTCCAATACTTTCACTTTCACGATATCGCCAGTTTTCACCACTTGATGTGGATCTTCTACGAATTTATCGCTTAATGATGAAATATGCACTAAACCATCTTGGTGAACACCAATATCCACAAATGCGCCGAAGTTAGTCACATTGGTGACAGTACCTTCTAAAATCATACCTGGTTTTAAATCGGTGATTTCTTCCACGCCTTCTGCGAATACGGCAGTTTTAAACTCACCACGCGGATCGCGACCTGGTTTTTCCAATTCTTTGAAAATATCTTGAACGGTCGGTAAACCAAATTGCTCATCAATAAATTGTTTAGCGTCAAGTTGATGCACCACACCAGAGTTACCCATTAAATCTTGGATAGATTGCGAGGTAGCTTGCAAGATTTTTTCCACTACAGGATAAGCTTCTGGGTGGACACCTGAAGCATCAAGTGGATTTTTCCCGTCTGCAATACGCATAAAGCCCGCACACTGCTCAAAGGCTTTTGGCCCTAAACGCGGCACTTTTTTCAATTCGCTACGGCTTTCAAAACGACCATTTTCATCACGATATTCCACAATGTTTTGCGCTAAGGTTTTCGTCATCCCTGCCACGCGAGCAAGCAATGGCGCGGATGCCGTATTCAAATCCACACCTACTGCGTTTACACAGTCTTCCACTACCGCATCGAGTTTACGCGCAAGTTGGGTTTGGTTTACATCGTGCTGATATTGCCCTACACCAATGGCTTTTGGTTCGATTTTCACTAATTCTGCCAATGGATCTTGTAAACGACGGGCGATAGAGACTGCACCACGTAAAGATACATCTAAATTCGGGAATTCATTTGCCGCAAATTCAGAAGCAGAATAAACGGACGCGCCCGCTTCACTCACCACAACAGTTTGTGGTTTATTTTCTTTGATTTCTTTAATCACTTCTTTCGCAAAACGTTCGGTTTCACGAGAAGCGGTACCATTACCAATGGCAATTAATTCTACGTTATGTTCGCGGATCAAGCTGAAAATTGCCACTTGCGCTTCAGCTTCACGACCTGTGTGTGGGTAAATGGTGGTGGTATCTAATAATTTACCTGTGTTATCCACCACCGCGACTTTAACCCCCGTACGCAAGCCAGGGTCTAAGCCCATGGTACTTTTCGCGCCAGCGGGTGCTGCCATTAAAAGTGCGGTCAGATTTCGGGCAAAAACATCAATGGCCTCTTCTTCCGCTTTTTCACGTAAACTTGCCATTAATTCCGTTTCTAAATGCAACAAAACTTTGATTTTCCATGTCCACGCAATCACTTGCTCACGCCATTTATCCGCAGGCTGTCCCGTGAAACGTACATCTAAATAATCACGAATAATTTCTTCACAATAGCTTTGGCGACTTCCCTCTTCTGCATCAGGATCAGCATTTAAGCTTAATTGTAAAATACCCTCATTACGTCCACGGAACATCGCTAATGCTCGGTGAGAAGGCACATTTTTTAATAATTCTTGATGATCGAAATAATCTTGGAATTTTGCGCCTTCCGTTTCTTTGCCTTCGATCACTTTGGATACAATAACCGCATTTTTCGCTAAATAATCGCGGACTTTCGCTAATAACCCCGCATCTTCTGCAAAGCGCTCCATTAAAATATAACGAGCACCATCTAATGCAGCTTTGCTATCAGCTACGCCTTTTTCAGCATCAACAAAGGAAAGTGCGGTTGATTCTGGCTCATTTTTTGGCTCATTCCAAAGTAAATCAGCCAATGGCTCAAGACCCGCTTCAATGGCAATTTGGCCTTTGGTACGGCGTTTTGGTTTGTACGGCAAATACAAATCTTCTAATTCGGTTTTGCTTTGCGTTGCATGGATTTTGTCACGTAATTCATCTGTCAATTTCCCTTGCTCTTCAATAGATTTCAAAATGGTTTGACGACGATCTTCTAATTCACGCAAATAAATTAAACGGGTTTCAAAATGACGAAGCTGGGTGTCATCTAAACCACCTGTGGCTTCTTTACGATAACGTGCAATAAATGGAATCGTGTTGCCATCATCTAATAATTGAATGGCGGCAAGAATTTGTTGGGGTTGAACGGTTAATTCTACCGCAATAATTTGGCTAATTTGTTGATTTAACATTGTCATACTTCTTTGTTATGAAAGAATTCTAGAAAAAACGGGGATAGAATACTGGTTTTAGGCTGTTGGCTCAAATATAATTCGAAAAACTTTCTTTTATTTTTATTATGGCAAAATCAAATTATATTACCCGTCAAGGCTGGAATGAGCTTGACCAAGAACTCAAGTTTTTGTGGAAAGAAGAACGCCCAAAAGTCACTCAAGCAGTCTCAGATGCTGCTGCTTTAGGCGATCGTAGCGAAAATGCCGAATATATTTACGGAAAACGTCGTTTACGTGAAATTGATCACCGAGTACGTTTTTTAACTAAAAGATTGGAGGTGCTACAAATTGTCGATTACAACCCAAAGCAAGAGGGAAAAATTTTCTTCGGCGCATGGGTAGAATTGGAAGATGAAGAAGGTGAAACCAAGCAATACCGTATTGTCGGTTGCGATGAATTTGCCCCTGCGAAAAATTGGATATCCATTGATTCTCCTGTTGCTCGAGCTTTAATCGGAAAAACATTAGACGATGAAGTGCGGGTAGAAACGCCCTCAGGTTTTATTACACTTTATGTGAATAAAATTTGGTATGAGAAATAACTCGGAAAAATAAAAGATAGTGAATATCTAAGCACAAAGAGAAAACTAATAGGCTAGATATAAACTATCTTACTTACCTCTTTCCTTATTCGCTGCAAAATCAGCGCCTTTTGCAAGCATTCTCAACTGCAAAATCACTCGAGCTTTAAGTTGCTCACGTTCAGCTTTACTCATATCTAAAGCATTAGCCCCTGCGGTGAATACGATTGTTACGATGCCTTCCGCTTGAACATAAGCAACATATTGCGAATATTGATGTTTGTAGGAAATATATTCTGCTAACTCATCAACAAAATGCTTAATTTCACGTGCTGCCGCAGTACGAAAAGCTTGAGAAGTGCCTGAACTTTCGCGTAATAGCAAACGGAAAACGTTCGTACTGTTAGTGATAAATTCAAAAAATGTATCTACAGAAACTGAAATAACGCTACCGCCAGCATCAATACGTTTACGCGCTTGACGCATTAGTTGGCGCAACATCAAACCAGCTTCATCCACCATTTCTAAGCCGAGTTCATCCATATCGCTAAAATGGCGATAGAAAGATGTAGGCGCAATTCCAGCCTCGCGAGCAACTTCTCTCAAACTCAAATTAGAAAAACTTTTTTCTGCGCTAAGTTGATTAAATGCCGCATCCACTAAAGCGCGACGAGTCTTTTCTTTTTGAACAGCACGAACACCAGCCATTATTTCAACCCACCTAGAATAGATTTAACTTCATCGCTGACCGCACTTGCCACACGCTCATAGCGGTTACGTAATGGTGAACCAGGACGATAAACCAACGCAATGGTGCGTGATGGCTCAGGCGAATAACAAGGAATATATTTCACACCTTTGCGCGTACCTTCATTCAATACAGCCAATTCAGGCATAAAAGTAATACCTGCATTTGCTGCCACCATATTGCGCAAAGTTTCAAGACTAGTTGCTTGGAAATGGGAATTTTCTTTTGCGCCAGCAGTGAAGCAATAATCTAACGCTTGATTACGCAAACAATGACCATCATCAAGCATTAACATTTCTTGACCATTTAACTGGTTCATTGGAAGTTTACTTTCTTGAGCCCAAGGATGATGCTCAGATACGGCAAGTAACATTTTCTCGTTGAAAATAGGTACTTCAATAAAAGCCTCAGTTTCTGGAACAGTGGCAACGATAGCACAATCTAAACGCCCCGTTTCCAATTGTTCTAATAATTGATGCGTTTGCGCTTCATAAAGAAAAACTTCTAAATCAGGGAATGCCTCTTTTAACGTTGGTACAATATAAGGGAGCAAATAAGGGCCAAGTGTTGGGATTAAACCGATGTGTAATGGCCCGGTCATTTCTTTACCTTGATTGCTCGCCATTTCTTTCAATAATTTTACTTCTCGAAGAACTGTACGAGCTTGATCAACCAACAACATCCCAGATTGAGTAAACAACACCTTACGACTGGTGCGCTCTAACAAGATAATACCGAGCTCATCTTCTAATTTACGAATTTGACCACTTAATGTTGGTTGACTCACATTACAAGAATCGGCAGCACGACGGAAATGTTTATATTCAGATAAGGCAACAAGATATTCTAGATCACGGATATTCATGAGATTTTCCCTATAGAAAAATTCAATTAAAAGAATAGAATTAATTGATTATGACTATATCATAATTTTCCCTATAATACAGCGCATAAAATTTAAATTAACAACCACATAGGAGAAAAAAACAATGTCTAGTATGGAAGGAAAAAAAGTCCCTCAAGTGACATTCCGCACTCGTCAGGGTGATAAATGGGTTGATGTAACTACCTCTGAATTATTTGATAACAAAACAGTGATCGTGTTCTCGTTACCAGGTGCATTCACTCCAACTTGCTCATCATCACACTTACCGCGTTACAACGAATTAGCACCAGTATTCAAAAAATACGGTGTAGACGATATTCTTGTTGTATCTGTAAATGATACTTTCGTAATGAACGCATGGAAAGAAGATGAAAAATCTGAAAACATCACTTTCATTCCAGATGGTAATGGTGAATTTACCGAAGGTATGGGTATGTTAGTTGGTAAAGAAGATTTAGGTTTTGGTAAACGTTCATGGCGTTATTCTATGCTTGTAAAAAACGGCGTAGTTGAAAAAATGTTTATCGAACCAAACGAACCAGGCGATCCGTTCAAAGTATCCGATGCTGACACTATGTTGAAATACCTTGCGCCACAACACCAAGTGCAAGAGTCTATTTCGATCTTCACAAAACCTGGCTGTCCTTTCTGTGCAAAAGCAAAACAACTTTTACACGATAAAGGCTTAAGCTTTGAAGAAATCGTATTAGGTCACGATGCAACAATCGTGAGCGTACGTGCAGTTTCAGGTCGTACTACTGTTCCACAAGTGTTTATCGGTGGTAAACACATTGGCGGTAGCGACGATTTGGAAAAATACTTTGCATAAACAGGCAAGTATTTAGCTGATTATTATTTGGGAATGTAATTTAAAGGGCGCATTAAGCGCCCTTTTCATTTGTACGAATTTATTGCAGAAATTAATAATGGGGCGGTGGCGTTTCTTCAGATTGGCTTGCAATGTTATAGGGTTGAAAATCTTTTAATTTATTTGCCATATAACGCAGTTGGACTTGCATTTTATCAATATCAAATTGCTGTTGAACTAAAGCGTGATTTAATTCATCTAATAACTGTTCCTGAAATGCAATTTTCGTTTCAAGTTCCTCGATGCGATTTTCTAACATTTGTTGAATTTGCATAAATTTTCTCTAAATTCTAAAAAAAAGTTGAGAATAGATAGAAAGCAATTTAATCTATTCCTCGTATTATTCCATTCATTATAAAGGATTAACTCATATGTTAAAAATTCAAAAATTATCTATCGCAGCATTAATGGTAAGTGCGGTGATTTCTGGCCAAGTTTTTGCAGAGGATAGCGCATTCGATGAGAAAGCGGCATCTTATGCCGTGGGTACACTCATGGGCAGTCAAATGAAAGATCTTGTAGATTCACACAAAGAAGTCATCAAATATGATAATGCGCGTATTTTAGATGGTTTAAAAGATGCCTTAGAAGGTAAAGTGGATGTTCGTAAAGATGAAAAAATCCAAAAAACCTTAGAATCTATTGAAGCAAAATTAATGGCTGCATCAAAAGCAAAAGCAGAATCGATTGCTAAACAAGCAAAAGAAGAAGGTGATAAATTCCGTGCTGAATTTGCTAAAGGTAAAGATGTAAAAACTACACAATCTGGTTTAATGTATAAAATTGAAAATGCTGGTAAAGGCGATTCAATCAAAGCAACAGATACCGTTAAAGTACATTACACGGGTAAATTACCAAATGGAAAAGTATTTGATAGCTCCGTAGAGCGTGGTCAACCTGTAGAATTCCAACTTGATCAGGTAATTAAAGGCTGGACTGAAGGTCTTCAATTAGTGAAAAAAGGCGGAAAAATTCAATTAGTTATTGCCCCTGAATTAGGCTATGGCGAACAAGGTGCTGGCGCATCTATTCCACCAAATTCAACATTAATTTTTGATGTAGAAGTATTAGACGTCAATCCAAAAGCTGCAAAATAATTAATGAGTTTAAAAGCGCGCGTTCTTTAACGCGTGCTTTTTATTATAAATAACAAGCGGAATTTTTACCGCACTTTTAACCTAACACCATGACTTTAAACGACAAATATCCGTTCACCGACGAAGATCGCACTATCATAAATTCCTATCAAGCGGTCGTTGATGGTGTAAGCGCTCTTATTGGCGAACACTGCGAAATTGTGCTTCATTCTCTAGAAGATATTGAACATTCTGCTATTTGTATTGCTAACGGACATAACACTAATCGACAAGTTGGTTCGCCAATCACCGATCTTGCCTTACGTTCGCTACGAAATATGCAAAGCGAAAGTGTTTCAAAGCCTTATTTTACACGAGCAAAAGGCAGCGTACTGATGAAATCAGTCACCATTGCCATTCGTAATAAAACTCAACGTATTATTGGTTTGCTTTGTATCAATATTAATTTAGATGTACCCGTATCTCAATTTTTGCAATGCTTTATGCCAACGGAGCATACGAATGAAACATCTTCGGTTAATTTTGCGAGTTCAGTTGAAGACTTGGTTGCACAGACTATTGAAAAAACAATAGAAGAAGTCAATGCAGATCGCTCTGTTGCCAATAATACTAAAAACCGACAAATCGTCCTTTCTCTTTACGAAAAAGGTATTTTTGATATTAAAGATGCGATTAATTTAGTCGCAGAACGTTTAGATATTTCCCGACATACGGTTTACCTGTACATCCGTCAAATCAAACAAGAGCAAGAATAATGCGCTATGTTATCGCCGTCAAAAGCCCTATTTACGGAAAGCAAGGGGCATTTTTAGCTTATCAATTTGCAGAAGCCTTAATCAAAAAAGGTCACGAAATCTCACAGATTTTTTTCTTTCAAGATGGAGTGAGTAACGGAAATGCATTAGTGTATCCAGCCAATGATGAAGTTAATTTACAAAAACATTGGCAAATGTTTTCCGTAACCCACAATGTTCCTTTGCATTTATGTGTTGCGGCATCTCAACGACGAGGTATCGTCGATAACTTAACAACAGCCAGTACAGGTCACAATAATCTTGCAAAGAGATTCATAATTGCAGGCCTTGGTGAATTTATGGCAGCAAGTTTAAAAGCAGATCGAGTAATAACCCTATGAAAATAGCCTTTTTATTTCGCACATCTCCACATGGCACATCCATTTCACGAGAAGGCTTAGATGCAATTCTTGCCGCAACAGCTTTTTGTGATCCAGATGACATTGGCGTATTTTTTATAGATGATGGTGTACTAAATCTTATTAATCATCAACAACCTGAACTCATTCAACAGAAAGACTTCATTAGAACCTTTAAATTATTAGATTTATATGATGTAGAACAACGCTTTATATGCACGGAATCTTTACAGAAATTTAAGCTAGATAATGAGCAACTAATCCTATCTTGTGAAAAAATTGACCGCTCTTTATTGATAGAAAAACTTACTCAAGCTGAAAAATTGTTCACTTTCTAAGGAATATTATGCTTTATACATTTTCTCAATCAGATTATCCCCAAACTGAACTAGATGACTATTTTTCATATATTACAGAAAAAGATGCGGTAGTATTATGGCAAGACGGTGTGCTATTGGCGGTAAAATATCCTGATTATTTTGCAAAATGTAAAGGGAATTGCATGATATTGAAACAAGATATTTTAGCAAGAAATCTCACCGCACTTTTACCTCAAAGCAGCAAGATAAAATTAATTTCAATAGAAGAACTTGTTGGAATCACTGAGAATTATTCACCACAGCTATCACTATAAAAATCAAATAATTTAGTAAATACTCAAGCGAAATATCAGATATAGAATAAACAAAAAGTGCGGAGAATTTTCCCCGCACTTTCTCTTGTCTTCTTTATGTCTTTAAGACATTCAAAAATACATCAATTATTTGATGATTTTCGCAACAACGCCAGCACCTACTGTACGGCCACCTTCACGGATTGCGAAACGTAAACCTTGGTCCATCGCGATTGGGTGGATTAAGCTTACTGTCATCTTGATGTTATCACCAGGCATTACCATTTCCACGCCTTCTGGTAATTCGATAGTACCAGTTACGTCAGTTGTACGGAAATAGAATTGTGGACGGTAACCTTTGAAGAACGGAGTATGACGACCACCTTCTTCTTTTGATAATACGTACACTTCTGATTCGAAGTCAGTGTGTGGCGTGATTGAACCTGGTTTCGCTAATACTTGACCACGTTCGATTTCTTCACGTTTGGTACCACGTAATAATGCACCGATGTTTTCACCTGCACGACCTTCGTCAAGTAATTTACGGAACATTTCAACACCCGTTACAGTAGTTTTCGCTGTATCTTTGATACCTACGATTTCTACTTCATCACCAGTACGGATGATACCACGTTCTACACGACCAGTTACTACTGTACCACGACCTGAGATTGAGAACACATCTTCGATTGGAAGAAGGAACGGTTGGTCAATCGCACGCTCTGGCTCTGGGATGTAAGTATCTAAGTGGTTTGCTAACTCAAGGATTTTTTCTTCCCATTCTGCTACGCCGTTTAATGCTTGTAATGCAGAACCACGTACGATTGGAGTATCGTCACCTGGGAAGTCATATTGAGAAAGAAGTTCACGAACTTCCATTTCTACTAATTCTAATAACTCTTCGTCATCTACCATGTCGCATTTGTTTAAGAATACGATGATGTAAGGTACACCTACTTGGCGACCTAATAAGATGTGCTCACGAGTTTGTGGCATAGGACCATCAGTTGCTGCTACTACTAAGATAGCACCATCCATTTGTGCCGCACCAGTAATCATGTTTTTAACATAGTCGGCGTGTCCCGGACAGTCAACGTGTGCGTAGTGACGAGTTGCTGTATCGTATTCAACGTGTGAAGTGTTGATGGTGATACCACGTGCTTTTTCTTCTGGCGCGTTATCGATTTGGTCAAATGCGCGAGCTGCACCACCGTAGTGTTTAGATAATACGGTTGTGATTGCTGCTGTTAAAGTTGTTTTACCGTGGTCAACGTGGCCGATTGTACCCACGTTTACGTGCGGTTTTGTACGTTCAAATTTTTCTTTAGACATTTAAAGAGTCCCTCTAAATAGACACGGTTATCGATGGGTAAATAAAACCACATTAACCAATAAAATTTTTTATTTTAAATGAAGGAAAGAGAATTGAAGGATGGTGCTGATAGGCGGATTTGAACCGCCGACCTCACCCTTACCAAGGGTGCGCTCTACCAACTGAGCTATATCAGCGTTTGGAGCGGGCAGCGGGAATCGAACCCGCATCATTAGCTTGGAAGGCTAAGGTAATAGCCATTATACGATGCCCGCAAGTCCTAAATTCGTCTGTCCCATCAGGATTCATCTAAAAGATGGTGGAGGGAGAAGGATTCGAACCTTCGAAGGCTGAGCCAACAGATTTACAGTCTGCCCCCTTTGGCCGCTCGGGAACCCCTCCACGCTAAATGAATACTTGTGTACGAAAGAATGGTGCCGACTATCGGAATCGAACTGATGACCTACTGATTACAAGTCAGTTGCTCTACCTACTGAGCTAAGTCGGCGTGTCGTAAGCAAGTGAGGCGTATTATATGGAAAAAACTTTTCGTGACAAGTTTTTTTTCTAAAAAAATTATTTTTTTTGCGTGTTCGTTTAAATCACAAGCAAAAATGTGAATTTTTAACCAAATCTTATTAAATTTACTGAAAAATAAATGCGAACATGCTGGTTATAGAGTATATTTTTCTTCGTTTATTTAGCTATCAAATAAAATTATTGTGGAATTTTCAACTCAGCAAACACCTTTTTTAAGCTTTAATCGTGAACAATGGGCGGAATTACGTAAATCCGTTCCATTAAAATTGACAGAACAGGATCTCAAACCACTTTTAGGTTTTAATGAAGACCTTTCATTAGATGAAGTAAGTACGATTTACCTACCGTTAACTCGTCTTATTAACTATTACATTGATGAAAATTTACATCGCCAAACGGTACTACATCGTTTTTTAGGCAGAAATAATGTCAAAACACCTTACATAATTAGTATTGCTGGCAGTGTTGCCGTGGGAAAAAGTACTTCTGCACGTATTCTACAATCTCTACTTTCTCATTGGCCGACTGAAAGAAAAGTTGATCTCATCACAACAGACGGGTTTCTTTATCCATTAGAAAAACTTAAACAAGAGAATCTTTTACAAAAGAAAGGTTTTCCCGTTTCTTATGACACGCCTAAACTCATTCGCTTTTTTAGCAGATGTAAAATCAGGTAAAAGTAATGTTACAGTACCGATCTACTCTCATCTAACATACGATATTATTCCCGATGAATTTGATGTGGTAGATAAACCCGACATTCTCATTTTAGAAGGATTAAATGTTCTTCAAACAGGCAATAACAAAACCAATCAAACCTTTGTGTCAGATTTTGTTGATTTCTCTATTTATGTCGATGCAGAAGAAAAATTGCTGAAAGAATGGTACATCAAACGTTTTTTAAAATTCCGAGAAAGTGCATTTAATGATCCTAATTCTTACTTTAAACATTACGCAAGTTTATCAAAAGAAGAGGCCATTACGACGGCAAGTAAAATTTGGGATGAAATTAACGGGTTAAATCTCAATCAAAACATTCTTCCAACCCGTGAGCGAGCAAATTTAATTCTAAAAAAAGGTGAAAACCATCAGGTAGAGTTAGTTAAATTGAGAAAATAGCTCAAAAGCGCAGTAAAAAAATAATCTACCTCCCAAAAGTTAGGCTGTTATTTAAAGGATTGTTTTCGATATTGTATCAGACTCAATCCTTTTAATTTTAGTTGAATCCATCGGTGACTATACTAACCCAGGCTGCATCAACTATCTCCTCTCTACCTTTATTTGACGATAAGCCACAATTTGTTCTGTGCCAGCCTTGGTTTAAATATAAAATGACACAACGGGCTTTATTTAATCAGAATATTTCTTTTTAATGGCAGCTTTAAGAGCTTTATCTAGCTTAATTTGAAATTGGGAAAAGAAAATACTACGAACTAATCATACAAAGCTTAATTGCTATTTTAATGGATAAGACGTTCTTAACATTTGGATAATTTCCGTTGCTCGGCTTCCTCTTGAAGCCTGCGTCTTCTCAACGCATTTAGATAAAGCTCTTCCTATTCAAGCTACAAAATTCTCAAACATAAGCGGTCTTTTTCCCCTTTTCATTGCACTTTCTTCGTTAAAGTTGCTGAATATCCAATGCCATTTGGTCTAACATTTCATAACGTTTACGATACATAGAACGTTTTTTACTTGCGATATCTTCTAACTGTTTGCGTTCAATATCTAAAGGCAATTGCCAATAATTATTGCTATATTCCCCTTGATTCTCTTGCCAGAACTCATCGTAATTAAACAAAATCTTACTGCGCGCAGAAAGACGATATTTTCCCTGTGCTTTGTGCGGAATGCCCACTAGCTCACATTGCCATTTTTCAGTGAGCATTTTGAATGCATTGACTAACAGAAACATTGGACGCATACCGTGCAATGCTTTCGTAGCCTGTTTTACAAGTTCTTGAGCATTGCCACTTGAGGGGCCTTGAATCGAGGCGATAAGCAATTTATTCGGGCTCAAAAAAGTGAAAGAAGCATCATATACTCGCTCATTATGTTGATTACGAATATTAATAGAAAAATACCCTTCAAAGGGATCGATATGATTGATACTTAAAGATAAACGCAAATCATCAGTTAATTGTGTTAACACGATATTTTGCTGCTCCAATAATTGTTGGCAAAGCGAACGTCCCATTTTTTCTTCTGCCAAACGTAAATTCTCCGTAATCGCCGTTAAACGTCCTGAAGCAGAAAAGCGTTTATCGCAAAAAGTAGTAAGAATTGTATTTATACGATAATAATCTTGTGTAAATAAAGGCTGCCATTGAGTTTCTGTATTAAGAAAATCCACTAATTGGCTACATTGCTTTTGATAGAGCCATTTATAGCCATAATAACGTAATTTTTCCCGCACTTGTTTGAGAAAAGGGCGATCCTTGGAGTAAGGATACATTTGAACGTAAGTGGGGAAAATAAAATTATTTTTCGGGAACATAACTCAATATTTTGTGAAATTTAATAAAATTGTCAGTTATTTTAGCGATTATCACTTCATTTGCCAAAATTCTTTTTTGTTTAAAACCCACTTTACAACTCAGATTTTGTTATAATCTTTTCCTTGAATTCCTTTTTCCCTACCCCAATATTTACCCAAATTATCGGAAAGAATTAAGAGAGATAAATTATGGCGAAGAATACCCAACGTACGATGCCCGTATTGCCATTACGCGATGTCGTCGTTTTCCCTTATATGGTGATGCCACTTTTTGTAGGGCGTGCAAAATCAATTAATGCCCTTGAAGAAGCGATGAACGATGATAAACAGCTTCTTTTAGTATCTCAAAGAGAGGCGGATTTGGAAGAACCAACCCCTGAAGATTTATTTGATGTGGGTACCATTGCTAACATTATTCAATTACTAAAATTACCTGATGGCACAGTAAAAGTGCTAGTTGAAGGTCAAAATCGCGCGAAAATTAACAGCCTTGAAGATGGCGAAAAGTGCTTTTCCGCAAAAATTACCCCTATCGAAACCACTTATGGTGATGAGAAAGAGTTAGATGTTGCGAAAAAAGCGGTACTTTCTGAATTCGAAAATTATCTCAACTTAAATAAAAAAATCCCTGCAGATGTATTAAATGCACTTCATCGCCTTGGTGATGCTGATCGTTTATCAGACACAATGGCGGCTCATTTACCGGTAAGTGTTCGCCATAAACAAAGCGTATTGGAACTTGCTAACGTGCAAGACCGCCTAGAATATCTGCTTGGCATGATGGAATCAGAAGCGGACATTCTTCAAGTTGAAAAACGCATTCGCGGCCGCGTAAAAAAACAAATGGAGAAAAGCCAACGTAACTATTATCTAAGCGAGCAAATTAAAGCTATTCGTAAAGAAATGGATAGTGGCGAAAATGAAGACACGATTGATGAAGTTGAGCAACTTCGTCAAAAGGTTGAAGCGGCAGGTATGCCAGCAGATGTGCGTGACAAAGTGGAAAGTGAGTTACAAAAACTCAAAATGATGTCAGCTATGTCTTCTGAAGCGACCGTTGTTCGTAGCTATATTGAATGGATGATCCAAGTGCCTTGGCATCAACGTTCTAAAGTGAAAAAAGACATTTCAAAAGCACAACAAGTATTAGATGCCGATCACTATGGCTTAGAACGAGTGAAAGAACGTATTCTTGAATATCTTGCAGTACAAGCACGTTTAAACAAAGTGAAAGGACCCATTCTTTGCTTAGTCGGCCCTCCAGGCGTAGGTAAAACCTCTCTTGGTCAATCTATTGCCAATGCCACTGGTCGTAAATATGTGCGCATGGCATTAGGCGGTGTTCGCGATGAGGCTGAAATCCGTGGTCACCGTAAAACCTATATTGGTGCATTGCCAGGTAAATTAATTCAAAAGATGGCAAAAGTGGGGGTGAAAAATCCATTATTCTTGCTTGATGAAATTGACAAAATGGCATCCGATATGCGAGGTGATCCAGCATCAGCATTGCTTGAAGTACTCGACCCTGAGCAAAACACCACCTTTAACGATCACTATTTAGAAGTGGATTATGATCTTTCTGATGTAATGTTTGTCGCAACATCAAACTCTATGAATATTCCAGGTCCATTATTGGATCGTATGGAAGTTATTCGTCTTTCTGGTTACACAGAAGATGAAAAACTTAATATCGCGATGCGTCATTTGTTAGCGAAACAAATTGAACGTAATGGTTTAAAGAAAGGCGAGCTTACTGTCGAAGAAAGTGTAATTTTAGATATTATTCGCTATTACACTCGTGAAGCGGGTGTTCGTGGATTAGAACGTGAAATTTCAAAAATCTGCCGTAAAGCAGTGAAAAATTTATTAGTAAATCCAAAACTTAAATCTATCACGGTAAATTCAGATAATCTGCACGATTATCTTGGTGTCAAACGCTTTGAATTTGGCAAAGCCGACACACAAAATCGCATTGGTGAAGTGACAGGTCTAGCTTGGACAGAAGTGGGTGGCGATTTACTCACTATTGAAACCGCCTCCGTTGTCGGTAAAGGAAAACTCACTTTCACAGGTTCATTAGGCGATGTGATGAAAGAATCCATCCAAGCAGCTATGACCGTTGTGCGCGCTCGTGCGGATAAACTTGGTATTAATTCTGAGTTCCATGAAAAACGCGACATTCACATTCACGTACCAGATGGTGCGACACCAAAAGATGGTCCGAGTGCCGGTATTGCAATGTGTACTGCATTAGTTTCTTGTTTAACAGGTAATCCTGTGCGTGCGGATGTAGCCATGACAGGTGAAATCAGTTTACGCGGTAAAGTACTACCAATCGGTGGATTAAAAGAAAAACTTCTTGCGGCACATCGAGGTGGAATTAAAACCGTATTAATTCCAAAAGAGAACGTTAAAGATCTCGAAGAAATTCCAGAAAACGTAAAACAAAATCTTGCGATTCATGCAGTAGAAACCATTGATGAAGTACTTGGCCTTGCCTTGGAAAATCCGCCTGAAGGCATTGAGTTTGTCAAAGTTGAAGCTAAAGCGGCAAAATCACCCCGCCGTAAAGCGACCACTAAGGCAACAAGAGCGGTCAATTAATTGAATGTTTTAGGGCTTGTGAAAACAGGCCCTTTTTGTCAATATTCACAGCATCAGCTAAGATTTCATATTTACACAACGTTAATTTGTACTTTTTCTAACTGTTCTCATATTTAAAAATCGTTAATAACAGCATGCTCAAACTTCCTCCACTTTCCCTTTATGTACACATTCCATGGTGCGTTCAAAAATGCCCTTATTGTGATTTTAATTCGCACGCACAAAAAGGCGATATACCAGAACAAGACTATATTCATCATCTTCTGCAAGATCTACAGGCCGATTTACAGCGCTTTAAAGATTCAATTCAACAACGAAAACTCCATTCGATTTTTATTGGTGGCGGTACGCCAAGTTTGTTCTCAGCAGAAAGCATTGCGTATCTCTTAAAAGAAATAAAAAAGCAGATTGATTTTGAAGATAATATTGAAATCACATTAGAAGCGAATCCTGGCACGGTAGAAGCTGAACGTTTTAAAGGTTATGTATCAGCAGGCATTACGCGAATTTCTATGGGAATTCAAAGTTTCAATGATGATAAATTACAGCGTCTTGGGCGGATTCATAATGCAGCAGAGGCAAAAAGTGCGGTCAATTTAGCAAAAGTTTCTGGGCTAAAAAGTTTCAATTTAGATTTAATGCACGGTTTGCCAAACCAAACATTAGAAGAAGCCTTAGATGATCTTCGCCAAGCTATTGAGCTATCTCCTCCTCACCTTTCTTGGTACCAGCTCACTATTGAGCCAAATACGATGTTTGCTTACCGCCCACCTAAATTGCCAGATGACGATGAACTTTGGGATATTTTTGAGCAAGGTCACCAACTTTTAACCGCAGCAGGCTATCAGCAATATGAAACGTCAGCTTACTCAAAAGTGGGTTTTCAATGTAAACATAATTTGAATTATTGGCGGTTTGGGGATTATTTAGCCATTGGCTGTGGCGCACATGGGAAACTGACCTTCCCTAATGGCGAAATTACCCGCTTTTCTAAAACCAAGCACCCGAAAGGTTATTTGCGTGGCGAATATCTTTACGAAGAAAAAAACGTGCCAGAAATTGACCGCCCTTTTGAGTTTTTTATGAATCGCTTTCGTTTGTTAGAAGCGGTACCCAAACAAGAATTTGAAGATTACACAGGTTTATCGAAAAGTGCGGTAAAAAATCAAATTGATTTTGCCATTCAACAAAACTATATTGTGGAAAACGCTGATTCTTGGCAAATCACTGAGCATGGCAAGTTATTTCTCAATGAACTATTGGCATTATTTTTAACGGAATCATAGTTCATCCGTTAAACCTCTCATTGCTGAAAAATTACACTTGTTTATTCAATACTCTCGTAATAAAGTAATGCAATCGTTTACTTATTAAAATAAGGAAAAGAAATGAATCAATTAGAAATGAAAAGACTCGCTGCACAAGCCGCATTACAATATGTAAAAGCAGATACGATTGTTGGGGTGGGAAGCGGCTCCACGGTGAACTGCTTTATTGAGGCTTTGGGTACAATCAAAGATAAAATTCAAGGCGCCGTTGCAGCTTCAAAAGCATCAGAAGAATTATTACGTAAACAAGGTATCGAAGTATTTAATGCAAATGATGTCTCGAGCTTAGATATTTATGTGGATGGTGCAGATGAAATCAATCCACAAAAAATGATGATTAAAGGTGGCGGTGCAGCGCTCACTTGTGAAAAAATCGTCGCTGCATTAGCAAAAAAATTTATTTGTATTGTGGATTCGAGTAAACAAGTGGATGTATTGGGTTCAACCTTCCCATTACCAGTTGAAGTTATTCCAATGGCTCGTTCACAAGTAGGCAGAAAATTAGCCGCACTTGGTGGTGCGCCTGAATATCGTGAAGGCGTGGTGACTGACAACGGCAATGTGATTTTAGATGTGCACAACTTCACTATTTTAAATCCAGTCGAAATGGAAAAAGAATTAAACAACGTTGCAGGTGTCGTCACTAACGGGATATTCGCGTTACGTGGCGCAGACGTTGTGATCGTCGGGACGCCTGAAGGCGCAAAAATTATTGACTAATTCATAATAAAAATCATAAGGAAGCAAACATGACAAACAAAGTCTCTCTAGACAAATCAAAAATCAAATTTGTATTGTTTGAAGGTGTGCATCAAAGCGCACTTGATACGCTCCATGCAGCAGGCTATACCAATATTGATTACTATAAAAAAGCGCTAGATGGTGATGAATTAAAAGAGGCCATTAAAGATGCACACTTTATCGGCTTGCGTTCTCGCACCCATTTAACGGCAGAAATGATTGAGGCCGCACCCAAATTAATCGCAGTGGGATGTTTCTGTATTGGTACAAACCAAGTGGATTTAAACGCAGCAAAAGCGCGTGGAATCCCTGTATTTAATGCCCCATTCTCAAACACTCGCTCCGTTGCAGAACTTGTATTAGGTGAGATTTTATTACTTATGCGCAATGTGCCACAGGCTAATGCCGAAGTACATCGTGGCGTCTGGAATAAATCAGCGACGGGATCTCATGAAGTGCGGGGTAAAAAATTGGGCATTATTGGTTACGGCCACATTGGTTCACAATTAAGTATTATTGCGGAATCATTAGGTATGGATGTACATTTCTACGATATCGAAAATAAACTTCCGCTCGGTAATGCCAAACAGGTTCGTAGCCTTGAGGAATTACTCAGTTCTTGCGATGTAGTTTCATTACATGTTCCAGAGTTACCATCTACCAAAAACTTAATGAACGCTGAGCGTATCGCACAATTAAAACAAGGTGCAATTTTGATCAATGCCGCGCGGGGCACAGTGGTAGATATTGATGCGCTCGCTCAAGCCTTAAAAGACGGGAAAATTCACGGTGCCGCCATTGATGTATTCCCAATTGAACCTGCGTCAATTAATGAAGAATTTGTCTCACCGCTACGCGAATTTGATAATGTGATTTTAACTCCACATATCGGCGGTTCAACAGCAGAAGCACAGGAAAATATCGGTTTTGAAGTAGCAGGCAAATTTGTTAAATATTCAGACAATGGTTCAACGCTTTCTTCCGTCAACTTCCCTGAAGTATCTTTACCAGAGCATGAAGGAACAAAACGCTTATTGCATATTCACGAAAATCGTCCTGGTATATTGAATAAACTGAACCAAATTTTCGTCGAAGCCAACCTCAATATTGCCGCGCAATATTTACAAACTGACCCGAAAATTGGTTATGTTGTCGTAGATGTAGAAACGAATGATGCATCGCCATTACTGGCGAAATTGAAGGAAATCGATGGCACAATTCGTGCGCGAGTACTTTATTAGATAGAAAAAAGATCAGGTTAATACCTGATCTTTTTTACTTTATTATTCAGTAATCGAATAAGGTAATTGCACTCGCTCTAACAATATTTCACTATTCGGCAATCTAAATTGTTGTTCCGAATCAATGTCGTTATTCATCACAACTTGCAACCATAAAACACCGTCTAAATTGACCGCACTTGTAATCGCGCCTGTTTTTCGCCAATTTGATTCAATCTGCATTTCAATTTCACTACCAATTTCCACTTCCTGCTGGGTTTGTACTTTAAAGACAAACGTTGCGCGTTTATTCGCACCACGATATTTCGCACGAGCTACCGTTTCTTGTCCAATATAGCAACCTTTAGTAAAAGAAATGGCTTGCTCAATAGCCTGTAAATTTAGCGCCTGTGGAATAAATTCATTTTGCGTTTGTGGGCTTAAATTTGGCAATCCCGCTTGAATATCGGCTACATCCCAAATTTTTTCATCGCCATTAAAATTCACGGGCAATTCGGTTTCATTCAATAAAATTGAACGCTGTCCATCAATTTCCCATGAAAAATGCGGTGTGATTTTTCCACATTTTTCACCTATCACGCCAATGATTTGCCAATCACGTAAATCAAAACTGACTTTTGAAAATACCGCATATTTTTTCAAAGCATCCAGCCCACTTGGCAAAAGATCTTTCTTAATGAGCAAAAAGAATTGTTCGCTACTTACTTTAAACAAACGGTAAATTGCATTCATTTTACCTTTTGGATCGCAGTGAGCAGTAAGTGTTGTTGCTCCACTTGCTAATCGCACAACATCCGTCGTTAACTGCCCTTGCAAATATTTTTCTGCATCCGCACCATGTGCCTCAATCAGTTGATATTGAGTAAGAGAAATAAATTGAGACATTCTACTTTCCTATTCTAAATTCTGGATTTGCTCACGCATTTGTTCAATAAGCACTTTCAGCTCAACTGCAGAAGCCGTGATATCCGCATTAATGGATTTAGATGCAAGCGTATTCGATTCACGATTCAACTCTTGCATCATAAAATCTAATTTACGGCCAACTGCACCACCTTTTTTCAAAATATTAGTGGTTTCTTTCACGTGCATTTGTAAACGATCGAGCTCTTCCGCCACATCAACGCGTTGAGCGAGTAAAATCATTTCTTGTTCCACACGTTGCGGATCAAGATTAATTTGAGCATCTTCAAAACGTTGCAATAAACGTTCACGTTGCCATTGTAAAACTGCCGGCATTTGTGACCGTACTTTATCCGCTTCCACAGCAATGGCATCCAAGCGTTGTTGAATAATATCGTTAAGTTTTTCGCCTTCACGACCACGCATTGCAATAAAATCTGTCAGTAAATTATCAAAGGCCGTCAATAAATCTTGACTAATCGCATCTAAGTCTTGCTCTTGCGCTTCCACCACACCGGGATAACGCAACACGTCTGTCAAATTAATTTCACCTTCTCCAGCTTGAGTTTTAATCCATTGCAAAGACTTAATCACTTGATTCGCAAGCTCTTTATTTAAATTCAATTCAGCATTTGTTTGTTTTTTTGTTTCAATGCGCAAAGAACATTCAATTTTACCGCGAGTAAGACTTTGACGAAGTTTCTCACGTAACGTGTTTTCTAATCCTCGAAATTGCTCTGGCAAACGGAAAAAGTTTTCTAAATAACGTTGGTTAACGGAACGAATTTCCCATACTGCATCGCCCCAATCTTTTTTCACTTCAAGGCGTGCAAAAGCGGTCATACTGTAAATCATAAGCTCTCCTATTTTGTCTTAGTTGATTCGCTAAGTATTGTAACGAGATGAACACAGAAAGGGAAAAGAAAAGTGCGGTAAATAATAAAGATATTTTGTATTCTGTTGTTTACACACTGTAAATTTTAAAATACAATCACCGTAAATTTATTATTACACAATAAGGAAGCAAACATGAACAAAACTGTAGGCAGCACACTTCTCGTTGCCGGTACGATGATTGGCGCGGGAATGTTGGCAATGCCACTCACTTCCGCTGGTATCGGATTCGGCTTTACTTTAGTCTTATTATTAGGGCTTTGGGCATTATTAACTTTTAGCGCTCTTTTATTCGTTGAACTCTATCAAACTGCGGAAAGTGATGCGGGCATCGGCACACTCGCTGAGCAATATTTTGGTAAAGCAGGACGCATTATTGCCACGGCAGTACTAATTATTTTCTTATACGCATTAATTGCCGCTTATATCAGCGGTGGCGGTTCACTACTAAAAGATTTATTACCAGAAAGTTTTGGTGATAAAGTTAGCATCTTATTATTTACCGTAATTTTCGGTTCATTTATCGTCATCGGTACACATAGCGTAGATAAAATTAATCGTGTGTTATTTTTTGTGATGCTTGCGGCCTTTGCCGTGGTGTTAAGCTTAATGTTGCCAGAAATCAAATTTGATAACTTAATGGCGACGCCAATTGATAACGCTTTAATTATCTCTGCAAGCCCTGTCTTTTTCACGGCATTTGGTTTCCACGGTTCTATTCCAAGTTTAAATAAATACTTAGGCGGTAACGTAAAAGCATTACGCATTTCTATTCTGGCGGGTTCAGCAATTACCCTTTTCGCTTATATTTTATGGCAAATGTCGACGCACGGCTTGCTCACACAAAATGAGTTCTTACAAATTTTAAAAGAAGATGCCACCTTAAATGGCTTAGTAAAAGCAACGCTTGCTATCACTGGCAGTAACATGATCGCAGGTGCGGTAAAATTATTCTCAACTTTGGCGCTGGTTACTTCTTTCTTGGGCGTAGGGCTTGGATTGTTGGAATGTATCGAAGATTTATTAAAACGATCTTTTAATATTTCTGCAGGGCGCATCTCACTTGGCTTAATGACGTTCATTCCACCACTCGTCTTTGCGCTTTTCTATCCTGAAGGTTTTATTTTAGCGCTAGGCTACGCAGGTCAAATGTTTGCATTCTATGCCGTAGTATTGCCAGTTAGCCTTGTTTGGAAAGCTCGTCGAACTCACACCAATTTGCCATACAAAGTATGGGGAGGAAATATGACTTTAATTATCGTATTGGTATTAGGCGTAATCATTACATCCATTCCATTTGCGATTCGTGCGGGTTACTTGCCATTTGTCGTGGGTTAAAAAACAAGGAAAAACCTACCACACTTCCCAATCTCCATAAAACAAAACGTCGTTCAATCATGAACGACGTTTTTATATTTAGATAAAGTGCGGTGAATTTTTAATGCGTTTTATGGCTTGTGCTATACAAAATTTTATCTGTATAAGCCAAAGCAATTGCCGACACTAAAAAGCCTAAATGCAATAATAACTGCCACATCATCGTTTTTTCTGGCGTATTGCTCGTGTTCACAAAGGTTTGCAGCATATGGATAGATGAAATGCCGATAATAGACATAGAAAGTTTAACTTTCAACACAGTTGCATTTACATGGCTCATCCACTCAGGCTGATCGGGGTGATTACGTGTACGCAATTTGGATACAAAAATTTCATAGCCGCCGATAGTCACCATCACAAGCAAGTTTGCGATCATCACGACATCAATCAAATTCAACACACCCAACATAATCGTGTTGGAATCCATCTCATTGACATTAATCACCAATGCCCACAAGCCTTTAATAAACTTATAAGAGTAGATCGCTAGCGTTACAATCAAACCCAAATAAATCGGCACTTGCAACCAGCGACTAGCAAAAATTATTTTCGCGATAATATTCGATTGTTCGTTATATTTCGCATAAGGATCAACAGGTTTGTTTTCTTCCATTTGATTTTATTCCTAAATTAAATAGTTAGTTAAATAAACAAAAAAACCGCAAGAAAATAGCAGTTTTTTTGAAAATAGCAATAAAGAAATCGAGTTATTCTTATTTTATTTATACATTTGAAGGGGAAGAAATTGATTCTCTCAAAATACAGGTCGGCTCTAACACTAAAGTGCGGTAATTTTCATTGGGTTCTTGTATACGTTGTAATAAAGTCTCAACAGCAAGCTTACCTAATTCAGCTTTAGGTTGACTGATTGTAGATAAAGAAGGGAAAAGATAACGAGCTAATTCAATATCATCGTATCCCATGATAGAAATATCTTGCGGAATACGTAAACCTTGATTCTGAATTGCCTGATAGGCGCCAATAGCAATAGTATCGCTACAACAGAAAATAGCCGTCGGTCTATCTGATAACGCAAGCAGTTTTTGCGCCCCAACTATCCCTCCTTCAAAATCAAAATGACTTTCTACAATCCAATCAGGATTTAAAACTATATTAGCTTCAGACAAAGCTTTCTTATATCCCTGCAAACGATTTTTAGCAACTGACTTTCTGAGATTACCCGTAATAATGCCAATTTTCTGGTGTCCCGCATCAACCATAGATTTTGTTGCAAGATAACCGCCACGTTCTGAGTTCTCTAGAATTTTGTCTGCATTTAACTCGGTAAACCACCAATCCATCACAACTAAGGGCAAAGATACTGTAAGCTCCATATCCGCTTGAAAACGACTATCTCCGCACATCAGTAATACACCATCTACTTGTTTATGTATTAAGGTTTGTAGATTTTGGTGTAAACGCTTGGCATCCCCACCCGTTGTAGCAATAATAAGATTATATTGATTTTTCTGACAATATTGCTCCACCCCAGCCATAACTTCAGAGAAAAAAGGATTATTAGTCGCTGTAACAAGCAACCCTATCGTTTTTGTCGTTTTTACCTTTAAGCTACGAGCTATATAAGAAGGCGTATAATTAAGTTCAACAACTATACGCATTACTTTCTCTCGAATTTCGTCACTGACAAAACGAGATCCATTAATCACATGAGAAACAGTAGAGGTAGACACTTGCGCCAATCGAGCAATATCTTTCATTGTTGCCATAAAACACCTAAAAAATTGACCGCACTTTAAACATGAGCCAGAAATTCTAATGTTTCTTGACGAGTAGGAATAGATGGTTGAGCGCCTTTACGTGTTACACTAATCGCAGCGGCAGCCTGACCAAATCTAACGGCATTTTCAAAGGATTGACCTTCTAGCAAGGCTGTAACAAATCCACCATTAAATGTGTCACCAGCAGCCGTTGTATCTACCGCTTTTACACGGAAACCCTTAATTATACGAGCTTCACCATTTTGGCTAACAAACACACCTTTCTCACCTAATGTAATCATGACACAATCAATTCCTTTTTTATGGAAAACTTGAGCAGCTTCCACCGCACTTTGTTCATCACTCACTCGTACACCGGTAAGGATTTCAGCTTCTGTTTCATTTGGTGTAATGATATCAATCATACTTAATAAGGTATCCGATAAATCTCTCGCAGGAGCAGGATTTAGTACGACTTTCACACCATTTTCTTGAGCAATTTTTGCAGCAAGCTCCACACCTGAAATAGGCGTTTCTAACTGCATTAACAAATAATTAGATTGAGCAATTTTTGCTTTACTATGCTGCACCAATTTTTCATCTAAATGTGCGTTTGCTCCACGGGCTAATACAATGCTATTTTCACCTGATTGAGCTACTTGAATAAATGCCATTCCGGTCATTTCTTGAGAAATAGAATGAATATTTGTCGTATCAATCCCCTCTTGTGAAAATGCATTTTTCATTGTTTCGCCTATAACATCGGAGCCAACACAGCCAATAAACTCTACATTTGCCCCTAACCGAGCAGCAGCTACCGCCTGATTTGCACCTTTTCCACCATAGACAAGCTGGTAATTATCACCAGTTAATGTTTCGCCAGGCTTAGAAAAATAAGGAACAGAAATCACATGATCAGCATTAATACTGCCAAGAACGGTGAGTTTTTTGTTCATGTTAAACTCCTTGAACAATTAAAATTTGTCTTTATAAATCGAAAGAGACATGGTTCTGAAGAAACTGGGACTCCCCCTACCATTAATGCAATCTGTTGCATATAAGCAAAGGGGAGATACAAAGTGATGCAATAACTATTCACTAATTACTTTTAAATCTACTGGAATTTTTGATTCCACTTTTTCGCCTTTTAAGATTTTATCAGCTGTAACAACACCCAATGAACCAATAAGATCAGGTTGTTGTGCAATAGTTGCAGCCATTTTTCCACCTTTCACCGCTTTAACACCATCATCTGTACCATCAAATCCCACAACAAGGACTTTTTTGTTAGATGCTTTAATTGCCCGTAATGCACCTAATGCCATCTCATCATTTTGAGCAAAAATAGCCTGTACATCTCCTTTTGAGGCAAGTAAATTTTCCGTTACATTCAAACCTTTTGTACGATCAAAGTCCGCAGGCTGACTAGCTAATACATTAAACTTATGTGCAGTGATGGCTTGTTTAAAACCTTCACCTCGTTCACGCGCTGCAGATGTACCAGCAATACCTTCAAGTTGGATAACCTTAGCTCCATCACCTAATTTTTGTGCAATGAAATCCCCAGCCATTTTTCCGCCTGCTATATTGTCAGATGCGATATGGCTTACTACTTTTCCTTTAGCCGCACCACGGTCTAATGTAATAACTGGAATATGATTACGGTTTGCAATCGCCACTGCATTTCCAACAGCTTCAGAATCAGTTGGATTGATCAATAGTACTTTTGCACCACGCACTGTTAAATCTTCAACATTAGCAAGTTCTTTAGCTGGGTCATTTTGTGAATCAAGCACGACTAATTTATAACCTAATTCGTCCGCTTTTTTCTGTGCACCATCTTTTAACGTTACAAAAAACGGGTTATCTAATGTAGATACTGCCAAAGCGATTGTGTCTTGCGCAGAAGCAGAGCCAGAAACAGCCAAACCTAATAATACAGCAGAAGTAAGTGCGGTTAGTTTTTTCATAGTTTCTCCTTAAAGTGAGTTACAGTTTTTTTGTACCAAGATAGTTATCGGCTAAAACAGCAACCAAAATAACCAACGCTTTTGCTATCATTTGATAGTAAGATGAAATATCTAATAAATTTAATGCATTGTTTAAAAATCCAATGATTAATGCACCGATGAGAGTTCCCATTACACGACCTTTTCCCCCCATCAAACTGGTTCCCCCTACAACAACAGCAGCAATAGCATCCAATTCATAAGATACTCCAGCAGTCGGTTGTGCAGAGGATAAACGTGAAGTAACAATTAAACCTGCTAATGCAGAAAGGAAACCACTGACAGCAAAAACAAATACTTTGATTTTATTGACGTTAATACCAGAAAGTTGGGTCGCTGCCTCATTTCCACCTAAAGCATAAATATAGCGACCGATTGGTGTGTGTTTTAAAATATACCAAGCAACCGCAAACACGATACTCATAATCCAAATTGGTACTGGGATACCTAAAACATAGCCTGTACCAATACCAGCAAACATATCCGCATTATCAGAGAAACCTGTCGTAATAGGACGACCATCTGTATAAACCATTGTTACACCACGCAGTAAGGTCATGGTAACCAAGGTAGCAATAAAAGCCTGAACTTTTCCTTTTGCAACAATTACACCACTTACACCACCAAGAAGTGTTCCAATCAATAAAACAACAGGAATGACTAAAAAAATAGGCAATTCAATACTTACCATTGAGGCTGCAATAGCACCAGTCAATGCCAATACAGATCCAACAGAAAGATCTATTCCCGCAATTAAGATAACAAAGGTCATCCCAACTGCAATAATCGCATTAACTGAAGTTTGACGTAAAATATTCAAAATATTATCTACGCTAAAAAAATCAGGATTAATCACTGATACAATTGCGATAAGAATAATCAACGCAATAAAAGAACGCTGTTCAATCAAAAATCTTCCTATTTGAAAATTAGATGTTTCATTTTTCATCATACTTACCTACTCTTATTTACCAATAGCTGCTGCTAATAACTTTTCTTGTGTTGCCTCTTCACGAGAAAATTCTGCACTAATTTTACCTTCACGCATTACCAACACTCGATCACTCATACCAAGCACCTCTGGCATATCCGATGAAATCATCAAAATACTCAAACCATCCTTCTTAAACTCGTTAATAAGTTGGTAAATTTCCTTCTTAGCACCAACATCTACACCACGAGTAGGTTCATCTAAAATCAACACATTTGGGCGAGTCATTAATCCACGAGCAATTGCCACTTTTTGTTGATTTCCACCAGACAGTAAACCTACCTGTTGATCACGACTAGGGGTCTTAATATTAAACATCAAAATAAAATCATCGACTGCCATTTTTTCCGCTTGATGGCGAATACTGCCCTTTTGTGAAAAATGATCGAGTGATGTGAGCGACATATTTTCTTTCACCGACATGCCTAAAACCAAGCCATCACCTTTACGATCTTCGGATATATACACAATGCCATTATCTAAACCATCTTGCGGACTGCGATTCTCAATATCCTGATTTTTTAACCGCACTTTACCGCTTGTTTTTGGTAATGCACCGTAAAGTAACTTTCCAAGCTCAGTTCTTCCTGCGCCCATTAAACCGGAAACGCCCACAATCTCGCCAGCATTAAGCGTAAATGAAACATCATAAATACCACTACCACTCAGATGCTCTACACTCAACACACATTCACCTTTTTTTCGCTCCAAGTGTGGATATTGTTCATCTAAGCGACGCCCTACCATCATTTCAATTAAATCATCTTCGACAATATCAGCTACTGCACGCTCACCAATGAATTGCCCATCTCTCAGAACCGTTACATCATCGCAAATCTGAAAAATTTCTTTTAAACGATGGGAAATATAAACAATGCCACGATTTTCAGCTTTAAGTTCACGAATAACATTAAATAAAGACTCTGTTTCAGTATCGGTTAATGCATCCGTTGGTTCATCCATAATGATTACTTGAGATTCAAAACTTAGTGCTTTTGCAATCTCAACCATCTGCTGTTCACCAATAGAAAGTTCTGAGCATAATTTTTTACTACTATGGCTTACACCTAAACGAGCTAACAGTTTATCTGCCTCTGTATACATTTTTTGCCAATTAATTGCCCCCCACGAGGTTTTAAATTCACGACCAAGGAAAATGTTTTCAGCAATAGTGAGATTGCCGACCAAATTCAGCTCTTGGTGAATAATACTAATACCCGCCTCTTGTGATTCTTTTGGGCCTTTAAAGGTCACTTCCTTACTGAGATACTCAATGGTGCCAGCATCTTTAGAATAAATACCAGTAAGCACCTTCATCAAAGTCGATTTACCTGCACCATTTTCCCCCATCAATGCCATAACTCGACCAGAATAAACTGATAAACAGGCATTACTTAAAGCCTTCACGCCAGGGAAAGATTTATCAATACCAGAAATTTTAAGTAAGGTTTCCATAATTTCACCTAAATCAAAATGGCACACCAGAATATAAAATTATATTGGCATAAGGAGAACACTCACCACTTCGAACAACCGCTTTGCTTTGGTGTGTATATTTTTTAAAAGTTTCATGTGATACAAACTCTATCTGAAGCTTATTACCTTGATTAGTCTCAATTTGACTAAGTTTAGATAAAAGTGCGGTAAAAATTTCAGGATTTTTTTCTTTAATTTCTTCAGCAATCACTACTCGCTCGACATACATCTCAGTGATCACGGTATCTAAAGTTTGTAAAAAACTTGGCACTCCCGCAGTTAAGGCCAGATCTATACGTTCCACGCTTAATGGAATAGGAAGCCCCGCATCACAAATCGTCAAACTTTCTGTGTGACCAAGGGAAGCGATACAACGAGAAAGTTGTGCATTTAATAACATCGTTTTTTTCATATATTTCCTCTTTCCACCCTTATCGAAACGTTTCGATAAGATAAATATAAAGAACAAAAACAGAAAAACAACTGAGAAATTTCAAATTTGAGATATTAATCACAAAATTTTTTGTTTAGATAAAATAAAAAATTCTCCGACCAAATTCACATTCAATCGGAGAATAAATTATTTGAAATTATCTTAGTTCAACGTATCCAACCTAGCCAAATCAATCTGATTATTCAATAACTCCACTTCTGGCATAGTTTTATTCGCTTTTGCGGAAAGGGTTTTAAATCGTTCTACTTTGCCAACTAAACCTTGTTGGCCAACAAGTGCGGTGACTGTGTGGTTGTATTGGTTGCTGACGGTAGAAAGCGTATTACCGAGCTTACTTAAACGTTCTGCGACCAAGCAAATTTGGTTATAAATTTCACCCGCTTTTTCAGCGATTTCTTTTGCCTCAGCATTACCTCGTTCGATGCGCCAGAGGTTTGCTACGGTACGTAAAATCGGCATTAACGTAGTGTGAGAAACCATAATGACATTACGTTCATAACCGTAATTAAATAAAGCAGGATCAGATTTTAAAGCCTCAATATACGCCGGTTCCACTGCAATAAACATGAGAACAAAATTCGGGCTACGTATGCCAATAAGGTTACTGTAATCTTTTTTATGCAGATCATTAATATGACTTTTCAATGCGGATATATGTTCTTTTAGTAAACGCTCACGTTCAAAATCATCGTCAGAATTCACCGCACTTTCGTAAGCCACCAACGACATTTTGCTATCGATAATTAAGTGTTTTTCATCAGGTAGATTCAACACAAAATCAGGGTAATTACGTCCGCCTTGTTCATCTTTAAAATGTGCTTGAGCACGATAATGCACATTTTCTTCAAGTCCAGCCAGTTGCAACGCTCGTTCTAATTGCACTTCGCCCCAGTTGCCTAACGTTTTCTTTTCGCCTTTCAAGGCAGAAGTTAAATTACTCGCCTCTTGCGACATATTCAGACCAATTTCCAGCACTTTTTTGATTTCAGCTTCCAATCCTGCATTACCTTTCACGGATTCGGAGTGAATTTCATTGACACGTTTTTGAAAACCTTCAATTTGCTCACGGAAAGGCTTGAGCAACGTTTCCAAAGCAGTTTGATTTGATTGACTAAATGAGCGACTTTTTTCATCCAAAATCCGATTGGCTAGATTTTGAAATTCCACGCCCAACTGTTGCTTAGATTGTTCAAAGTTCTGTTGTTGCTCTGAAAAATGTTTTTCTTTCTCAGCTAACGTTGTTTTTAATCCTGTTAATTCTTGAGAAAGTGCGGTCAATTTTTCGGTTAAATGTTGTTGTTCCTGTTCTTTACGAGATAACTGGCTTTGGCTATGTTGAAGCTGTGCATTCAAACTTTCTGCTTGCGCAGAAGCGATCCCGAAGCGTTCTTTTAATGCAGTAATTTGCTCCGCGATGGCTGAATGGCGAGCCTGCTCCTCATCTAATTCTTGGGTAAGATAGTGGATTTTTTCATCACGCTCATTGAGTCGAACTAACAAACCTTGGCTTTCTGTTTGAGCTTTGATGGTTTGCTGCTCTAGCTGATTTTTGATGATGGTAAGTTCATCAAATTTACTAGCAAGTTCATTATAATCTTGAGTCGTTTTCGATAATTCTTGATGAAGATGTGTATATTTTTGCTGGCGTAGAATAAGCAATAAAATTAACAAAATAACGACGGCTAACAAGCTAAAAAGCCACAAATTCTCTGACATATATCCCCCTTAACATGATGCCGTAAATTGTAACATAGAAATGTGAGTTAAATTTTAGCTTTAAGTGCAGTGAAATTATCTTACTCACCGCCCTTATCATAGGCTGCATCAGTCAACGTTTTCAAAAATGCTTCCAACGCATCAATTTCCGCATCAGTAAGCGGTTTACCTTTAAGATCGCTATGGCTTATCGTTGGAGCATATTCTGCTACCGCCCAAGGTTTACCCGTTTCGGGATTTATCTTACGCTCAGGATTGTTATGGCTATCCAAAAATAATAATACGGTACGCAGCTCTTTAAATACACCGTTATGCATATAAGGCGCAGTCACGGCGACATTGCGCAATGTCGGCACTTTAAATTTGCCTTTTTGAGCAATATCACCTTTCACCATTGGATTATCTAATAATCCATTATCCACCCAGTCCTCGCCTAATTTATTGTGAGCAATCAATGCCTCATTTTTCGGCACGCCGAGATTGAAATAACGATAATTTGTAAAAGTTTCTTCACGGTGATCTTTATCATTCAGCTGATGACAATTACTGCAAGTTGTTTTTTCTTTATCAAAAAATAACGCCTTGCCTAATGCTTCTTGCTCAGTAAATTTATCTTGCCCTGCCAAAGTGCGGTCATATTTAGAACTGAATTGAGCAAACAAATCTAATTGCTGAAATGCAGCAAGTGCTTGTTCCATAATGACATAAATTTTCTCATCATCTTGCCAAATTTCCTCGCCCCAATGCTTGGTAACGTAGTCTTTCACTGCCTGATTTTCGGCAATACGTTTTACCACGCTAGCTTTGTCTTTCATGCCCATTTCGACAGGATTGAGAGGAGGCCCCCCCGCCTGCTCAGCTAAATGTTTTGCTCGCCCATCCCAGAATTGGCCGCCAACATAATCCTTAATTTTTTCATCGAAATGAAAATCTGGGGAATATTTTGCATAAATGGCCGTTGGTGTGTTGCGATTACCAAACTTTGTCGGATCATCACCTTGCGAAACCATTTTATCGATATCATTTTCACGTAAATCCGCAAAAGCCGCTGCAGGCATATGGCAAGTAGAACAACTCTGTGTTTTATTGTGTGAAAGTGATTTATCAAAAAAGAAAACCTGACCTAATCCAAGTAATGCGGGATTTATGGGTTCTTCTTGAGCGAAACAAAAAATAGGTAAGGCAAATAATGACAAGAAATATTTTTTCATTCTAACTCCACGGGCATAAAAAATAACTGCACTTAGTCAAAGTAAATCCATCATTATAAATTTAGACTGTGCATAAATAACTTAAACATTGATATCTTACACTAAACTCAAATTTTTAAACCTTTTCTTACATACTTAAACTTAATAGTAGAAAAGCAATACTTTTGGGAATTGAAAAACTGTTAAAACATTTTTTAACTGCGCTTTTTTGATGATCTCAATCACAATAACCTACTATTTTAGTCAATTACTTTATTATAGGTATTATTTTAGCACCACAATACCCGATATAATTAGTCAGGTATTTTACTTTATGTAAAATATTTACCTATGATTTTAAATAGGAAGTTAATTTTTCAATAACCTAGGAGTGATAAAATGGGACAGTATAAAAAGTTCTGGTACCTATTAGTCGCCGTATTAATTGGAGCATTCTCCATTCTCGGTTACTATGGGTTCGAAGTTTATCGTGAAGCACCACCAATTCCGCAACAATATGTTTCGGAATCAGGTGAAAAAGTGATTACTCACGATGAAATTTTACATGGTCAAACCGCTTGGCAAACCACTGGTGGTATGCAAGTGGGTTCTGTTTGGGGGCACGGTGCATACCAAGCGCCTGACTGGACGGCAGATTGGCTTCACCGTGAATTAACTAACTGGTTGGATATTACAGCGAATCAAGAATTTGGTAAAAACTTCTCTGATTTAAATGATGAGCAACAAACTTTATTAAAAGCGCGTTTAACCAAAGAATATCGTGGTAGCAAAGTTGAAAACGGTACTGTTGTGCTTTCAAACACCCGTTTAGCGGCAATGGAAAAAACTGCACAATACTACATTTCTTTATACGGCGATGATCCTGCTACTAAAGTCACTCGTGAACACTTTGCTATGAAGGATAATACCCTTCCAGACTTACAAGCGCGTAAAGACTTAACAAAATTCTTCTTCTGGACTGCATGGACTGCCTCTGCAGAACGTCCAAATACAAATGCAAGTTATACCAACAACTGGCCACATGAGCCATTAATCAATAACGTGCCAACACCAGAAAATGTGGTTTGGTCTATTGCGAGCGTGGTATTCCTCATTGCAGGTATTGGTTTTGTAGTATGGATTTGGTCATTCAAAAAACGTGAAGATGAAAAAGAACCACCAACACCTGAGTTCGATCCACTTACAAAATTACAACTAACCCCCTCTCAACGCGCATTAGGCAAATATCTCTTTACTGTGCTTGCATTATTCTTACTACAAGTAAACTTAGGGGCGATTGTTGCTCACTATACCGTTGAAGGTCAAGAATTCTATGGTATTGATATTTCTCAATACTTCCCTTATTCATTAGTGCGTACATGGCATATTCAAGCGGCATTATTCTGGATTGCAATGGCATTCTTAGCTGGCGGTTTATTCCTTGCACCAATCATCAATGGCGGTAAAGATCCTAAATTCCAAAAATTGGGTGTGGATGTTTTATTCTGGGCATTAGTGGTATTAGTCGTCGGTTCATTCACTGGTAGCTATTTAGCGATTGCACATATTCTTCCAGAAGAATGGAGCTTCATGTTCGGTCACCAAGGCTATGAGTTCATTGACTTAGGTCGTTTCTGGCAAGCGGTGAAATTCGCAGGTATCTTATTCTGGTTAGTCTTAATGCTCCGCGGTACAGTGAACGCATTCAAACAACCAGGAGACAAAAACTTATTAGCGTTATTCTTCGCTTCTGTCATTGCAATTGGCTTATTCTATGGCCCAGCACTATTCTACGGCGAGCACACTCACATTTCAGTGATGGAATACTGGCGTTGGTGGGTAGTTCACCTATGGGTAGAAGGCTTCTTCGAAGTATTCTCTGTAGCGGCGCTTTCATTCATCTTCGTAAGTTTAGGGTTAGTTTCACGTCGTACTGCGACTGTGGCAACCATTACTGAAGCGGCATTGTTCTTAATCGGCGGTATTCCTGGTACGTTCCACCACCTATACTTCGCAGGTGCAACCACCCCAATTATCGCGGTAGGTGCATCATTCTCTGCACTTGAAGTGGTTCCATTAGTGTTATTAGGTCATGAAGCTTGGGAACACTGGGCAATGCAACAAAAAACACCTTGGATGGACCGTTTAAAATGGCCTCTTTACTGCTTCGTTGCCGTTGCATTCTGGAATATGTTAGGTGCAGGTGTATTTGGTTTCTTAATCAATCCACCAATTTCACTCTACTATGTTCAAGGCTTAAACACGACTGCCGTTCACGCGCACGCTGCATTATTCGGTGTGTATGGCTTCTTAGCATTAGGCTTCGTATTCTTAATCTCTCGTTATTTACGTCCAGATACACCATTTAACGATAAGTTAATGAAATGGGGCTTCTGGTTATTAAACGGCGGTTTAGTACTCATGATCGTATCAAGCTTACTACCTATCGGTGTTATTCAAGGATATGCAAGTATCTCTGAAGGCTTATGGTATGCACGTAGTGAAGAATTTATGCAACAACCATTATTCGATACCTTACGTTGGGTTCGTTTAGGTGGTGACGTAGTATTCATCTTCGGTGCACTCGCCTTCTTCTGGCAAATCTTTACGATGATTTTCTTCAGACCTAAACATACTTAGTTAGGTTATCGCCCAAAGCGACTTATGTGAAAGTAGGTCGCTTTTTTATTCTTATCTACCATATCTTATATAAGCTTACAAAGTTTTTCACATAAAATTAACATTACATAAATATTAAAAATATTAGAGGCCGAAGTAGATTAGCAATTATGTTAATCTGCTTCAGCCCCTTAAATAATATCGAATAATGCTTGTTAATAATCTACACCTTAATCAATTGGTTATTTAGTCCAAATTTGGGGGACAGATCAAAGTGCGGTCAAATTTATGATTATTCTTCTTTTGGTAATCGAATCAGGGCGTAAACCAATCCACCCCATACCAAAGCGAGAGACACGATCATCATAATAATTGCACCAGTACTCATTTTATTCTCCTTTAGTTTCATCAATCGTTAATTTGGTTTCGCTTTTCCATTTTAAGCGAGAAAGGAAAAATGCCACGACAAGTAAGCTAATAGACATTCCCCAACCAAAGGTGTTTACGAACCAGTTTGGATAACCTTCGTAACCTTCAGAGAAGACTTTTGCCCCTTCGCTGAAAAGCATGAATGCTAAAACACCACTCGTTAATACAATGCATAAACGCCAGAAGAAACCCACTTTGAAAGATGACGTTTCGTTTAAGTGATTACCCAATAAACCGAGTTTTTCATTTGCCACAATCGCAATTAAAGAAGCGAATGCTACAGCAACAATACCGAAATAGTTTACGAATTTATCGAATACATCTAACATTGGTAAGCCAGTTGTCGTACCGAATAAGATGACAGAAACTAGCATCATCGGTACACCAACGATGAACGTTACTTTCACACGGCTAATACGAATTTTATCTTGGATTGCAGAAATAATTACTTCAATTACAGAAATGAATGAAGTTAATGCCGCAAAGGTTAATGATCCAAAGAACAATACACCTAGCGCTTCACCAAATGGAGCTTTATTGATGATGGTTGGGAACGCAAAAAATGCTAAACCAATTCCGCCTTTTGCCACTTCGCTCACTTCTTGACCTTGCGCAGTAGCAATAAAACCTAATGCTGCAAATACGCCGATACCTGCTAACACTTCAAAGCTACTGTTAGCAAAACCTACAACCAAGCCACTACCAGTCAAATCGGATTCTTTTTTAAGATAAGAGGCGTAAGTCACCATAATCCCAAAGCCGATAGAAAGAGAGAAGAAGATTTGCCCATAGGCCGCAATCCACACACTTGGATTAGAAAGTTTCGACCAATCTGGCGTGAATAACGCATCTAAACCTTTTGCCGCACCGGGTAAGAATAAGGAATAAATCACAAGCGCCATAAACATTACAACGAGCACTGGCATTAATACAGAAGATGCTTTAGCAATCCCTTTTTGAACGCCCATAGAAAGCACGCCTAAGGCAACAATCCACATCGCAATTAATGGGCCAGTCACCATACCGACAAATTCAAAACTAACACCGTTTTTAATGTCGCCCATTTTTAAGAATTCACCGATGAAGAAATCGATTGGTTTATCGCCCCATGCGCCAGTGAAAGAAAAATAGGTGTAGCTTGCCGCCCAGCCTAATACCACAGCGTAATATAATCCGATGATGACATTCACCATCATTTGCCACCAACCAAATACTTCAAAGTGCGGGCTAACACGGCGATAAGAAAGTGGTGCGCCACCACGATTGCGGTGACCAATTGCATAATCTAAGAATAAAAGAGGAATCCCTGCAGTTAATAATGCGATAAGGTAAGGGATCATAAATGCTCCACCACCATTTTCATAAGTGGTATAAGGGAAACGCCAAATATTACCAAGACCGACGGCCGAACCAATCGCGGCCATAATAAATGCTCGACGACCAGAAAAAGTCTCACGCTTCTGCGCTTTTTGGGCTGAGTGCGCCATAAATTATCCTATGTAAAAAAATAAAAAGAGTTTCAATATAATGAAATCTAATCATCAGTCAATAAATAAGCCAAAAGAGCGGTAAAAATTCACGGATTTTTTAATAAAAAGAACATAAATATTCAAAAAAAGCCAATTTTCACCGCACTTTTTTCGTTTTTTTCGCCCCAAACCCTACCAATGACTCGAAATTTCGCTACAATGCTGAACTTATCCCAAAATAAAAACAACAGGAAACAAACACAATGACAGGCGCACAACTCATCATGGAGTGCCTGAAAGCACACCATGTCACGACTCTTTTCGGCTATCCTGGTGGCGCAATCATGCCAACCTACGATGCCCTTTATGACGCAGGCTTAGATCACTTACTTTGTCGTAATGAACAAGGTGCAGCCATCGCAGCGATTGGTTATGCTCGTTCCACAGGAAAAGTGGGCGTCTGTATTGCAACATCAGGCCCTGGTGCCACCAATTTAGTTACTGGATTAGGCGATGCCATGATGGACTCCATTCCAGTTGTAGCCATTACTGGTCAAGTTTCCTCTCCATTAATCGGCACAGATGCGTTCCAAGAAGCGGATGTTCTTGGGCTTTCCCTTGCTTGTACCAAACACAGTTTTATCGTGCAAAGTGCGGATGAATTAGCCGATGTTTTTGCGGAAGCCTTTGAAATTGCCCAAAGCGGACGTCCTGGACCAGTTCTTATTGATGTGCCTCGTGATATCCAAATCGGTGAAGTACCTGCGAATGTAGAAGCCTACGTTAAAACACTAGAAAAACCGACCGCACTTTCGACAGATAAACTCGCTGAAGCAAAAGAATTATTAAAAAATGCTAAAAAACCGGTGCTTTATGTGGGTGGTGGCGTTGGTATGGCGAAGGCTGTACCTGCCTTACGCGAATTTTTAGCCCAGACCCAAATGCCATCAGTCTCCACTTTAAAAGGTTTAGGTGCAATTGATCCAAATGATGATGTGTATATGGGAATGATTGGTATGCATGGTACAAAAGCTGCTAATTTTGCCGTGCAAGAAAGCGATTTATTACTTGTATGTGGCGCTCGTTTTGACGATCGTGTAACAGGTAAACTCGATACTTTTGCGCCTCATGCTAAAGTGATTCATTGTGATATTGATGCAGCGGAAATCCATAAATTACGCCGTGCAGATGTTGCCCTACAAGGAGATTTAATCCAAGCACTTAATGCTCTCAAACAAGAGCTTGATATTGAACCTTGGCGTGAACAAATCAAAGATTTAAAAGCAAAATTAGATTTCACTTATATTGAAAATCAATACAATCGTCCGATTGATCCTTGGGCATTACTCAACACTCTATCTAATCGAAAACCAAATAATGCAGTAATTTGTACCGATGTAGGTCAGCATCAAATGTGGTCAGCTCAACACATGAAGCATTTTGCGCCAGAGAACTACATTACATCCGCAGGTTTCGGCACAATGGGCTTTGGCTTACCTGCTGCAGTAGGGGCAAAAAAAGCACGCCCGCAAGATGAAGTCATTTTGGTTACGGGTGATGGCTCACTCATGATGAACATACAAGAATTGGGTTCAATCAAACGCGGTAATTTACCAGTAAAAATTTTGCTACTGGATAACCAACGCTTAGGTATGGTTCGTCAATGGCAGGATTTATTCTGGAATAAACGTCGCAGTGAAACCATTTTAGATGACAATCCAGATTTTGTGATGCTTGCTAATGCGTTCGGTATTCCTGCAGAACGTATTGAGTCAGCCGATGATGTGGATGCAGCACTCAACCGATTATTAAATAGCAAAACAGCCTATTTATTACAAGTATGTATTCCACCTGATGAATGTGTATGGCCACTTGTGCCACCGGGTGCATGTAACGCGGATATGGTAGAGGAGATGAACTAATGAATGAATATAAACTTGAACTCGTCGCTCGCCATCGTCCAGAAGTATTGGAACGCATTTTACGCGTGGCACGTCACCGCGGGTTTACCGTTACAACGATGGAAATGACACTGAATGAAACCCAAGTGCGGTTAAAAATCACCGTAAGATCTGACCGCACTTTAGATCTGTTAGTGAATCAGTTGGCGAAATTGCCAGATGTAAACGAAATAAAATAAAAATTAAGTGCAAAATATTGCACGCTACCCTAACAAAAATTTACTCGGAGAGATTATTTATGCCAAAACTACGTTCAGCGACCAGTACACAAGGTCGTAATATGGCAGGCGCACGTGCCTTATGGCGTGCAACAGGAATGAAAGAAAATGACTTTGGTAAACCGATTATTGCGGTGGTGAACTCTTTCACCCAATTTGTGCCAGGGCATGTGCATTTAAAAGATATGGGACAGCTTGTTGCCGCTGAAATTGAAAAAGCGGGCGGTGTAGCAAAAGAATTTAATACCATTGCGGTGGATGATGGTATCGCAATGGGTCACGGTGGAATGCTTTATTCTTTACCAAGCCGTGATTTAATCGCTGATAGCGTGGAATATATGGTCAATGCGCACTGTGCTGATGCGATGGTATGTATTTCCAACTGTGACAAAATCACCCCGGGAATGTTAATGGCGGCAATGCGCTTAAACATTCCGACAATTTTTGTCTCAGGCGGCCCAATGGAAGCGGGTAAAACTAAACTTTCTGATCAATTAATCCGCTTAGATTTGGTTGATGCGATGATTGAGGCAGCCGATCCAAATGTGTCAGATGAACGCATTGATGCCATTGAACGCAGTGCGTGTCCAACTTGTGGTTCTTGCTCAGGCATGTTCACCGCTAACTCCATGAATTGCTTAACTGAAGCCTTAGGTTTATCTTTACCTGGTAATGGTTCTATGTTGGCGACTCACGCAGACCGCAAAGAATTATTCTTAAAAGCAGGTCGTCAAATTGTTGAGCTTTGCAAACGCTATTATGAACAAAATGATGAAAGTGTATTGCCTCGTTCAATCGGTACTTTTGATGCCTTTGAAAATGCAATGAGCCTCGATATCGCAATGGGTGGTTCAAGTAATACTGTTTTACACTTATTAGCGGCAGCACAAGAAGCAGGCGTAGATTTTAAAATGGAAGATATTGACCGTTTATCGCGCAAAGTACCTTGTTTAAGCAAAATTGCGCCAAACACCAATAAATACCACATGGAAGACGTACACCGTGCAGGCGGTATTATGGGATTGTTAGGTGAATTAGATCGCGCTGGATTAATTCATAAAAATACACACACCGTGCTTGGAATGAGCATGGGAGAACAACTAGACCAATACGATATTATTCGCAATCAAGATGAAGAATTACATAAATTCTTCCGTGCAGGCCCTGCAGGCATCCGTACAACTCAAGCATTCTCACAAGATTGCCGTTGGGATACCGTCGATAATGATCGTGTAAACGGTTGTATTCGCAATAAAGAAAATGCGATTTCACAAGAAGGTGGCTTAGCCGTATTATTCGGTAATCTCGCTGAAGACGGATGTATCGTTAAAACCGCTGGCGTAGATGAATCTATTTGGAAATTCACCGGCCGTGCAATCGTATTTGAAAGCCAAGAAGATGCAGTTGCAGGCATTTTAGGTGGCAAAGTCAAAGAAGGTCATGTCGTTGTTATCCGTTACGAAGGGCCTAAAGGCGGACCTGGTATGCAAGAAATGTTATATCCAACCAGTTACTTAAAATCGATGGGCTTAGGTAAAAAATGTGCCTTATTAACGGATGGTCGTTTCTCTGGTGGTACATCAGGCTTATCTATTGGACACGCATCACCAGAAGCTGCTTCTGGCGGTGCAATCGGCTTAGTACGCGATGGCGATATTATCAACATTGATATTCCAAATCGTGCAATTAACTTAGAAATCAGTAATGAAGAACTCGCAGCACGCAGAGCCGAACAAGATCAAAAAGGTTGGCTGCCCGCTCACCGTGAACGTGAAGTATCTTTCGCATTGAAAGTATTCGGTCACTTTGCCACCTCAGCGGACAAAGGTGCGGTACGCGATAAAACATTATTAAAATAATTTAACGGTTCCCCCTCCTTCATAAGAGGGGGATAAAACAAAGGAAAAACCAACCGCACTTCATCATCAAAACAAACACTATGAAAAACCTACTCACCAATCCTCAACCTTCTCAATCAGATTATATCAATGCCATTGTTAAACTTGGTTCGCGCGTATATGAAGCTGCTCAAGTGACCCCTTTACAAAAAATGGGAAAACTTTCTGAACGACTGCACAATAATATCTGGATCAAGCGCGAAGATCGCCAACCAGTAAATAGCTTTAAACTACGCGGCGCTTACGCAATGATTTCTAGCCTTTCAGCAGAACAAAAAGCAGCAGGCGTAATAGCGGCCTCTGCGGGTAACCATGCACAAGGCGTGGCATTATCAGCGAAACAATTAGGCTTAAAAGCATTGATCGTCATGCCACAAAACACGCCAAGCATTAAAGTGGATGCTGTGCGTGGTTTTGGTGGCGAGGTGTTGTTGCATGGTGCTAATTTCGATGAAGCCAAAGCAAAAGCTATTGAGCTTTCAAAAGAAAAAAATATGACATTTATTCCTCCATTCGATCATCCATTAGTGATCGCAGGACAAGGCACGTTAGCGATGGAAATGCTACAACAAGTGGCAGATTTGGATTATGTGTTTGTACAAGTCGGTGGTGGTGGCTTAGCTGCGGGTGTGGCAATGTTGCTTAAGCAATTTATGCCGGAAATTAAAATCATCGGTGTAGAATCAAAGGATTCTGCATGCTTAAAAGCCGCTCTCGATAAAGGTGAACCAACAGATTTAATCCATGTTGGATTATTTGCGGATGGTGTTGCCGTAAAACGCATTGGTGACGAAACATTCCGCCTATGCCAACAATATCTTGATGATATGGTATTGGTCGATAGTGACGAAGTATGCGCAGCAATGAAAGATTTGTTTGAAAACGTTCGTGCTGTTGCAGAACCATCAGGTGCATTAGGTTTAGCTGGTTTGAAAAAATATGCCAAACAAAACCATATTGAAGGCAAAAATATGGCGGCAATTTTGTCTGGCGCGAACTTAAATTTCCACACATTACGTTATGTATCTGAACGTTGTGAAATTGGTGAAAACCGAGAAGCTTTATTAGCAGTAACCATGCATGAACAACCCGGTAGTTTCTTAAAATTTGCTTATGTATTAGGTAACAGAGCTGTAACCGAATTCAGTTACCGTTATGCAGATGATAAACGTGCTTGCGTGTTTGTTGGGGTAAGAACGATAAATGAGCAAGAAAAAGCAGATATTATTGCAGACCTCACTAAAAATGGTTTTGATGTTGAGGATATGTCTGATGATGATATTGCGAAAACGCATGTTCGCTATTTAATGGGTGGTCGCGCATCAAATGATAACGAACGCTTATATACGTTCGAATTCCCAGAGCAAAAAGGTGCGTTATTGAAATTTCTAGAAACCTTGCAAAATCGTTGGAATATTTCATTATTCCACTATCGTGCCCACGGCGCGGACTATGGAAATATCCTTGCTGGTTTCCAAATTGAAGAACGCGAACAAGCAGAATTTGAACTGGCACTTGCCCAACTCAATTATGTTTTTGAAGATGTAACAGAAAGCAAATCTTATCGTTATTTCTTACGTTAATCTTATAAAAATGGCGTGATATTTTTCGCGCCTTTGTATTATTCAAACTCTAATTCCACCGCACTTTCGCCAAGTAAATTCACCAATTCCGTCAGAATTTCATCTGTTGGAATGATCGACCATTGCACGCCCAAACGTAACAACGCACGACCTTTCGGACTTTGATAATACACATTAATCGGCAACGTTCCACCACTCACCGGCTCAAGTAATGCTTTAAGTAGTTTAATAAAACTTGGTGTAATTTGATGCTCAGAAAGACTAATAGCTAAGGATTTGACATAACGGGAACGAGCTTCATCTAAGGTCATTAACTCGCGCACCGTCATTTTTAAGCCACCAGAGAAATCATCAAAGCTAACCTGTCCAGAAGCAACAATCACTGTATCTTTTTGTAATTTCTCACCAAATTGTTCTAGGCTTTCACCAAATAATGTTAAATCTAAGCGACCTGAACGGTCATCCAATGTAGCAATACCTAGCCGATTGCCTTTTTTCGTCATCGCAATTCTCGATGCCACAACTAGCCCCGCCACAGTGCTAATTTGTCCACGACGATTTGGTGCAAGATCTTTTAAGCGAGTTGAAGTGTAATGAGAAAGTTCTTTCAAATAACGGCTAACAGGATGGCTACTTAAATAAAGCCCCAAGGTTTCTCGTTCACCATCAAGGATTTGTTTTTCGGTATAAGGTGGTGTATTAGCGTAAGCATTTTCCACTTCTTCATGGGTTTCTGTCAGCACGCCGAACATATCCGTTTGCCCCATTGCTTCATCTTTCGCATGCTGATCGGAAGCTCTAAGCGCGTCTTCCAAATTCTTAGAAAGTGCGGCGCGATGTGGGCCTAATTTATCAAAGGCACCTGACATAATTAGGCTTTCAAAGGTGCGGCGGTTAATTTTTTTCAAATCTACACGAGCGCATAAATCGAATAAATCTTTGAAAATTCCCCCTTCATTTCTTGCCGTCACAAGTGCGTCAATCGGGCCTTCCCCCACACCTTTAATCGCGCCAATCCCATATACAATTTCACCTTGTTCATTAACGCTAAAATGGTGTTTGCCGATATTAATATCTGGTGGCGTTACTTTTAAGCCCATACGCAGACATTCATCGTATAAACCTACGATTTTATCCGTATTATCCATTTCAGATGTCATTACCGCTGCCATAAATTCCGCAGGGAAATGAGTTTTTAACCAAAGGGTTTGGTAAGATACCAAGGCATAAGCAGCGGAGTGAGATTTATTAAAACCATAGCCAGCAAATTTTTCTACCAAGTCGAAAATCTTCATAGATAGCTCGCCATCAACACCGTTTTTCTCCGCCCCTTCTTTAAACACTGAGCGCTGTTTTGCCATTTCTTCTGGTTTCTTTTTACCCATTGCTCGACGCAATAAGTCAGCCCCACCCAGCGTATAGCCAGCCAACACCTGCGCAATTTGCATCACTTGTTCTTGGTACAAAATAATACCGTAGGTCGGCTCAAGAATAGGTTTCAAGCTTTCATGTTGATATTCCGCATCAGGATAAGATACTTCTTCTCGTCCATGTTTACGGTCGATAAAGTTATCCACCATGCCTGATTGCAACGGACCAGGACGGAACAATGCCACCAACGCGATGATATCTTCAAAACAGTCAGGTTGCAGGCGCTTAATCAAATCCTTCATTCCTCGCGATTCCAACTGGAACACGGCTGTAGTTTCGGAACGTTTAAGTAATTCAAAAGATTCAGGATCATCAAGTGGAATAGATGCAATATCTACTCGAGGCTTGCCCTCACGCACCATACGAGCATTAATCATATCCAATGCCCATTTAATGATGGTGAGAGTACGCAAGCCCAGAAAGTCGAATTTCACAAGCCCCGCATATTCCACATCATTTTTATCAAAGTGAGTAACAGGATGTAAGCCTTCATTATCACAATAGAGTGGTGCAAAATCAGTAATTAAGGTTGGTGAAATGACCACGCCACCAGCATGTTTACCTGCATTACGCGTCACACCTTCCAGCTTACGCGCCATATCAATCAACGCTTGCACTTCTTCATCGCTGTCGTAGGCTACCTGTAATTGTGGCTCGGCTTCAAATGCTTTCGCAAGCGTCATACCAGGATCTGGCGGAATTAATTTCGAAATACGATCAACGAAACCATACGGATGCCCTAATACGCGCCCCACATCACGAATAACAGCTTTCGCTGCCATCGTACCAAAGGTGATAATTTGAGATACCGCGCCGCGGCCATAGGTTTCAGCAACATGCTCAATTACTCGGTCTCGACCATCCATACAGAAATCCACGTCGAAATCGGGCATAGACACGCGTTCTGGATTTAAAAAACGTTCAAAAAGCAAATCAAACTCTAGCGGATCTAAATCAGTGATTTTTAATGCGTAAGCCACTAATGAACCCGCACCAGAACCACGACCCGGCCCAACAGGAATATCGTTATCTTTCGACCACTGAATAAATTCCATTACGATCAAGAAATAACCAGGGAATCCCATTTGGTTAATCACATCCAACTCAACTTGCAAGCGCTCATCATATTTTGATCTTTTTTCTAACCGCACTTTTTCATCAGGGAATAAAAAAGCTAGACGCTCTTCCAAACCTTCTTTAGCTTTTTGCACCAAGAAATCTTCTGTACTTAAATCGCCAGTCGGGAATTGAGGCAAGAAATATTGACCAAGGCGCAAAGTCACACTACAACGCTGCGCAATTAATAAGGTATTTTCGAGAGCGGAAGGAATGTCAGCGAATAACTTGCACATTTCCTCTTCGCTGCGGAAATATTGTTGTGGGGTATAACGTTTTGGACGTTTAGGATCATCTAATGTATAGCCATCACGAATCGCAACACGAATTTCATGAGCTTCAAAATCATCAGATTTCAAAAACATTACATCGTTCGTCGCCACCAAAGGCAATCCATGACTTTTAGCTAATTTTAATGCTGCTTGGATATAACGTTCTTCATCAGGTCTGCCAGTGCGCGTAAGTGCAAGATAAAAATGATCAGCAAAAAATTCTTGGTAAAAAGCAACCGCACTTTCAATTTCTGCAGCGTTTTCTTTCAACAATTTTTTACCCACATCGCCTTGCGTGCCACCAGATAAAATAATCAGCCCTTCTCGGTGTTCAATTAACCAATTTTGATCGATATAAGGATAGTCATCATAACCGCGCTGATAGGCTTTTGAGAGCAATAATGTAATGTTTTTATAGCCTTCGTTGTTCTTTGCCAAAAGCGTCAAATCAAACATTTCATTACCGCATAGTGCATTTTTCACTTTAACATCAGCGCCAATAATAGGCTTCATACCCGAAGAAAGCATTTCGCCATAAAAACGCACCACACCACAAAAATTAGCAAAATCCGTTAATCCCATTGCGACCATTTCATTGGCAGCACAAGCTTTCACAAGAGGCTTCACTTTGACAATACTGTCAATCATCGAAAAATCTGTGTGCGTGCGAAGATGGACGAAACGAGGCTGGGATGACATTGAAAATCCTTAAAGTGCGGTTAAATTTTGCCGTAAATATTGAGGCGGTATTATAGCGAATTTTTCAAATAAATGCCTATGCAACAAACGGCTTTCCTAATTAGCTCAGATAACCGATTGCGTGAATAAAAAATGTTAATTAGATCAAAATTTTGATAATTATCCGTTCCCATTTTGGGTGATTTCGGCTAGTCTAGCAGCGATTTATTTATTTCAAGAGAATAAGGATGATCCTATGACAACTCTTTTTCATGTAGCGCAAAATTGGTTAAACCAAGATCCTGACGCAGAAACTCGTGCAGAATTAACCGCACTTTTAGATGCGGCAAAAGGCGGAGATAAAGCGGCAGAAGCAGAATTACATGCGCGTTTTGATGGTCGTTTACAATTTGGTACGGCAGGTTTACGTGGCCGTTTACAAGCTGGCTCAATGGGGATGAACCGAGTTTTAGTTTCTCAAGCTGCTGGCGGTTTAGCGGAATATTTAAAAGGTTACGATAAAGAACCATCAATCGTAATTGGTTACGATGGCCGTAAAAACTCTGATGTATTTGCCCGTGACACAGCTGAAATTATGGCTGGTGCAGGCGTAAAAGCTTATTTATTACCACGCAAATTACCGACTCCAGTTTTAGCTTATGCTATCCAATATTTTGATACCACTGCGGGTGTAATGGTGACAGCAAGCCATAATCCACCGGAAGATAACGGCTATAAAGTATATTTGGGCAAAGCAAATGGTGGCGGTCAAATCGTTTCACCGGCAGATAAAGACATCGCAGCATTAATTGATAAAGTTGCGGCTGGCAATATCCAAGATTTACCACGTAGCGATAATTATGTAGTGTTAAATGATGAAGTGGTAGATGCATACATTGCAAAAACTGCATCATTAGCTAAAGAGCCAGCTTGCGACATTAACTATGTTTATACCGCTATGCACGGTGTTGGCTATGAAGTGTTAAGTAAAACGCTAGCAAAAGCAGGCTTACCACAACCTCACGTAGTCGCAGATCAAGTTTGGCCAGATGGCACATTCCCAACTGTGAATTTCCCAAATCCAGAAGAAAAAGGCGCGTTAGATTTAGCAATTAAAGTAGCAAAAGAAAAGAATGCTGAATTTATCATTGCTAATGACCCAGATGCAGACCGTTTAGCTGTTGCAGTGCCTGATGCACAAGGTAACTGGAAATCACTACACGGCAACGTAGTAGGCTGTTTCTTAGGTTGGTACTTGGCAAAACAATATCAAGGCAAACAAGGCACATTGGCTTGCTCGCTTGTTTCTTCTCCCGCACTCGCTGAAATTGCAAAAAAATACGGTTTCCAATCAGAAGAAACCTTAACTGGTTTCAAATACATCGGTAAAGTATCTGGCTTATTGTTTGGTTTTGAAGAAGCATTGGGCTATTTAGTTGACCCCGACAAAGTACGCGATAAAGACGGTATTTCTGCGGCAATCGTGTTCTTAGATCTTGTGCGTAACTTGAAAAAACAAGGCAAAACTTTAGCAGATTATGCTGATGAATTTACCAAAGAATTTGGTGCTTATGTGAGTGGACAAATCTCTATTCGAGTCAGCGATCTTTCAGAAATCGGAAAATTAATGACCGCACTTCGTAACAATCCACCAGCAGAAATCGCAGGCGTGAAAGTAGCGCAATTTATCGATCATACTAAAACAGATCGTCAAAGCGATATCCTTGTATTTAACTTGGAAAATGGCGGACGCTTAATTGCTCGTCCTTCAGGTACTGAACCAAAAATTAAATTCTACTTGGATGCGCGCGGTAAAGATCCGAAAGATGCAGATCGCGTATTAGCAGAATTTGATGAAGGTGTTCGTCACATTCTTCGCCAAGATGCTTATGGCAAACAAGCTTGCTAATTGCTTCTAAAAATAACAAACCGCACGTAAAACGTGCGGTTTGTAGTTAGGGGTAAATATAATATGATACTTAGATAATTACAAAAACTAATGACGACCTAAGTCACATGTAAAGCGACTTAAATACATATTATTCTAATTAAATAAAAATTAGTTTTTCGCTGCTGCCGCTGCTTTCACGATGACTGCAAACGCAGGCGCTTTAAGTGAAGCACCGCCCACTAATGCACCATCGATATCTGGTTGAGTGAATAATTCTGCTGCATTAGCATCATTTACCGAACCACCGTATTGAATGATCATTTGATCTGCTACAGCTTGTGATTTTGCTGCGATGTGGCCACGGATAAATGCATGAACAGCTTGTGCCTGTGCTGGAGTCGCTGATTTACCAGTGCCGATTGCCCAAATTGGTTCGTATGCGATCACTGCACCATTAAATGCTTCTACGCCTAATGCGTTGATGACGGCATCAATTTGACGTGCACATACTTCTTCTGTTTTACCTGCTTCGTTTTCAGCTTCAGTTTCACCAATACATAATACTGGTACTAAACCAGCTTCTTTTAATGCACCAAATTTCTTCGCTACAAATTCGTCGCTTTCTTTGTGGTAAGTACGACGCTCAGAGTGGCCGATAATGATGTATTTTGCGCCAAAATCTTTTAACATTTCACTAGAAATATCACCAGTAAATGCACCTTTCACATTGATATCTACGTTTTGTGCACCTAACTGAATCACACTTTTACCGCCGCAGCTGCAACCACAACCAGAAAGTGCTGCTTCAGCCGTACCTAAATACATCACTGGTGGGGCAATTGCCACATCACAACCTGTTACATCATGTAATTCTGCTTTTAATCCTTCGATTAATTCTTTGGTGAACGCTTTGGAACCGTTTAATTTCCAGTTACCCATCACTAAAGGACGACGTGCCATTTTTGTTTCTCCATAGTTGATAAAATTAACTTGCTTACTATACCAAAATTTCACCACGATTCTTTGCAGAAGATCATAAAATTAAAAAAATTCTCATAGAAAGATGATTATCTTGTGCTAAAAAGCTACAATTACCTGTATGGAACCAATAAAAAATAACCAATTATGAAACTTTTCAAAGCCGAACAATGGAATATTGACGTGCTTCTTCCTCTTTTTGAAGCCTATCGCCAAGCCTATGGACAAGCAGAGAATCCAGAACGCACCTTGGCTTTTTTAACTAATCGTATGCGTTTTAATGAAAGTCTGTTTTTTATTGCGGTGGATGAAAATGAAAAGGCTATTGGCTTTGTGCAGCTTTTCCCTCGCCTTTCTTCTTTACAATTACAACGCTATTGGCAAATCACCGATATTTTTGTGTTGGAACATGCTCAACAAACGGAAATTTATGCGGCGCTGATTTCTAAAGCAAAAGACTTTGTGCATTTCACGCAATCCAATCGTTTAGTGGCAGAATTAGCGCAAAATCAATATTCAATGTTGGAATCGGAAGGGTTTAAATTGAACCCGAAAGAACGTTTATTTGAATTGAGTTTGTAATGCTAACCGCGTTAAATCGTTATTGGGATTATTTGCGGATTGAACGCCAAATGAGCCCTCACACGCTCACTAATTATCAACATCAACTTGATGCCATCATCAAAATTTTAGCGCAACAAGACATTCATGCTTGGGCACAAGTAACACCCAGCGTGGTGCGCTTTATTTTGGCAGAAAGCAAAAAACAAGGCTTAAAAGAAAAAAGCTTGGCTTTGCGTTTATCCGCATTGCGCAGATTTCTCAGTTTTTTGGTGCAACAAGGCGAATTGAAAGTGAATCCCGCCACAGGCATTTCCGCACCGAAACAAGGCAAGCATTTACCGAAAAATATGGATGGAGAGCAAGTTCAACAGTTGCTTGCCAACGATAGCAAAGAGCCAATTGATATTCGTGATCGTGCTATTTTGGAATTAATGTACAGTTCAGGTTTACGTTTATCTGAATTACAAGGCTTAGATTTAAACAGCATTAATACCCGAGTGCGGGAAGTGCGTGTTATTGGGAAAGGCAACAAAGAGCGTGTGGTGCCGTTTGGGCGTTACGCTTCGCATGCAATTCAAGAATGGTTAAAAGTGCGGGCATTATTTAACCCAAAAGATGAGGCATTATTTGTTAGCCAGCTTGGAAATCGTATTTCTCATCGAGCGATTCAAAAACGTTTGGAAACTTGGGGCATTCGTCAAGGCTTAAATAGCCATCTTAATCCGCACAAATTACGTCATTCTTTTGCGACGCATATGTTGGAAGCCAGTTCTGATTTACGCGCCGTTCAAGAATTGCTTGGGCATAGCAATCTTTCCACCACTCAAATTTATACTCACTTAAATTTTCAACATCTGGCGGAAGTGTACGATCAAGCTCATCCAAGAGCAAAACGTAAAAAATAAAAATACGGTAAAAATTAAAAGCCTACACTATTTACTCAAGGACGGATGACGATATTTTATCGAACTCAGTCCTTTTAATTTTAGTTGAATCTGTCGGTAATTATACTAATCTCAACAATCCCTAACTGCATCAACTATCATCTCTCTACTATTAAATTCCCAATCATAAAAATATTCTGTTTTTAATAGCCTAAAGAAACTTTCCATCACAACATTGCCCGAGCAATTCCCTTTTCTCTACATACTTTGAATAATGCTATTTTCAACCAATATTTGACAATAAGCCACTATTTGATACAGCCAAGCTTTGGCCTGAATGTAAAATGACTTCATAGGCTTTATTTAATCAGAATAGATTGGAGAACCTATCATTTAAATTCGATTGTGTAGTATTTACCCATAAAAAAATCTGCACCTCAATTGTTAGTTTGTTCAATCCAACTTTTGGGGTGCAGATCATTTTTCATCATACTTTTTTTATTATCGTCTTGTTTTCAAGAGTTTTTCAGTCAACTCATAAGCTCGAAGTTTTGCTAACTCTTTAGAAAGTTTCGCAACCAGTAAATCATGATCTACATCTGATGCATGAGATACAATGTTCTCTTCAGCTTTACGTTTTGCTTCGCGAATACGATCTGCATCTAATTCACTACCACGGATAGCAACATCTGCTAGCACCGTAACAATATTTGGTTGAACCTCTAAAAAACCACCGGAAACATAGATAACTTCTTCATTTCCATCTTGAAGAGTAAATTTAACAATCCCTGGCTTAATTGCCGTTAGCAATGGAGTGTGTCCAGGGAGAATACCTAATTCCCCCTCAACACCTGTTGCTTGGATTTGTTTTACTTCACCTTCAAAGATTTTTCGCTCTGCGCTTACTATTGTTAAATTAAATGTCGCCATTTTTGTTCTCCTTCAAATGACTTGAAGTGATTACATATTTTTGGCTTTTTCTAGCGCTTCGTCGATTGAACCTACCATATAGAACGCTTGTTCTGGGATATGGTCGTAATCACCGCTTAAAATACCTTTAAAGCCGCGAATGGTTTCTTTTAATGGAACATATTTACCCGGAGTACCGTTAAATACTTCAGCAACGAAAAACGGTTGTGATAAGAAACGTTCAATTTTACGCGCACGTGCTACCACTAATTTATCTTCTTCAGATAATTCGTCCATACCAAGAATTGCGATAATATCTTTCAATTCTTTATAACGTTGTAAAATACCTTGTACACCACGAGCAATATCATAATGTTCTTGACCAACAACAAGTGGGTCTAACTGACGTGAAGTTGAATCTAATGGGTCAACCGCAGGGTAGATACCTAAAGATGCAATTTGACGACTTAATACAACGGTTGAGTCTAAGTGTGCGAAAGTTGTTGCTGGAGATGGGTCAGTTAAGTCATCCGCAGGTACATATACCGCTTGTACAGAGGTAATAGAACCTGTTTTGGTTGATGTAATACGTTCTTGTAACACACCCATTTCTTCAGCTAAGGTTGGTTGATAACCTACCGCTGATGGCATACGACCTAATAACGCAGATACTTCAGTACCAGCAAGGGTATAACGATAGATATTATCCACGAAGAATAATACATCACGACCTTCATCACGGAATTTTTCTGCCATGGTTAAACCAGTTAACGCAACACGTAAACGGTTACCTGGTGGCTCATTCATCTGACCATAAACCAAAGATACTTTATCTAATACGTTAGAATCTTTCATTTCATGATAGAAGTCGTTACCTTCACGAGTACGTTCACCTACACCCGCAAATACAGAGTAACCTGAGTGTTCGATCGCGATGTTACGAATTAATTCCATCATGTTTACGGTTTTACCTACACCCGCACCACCGAATAGACCAACTTTACCACCTTTAGCAAATGGACAAATTAAGTCAATAACTTTGATACCAGTTTCTAATAATTCCGTACTGTTTGATTGTTCTTCATAGCTTGGTGCAGAACGGTGGATAGCCCAACGCTCTTCTTCACCGATTGGACCTTGTTCGTCAATTGGTTCACCCAATACATTCATAATACGACCAAGGGTTTTTGTGCCTACCGGTACTTGAATCGGATCATTCGTATTTTCTACTTTTAAACCACGTTTTAAACCGTCAGAAGCACCTAATGCGATACAACGTACCACACCGCCACCTAATTGTTGTTGCACCTCAAGTGTTAAACCTGATTCAACTTTTAATGCATCGTAAACTTTTGGCACTGCATCTTGTGGAAATTCAACGTCAATCACCGCACCGATGATTTGTACAATTTTTCCTGCTGACATTACCGTTCCTCTTTTCTTAAATCGCTGCCGCACCGGCTACGATTTCATTCAATTCATTTGTGATACTTGCTTGACGAGCTTTGTTATACACCAACCGCAGATCATTAATTAAATTACCTGCATTATCAGTTGCTGCTTTCATTGCTACCATTCGAGCCGCTTGTTCTGAAGCTAAATTATCTACAACCGCTTGATAAATTTGAGATTCTAAATAACGAACTAAAAGACTATCTAATAGTACTTTTGGTTCTGGTTCATAAAGATAATCCCAAGTCTGTTGTCTTTCATTTAAATGATCGTCTTTAGATTCTGGTAAAGGAACTAATTGTTGTACAACAGGTTTTTGCGACATCGTATTAACAAATTTATTGTATGCAATATAAACTGCATCAATTTCACCATTACGATAAGCATCAAACATTGTATTTGCGACACCAATTAATTCTTCTAGAGCGGGCGTATCGCCTAAACCAGAAAGTTGACCTTTGATATTAAATCCAAAGGAACGGAAAAAACTAATCCCTTTTGAACCTATTAAGCCCAAATCTGTAGAAATATTTTGTTCTTTCCAATTTTTGATTTGGTTAAGTGTGGTTTTGAATAAATTAACATTTAAACCACCACACATACCACGATCTGTTGAAATAACCAAGATACCGATTTTCTTCACTTCACGCTCAACTAAGAACGGATGTTTATAACCGACACTTGCTTTAGACACATGACTAATAACGTTACGGATAGTTTCAGAATACGGACGAGATGCAGCCATACGATCCTGCGTTTTACGCATTTTCGAGGTTGCCACCATTTCCATTGCCTTAGTAATTTTTTGTGTACTTTGTACACTGGCAATTTTGGTTTTTATCTCTTTTGCACCTGCCATCTTATCTCTCCGTTACTACCAAGCACTATTCGCTTTAAAACTATCTAAAATACCTTTTAATGTATCTTTGATTTCGTCATTATAGTTACCGGTTTTAGTAAGCTCTTGCATAAACTCAGCGTGATTACGGTTAGAATAATCTAAAAGTGCGGTCTCAAAACTTGCAATTTTTGATAATTCCACGTCATCCAAATAACCAAATTCAACAGCAAACAATACAACCGCTTGTTCTGCAACAGATAATGGAGCAAATTGTTTTTGTTTTAATAATTCAGTTACTTTTTCACCGTGAGAAAGTTGCTTACGAGTCGCATCATCAAGATCTGATGCAAACTGTGCAAACGCTGCTAATTCACGATATTGAGCTAGCGCGGTACGAATACCACCCGCTAATTTCTTAATAACTTTAGTTTGCGCTGAACCACCAACACGAGATACCGAAATACCTGGGTTTACCGCAGGACGAATACCTGAGTTAAACAAGTTAGATTCTAAGAAGATCTGACCATCGGTAATAGAAATTACGTTGGTTGGAACAAACGCAGATACGTCGCCAGCTTGGGTTTCAATAATCGGAAGTGCGGTTAAAGAACCAGTTTTTCCTTTCACTTCACCTTTAGTGAATTTTTCTACGTAATCTTCGTTTACACGAGAAGCACGTTCTAGTAAACGAGAATGTAAATAGAATACATCACCTGGATAGGCTTCACGACCTGGTGGACGGCGTAATAATAATGAAATTTGACGATAAGCTACGGCTTGTTTTGATAAATCATCATAAACAATTAACGCATCTTCACCGCGATCACGGAAATATTCACCCATCGCACAACCAGCATAAGGCGCTAAATATTGTAATGCTGCAGATTCAGATGCAGATGCGGCTACCACGATAGTATTTGCAAGCGCACCATGTTCTTCTAATTTACGCACAACGTTTGCGATAGTAGAAGCTTTTTGACCAATCGCAACATAGATACATTTAATACCAGAATTACGTTGGTTAATAATAGCGTCAATTGCTAACGCAGTTTTACCCGTTTGGCGGTCACCGATGATTAACTCACGTTGACCACGGCCAATTGGCACCATTGAGTCAACGGCTTTATAACCTGTTTGAACAGGTTGATCAACAGAACGACGATCGATAACACCTGGCGCAATCACTTCTACTGGTGAGAAACCATCATTTTCAATTTCGCCTTTACCATCGATTGGTTGACCAAGCGTATTAACTACACGACCTAATAAACCTCGACCAACTGGTACTTCAAGAATACGACCTGTACATTGAACTTCCATACCTTCTGCTAAATCTGCGTAAGGTCCCATAACTACAGCACCAACAGAATCGCGTTCAAGGTTAAGTGCCATCGCATAACGATTACCTGGTAAGGCGATCATTTCACCTTGCATCACATCGCTTAAACCGTGGATGCGAATAATACCATCGCTTACAGAAACAATTGTCCCTGTATTACGAGCTTCACTGACCACGTCGAATTGAGCGATGCGTTTTTTAATCAATTCACTAATTTCAGTTGAATTTAGTTGCATCTTGTATTCCTCTTATAATTGCAACTCGTTTGCGAGACGAGTAAGTTGCCCACGGCTACTTCCGTCAATCACAAAGTCTTCAGTACGAATAATCACACCAGCAATAAGTGCTCTATCCACGTTGCAATTTAATTTCACTTTGCGAGCTAATCTTTTTTCCATTGCAGCTGCAATTTTTTCGATTTGTGTTGCATTCAATGGTTGCGCAGATGTTACTTCAACTTCTGCAATAGCTTGGTGCTCCTCTACGTGATGTTTAAATTCTTCAAACACCGCAGGAATAGCACTCAAACGCTTATTTTCAGCCATTAACCGAATAAGATTTTGCCCATATTGATCCAATTGTTCGCCACAAATAGAAATTACTGTATCAGCTAATTTCTGTGCAGAAAGAGAACTACCTAAGTAAGCTTTTACCGTTTCATCTTCAGCTACGGCTGCAGCAAAACCTAACATTTCAGTCCATTTTTCGACCGCACTTTGTTCAATGGCAAAGTCGAATGCAGCTTTTGCATAAGGGCGAGCTATTGTAGTTAATTCTGACATAAGCTAAGCCTCTTATAACTCTGCAACTAATTTATCAATAATGTCATTGTTTGCCGCTTCATCAATAGAACGACCCACAATTTTCTCAGCACCAGCCACTGCCAATGAAGCCACTTTAAGACGTAATTCTTCTTGAACACGTTTACGTTCTGCTTCTACTTCTGCATAACCTTGAGCAATAATTTTTGCTTTTAGTTCTTCGGCTTCTGCCTTCACTTCGTCTAATACTTCATTGCGACGTTTATTCGCAGCATCTAAAATGTCTTGAGCTTGTAATTTTGCAGCTGAAAGTTCTTGTTCAACAAGATTTTTCGTATCTGCTTGCTCTTTTTTAGCTGCTTCAGCTGACGCTAAAGCGTTCGCAATTTGGCTTTGACGTGTTTCAATCGCATTAATAATTGGTGGCCAAACAAACTTCATGCAAAACCACACGAAAAGTGCGAATGCGATAAGTTGACCAATCAATGTTGCATTTAAATTCACAACGTCCTCCTTACTATGCTTGTTTTACGTTGATAAGCAAATAAGGTGATTAGTGTAATAAACCGATGAATGGGTTTGCGAAAATGAAAAGTAATGAAATACCAACAGCAATCATTGCAATCGCATCTAAAAGACCAGCCACGATAAACATTTTAGTTTGTAAGCTAGATGCTAATTCTGGTTGGCGAGCTGATGATTCTAAGAATTTACCACCTAGAATAGCAAAGCCAATTGCAGTACCTAATGCAGCAAATGCAAGAAGAATTGATGCACCGATGATTGTAGCTGTAATTACAGTTTCCATAATTTTCTCCAATAGAAGTTAAGTTTTAGCCCTAGAGCCGGTTAATAAAAAATGATTAATGATCTGCTTTGTTATAAGCAATACTTAAATAAACAACCGTCAACATCATAAAGATGAAAGCCTGCAAGGTAATAACCAAAATATGGAAAATAGCCCAAGCAAGATGTAACGGAATCCCTAATGCTGCAATGGCCATATTAGCGGAATACATCACAGCGATAAGAATAAAGATCAATTCCCCTGCATACATGTTACCAAACAAACGAAATGCGAGTGAAATTGGTTTAGCCAATAAAGTCACGGTTTCAAGAATAAAGTTAACAGGAATAAACGCCCAATGGTTGAATGGATGAAGCGTATATTCTTTAACTAAACCTTTGAATCCTTTAGATTTTATTGTGTAGAAAAGAATTAAAAAGAAAACACAAATGGACATACCCAAAGTTGCGCTAATATCTGCTGTCGGCACTGCACGAAGATAATGAATACCGAACAAACCTGCAAATTGAGGTAAGAAATCAACAGGAATTAAGTCGATAGCATTCATGATGAATACCCAACAGAAAATGGTTAATGCAAGTGGCGCAACTACGTTACGTGGACCATGAAAATTTTCTTTCACGATTCCATTAACCCATTCCACAACAATTTCAACTAAGCATTGCATTTTTCCTGGAACGCCAGTTGTTGCTTTTTTCCCTACTCGAGAAAAAACAAATAGGAAAATAACCGCAGCAAGAATAGAAAAGAACAACGTATCTATATGAACATTCCAAAATCCATCCCCTGTTTTGAGAAAGGATAAATGGTGGCTAATGTATTCTGATGTTGTTTGTCCAGACATAATAAACCCTTAGTACAAGTATAAAAATCAAATTCGGCGAAGCAAAAATGGAACTAAATTATTCAACATTAATGCAATAAAAAAACCACTAAAAAAAATAATAAAATTTGTAACCGAAAAGTATTTAAATGAAATACTAATAAAAACAATGGTTAGAGCAAATTTTATTGCTTCTCCTTTATAAAGTGCGGTCAATTTTGTGGCTAAATGTTGTTTTCTATAAAAAACCACATACACAAAAACACCGAAAGGAATTAATGCCGAAAGAAATCCGAATAAAAAATCAAGCGCACTTTTCATTTGCCATAAAGCAAAAAAACAAGCCAATAGCAGCATAATGACTATTTCAATAAAAATAGCTTTTTGATACTGAACTTTCGCTTGTTGTACAATTCTCGACATTTTTAAAACCTTAAAACGTTCTAATTATACATTTGATCAAATTAGATTCAACTTAAAAAGCACTGAAAAACGTTAACTAAATCACACTTTTAGAAAAATTTTTACAAAATTGTAACTATTTAACGCAAAACGATTAAATGTCGTTCACCTACAAGTTCTGGAACATGTAATTCAATCACTTTTTGAATAGTATGTTTTTTATTCAATTCATTAATATCATCTTCCTGATAAATCCCTTTTAATGCATAAAAATATCCATTTTCTTTTGGTAAATGATGACACCAATCTGTCATATCTTTTAACGAAGCAAAAGCACGACTTAATACACCGTCGAATTTTTGTTCAGGTTGATATTCTTCTACTCGACTTAAAATAGGGGTTGCATTAGTTAGTCTAAGCTCACGTATAGCATTTCGAATAAAACTAATACGCTTGCCTAAACTATCAAGGAGGACAAATTGTTTGGAAGGATTAATAATTGCCAAAGGTAAACCAGGCAAGCCAGGGCCTGTACCGACATCAATAAAACGATCACCCTGTAAATAAGGACTTACAACAAGACTATCTAAAATATGTTTAACTAACATTTCTTGTGGATCACGAACTGACGTCAAATTATAAGCTTTATTCCATTTATTGAGTAAATTGACCAGATCAATCAACTGCTGAATTTGTTGATCACTTATTTTTATATTTGCTTGCGCAAGTAAACTGACTAATTTGGCTTTCATATTTATTATCTCTTTGGAAAATTGCGCTATTTTACTTAAAAGTGCGGTAGATTTCCTTAATGTTTTTTTGTTGCAGCCAAAATTCCTGTCAAATTTGTTTCCAACCAATCCACCAACTCAAACATCTTATTAGATGCTTCTGTCCCAAATTCTGTTAACGTGTAATCTACTTGTGGTGGCACAGTATTATAGGATTTACGAATTAACATGCCATCTGCTTCTAACTCTTGTAGCGTTTTTGTCAACATACGTTCGCTAACACCATCAATCGCACGGCGAAGCTCACTAAAACGCTTGGTACCAGAATGTAAACTCACCAACACCAATGCTCCCCAACGACTGGTTAAATGTTGCAAAATTTGGCGAGAAGGGCAAGCTGAAGCCAGAACATTCCCACGATTTAAATTTTTTTCCATTTTTAATTCATTAAAAATCAACAGGTTAAAAATTATTTTTAAAAAAATTCCAAAACTTACGTTTATGTAAGTACTTCTCAAAAGTAAGTATTGAAATATAATACGCCACATCAAGCGAACAATCAAATGTTCAAATATCATTTCAACTTAACAAGAAGGAAAACATCATGACAACTAAAACTATCGCAATTACTGGTGCAACAGGTCAATTTGGCGCAATCGCATTAGACTTATTAAAAGCAAAACACGCAAACGTCATCGCGCTTGTACGTAATCCTGCAAAAATTTCAGGTGTAGAAACCCGCAAATTTGATTATTCAAAAACAGAAGGTCAAGTAGAAGCATTACAAGGCGTAGATACTTTAATTCTTGTTTCAAGTAATGAAGTCGGTCAGCGAGCAGTACAACACAACAACGTGATTGAATCAGCGAAAAAAGCAGGCGTGAAACATATTATCTACACCAGCTTACTCGGTGCCACCAACGACAACACAGTGAAATCTCTTGCCGGTGAGCACGTTGAAACTGAAGCCGCATTAAAAGCTTCGGGCATTACTTACACCATTTTACGCAATAGTTGGTACACCGAAAACTACACTGAATCAGTCTCAGCTGCATTAGCAAACAATGATTTCTATGGTTCAGCAAAAAACGGCAAAATTTCGTCTGTACTCCGTGCAGAACTTGCTGAAGCAGCAGTAAACGTTGCATTAAGTAAAGGGCATGAAAATCAAACTTACGAGCTTGCCGGGTCAACCAGCTGGACATTAGCTGACCTTGCAGCAGAAATCAGCAAACAAACAGGTAAAGATATCCCTTACGTGGATATTCCTGCAGCAGATTATGCCGCAGCACTTGTACAAGCAGGATTAGATGAAGGCTTTGCAGGATTAATTGCTCAATGGGATGTAGATGCGTCAAACGGTGCATTATTCTCAGAAGACAAAACCCTTGAGAAATTACTAGGTCGCACAACAGCTGGATTGGATGTGGCGGTAAAACAGGCTCTTGCCCATTAATTATATTTTTTAAATTAATCTATAAAAAAGTGCGGTCAAAATTAACCGCACTTTTCATTTCTAAACATTATTCTCCACGTTTTAGCATGCCTTGTTTTTTCAAATTCACTAGGATAATTGAAATCGCTGCAGGGGTAACACCTGAAATTCGGCTCGCTTGGCCAATGGAAACTGGACGATGCTGTTCCAATTTCGCACGTACTTCATTAGATAAACCAGACACTTTGCTGTAATCAAAGTTAGCCGGGATAGCTGTATTTTCGTGACGTTTTTGTTTTTCAATTTCTTCTTGTTGATGCTCAATATAGCCTTGATACTTAATAGCAATTTCCACTTGTTCTACGGCTTCTCTATCTTCCATTGCTGGTTTGTATGGCGTTAAAGAAGTCAAAATATCGTAGGTCATTTCTGGACGGCGCAATAAATCTTCACCGCTGGCTTCACGCACAAGTGGGCTACCAAGCACTTTATTCGCTTCTTCTAAATATTCAGAACGCGGATGCAACCAAATGCTACGTAAACGTTGGCGTTCTTGTTCAATATTTTCCATTTTTTGATTAAAGCGTGCCCAACGAGCCTCATCAATCAAACCTAATTCATGGGCTATTGGCGTTAAACGAATATCCGCATTATCTTCACGTAATAACAAACGGTATTCTGCACGAGAAGTAAATACGCGATATGGTTCTTTGGTACCAAGTGTACAAAGGTCATCCACCAATACGCCTGTATAAGATTGATCACGACGTGGATACCATGCCTCTTTTTCTTGTACGTAAAGACCTGCGTTAATCCCCGCCAATAAGCCTTGTGCCGCCGCCTCTTCATAACCTGTTGTACCGTTAATTTGACCCGCAAAAAATAAACCAGAAATAGCTTTAGTTTCTAATGTTGGTTTTAAATCGCGTGGATCAAAATAATCATATTCAATGGCATAACCTGGTTTAATGATGCGAGCTTTTTCCAAACCTTTCATAGAATTCACAATGCCCATTTGCACGTCAAACGGCAAACTGGTAGAGATCCCGTTTGGATACACTTCGTTACTGGTTAAGCCTTCTGGTTCCAAATAAATTTGATGTGAATTACGATCCGAAAAACGCATTACTTTATCTTCAATAGATGGGCAATAACGTGGCCCGATCCCTTCAATCACACCGGTATACATTGGACTGCGATCCAAATTATTACGGATTACTTCATGAGTTTGTTCATTAGTATGGGTTATATAACAAGGAATTTGTTGAGGGTGATCTTCAACTGATCCCATAAAAGAAAACACGGGTAAAACAGCATCACCATGTTGTTTAGCTAATACATCAAAATTGATCGTACGTGCATCAATACGTGGTGGTGTACCTGTTTTAAGGCGATCTACACGTAATCCAAGATCTCTTAATCGATGTGAAAGATTTACAGAAGCAGGATCCCCTGCTCGACCACCTTCATAATTTTCCAAACCAATATGAATTTTACCAGCTAAGAAAGTACCTGCAGTTAATACCGCTGATTTAGCACGAAAAGTTAATCCCATTTTTGTGCTAACGCCTGTAACTCGATCTTGCTCAATCAGAATATCTGTTGCTTCTTGTTGGAAAATATCTAAATTGGGTTGATTTTCTAATGTAGTACGAACAGCTTGACGATATAAAACTCTGTCAGCTTGAGCTCGAGTAGCACGCACTGCTGGACCTTTACTGCTATTTAAAGTACGAAATTGAATCCCTGCTTTATCTGCAGCATGCGCCATTAAACCGCCCATTGCATCTACTTCTTTTACTAAATGACCTTTACCGATCCCACCAATTGCAGGGTTACAAGACATTTGCCCTAAAGTATCTACATTATGTGTTAATAAAAGGGTTTTTAATCCCATTCGAGCTGGTGCAAGCGCGGCTTCTGTACCCGCATGACCACCACCGATCACAATCACATCATAAGTTTCAGTGTAAAACATATCTATCTCTATATTATTCGGATCAAAAAATTGGCGTTATTTTACAGAAATTTAAAACACCTGACAAAAAAAGAATGGATCTATTGATCCTTTGAAAGATCACGTTTGTATTAGTAAATAAGATCTCTTTTTATATATAAAGATCTTATTATTGTTACTATTAAGATCCTTTGCGGTTGTGAGTAACCTTATTCGATCCTTATGGAAACAGGTGTTATAGAATCTAAAGATCTTGTGAAAATGCGATCATTTTCTTTAAAAATCTTGTGTGTAAAATGGAAAGTTATTAACAACTTTATTTTTTCTCAAAGTTACCAAGTGAGTAAAAACAGTTTTATGACAGATTATTTATGAGTTATCCACAGATAAAAATGAATTTTTATTGAAATCTCTATAATTTAGCTTTTTTTAAATAATTAATTTTATTAAATGTAAGTTTTATGATTTGACTTTGTAGTTACTACAGGTTTTATGCTTCTTTCAAATCAAATAGTTAAGGAAATAAAATGAAAGAAGTTTCTCTAGTAAAAAATTATACTCCTAAAGAATATCAGCAGCATGCATCTTGCCCTCATAGTCAAATTTCTAAAAATAAAATGGTATTAGGCATCAGTTTTGCAATTATTACCTTTTATATGGTTGTTGAATTTCTAGGGGGATATTGGTTTAACAGCCTTACTTTGATGGCTGATGCTGGGCATATGGCAAATGATAGTTTATCTATTTTTTTAGCATGGATTGGGTTATTTTTAAGTCTAAAATGGCAAAAATGGTTAGCTTTAATCAATGGAATTTCATTAGTTTGGGTCGCTATTTGGATTTTTATTGAGGCTGTAACACGTTGGCAGGCTCCGATAGAAATAGCCGCTTTGCCAATGTTAGGTGTAGCTTTACTAGGGTTTGGGATTAATTTGTTAGTAGCTTTTATAATGCTAAAAAGTAATCGCCATAATTTGAATATTCGTGCAGCATATTTGCATGTTTTAGTAGATTTATTTGGTTCGGTTGTTGCTATTATTGCAGGAATAAGTGCTTGGTGGTTAAATTGGCAGTGGGTTGATGTAGTTGCTAGTGGTATCTTAAGTATTTTTGTATTACAAAGCGGTATTTCTACAGTTTTTCAAGCTATTAAATCCTTATATAGTAGCGATGACAATTCATTGCCGAATGATCATTCTCATTAAAGTAAAAAATTGCTTGAGGAAATAATGAAAATTAATGAATTAAGTAAATCTACACATACTAATATTGAAACTATTCGCTACTATGAGAAACAAGGAGTATTACCTCCACCTAAGCGATTGGCTAATGGTTATCGATTTTATGATGAAGAGAGTATAGAGCAATTAAACTTTATTAAAAAATGTCGAATGTTGGGCTTCTCTTTAGAGAATATTCGGGAACTCAATCGTATTAGATTTAGTACGAAAGATCATTATCAAGCAGATCAATTAGTACTTAATCAACTTATTCAAGTAGAAAATAAAATATTTCAATTATTAGAAATTAAAGCTTTTTTACAATCTATTGTTACCGAAAGTGAACATAATGAAGAGGAATGTAAAGCAATAGAAGGATTGAAAAGCGAATGCAATTTGTAAAAGAAAGAAGGTAGATTAAAAATACTCAGAAATTTGACCGCACTTTAGAAGAAAAAATGCCGTCTAAATTTTGATATTCAGGCGGCATTTTATTTTTCTAATTATTATTTAGATAAATCAATTTGATATACAGCAAATCCAACTTCATCTGTACCCACTTGTTTCATTGAATACTGTGCTTTTTCTTTGATGAATTGAGCGGCTTGTTCGCTTGGTGAGGTTTCAAAACGGACATCTAATTTATCGTTACCTGTGATAGGCACAAAACGCCAGTTTTTATCCGCACTAGGGTTTACAGAACCTTCTTTTTCACTAGTTACTTTAATGTAATCAGCTAAAATTTGACGGTTTTCATCTGGTGATGCGTAAACAATATGTTGATCGCCAGTGCCTGGGAATTTATTACCGTAAGCACGATAGTTATTGGTTGCAATTAAAAATTCTGCTTTTGGATCAACTGGTTTGCCTTGATAGGTGAGGTTCACTACACGATGTGATTCTGGGTTAATTAATTTACATTCGCCATCATAACGAGCAGGTTTAGTTAGATCGTATTCATAATTAACACCATCAATCACATCAAAGTTATAAGTGCGGAAACCTTCCCAGTCTATTAATGATTGTGTTTTATCACTTGTAGGGTCAATTTGTTTAAACATACCAGCACTACATTCTAACCATTCTTTTAATTGTTCGCCTGTTACTTTAACCACCACTAATGTATTTGGATAGAGATATAAGTCTGCCGCATTACGGAAAGTTAATTCACCTTTATTTACTTCGGTATAGCCTGTAGGGTCATTTTTACGACCACCTGCTTTAAATGGTGCGCCCGCACTTAAAATAGGTAAGCCAGCCATTGCTGCAACACTTGGTGCAACTTTTTCTACATACGCTTTTTGTGCTTGGTTCACGATTTGGATGGTTGGATCATCTTGTACTAATGCAAGATAGCTGTACATATTATCTGTTGCTTTACCAATAGGCTGAGAAACAAATTTACGTGTCGCTTCGTGAACTGGTTTTAAAAGTGCGGTAATTTCTGGGTCATTTTCTGCAAGCGCTTTTTTATTTTCTGCATCATAGATTGGACGAAGAACCGCTTTTCCAGAGGTAACAATCCATTTGCCTTTGTGTTCTGTTAATCCTAAATCTACCACACTGATATTATTTGCCCAGTAACCAGCCATACTTTCCGGTACACCTTTTACTGTACCATTTACGATGTCTGCATTTGGTGATTTCGCAAATTCTTTATTTGGGAATAAACGGTGTGAGTGACCAAAAATGACGGCGTCAATGTGTGGTACATTAGCTAGATAGAATGCTGAGTTTTCAGCACCTTCTTGATAAGGTTCATCAGATGGACCTGTGTGAGCTAATGCAACGACAATATCAGCCCCTTTTTTCTTCATTTCAGGTACATATTTTTGTGCTGTTTTTACAATATCACGGGTTTCAACTTTACCTTGAAGGTTCGCTTTATCCCAAACCATAATTTGCGGTGGCACAAAACCGATGTAACCAATTTTTAATTTATGTGTTTTACCTTGATTATCAACAACTGATTTTTCTTGAATGACATAAGGTGTGAAATAAGGTTCTTCAGTTCCGACTTTTACTACGTTCGCATTTACAATTGGGAATTTAGCTTGTTTGATACAGTCAGCTAAATAATCTAAACCATAGTTAAACTCGTGGTTACCTAAAGTTCCTACTTCATAGTGCATAGCATTTAAGCAATCAACCGCAGGGTTAGATTTGCCCTCTTTATAGCCTTGTGCAGCTTGATAATCAGCAATAGGGTTACCTTGAATTAAATCCCCGTTATCAACCAATACGCTATTTTTTACTTCAGCACGTGCTTGACGAATAAGGCTTGCTGCACGAGTAAAACCGAATTTCTCGGTTGGTGCGTCTTTGTAATAATCAAAGTCTGTTAAGAAACTATGAACGTCAGTAGTAGCAACAATACGTAAATCTACATCATGTTTATCTTTTGCTGTCGCAAAACGGCTTGCACTTAATGCAAGAATACTGCTTGCACCGATTTGAATAAAATGACGTCTATTAATCATTGAGTTTTCCTTATAAGGTGGGTAGATATTGCCTTTATTCTAAGAAAAATAGCGGATTCTTAAAAGAAAGGAGTAAAAATATTTTTATTTAATTAAGCTAATAATCTTTGTACTAAAGAAGTATAAATATTAACTCCAGTAAGCAATTGATTTTCATCGAAATCAAATTCAGCTTCATGATGACCTGCTGTGCGGTCTGCACCAAGAATAAAGTAAATGGCTTTACCCCCGTGTTCTTGTACACGTCTACCTAAAATAGTCGCATCTTCACTTGCATTGAAAGCATAATCTGAATTTACGTTATTTATTTGTGGTTGTTCAAGAGATATTTCTTCGATGAGTTTTATAAGTTCAATATCATTATTCATATCCACTGCTTCACCTACAATTTCAGTTTCATATGCGACATCAAAACTTATGGAGATACCTTTGGCTATTTGCATGACTTGTTCAGTCATGTATTCATTAATTGCTTTATTTTCTCCCCTAACTTCTAATTGTAATTCAGCAGAAGATGGAATGACGTTTCGTCCTTCACCCGCTTTTAGCACACCTACATTAATTCTTGTCATGCCTTCACCATGGCGTGCAATACCATGAAGTTGAGTGACTGTATGCGCTGCAGCTAATAAGGCATTACGACCTAAATGGGGCGCAGCACCTGCGTGTGCAGGTTTACCTTTATAGCGAATATCAATTTTTGTGGTGGAAAGAAAATTTCTTGGATTAGCAATAACTGTGCCTGTATTCGCGCAAAAACTAATGTGTGAAGAAGCAAAATAATCTGCATCATCAATTATGCCACTTTGTGCAATGGCTGCTGCACCACGAACACCTTCTTCTGCTGGTTGGAATACAATTTTTATTTTTCCAGTGAGTTTATCTTTGTTCTGAGCGATCCATAATGCAACGCCTAAACCTATTGTAATATGTGAATCATGTCCACAAGCATGCATAAATCCATCGTTAATTGAGGCAAAACCTTCTTTATTTGGAATATGCTCTAGTGAGCGAGTTTCCGTTACATTCACACAGTCTATGTCAAAACGTAATGCAATAGTTTTTCCTGGTTTGCCTGAATCAAATAATGCCACACAACCAGTGTACCCTTCCATTTTTTTGAGCCATTTTTCATTCGCTCCATAGGCTTTTGCATTAGCTAAACCTTTATCTACTACAGCTTGTTTTCGTCCACGAACAAAGTCCGGATTTATAATTTGTTTGCCAAGAAAAATTTCAAAACAACCTAAGTCTTCCAAGTAATCCGCAATGCGAGAAGTTGTCCAAAATTCACTCCAACCAATTTCTGGAAAACGATGAAATTCACGACGCCATTTAACAAGTTGATTTAAATCTAAGTTCATTTTTTCTTCCTCTAAAAGTCTATAAAAACAGACCGCACTTAAATAAAGTGCGGTCAATTTTTTACTATTTTTACAACATAAATAATGCTAAGAATAAAACAGCAAGTATCATGCCTGGTGCGGTACGTTTTACCATTTCTACTGGGCTTACCATCGCAAGGCCTGAACAAACAATGGTTACGCCTGCAATTGGTGAAGCTGTACGACCGATTGCACCTGCAATGGCTGCTGCCATACCAAGATTCACGTGAGTGTAACCGAGTTCTACAGCATGTGGTGTGACAGCACTATTAAAGGCAATCGCTGCAGCATCGCCAGAGCCTGTAAATTGGCCCCAGCACTCCAACCAAAATAAGGCGTACCGTTATTTACTTTTTCACGAATGATATCAATCAAATTGTGTTCATAAAGCTGTTTTAACAAACAAAATGTATTCCCGCCGCCAATAGCGATGACATCTGCTTGTTCAATAATATCTCGATGCTGTTTACCATGATGAACGGAAACAATATTCATCCCTAAATCAGAAAGTGCATTTTGCACAGTTTTTTCATATTCATCAAAAGTGCGGCGTACCCCAGCATAAGGCACAAAAGCAATAGTTTTACCACGATAATCAGCCAAGAAATTTTGTAACCAAGGTATGGTGTGTTCAAGATAACCTGTGTTCTTGTATTTTGAGCTACTGAGCAGTAACATGTTTTTCATATTTATAATCCTTTTTAGGGATGAAAAGTTATTGCTATTATGTCGAAGCTAAAAACAAAATCCAGCATAAAAGCTGGATTTTTATAAAGGTAATTCAGTTGTTGATTTAACCGTTTTTAGTGTTACTTCTGATTTTAAGGTTTTAATACCAAGCCTAGAATTAAGATAGGTGGTTTTAATGTGGTTAAATTCTTCTAAATCTGATACACAAAGTTTCAGAAGAAAATCGAAAGTTCCTGCCATAAAATGACATTCGATGATCTGTGGGATTAATTTTACTTCAAAAATAAACCGCTCTTTTAATTCTGGATCTTCTTCAAAGAAAGAACCTAATGCATAAACGATAAGATTACAATTTACTTTCTTGGGATTCAATAAGGCAACATAACTATCAATTACGCCGCTTTCTTCCAGTTGATTTACTCGGCGTAAGCAAGCTGAATTTGAAAGCCCTATTTCGTTGGCAAGTTCATTATTTTGTAATCGACCATTGCGTTGCAATGCTTTAAGAATACGGGTATCAATATTATCAAAGCGTTTTTTAAGCATAGTAAATCCTTTTTATGCTAACAAAAAAGATAACTTAGTATAAAAGAAACCGCCTAGAAAAACTGTGATCTAGGCGGCAATTTGACTAATTAAACGCTATATAAGGATACTTGTACTACCAGTAAAATAGATCCGATTAGTAATAAGCATCCAATCATCGGCATCACGAATTTAACCCATCTATCAAATGGAATATGCAACATTTGGAGTGTCACCAATACTAATCCTGTTGGAGCTAAGAATAGCATTGCATATTGTCCCCAGTTATAAGCGGAAACCACGATATCACGTGGAATACCCACTGAGTCAGCAAGTGGTGCCATAATTGGCATTGAAAGTACGGCTAAGCCTGAAGAAGACGGCACTATTAAACCTAGGAAAATAAATACGACTAATTGACCTAAGATAAATATGCTACCCGGCATACCGCTAACCACATTAGACATATAATCGAGGATAGTATCAGAAATCATACCTTGTTCGAGCACTAAGTTTACGCCACGAGCAAGACCAATGATTAAGGACACGCCTACTAATTCTGATGCACCTTCAGTGAAGGATTCCACGATATCTTTTTCAGACAAGCCACTGATAAACATAATGATGATAGTAATGGCAAGGAAAGATGCAGCCATTTGAGGGAACCACCATCCGCCCACCATTACACCCCAAATCATAATAGGGAATGCAATACAGAAAAGCGTTAAGATTAATTTGCGACGAACTGAGAATGCGATAGTTGCATTTGGATCAAAGTTTTTCATATAACGTTGGCGAAATTCTTCGCGATCGTCGTAAGTGAAAGAAAAACTTGGGTCAGCTTTGATTTTTTTACAGTACCAATAAAGATATGCGATTACGCAAGTTGCGCCTAAAGCTAAACCTAGAGCACGGAAACCAATACCTTCAGTAAATTGAATACCAGCTGCATTTGATGCGATAACAACGGAGAATGGGTTAATTGTAGAGAATGCAGTTCCCATAGATGAAGCAAGGAATATTGCCCCTACGCAGACTATCGCATCATATCCCAGAGCCAAGAATACTGGCACCAGAATCGGATAGAATGCCACTGCTTCTTCTTCAATACCGCATGTTGTTCCGCCTAACACCATTAAGACGGATACGCTGAATACAATAAAAAACTCATTACCTTTAGTTTTCTTTGCGAGAGCCATCAACCCAGCATTAAAAGAACCAGTACGGTTAATGACACCAATCATACCCCCTAATACGAAGATAAAGACCATGACATCAACGGCTTCGATAGTTCCTTCCACCATACTTTTGGTAATGTCTTCAATACCTTTGTGGTGTTGTTCTACACGTTGATAAGTACCAGGAATCGCGATTGGTTTTTTGATCACGCCTTCGGTGAAATTGGAAAGTTTAATTTTGATATTGAGATTATCAAGAGTGTCAGTTGTGGCGGGATAAGTTTTATCATCAACGCCGTAAGCTTTGACGACAAAAACATTATCGGTAGAGTTATATGTTAATTTTGAATATGAACCGGATGGAATAACCCAGGTCAATCCAACAGCGAGAATTAATATTGCAAATAAAATGGTAAACGCTGATGGGAAATTAAACGTTTTCTTCTTTTTGGACGCATCCATAGCGAGCTCCTTATGTTTAACGTTTAAAGTGCGGTTGGTAAAAACATCGGTTAAACCGACCGCACTTTTTACTTTGAGAATGATTTCTCAAAGTTCTTTTATTATTTAAGCATAATAGGATATGCCTTCAGCTTTTTTCGTAATACGAGTACCAGCTTTTCCTTTCACAATGTCCACAATATCAGATAAAGAGCCTATTACTGCATCTTTTCCTGTTTGTTTCGCAAAGTTGATTGCGGCTTGTACTTTCGGCCCCATGGAACCTGCAGCGAAACCAAGTTCTGAAATGGCTTCTGGTGATGCGACAGAAATTGCTTTTTGAGTTGGTTTACCCCAATCTACGAAAGTTGCGGAAACGTCAGTTGCAATGATAAATAAATCCGCATCAAGATTTTCTGCAAGTAAAGCTGAACATAAATCTTTGTCGATAACGGCTTCAACACCTTGTAAATTATGGTTTTCATCATAATAGGTCGGGATACCGCCGCCACCCGCACAAATTACGATACTGCCTTTTTCAAGCAACCATTTGACTGGACGGATTTCAAAAATACGTTTTGGCAATGGACTTGGCACAACGCGACGATATTTATCACCATCTTGTGCAATAGACCAATTTTTTTCTTTTGCCAAACGTTCAGCTTCTTCTTTTGTATAAACAGGGCCAATTGGTTTAGTTGGATTTTTAAAAGCTGGGTCGTTGATATCAACTTCTACTTGAGATAATAAAGTTGCAAATGGCACTTCAAATGGAACTAAATTACCGAGTTCTTGTTGAATCATATAACCAATCATTCCTACTGATTCTGCACCTAATACATCTAAAGGATAGGTTGGTACATCAGTATAGGCAGCACCTTGTAGGGCGAGCAAACCCACTTGTGGGCCATTACCGTGCGCAATTACTAATTCATTATTTGGCCAAACCTTAGCAATTTGCTCACAAGCAATGCGAACATTTTGTCGTTGATTTTCGGCTGTCAGCGGCTCTCCGCGTCGTAATAACGCATTACCGCCTAATGCAATAACTATTCTCATACGCTCTCCTTATGCCAAACTTGCTACCATGACTGCTTTAATTGTGTGCATACGGTTTTCTGCTTGTTCAAATGCAATGTTCATTGGAGATTCAAATACGTCTTCAGTCACTTCAATACCATTCGTTAATTCAGGATATTTTTCAGCAATTTGACGGCCAACTTTGGTTTCACTGTTATGGAAGGCTGGTAAGCAGTGCATAAATTTCACTTTTGGATTACCTGTGAGTTTCATTAATTCAGGTGTGACTTGATAAGGAAGTAATAATTTAATGCGTTCGCCCCAAGTTTCTAATGGTTCACCCATTGAAACCCATACATCAGTATGAACAAAATCAACACCTTTCACCGCTTTGTCGATATCTTCAGTTACGGTAATACGAGCGCCACTTTCTTTCGCAAATTTTTCGCACATTTCAACAAGGCTTGCTTCTGGTAATAATGCTTTAGGTCCACAAATCCGCACATCCATACCTAATTTTGCACCAATTAATAAAAGTGAATTACCCATGTTATTGCGAGCATCCCCAATATATACATAGCTAATTTCGCTTAATGGTTTGTCGCAATGTTCAATCATGGTAAGTACGTCGGCAAGCATTTGTGTTGGGTGGAATTCATCGGTTAAACCATTGAATACTGGCACACCAGCATAATCAGCAAGTTCTTGAACGATACTTTGTTTAAAGCCACGATATTCAATGCCATCATACATTCTGCCTAATACGCGTGCGGTATCTTTCATACTTTCTTTGTGGCCAATTTGGGAGGAGTTAGGGTCGATGTAGGTGACTTGTGCGCCTTGGTCATGAGCGGCGACTTCGAATGCACAGCGTGTGCGGGTGGAGGTTTTTTCAAAGATGAGCGCGATATTTTTGCCTTTTAATTTTTGTTGTTCTGTGCCTGCATATTTGGCTCGTTTCAAATCTCTAGAGAGATCTAAGAGATATTTAATTTCTCGTTCTGTGTGATGAACAAGACTAAGTAAATGTCTATTTTTCATATTGAAAGCCATAATAATCTCCTTGTGTTTTGACTATCCATTGGGAATAAACATACATCATTCGATGATACTGCTTGTTGTTCGAACAATTGTATTGTAAGAGAGATAAAATGAAATTTGTTATCGTATTTCAGCTGGTAATGTAAAGATATCGAATTTTATTGCGAGGTTTTTAGTGTTATTAGAATTTATGTTTTTCTAAACTAGAAAATCAATTCATTATTGGTATTAGCTTAATCTAGATCAAACAAGTTCTAATTAATTAAAATTTCCTTTTGTATCTAGTAGAAAAAAGGTTTTATCATTTTTTTTATAAATCTGAGTGATTTTATCGGGTTTATAACGAAACTTTCTATTCTAACAAAAGGACTTAATTATGTACTGTGTACAATGTGAACAAACCATGCGTACTCCGATGGGTAATGGTTGTAGTTACTCTCAAGGAATGTGCGGTAAAACTGCGGAAACTTCTGATTTACAAGATCTTCTTATTGCAACTCTGCAAAGCTTATCAGCTTGGGCTATTCAAGCGAGAGATTTAGCTATTGTCGATAATGAAATTGATGCTTTTACGGCACAGGCATTTTTCTCTACCTTGACTAATGTAAACTTTGATTCTCAACGTATTGTTGAATATGCGCAACAAGCCATAGCTTATCGCGATAATTTAATGAAACGCTGCCGTACACTAAATCCAAGTATTGATATAAACCATCCATTAGCTCATTTACAGCTTGAAGGTGAAACGATTTCTTATTTAACAAAACAAGCTGCAAATTTTGCCCTAAATTCTGACCGCACTTTAATTGGGGAAGAAGTACATGGCGTGCGTATGCTTTGTTTATACGGTTTAAAAGGTGCGGCTGCTTATATGGAACATGCCCATGTTTTAGGTAAATTTGATAATGAGGTATATCGTCAATTCCATGAGTTTATGGCGTGGCTAGGAACGAATCCAAGTGATCTAAATGAATTGTTAGAAAAGGCGCTTGGCATCGGTAATATGAATTTTCAAGTAATGAGTTTATTAGATGCGGGTGAAACAGAAGCATTTGGTCATCCTGTTCCAGCAACGGTAAATGTGAAGCCTGTAGCAGGAAAATGTATTTTAATTTCTGGCCATGATTTAAAAGATTTAAAAGCACTTTTAGAACAAACGGAAGGAACAGGGATAAATATTTACACTCATGGTGAAATGTTGCCCGCGCATGGTTACCCTGAATTGAAAAAATACAACCATTTGGTTGGTAACTATGGAAGTGGTTGGCAAAATCAGCAGAAAGAATTTGCTAAATTCCCTGGTCCTGTAATTATGACTTCTAACTGTATTATTGATCCTAATGTTGGTAATTACGCAGATCGTATTTATACCCGTAGTATTGTGGGCTGGCCTGGTGTAACGCACATTGAAGATCGTGATTTCAGTCAAGTTATCGCAAAAGCACAAGAAATGGCAGGATTCCCTTATGATGAATTAGAACACAAAATTACCGTTGGGTTTGGTCGTCAAACTTTATTAGATGCTTCAGATGCAGTCATTAATCTTGTGGCTGGTGGAAAATTACGTCATGTTTTCTTAGTGGGCGGTTGTGATGGTAGCAAAGGTGAACGTAGCTATTACACTGATTTTGCTCGTCAAGTACCTGAAGATTGTGCGATTTTAACTTTAGGTTGTGGTAAATATCGTTTTAATAAATTGGATTTTGGCGTTATTGATGGGTTACCTCGTTTGTTAGATGTTGGGCAATGTAATGATGCGTATTCTGCGATAATGCTTGCTGTAAATCTTTCACAAAAACTGGGTATTGGCGTTAACGAATTGCCATTAACACTTGTACTTTCTTGGTTTGAGCAAAAAGCTATTGTTATTTTGCTTACCTTATTGGCGTTAGGTGTAAAAAATATCTATACAGGGCCGACTGCACCAGCATTTTTAAATGATAATGTGATGGCATTATTAAATGAAAAATTCGGTTTGCGCGGTTTGACTACGCCTGAACAAGATATGGCAGAAGCTTTAGCTAAATAACATTTCATAGAAAAGTGCGGTCGATTTTTTAATTTGTAGTATTCGTTTTATAAACATTTTAAAAATCCACCGCACTTTTTTCTATCTTCAGAGAGAAAATTCTATGTCAAATAATCAGAATCCGTTGTGTTATAACGAAATGCAGGTACATGCTATTCATCAGGAAACTGATGATGTCTATACAATTGAATTAATAGCACAAGATTTTTACCCCTATGAGCCCGGCCAGTATGCTTTAGTAAGTATTCGTAATACACCAAATATTGTACGAGCTTATACGCTATCATCTACGCCAGGAATGAGCCGTTTTGTTACTTTAACCGTTCGCCGTATTAAAAATGGAGTTGGTTCTAATTGGATTACGTCCGAAATTAAAGAAGGTGATCAAATTTGGCTATCCGATCCAATGGGTAAATTTACCTGTACCCGTATTGTAAGTGATCGATATTTGCTTGTGGCTGGTGGATGTGGCGTTACGCCAATCATGTCTATGACGCGCTGGTTATTAAAAAATAAACCGAGTGTAGATGTGGTTGTATTCTATAGTGTCCATTCGCCTAAAGATGTTATTTTTAAACGAGAATGGGCATTGCTGAAAGAACAATTTCCACAGTTAAAATTATTTATTAATGCTTCTGTTGATGCGGATGATGGCTTTATAGCTGGACGTTTAAATAGTCAAATGTTATCTGACCTTGTATCCAATATAGCTGATTATACGGTGCTGACTTGTGGCCCAGAGAGTTATATGAATGATTTACGTGCGATGACAGAATCCCTTGGTATTCCATCTGAGCGTTTCTTTTTAGAGCAATTTCATTCTTCAGCAGAAAATTGTATGTTAGATAATAGTAAACAAGTGACGCTTTCTATTACTAATCCAGTACCTCAAACTTTTTCTGTACCTGTTGGAAAAACCTTATTAGCTGCTTTGGAAGAACATAAAGCACCGATTATTGCAGCTTGTAGAGAAGGTATTTGTGGTTCTTGTAAAACTTTAGTGGTGAGTGGGGATTATGAAGTGAGTTCAAACGGACCGCTGACAGAAGATGAAATTAAACAAGGTTATGTTTTAGCGTGCTGCTGTCAAATGAAAGGAAATATATCAGTTGATTTAATGCCTTAATTCTTAATAAAGTGCGGTTATTTTTATTACGGTTTTTTATACATTGATCTTAGACAAGGGCAATTTGTATATTTAGTGATATGATAACCGCAAATTATTTTTTGAGGTTTTTATGAATTTACCTTTTCGAGCAATGGTGTCTGATTTAGATGGCACACTTTTAACTCCTGAACATTTAGTCGGTGATCTTACCATTGATACGCTGAGAGTATTAGAACAAAACGGTGTGGATATCATTTTAGCAACGGGGCGTAACCATACCGATGTGTCATCCATTCTTGGAAAAATTGGTGCGGAACGTGCGGTTATGATTACATCAAATGGTGCTCGTGTACGGGATTTACAAGGTAATTTGCTTTATAGCAACAGCTTGCCTGAAGAATTAGTTCTCGAGCTTTACAAAACTCCATTTGATACTTCTAAAGTATGCATGAATAGCTATCAAGATGAAGGTTGGTTTACTAATAAAGATATTCCTGCAATGCGTCAGTTCCACAAAGAATCTGGATTTGATTATAACGTTGTCGATTTCTCTAAACACCATGGACGTGAGACAGAAAAAGTCTTTTTTATTGGTAAAACTCCTGAGGATTTAGTTGAAGTAGAAACTTATTTACGAGATAAGTTTGGTGACGTAACGACAATTGTTTATTCTGCATTAGCTTGTTTGGAAGTAATGAATAAGAATGTTTCAAAAGGGGATGCATTAAAACATTTACTCGAATCACGCGACTATGAGTTAAAAGACTGTATTGCTTTTGGTGATGGAATGAATGATGTAGAAATGCTTTCTTGGTCTGGTAAAGGATGTATCATGCAAGATGCAGATGCTCGTTTAAAAAAAGCTTGTCTAGAGTTAGAAGTTATTGGCTCAAATAAAGAAGAATCAGTCGCTCGTTATTTGCGAACCCAATTTGGATTAGATTATTAATGCAGGCATTATTATTCATAAGTTGTGGTGCAATATTAGGTGCGTCATTGCGTTGGGCTATAGGATTGTTATTTAATCCTTTATTTTCCTCATTTGCTTTTGGAACTTTAATCGCTAATTTGCTTGGTTGCTTAATTATTGGTGTATTACTTGGGCTTTTTTGGCAATTTCCACAAATTAATTCTGAATGGCGGTTATTTTTAATTACCGGTTTTTTAGGATCGCTAACCACATTTTCTTCTTTTTCTTCCGAAGTTGTGGAATTATTTTTTTATGATAAATGGTTAAATGGATTTAGTGTACTGGCTATGCATTTATTCGGATGTTTAGCTATGACAACATTAGGCATTTGGATATATAAAATTTGTTCTCAACTTTTAAATTAATCCCATTCACTTTGGTTTTTCCCAATTAAATCAGCAAATTCATCGCTACGAAATCCGTGTGATAGCATATATTGCCAAATTTTTTGTTTCATTTTAGGCATTTGCTGTTCGTTGTAATTTGGGAATTTTTTACGTAACAAGTTCTCAGCCATTTCATACCAATCAATTTCTGACTCCATTAAAACTTCATCAATAATATCAGAAGACACACCTTTTAATTGGAGTAATTCTTGTCGAATTCTTCCTACACCATAACCTTTTTGTACGCGTGAATTTAGATAATTTTCTGAAAAACGACGATCACTTTGCCAATTTTTTGCCTGGCATAAAGATAATGCATCATCAATTTCTTCTTCCGAAAAGTTCTTTTCCTGCATTTTATTGCGGAGCTCGAATTCACTATATTCTCTGCGAGAAAGAAGATTAACTATGTAATTAAAAGCAAGGGATGACAAGGAATGATTCCTTTATTTTTTATTGAATTGATATAAAGTGCGGTTAAAAATGACCGCACTTTTGGCGTTGATGATTTGATTTATTCAAAATCACTTTCTGATTCTGAACTATTTTCAGATTGTTCAATGTCAGCCATTAAAGCTTGTTCTGGATTAGCCACTAATTCTGCGCGTAAACGTGCTTCTAATTCATCAGCTTTTTCTGGATTTTCATTGAGCCATTTCATTGAGTTAGTTTTACCTTGGCCAATTTTTTCTCCATTATAGGCATACCATGCACCTGATTTCTCTACAAGCTTGTGTTTTACACCAAGTTCTAATAATTCCCCTGCTTTTGAGATACCTTCGCCATAAAGAATTTGGAAATCTACTTGACGGAATGGTGCCGCTAGTTTGTTTTTTACTACTTTTACGCGGGTTTCATTTCCAATAATATTTTCGCCATCTTTTACAGAACCAGTGCGACGGATATCTAAGCGAACAGAAGAATAGAATTTTAATGCATTACCGCCAGTGGTGGTTTCAGGGTTACCAAACATCACACCTATTTTCATTCGGATTTGGTTAATAAATACAACTAAACAGTTTGCATTTTTAATTTGGCCAGTAAGTTTACGCAAAGCTTGTGACATTAAACGAGCCTGTAGCCCCATATGGGAATCACCCATATCCCCTTCAATTTCAGCTTTTGGTGTCAGTGCGGCAACGGAGTCTACAATGATTACATCAATTGCGCCAGATCGAACTAATGCATCACAGATTTCAAGCGCTTGTTCACCATTATCAGGTTGAGAAACAAAAAGTTCTTTTACATCCACCCCAAGTTTTGCTGCATAAATAGGATCAAGGGCGTGTTCTGCATCAATAAATGCACAGGTTTTTCCCGCTTTTTGTGCTTGAGCAATGACGGAAAGAGTCAATGTTGTTTTACCAGATGATTCAGGCCCGAAAATTTCTACAATTCGTCCCATAGGTAAACCACCAATTCCTAGTGCAACATCTAAGCCAAGTGATCCGGTAGAAATAGATTCTACATCCAACGTTTTGGTATCACCTAACTTCATAATTGAGCCTTTACCAAATTGTTTTTCGATTTGTCCTAATGCTGCAGCTAGTGCTTTTTGTTTTTCTTCTTTAGTCGCCATAAGTGAATTCCTGTTTGAATGTTCAAGTTTTTTGTGATTATATCTGTATTGATGTACAGGTCAAGAAAAAAATTCATATTTGGAAAAATATGGGATCTGTATTCCAAAAAAAGCAGATCTAAACCTTAAAATGAGAGGGGGATAAAAGCTTGTTAATTGAATTGTTAGGTTGAATTATATACAAAACATCATAATGGTAAGAAAATTTTTAAATATAGTATATTTATATATAAACCAATTGTTTACATAAAAATAAATTTCAAATTTACATCAGCTTCACAAATCTGAAATTTATTCTTAGTCAGATTAAAAACTTCATGATATAAACCAAATCAGAAGTACTTCTACTGACCATCTTTAAAATTGTTATTCATAGGAGATTTATATGAATATAAAAGACGAGCATATAGATAATGTTTGCTCTATATTAGATCAGTTAGTAGGAAATGTAACCTTTAAAAATCTTTTTACAGGTTACGGTTTGTTTCACAAGGAAGAGACAATGTTTGCCATTTGGCAGAATAAAAAACTTTATCTACGTGGTGAGGATGAACTTGCTATTCAATTAAGTAAATTAGGTTGTGAACCATTTACAACAAATGAGTTGAATAAGAGATTTGTACTTTCTCAATATTACGCACTTTCAGAGCAGGTGATGCGTAATAATATGTTGTGTAGAAAGTTGATTATTCTTTCTATTCAGCAAATTCGCGATCAGAAGTTAGATCGTACTTTAAGAAAGCTAAATAGATTAAAGGATTTACCCAATTTAACAATCAAGCACGAAAGAGCTCTAATAAAAGCTGGCATTGCTGATGTTGCTATGCTAAGAGAAATTGGTGCAGAAAATGCATTGGTGGAATTAAAGAAAAGCGGAAGTGGAGCAACTTTAGATTTTTATTGGAAGTTAGTATGTGCTTTGCAAAATAAAAATAGTCAATTTTTAAGTCAATCGGAAAAAGAGCGTTTATTGAAGAAGTTAAACGAAGTTTTGAGAAAGAATGGTTTAAAAGGTTATAGAAAATTAGATGACGAATAAAATTTGTTCATTTAAATACTTTTTTTACAAAAAGTACTTGCAAGGGTTTTGAAAATCCCTATAATGCACCGCACACAACGACGCACTGTTGTGAAGTATATAAGTTTACAA
>NZ_LCTK01000030.1:0-89683 GCF_001008205.1 Haemophilus haemolyticus | reverse complement strand
AATAGCTTCACGTTCCTTCTCTGCATGGTGATAGCCAATGCCAATCAAGATTGTTTTACGGTGTGCTTCAGCAACTTTATCTACGGCTTTCACTAAAATAGCAAAAAACGAGTCTGTTACATCGGTGACAACCACACCAATAGTATCGGTGTTTTGTATTGCAAGGGCTTTAGCATTTGCATTGGGCTGATAATTAAGTTGCTCAATTGCTTGTTTTACGGCAAGGCGGGTATCTTCACTGACTGAGGGATGTTGATTTACAACACGAGAAACCGTAGCAATAGATACATGGGCTAATTCGGCTACATCATGAATGGTGCTCATAGAATGCTCTCCATAATGGAATCACGTTTCTTATTATGTTCTTTCTAGATAAAATTGAAAGCGGTTACTTTCTGATTTGTAACCGAGATCACAAAAAACTTTCAGAGATTTTCCCATTATGTGATACTGATCACGGTTTATTTTTGTGAATTTGCTATCTTATGCGTAGTCTTTTATGTAACCGTTTACAATTTAGAGAGGGAGCAATTATGAGTGATATTTTTGAGCCAACCGAGCATCCACATCGTCGCTATAATCCGTTAATTGATCAATGGGTTTTGGTATCACCACATCGTGCTAAGCGTCCATGGCAAGGGCAACAAGAAAAAGTGAATGAAGAACAAAAACCAAGTTATGATCCAACTTGTTATCTTTGCCCGAGTAATAAGCGTATTACAGGTGAGTTAAATCCAGATTATCGTAAACCTTATGTGTTTAAAAATGATTTTTCCGCGCTTTTAGAAGATACGCCAGCCCCTGAAAAATCCTCCGATCCACTTTTCCAAAGTTCTCAAGCTCGTGGTGAAAGTCGAGTCATTTGTTTCTCTCCAGATCACAGTAAAACATTGCCATTATTGACCGCACTTGAGATTGAGGAAGTGATTAAAGTATGGCAAGAGCAACTTCGTGAACTTGGTGCGAAATACCAATGGGTGCAAATTTTTGAAAACAAAGGGGCGGCAATGGGCTGTTCGAACCCACATCCACATGGTCAAATCTGGGCGAATAGTTTCTTGCCAAATGAAGTCGCTCGTGAAGATCGTACACAACGTGATTATTTGCTAAAACATGGCTCAGTAATGTTGGTTGATTATGTAAAACGAGAATTGGAGTTAAAGGAACGTATTGTCGTTGAAACTGAACATTGGGTAGCTTTAGTGCCTTATTGGGCTGTTTGGCCATTTGAAACATTGCTTCTACCAAAAACTCATGTAAAACGTTTAACTGAATTAAGTGACGAACAATCAAAAGATCTTGCGGTTATTTTGAAAAAATTGACGACCAAATACGACAATCTATTTGAGACCTCTTTCCCATATTCAATGGGATTTCATGCGGCACCATTTAATGGCGAAGATAACGAACATTGGCAGCTACATGCTCATTTTTATCCTCCTCTTTTACGCTCAGCAACTGTGCGTAAATTTATGGTGGGATATGAAATGTTAGGCGAAAGCCAACGCGATTTAACGGCAGAACAGGCTGCAGAGCGATTACGTGCTTTGAGTGAAGTTCATTATAAAGAAAGAACTAAATAATATAGCCAGCCACCTCTTTAGCAAAGAGGGGGGCAGATCGAGTACAGATTTAATATATAAAGGATAGAAATATGACCCCAATCCAAAAATCCCAACACATTTTCACCCAAAAATATAACAAACAACCTGAATTGACCATCTATGCGCCTGGCCGAGTCAATATCATCGGCGAACATACCGATTACAACGATGGCTTTGTTATGCCTTGTGCGATTAATTTTGGTACGGCTGTTTCTGGTACAAAACGAGATGATCATATTTGGAATGTTTATGCGGCGGATCTTGATGAAATTGATGAATTTTCTCTCAATGTTGAAATTCCGAAGAGTGAACACAAATGGGCTAATTACGTGCGTGGGGTTGTAAAATTTATCCAAGAACGTTACCCGCACTTTCAACAAGGTGCAAATTTAGTGATTTCTGGAAATGTGCCGCTTTCCTCTGGATTAAGTTCATCTGCAGCGTTAGAAGTTTCGGTGGGTAAATTTTGCCAACAACTTGGTGATTTACCGCTTTCTCATACGGATATTGCCTTGAATGGACAAAAAGCGGAAAACCAATTTGTTGGAGCAAATTGTGGCAATATGGATCAGTTAATTTCGGCACTTGGGCAGGAAAATCACTTACTGATGATCGATTGTCGTAGCCTTGAAACCACTCCAACACCCGTGCCACAAGATGTTGCCGTGATTATTGTGAATTCAAACGTACCGCACGATTTGGTAACGGGGGAATACAATACTCGCCGTCAGCAATGTGAAGAGGCAGCAAAATTTTTTGGAGTAAAAGCGTTGCGTGATGTTTCAGTTGAACAATTCCGAAAAAGAGAAGCAGAATTGACCGCACTTTCTCCATTAGCAGCAAAACGTGCTCGTCATGTCGTAACAGAAAATCAACGAGTGCTCGATGCAGTAGAAGCATTGAAGAAAAATGATTTGACCCGTTTAGGTGAGTTAATGGGGGAATCTCATGATTCAATGCGTGATGATTTTGAAATCACCGTGCCACAAATTGATTATTTAGTTGAATTGGCTCAACTTGTTATTGGCAAAAGTGGCGGTGCACGTATGACGGGCGGCGGTTTTGGTGGTTGTATTGTCGCACTTGCGCCGCATGATAAAGTCGATGCAGTTCGTAAAATTATTGCTGATAATTACGAGAAAACGACTGGTTTAAAAGAAACTTTTTATGTGTGCACAGCATCACAAGGTGTTCGAGTAATTTAAGAGAAAATGATGTTAGATCAAACCACTTTTAATGCGCCTGATGGTGCACCTTATCAGCTTGTAACACTGCAAAATGAAAATGGGATGCGTGTTCAATTTATGGATTGGGGCGCAACTTGGCTTTCTTGTAAAGTGCCAGTAAATGGCACTTTACGCGAGGTTTTATTGGGTTGTAAGATAGAGAATTATCCCACTCATCAAAGCTATTTAGGTGCAAGTGTTGGGCGTTATGCAAATCGTATTGCAAATGCTCAATTTGAATTGAATGGCGAACTTATTAAATTAAGTAGTAATCAAGGTAAACACCAGCTTCATGGTGGAGAGGGTTTTGATAAACGCCGTTGGAACATCCAAAAGTGCGGTGAAAATTTTGTGTGTTTTTCATTATACTCAGAGGATGGCGATCAGGGTTTTCCTGGTAATGTGGGTGTGTCTGTAACCTATACGCTAACAGATGATAATAGCGTAAAAATTGAATATGCAGGGATGAGTGATAAGGATACTGCATTGAACCTAACGAATCACGCCTATTTCAATTTAGAAAATGCAGTACAAGGCAGTGACGTGCGTGAACATATATTACGTTTAAATGCTGATTTTTATCTGCCTGTAGATAATGAGGGGATTCCTAATTCTCCATTAAAGCACGTAGTGAATACAAGTTTTGACTTCCGTATTGCTAAACCCATAAAACAAGATTTTTTACAAGGGGATCAGCAAGCAACAAAAGGTTACGATCATTCCTTTATTGTCAATAAAGCTTGGCAAAAGCCTTGTGTGTTACTGACTTCTCCAACTGGTGATTTAAGTTTAGAAGTAAGAACCTCGCAAGCCGCATTGCAGGTTTATACGGGTAATTATCTTGCTGGCACACCAACGAGAAATGGTGGAAAATATGCCGATTTTTCTGGCGTAGCACTAGAAACTCAATGTTTACCCGACACGCCTAATCATCCTGAATGGCAAAATTACGGTGGGATTCAAAAAGCAGGCGAGCAATATTATCAATGGACGGAGTTTAAGTTCTTATAGAATGAAGTGCGGTAGAAAATAAAGAGATATTTCACCGCACTTTTCTTTTCCCTTGCTTTATCTTTTGCTTTATTTTTGCGAAGATGCTCAAAATATGATACTTTTTCGCCGTCAATAAGACATCAACTACAAACCAATATGAACGACGAACAGCAAAATTCAAACCAACCTGAAAATACGAAAAAACCTTTTTTCCAATCTTTATTTGGTCGCTTTTTTCAAGGTGAACTAAAAAATCGTGAAGAACTTGTCGAAGTGATTCGAGATTCAGAACAAAACGATTTAATTGATCAAAATACGCGTGAAATGATTGAAGGCGTGATGGAAATCGCGGAGCTTCGTGTTCGCGATATTATGATTCCTCGTTCACAAATTATTTTTATTGAAGATCAACAAGATTTAAATACTTGTTTAAACACAATTATTGAATCCGCTCATTCTCGTTTTCCTGTGATTGCCGATGCGGATGATCGCGATAATATCGTGGGTATTTTGCATGCGAAAGATTTATTGAAATTTTTACGAGAAGATGCGGAAGAGTTTGATTTATCTTCATTATTGCGCCCTGTCGTGATTGTGCCAGAAAGCAAAAGAGTGGATCGTATGTTGAAAGATTTCCGCTCTGAGCGTTTCCATATGGCTATTGTGGTGGACGAATTTGGTGCGGTATCAGGTCTTGTTACTATTGAAGATATTTTGGAACAAATTGTTGGCGATATTGAAGATGAGTTTGATGAAGAAGAAGTCGCGGATATTCGTCAGCTTTCTCGTCATACTTATGCTGTGCGTGCGCTCACCGATATTGATGATTTCAATGCACAATTTAATACGGATTTTGATGATGAAGAAGTGGATACCATTGGCGGGCTGATTATGCAAACTTTTGGTTATTTACCAAAACGTGGTGAAGAAATTACGTTGAAAAATCTTCAATTTAAAGTTACTTCGGCAGATAGTCGCCGATTGATTCAACTTCGAGTGACTGTGCCAGATGAACATTTGGTAGAAATGGATGATGTGGAAGAAAAAGCCGAATAGCATTTTATCATCCTCAATGATGGCGCGCGTTTTCTAACGCGTGCTTTTTATTTACTTGAAATGGAATTTCAAATTTCAACACAAAAGACGCTCGTAAGGGCGTGCAAAATATATTGAATTTATGAATAAATATTTTACTTATCTTATTGCGCTTATATCTGGTTTAGTCGGTGTTTTTGCCTTTTCGCCATTTGATTATTGGCCTTTAGCCTATGTTTCTTTACTCGGTTTACTTTATGTCGCTAAAAATCCTAAAAAATCCACCGCACTTTTAGCGACGTTTTTGTGGTCGATGGGATTTTTCTGCTTTGGGGTAAGTTGGCTTAATGTCAGTATTCACCAATTTGGTGGCGCGTCTTTAGGTGTGAGTTATTTCCTTGTTGCTTTACTTGCGGCTTATCTTGCGCTATACCCGATGCTCTTTACCTATTTTGTTCAGCGTTTTCAAGTTAAAAGTGCGGTAATTTTTGCCGTGATTTGGACATTGACAGAATTTTTACGAGGTTGGATTTTTACCGGTTTTCCTTGGCTTCAGTTTGGTTATACACAAATTGAAAGTCCATTTTATGGCATAGCCCCGATTTTTGGGGTAACAGGATTAACGTTTTTTACCGTTTGGGCAAGTGCGGTGATGTTTAATTTTGTTTTATCTTTATTTAAAACGAAAAATCTTAAATTAGTCTTGTCGAACGTTTTGCTATTGATCATTGTGGGGGGATTAAGTACTTATTCATCCCAAATTCACTTTGTAAAAGCTGTTGAAGATAAGGCAATTTCAGTCACGCTTGCACAAGGAAATATTGAACAAAATCTCAAATGGGATCCAGCTTATTTCTATTCTACTTTGGAGATTTATCAAAAATTAATCGCAGAAAATCTTGGTAAAACAGATTTAATTATTTTGCCTGAATCCGCATTGCCAACTCTTGAAAATGCGATTACCCCATTTTTTGAAGGATTAGATCGTGCTGCTAAAGAAGCGAAAACGGAGATAATGGTTGGAACGGTATTCCAAGATACGAAATCTGGTAAATTGCTTAATTCTATTATGACTGCTGGAAACCCTGATTTTCCTTATCAGCCCGATACATCAAATCGTTATAGTAAGCATCACCTTGTGCCGTTCGGTGAATATGTTCCACTAGAAAGTATTCTGCGACCACTTAATTCAGTGTTTAATTTGCCGATGTCTGCATTTCAAAGCGGGGACGCGATTCAGCCATCTTTAATGGCAAAAAAACGCGCTTTTTCGCCAGCAATTTGCTATGAGATTATTTTTGGTGAACAAGTGCGGAAAAATTTGAAACAAGATACGGATTATTTGCTCACAATTTCTAATGACGCCTGGTTTGGTGATTCGATTGGGCCTTGGCAACATTTACAGATGGCAAGAATGCGCGCTTTAGAATTGGGTAAACCGCTTATTCGTGCAACGAATACTGGGATTTCAGTCTTTGTTGATGCACAAGGTAAGGTGTTAGCACAGGCACCGCAGTTTATTGAAACAACGTTGACGCATAAGATTGCACCAGCGGAAGGTAAAACCCCTTATTCTGCGTTGGGAAATATGCCTTTATATGCTTTATCATTGTTGTTTTTAGTATTACACGGCATGATGGCGTTTGTTCGTCGTAAGATGAACCTTTCACAAAAACGCTAGTCAAAACGACCGCACTTTTTATTTATAAACGAGATTTTAATGAATCAAAATCTAATTGAAGTTAAGAATCTCACCTTTAAACGCGGTGATCGCGTGATTTACGATAACCTGAATTTGCAAGTAAAAAAAGGAAAAATCACTGCGATCATGGGGCCGTCGGGGATTGGTAAAACCACTTTACTTAAATTGATAGGTGGGCAGCTAATACCAGAACAAGGTGAAATTTTGTTTGATGGACAAGATATTTGTCGTCTATCTAATCGTGAACTGTACGAAGTACGCAAGCGGATGGGGATGTTATTCCAATCGGGTGCGCTTTTTACGGATATTTCTACTTTTGATAATGTCGCTTTTCCAATTCGTGAACATACGCATTTGCCTGAAAGTTTAATTCGCCAAATCGTATTGATGAAATTGGAGGCGGTTGGGTTGCGAGGCGCTGCCGCATTGATGCCTTCAGAACTTTCTGGTGGTATGGCTCGTCGAGCTGCATTAGCACGCGCTATTGCGCTTGACCCTGATCTAATTATGTTTGATGAGCCATTTACTGGGCAAGATCCAATTAGTATGGGCGTAATTTTGAGCCTGATTAAACGATTAAATGAAGCATTAAATTTGACTTCTATCGTGGTGTCACACGATGTGGAGGAAGTATTGAGTATTGCAGATTATGCCTATATTATTGCAGACCAAAAAGTCATCGCAGAAGGAACATCTGAGCAGCTTGTACAAAGCCAAGATCCGCGGGTGGTGCAATTCTTAAAAGGTGAATCTGATGGTCCTGTGCGCTTTAAGTACCCAGCGCAAGATTATGTGAAGGAATTATTTGAATGATCGTCAATTTTATTTCTGCTTTGGGAAAACAGGTGATTGATTTTTTCCGTGCATTAGGGCGAGCAGGCTTTATGTTATTTGGCGCATTGATCGGTAAGCCACAAATTCGCAAGCATTTTCCTTTGCTTGTGAAGCAAATGCATGTTTTAGGTGTCCAATCGTTACTCATTATTTTGTTGTCCGGTTTATTTATTGGAATGGTATTAGGACTACAAGGTTATGTCGTGTTAGTCGATTTTTCTGCTGAAACAAGTTTGGGGCAACTTGTGGCACTTTCTCTTTTACGAGAATTAGGGCCTGTTGTTACCGCACTTTTATTTGCTGGTCGGGCGGGTTCGGCTTTAACGGCTGAAATAGGCTTAATGAAAGCCACTGAACAACTTTCTAGTCTTGAAATGATGGCGGTTGATCCTTTACGTCGAGTGATTGCACCTCGTTTTTGGGCAGGAGTTATTTCCATGCCAATTTTGTCAATCTTGTTTATCGCGATTGGTATTTGGGGCGGTTCCTTAGTTGGTGTTGATTGGAAAGGTGTTGATTCAGGCAGCTTTTGGTCTGTTATGCAAAATTCCGTGAGTTGGAGCTATGATATTTTAAATGGCTTTATTAAAGCGGTTTTCTTTGCTGTAGCCGTAACTTGGATTGCGCTGTTCAATGGTTATGATTGTATGCCAACATCAGAAGGTATCAGCCAAGCTACAACACGAACAGTTGTGCATGCATCGCTTGTTGTTCTAGGATTAGATTTTATTTTGACTGCTATTATGTTTGGAGCAGGTTAAGGATTTTTTTATGAGACAAACAATTAAATATGAATTTGGGGTCGGGTTATTTTTATTACTTGGTATTGTAGCCTTAGTTTTTTTAGGTTTACGCGTAGCCAACGTACAAGGTTTTGGTGAGGCGAAATCTTATACTGTGACGGCAACTTTTGATAATATTGGTGGATTAAAAGTACGTGCACCATTAAAAGTTGGTGGAGTGGTTATTGGGCGTGTGAGCGGTATTACGCTTGATGAAAAAAGCTATTTACCAAAAGTCAGTATTGCAATTAATCAGGAATATAATGAAATCCCAGAAAACAGTTCTTTATCAATTAAGACGTCGGGCTTATTAGGTGAGCAATATATTGCCTTGACAATGGGATTTGATGATGGTGAATCAGCTATGCTTAAAGAGGGTAGCCAAATTCAAGATACAAAATCTGCTATGGTGTTGGAGGATTTAATCGGCCAATTCCTTTACGGCGATAAAAAATCTGATGGTAACAGTGAAAAGACTGAGCCTACAGTACAATAACAACTAACATTTATTTAGGAGATTTATGATGAAATTTTTCCAAGTGAAAAAATGGTTTGCAGTTTTAACCTTAGTATTTACCGCACTTTTTACTGCAGGTACAGCTATGGCTGAAACAAGCCCTTATGTATTGATGCAACAAGCGTCAGATAAATTGTTTTCTGATATTCAGGCAAATCAAAGCCAGATTAAAAAGAACCCAAATTATCTACGTACTATAGTTCGTAATGATTTACTGCCTTATGTTCAAGTCAATTATGCAGGTTCTTTGGTGCTAGGTTCTCATTTTAAATCGACTACACCTGAACAACGTGAAAAATTCTTTAAAGCTTTTGGTGATTTTATTGAACAAGCTTATGCACAAGTATTAACGGCATATTCAAATCAACAAATTCAAATCGAGCCAGAAAAAGCATTAGGCGACAAAAACTTAGTAAATATTCGTGTGAATATCATTCAAGTTAACGGAGCGGCGCCAATTAAATTAGATTTTAAATGGCGTAAAAATAGTAAAACTGGCGAATGGCAAGCTTATGACATGGTTGCTGAAGGTGTGAGCATGGTTGTGACAAAACAACAAGAATGGAGTGGTATCTTACGTCAACATGGCATTGATGCATTAACTGCACAAGTACAAAAATCAGCTGCCCAACCTGTAACATTAAGCAAATAATCTTGTTGCCATGTTAAATTGGGATTTAAAGAAAAATGGTGATAAGATAGCGCTCCTTTTGTCAGGGGAGCTATCTCGCAACACGTTGTTGCCTATGTGGCAGCAACGTGACGTTTTTTTATCAGCTAATGCGCTTGATAAAACGGTTGTTGAATGGGATTTGTCTGGTATTCAACATATTGATTCAGCTGGTTTTGCAGCTCTTTGTGATTTTTTACGAGAGTGTCAAAAGTTTAACAAAACAGTGCGATTAGTTCATCCACCAAAACAATTATTAACCCTTGCAGATCTTGTTGGTTTGTCTGATTGGATCGCAAATTTTACAGATCTTAATTAAACGGAAATCTGATGGAACTTCAAGAAATTGAACGAATTTTAAAAGAAGCGCTAAACGTAGAAGAGGTTTATGCTCAAGGTGAAAATGCGCATTTTGGCGTGATTGTAGTGAGTGATGAAATTGCTGCACTTTCTCGCGTAAAACAACAACAAACAATTTATGCTCCGTTAATGGCTTATTTTACTACTGGCGAAATTCACGCGTTAACAATTAAAACTTACACCACTGAAAAGTGGAAACGTGATCGTGCATTAAACCAACTTAATTAAGGATTCAAAAAATGGAAAAATTTCGTGTTTATGGGCAATCTCGTTTAAGTGGAAGCGTGAATATTTCAGGTGCAAAAAATGCCGCACTTCCAATTCTTTTTGCCGCTATTTTGGCAACAGAACCAGTTAAACTCACGAACGTGCCTGCGCTTAAAGATATTGAAACCACTTTGAAAATTTTACGTAAATTAGGCGTGGTGGTAGATCGTGATGAAACTGGCGCAGTTTTATTAGATGCATCGAATATTGATCATTTCACTGCACCTTATGAATTGGTTAAAACCATGCGTGCTTCGATTTGGGCATTGGCGCCTTTAGTCGCTCGTTTTCATCAAGGCCAAGTATCTTTGCCTGGTGGTTGCTCTATCGGTGCTCGTCCAGTTGATCTCCATATTAGTGGTTTAGAAAAATTAGGCGCAGACATCGTTCTTGAAGAAGGATATGTAAAAGCACAAGTATTAGATCGTCTTGTGGGAACTCGCATTGTAATGGAAAAAGTAAGCGTGGGTGCAACTTTATCTATTATGATGGCAGCAACCCTTGCGAAAGGAATCACCGTGATTGAAAACGCGGCTCGTGAGCCTGAAATTGTAGATACTGCTGAGTTCCTCAATAAAATGGGTGCGAAAATATCTGGTGCAGGTTCTGATCACATTACGATTGAAGGTGTTGAACGTTTAACTGGTTGTGAGCATAGTGTCGTGCCAGATCGTATTGAAACAGGTACATTCTTAATTGCCGCAGCAATCTCAGGCGGTCGTGTTGTTTGTCAAAATACTAAATCTGATACTTTAGATGCAGTGATCGATAAACTTCGTGAAGCTGGCGCTCAAGTTGATGTTACAGAGAATAGTATCACCTTAGATATGCTTGGAAATCGCCCTAAAGCAGTGAATATTCGTACTGCGCCACATCCGGGTTTCCCTACTGATATGCAGGCTCAATTCACCTTATTAAATATGGTGGCAGAGGGCACGAGTATTATTACCGAAACGATTTTTGAAAATCGTTTTATGCATATTCCTGAATTAATTCGCATGGGTGGGAAAGCTGAAATTGAAGGGAATACTGCGGTATGTCATGGTGTTGAACAGTTGTCTGGTGCAGAAGTGATGGCGACAGATTTACGCGCATCAATCAGTTTGGTTCTTGCAGGTTGTATCGCAACAGGTGAAACTATTGTAGATCGTATTTATCATATCGATCGTGGTTACGAACATATCGAAGATAAATTACGTGGTCTAGGTGCGAAAATTGAACGTTTTTCTGGAAGTGATGAAGCGTAATTAGGTACATTACTTTTCTATTAAATATTACAAGTTTATTTATAATCTTAAATTTCTACTAATGCCTTTCTTTAGAAAGGCATTTTTTTACTGAAATTTTATAAGAGTAGATTGATTACATTGTTTAGAAATGTGTTTTTCTACAAGAAAGTGCGGTAGATTATTTTCTTGTTTTGATAGTAATTGGCCATATCTCGCTTTGTTATAACTAAAATTCATAAAATATAAATAAATAATCTTGTTTTTTTATAAGTTTGATTTTTATAATCACGCTTAGACAAACACAACACAAGGAATAAAAAATGAAAAAATTATTTTTTACAACCGCATTTTTAAGTGCGGGTATTGCTTTCTCTGCATTTTCTCACGCTGGTGAAATTGCTGACCGCGTTGAAAAAACTAAAACTTTATTAGTGGGAACGGAGGGTACTTATGCTCCATTTACTTTCCATGGTAAAGACGGAAAATTGACAGGTTTTGATGTAGAAATCATTGAGAAAGTGGCAGAAAAATTAGGTTTGAAAATTGAATTTAAAGAAACTGCTTGGGATGGAATGTATGCAGGTTTGAATGCAAAACGATTTGATGTTATTGCAAACCAAACGAATCCAAGTCCAGAGCGCTTAAAAAAATATGATTATTCTGCGCCTTATAATTATTCTGCTGGGGTTATTGTGACGAAAGAAAATAATAACAGCATTAAGACTTTCTCTGATTTAAAAGGTAAAAAATCAGCTCAATCAGCGACGAGTAACTGGAGCAAAGATGCTCGTGATAATGGTGCGATTATTGTGACAGTAGATAGCCTTGCGCAAAATCTTGAAGCAGTCAAACAAGAACGCGTTGATGCAACAGTGAATGATAAATTAGCGGTGCTTGATTATTTCAAAAAACAACCAAATGCAGGTTTAAAAATTGCCGTTGAGAGCGATAAGAAAATTCCAACAGGTTTTGCATTTTTGAAAGGTGAAGAAGAACTCATTGCAAAAGTGAATAAAGCACTAGATGAACTACGCCAAGACGGTACATTAAAACAACTTTCAATTAAATGGTTTGGTGATGACATTACTCAATAATTTGTTAGCGAGTCTTCCATTTATGAGTGCAGAACGAGCTGATTATGTAATCAGCTCGTTTTGGCCTATGTTGGAAGGCGCAATTTTATATACGATTCCCTTAGCCGTTATTTCCTTTTTTTGTGGTTTATTTATTGCTGTAATTGTTGCCGTAATTTGTACGCTTCCTCATCCAAATTTTATGACTAAACTTTTGCAAAGTATTTGTCGTGCTTATATTTCTATTATTCGTGGTACGCCAATGCTTGTGCAGATTTTTATTATTTTCTATGGATTGCCTGAAGTCGGCATTAAACTCGAGCCCTTCCCAACTGCAATTATTGCCTTCTCAGTCAATATCGGTGCTTATGCTGCAGAAACTGTGCGTGCATCCATTACTGCGATTCCAAAAGGGCAGTGGGAGGCTTCTTATGCTATAGGAATGAATTATCAACAGGCATTTATTCGCACGATTATGCCACAGGCATTACGCATTTCCGTGCCATCGCTTTCTAACACTTTTATTAGTACGGTGAAAGATACCTCTTTGGCTTCTTTAGTATGGATTGCAGAACTGTTTCGTGTCGCACAAAATATTACAGCTGAGAATTATGAGTTTATTTTGATTTATAGTGAGGCAGCATTGATTTATTGGGTTTTCTGCCTTGTGTTATCTATTGGTCAAATGCGTTTAGAAAAACGCCTTTCTCGTCACTTGTAAGGATTGTCTATGCTAAAAGTAAGTAATATTCAGAAAAACTTTAATGGCAATCATGTGTTAAAAGGCATTGATTTCGAAATTAATAAAGGTGAAGTGGTAGCAATTTTAGGGCCGTCTGGTTCAGGAAAAACTACCTTTTTACGTTGCTTAAACTTGCTTGAGAGACCAGAGCAAGGCATTTTGGAATTTACTGATGGTAGTCTAAAAATTGATTTTAACCAGAAAATTAGTAAAGCAGATGAATTGAAGTTGCGCCGACGTTCATCAATGGTATTTCAACAATATAATTTATTTCCTCATCGTTCTGCCCTTGAAAATATCATGGAAGGAATGGTTGTCGTACAAAAACAAGACAAGAGTCAGGCTAGAGAAAAGGCTCTTAGCTTGTTAGAGAAGGTAGGACTAAAAAATAAAGCGGATTTATTTCCATCTCAACTTTCTGGCGGTCAGCAACAGCGAGTGGGGATTGCCCGAGCCCTTGCAGTAAAACCTGATATTATTTTATTAGATGAACCTACATCGGCGTTAGATCCAGAATTGGTTGGCGAGGTGTTACAAACATTAAAGATGCTCGCTCAAGAAGGCTGGACAATGATTATTGTTACTCATGAAATGCAGTTTGCGAAAGATGTTGCAGATCGTGTAATTTTGATGGCGGATGGGCATATTGTAGAACAAAATACGGCAGATAAATTCTTTTCTTGCCCACAACATGAGCGAACTAAACAGTTCTTGCTACAAGCAAAAATACCACTTGAGCCAGATTATTGTATTTAAAGTGCGGTAAATTTTTAGAGAGTTTTCTAAATAATGTATTATTTTAGGATTTAATCGAAACGTGATGAATTTCACAAGTTGAGAATTAAATGTTTCTGGATCTTTACATTATCAACGCACAATGCAAGAATGATCGCATTCAAATTTAAGTCAACAGGAGTACATAATGACTTTGGCAGAACGTTTAAAACAAGAATTTGTTTCTGGCTGGAAACCCTTTGAGGTAGTTTGGCTTGCGCTTTTTATCATTGCGCAGGTTTGGGCTTATGTACAAGCGCCTGATTCCTGGTTAGCAATGATTTCTGGTATTTCCGGTATTTTGTGCGTGGTATTGGTAAGTAAAGGTAAAATTAGTAATTATTTCTTTGGATTAATTTTTGCTTACACTTATTTTTATGTCGCTTGGGGATCAAATTTCTTAGGCGAAATGAATACTGTACTCTATGTATATTTACCATCTCAATTTATTGGTTACTTCATGTGGAAAGCCAATATGCAAAATAGTGATGGTGGAGAAAGTGTGATTGCTAAATCTTTAACTGTTAAAGGATGGGGGACATTAATCGTTGTGACTACGGTTGGTACTTTACTTTTTGTTCAAGCATTACAAGCGGCTGGCGGAAGTTCAACAGGTTTAGATGGTCTAACTACAATTATTACGGTTGCTGCACAGATTTTAATGATTTTGCGTTATCGTGAACAGTGGTTGTTATGGATTGCTCTAAATATCCTTTCTATTTTCTTATGGGCAGAAACACCAGCCATGTACTTAATGTATTCAGCCTACTTACTTAACTCGTTGTACGGTTATTATAACTGGACGAAATTGGTTAAACGTATCTAAACATACTTAAGCAAACTTAGAAACAAAGAAGAGCGGTAATTTTACCGCTCTTCTTTCTTTGCTTTGAAGATTAACGCATGGTCACGAATTCTTCTGAACCCGTTGGGTGAACAGCCACGGTGTTATCAAAATCAGCTTTTGTTGCGCCCATTTTGATTGCTACGGCAAATCCTTGAATCATTTCATCTACACCGAAACCAATACCGTGTAAACCTACAATTTTTTCATCCTTGCCCACACAAACTAATTTCATTCGGCATGGTTGGCGATGTTGAGTTACCGCGGTATACATTGATGTGAAAGAGGATTTATATACCTTAACATTTTCAGCACCATATTGTTCGATAGCTTGAGGTTCAGTTAAACCTACGGTGCCGATTGGTGGATGGCTGAATACAACGGTTGGAACCAAATTGTAATCTAAATGTTCAGTCGGTTTATTATTGAATAAACGCTCAGAAAGGCGGCGACCTGCTGCAACTGCAACTGGTGTTAATTCAATGCCGTTTTCGATAATATCACCTACCGCATAAATGCCTTTCACATTAGTATTTTGATATTTATCTACTTTGACATAGCCGCCTTCATTCGTTTCTACGCCAGCATTTTCTAAGCCAATTTTATCTGTCGCAGGAACACGACCTGCCGCCCAAATAACACAGTCCACAGTAACATCAGATTGACCATCACATTTTACTGTAAGTGAACCATCTGCATTTTTAACAATTTCAGATGGTGTGGAATTGGTATGTAATTGAATTCCATCTTGCGCAAGCACTTCCACTAATGTTTCTACGATTAATGGATCTTGATTACGCATTGGCGCATGACGACGTACTAATAAATGCGTTTCCACGCCTAGGCTGTTTAATACACCAGAAAGTTCAACGGCAATATAGCCAGCCCCAATAACCGCAGCGCGTTTTGGTAATTCGGTTAATGCAAAGAAACCATCTGAATCAATGCCGTATTCTTGTCCTTTAATGTTTGGACGATATGGGCGACCACCTGTTGCGATTAAAATATGATCTGCGGTTACTTGCTCTTTTGTACCATCAGCAAGTGTTACTTCAATAGTATGCGCATCGACAAATTTTCCGAAACCGTTAATTAAATCAATGTTATTTTTCGCTAATACATTGTTATAAGATGTATGAATACGACCAATATAGGCTTGGCGACTTTCAATCAGTTTTGAAAAATCAAATTTTTTCACCTCAACATCAAAACCATAATCTGGTGCATAATTGTTAATCGCTTCTGCAATATGTGCACCATAAAACATTACTTTTTTAGGTACGCAACCTACATTTACACAAGTACCGCCAAGATGTTTTGCTTCAATGATTGCGCATTTTTTTCCATAGCTTGCAGCACGATTTAGAGATGCAATACCGCCACTGCCACCGCCAATAGCGATGTAATCATAATGTTTAGTCATAGTTTGATCCTTTTTTGAACTTAAAAATTTTCCGTATTTTGCCTAATTTTTATAAAGAATGCTATAAATTGATGTAATTGGTTATTATTAATAATCGTTCTATCCCCTTTTCTTTTTTAACTTTGATATGTTATCCTCTTTCCGTTACGAATCATTCTCATTTTAAGATGTTTAAACGGCGATACTTAGTTTTTCTATTAGTTTTACTTTCCGCTATTTCTCTTTTTCTTGGCATAAGTACGGTTAATTTACAGGGATTGCTCCATTTTAAAGGCAATCAATGGCAGATTTTTCTTGATAGTCGCGTGCCACGTTTAGTGAGTATTTTGATTGCAGGCGTGTCGTTGAGTATTTGTGGCTTAGTGATGCAGCAACTGAGCCGAAATCGTTTTGTATCGCCAACAACCGCTGGCACAATGGATAGCGCACGTCTTGGGATTTTGCTGGCGATTCTATTTTTTCCAGGAGCCTCGATGCTGCTGAAAACCACTATCACGGTACTGGTGTCTTTCCTTGGCTCGCTGTTATTTATGACAATCCTATCCCGCCTGAAATTCAAAGATACGATTTTTGTACCTTTAGTAGGGATGATGTTCGGCAATATCATTAGTTCGATCACTGCTTTTATCGCTTATCAACAAGATTTGTTGCAGAACCTTTCCGGCTGGTTACAAGGAGATTTTTCTCTTGTCATGAGCGGCCGCTACGAGCTGCTTTATTTCAGCATCCCTATGTTGATTGTGTCTTATCTATTTGCGCATCGTTTTTCTATCGTCGGAATGGGTAAAGATTTCGCTACTAATCTCGGCTTAAATTATAACCAAGTGCTTTATGTCGGCTTGATGATTGTGGCAACGGTGTCGTCGATTATTATTGTATCTGTCGGCGTGATTCCTTTTCTAGGCTTGATTGTGCCGAATCTCGTCACATTGTATTTGGGGGATAACTTGAAAAAAAACCTTTCTCACACCGCACTTTTAGGGGCTGTTTTTGTGTTGTTCTGCGATATTTTGGGGCGCGGCCTAATTTACCCTTACGAGATTTCTATTAATGCTGTTGTTGGCGTGATTGGTAGCGGCATTTTCTTGTATTTCTTATTGAAACGGGAGCGTTATGCGTAAATCATCGTTCCTTCATTTAGTGACTTTAGGGATTCTGGTGCTCGTGAGCATTTCCTTATATCTTGGCTATCATTTACCAAACCGCTGGCAATATGCTTTAACCAATCGCGCTTTATCGGTAACAGCGATTATTGTGACAGGCATTGCGATTGCATTAGCTACGATGCTTTTCCAAACAGTCGTAAATAATCGCATTCTCACGCCGAGCATTTTAGGGGTGGACTCACTGTATTTATTAATCCAAACAGGCATTTTGTTTTTATTCGGTTCAAACACGATACTTTCCCTCAATCCGATTACGCTTTTTCTCGGCAGCACCGGCGTGATGATTTGCTTTATGCTTGCGCTCTATCATTTTCTGTTCAAAAAGGAATCACAGAATATTTTCTTTTTATTGCTTGTCGGGATTGTGTTTGGCACGTTTTTTGGCAGTCTGACAACCTTTATGGAAGTATTGATTGACCCCAATGAATTCCAAATCTCGCAAGATATTGGCTTTGCTAGTTTCAACCGAATCAATACTCATATTCTTTGGTTAGCGTTGGTGATTTTGATTGTCGTCATACTGTTTAGCTTGCGTTATTGGAAATACTTGGATGTGCTAGCATTGGGGCGCGAACAGGCGATTAATTTGGGTGTGGATTATCAACCGATGATAAAAAAATTGCTGATTATTGTGGCAATTTTAATGTCTGTTTCCACCGCGCTTGTGGGACCATTGACTTTTTTAGGCTTGCTGGTGATGAATGTGACCTTTGAATTTATGCGTGATTATCGTCATAAATTCCTTATTCCGGCAGCCATGTTACTTTCCGTTTTTACCTTAGTAAGCGGACAATTTTTATTGGCGCAAGTGTTTACTTTCAGCACACCACTGAGCGTGATCATTAATTTTGTGGGCGGCATATATTTCCTTTCTCTGTTATTGAGAGCAAATAAAAAATGGCAATAGAAATCAAACATATTCATAAATCTTACGGCTCAAAAAAAGTGGTGGATGATGTATCACTCACCATTCCCACCGGGAAAATTACATCTTTTATCGGCCCGAATGGAGCAGGAAAAAGCACCCTTCTAGGCATTATCAGCCGATTGTTAGCAGCCGATAGCGGCGAAGTGTATCTGAATAATCAGTTACTGAATGAACAAAAAAGTACTGACATTGCGCGCCAATTAGCCATCTTAAAACAATCCAATCACATTAATTTGCGCATTACCGTGGAAGAATTGGTGGCATTCGGTCGTTTTCCTTATTCTAAAGGAAATCTCACCGAAAATGACCGCACTTTTATCAGCAACGCTATTGCTTATATGAATTTAGATGAAATTCGCCATCAACACATTGAAAACCTAAGTGGTGGACAACGCCAGCGCGCCTATATTGCGATGACTTTAGCGCAGGACACAGATTATATTTTGCTCGATGAACCGCTAAATAATTTGGATATGAAACATTCCGTGCAAATTATGCAGGTGCTGCATAAACTCGTCACGGAGCTGAATAAAACCGTCGTGATTGTGATTCATGATATCAATTTTGCGTCCTGTTATTCTGATTACATTATCGCCATGAAACAAGGTAAGCTCGTTGCGCAAGGTTCTGTGGAAGAAATGATGCAATCACCGGTGCTGCAGGATATTTACGAAATGACGATTCCGATTCAAGAAATTGATGGGAGAAGGATTGCGGTTTATTTTCGTCAGGAATGATCTTTTATTAAATAAAAATTATCTTGTCTTTTCACTGTTTGTGGGGGACAAAATACGTAGCATTTTGAGTGTTGGCTTTGCCAACGAGCCCTATGGAGAGAGCGTAGCGAATAACGTGCTCAAAGGGATGACGGAGCCATATAGGGTTCCCCTCTCAACTTTCGCACCTCCTCTGTAAACAGGGTGAGCGAAGCATTCTTTACCTTAATAACATTATACAAGGAAACACTATGAAAACATTGAAAAAACTCACTGCACTTAGTATTGCAGTTTTCGCAGCGGCAACGGTAAACGCACAAGACATCACTGTAAAAAGTACAGATGGTGAACAAATCGTGCCACTAAATCCACAAAAAGTAGTGGTGCTGGATTTTGGCGTAGCTGATACTATTCGCGCTTTAGGTGATGCTGGTAAAATCGTGGGCTTCCCGAAAGCAGGGCATATCCCGGCGTATTTGGTTGAGTTCAACCAAGACAAATTCAAAAACGTCGGCACCCTACCTGAACCAGCATTTGAAGCCATCAACGAACTCAATCCGGATTTAATTATCGCCGCGCCGCGCCAACAAAAATTGTTGGATAAATTGAAAGAAATCGCGCCGGTGTTCTATGTACAAAACGACTACGCCAATTATTACCCAAGTTTCCAAGAAAATGTGACCGCGCTTGGTAAAATTTTCAATAAAGACGCCGTGGCAAAAGAAAAATTGGATGCTTTAGAAAACAAAGTAGCGCAAGTAGCAAAAGATGCGAAAGGCAAAACGGCGTTGCTAGTGTTAGTAAATGAAAGCAAAATCAGCGCCTTTGGCGACAACTCGCGTTATAGCATGGTGTATCAAAAATTTGGCTTTAAACCGGCGGATCCGAATATTAAATCTTCCACTCATGGAATGAGCGTTGGTTTTGAATATATTTTAGAAAAAAATCCAGATTATTTACTTGTGGTGGATCGCACTGCGGCAGTCACCGACAAAGTAAACAATGCACAAAAAGTGCTTGATAATTCCCTCATCCAACAAACAAATGCATTTAAAAACAACCATATAGTATATTTAGATGCCGCAAATTGGTATTTGGCTTTTGGAGGATTGGAATCCATGGAGATTATTGCTGCGGAGCTTGAAAAAGCGGTGAAATAAACGCAATATTTTTCTTTTTTGATAAGTCGGCGGTTCTTTTGGCTCGCCGATTTTCTTTTTCACTCAAAAATCTAAATTTACACTTTACTAAAGCAATGCAAATCATTATCATTAATGTAATTTTAGGCTATTCTCTATTCCTTCTTTTTTATAATTATTCAGTGACGTAAGCAAATGGAGAAATGTATGGAACACAAGAATACAATAGGATTAAGTTATGCCGAATAATGTAGTCTTTGACAAACAAACAAATTCTACCTCTCTCCTAGGTTTTTCTTTAAGCCTCATTTCTTTAGCGATATTTGCTTTTCATCCCTTGACTCAGGCTGAAAGCTTAGAGCAAATTAATGTTGTTGATGAAAGCCCAGCTAACTCCACAGCTGGCAGTAAAAGCTATACTATCAAATCAATGAATACAGCCACTGGCTTGCGTATTTCTGGTAAAGACACGCCACAATCTGTTAGTGTGGTAACAAGAAAACAACTTGATGATCGCGCGATTCACACCCTTGAAGACGCAATGAAAAACACTACAGGTGTGAATGTTGTGCATGATTCTGGTTTACAAACCCGTTTTCTCTCTCGTGGTTTCTATGTGGATCAAATTGGTGAAGATGGTATCACTACCAATGTAGGCGGGCGCTCAGGTTATACAGCTAAAATTGATGTGGTGCCGAGCACAGACTTAGCCGTTTACGATCATATTGAAGTAGTACGCGGTGCAACAGGTTTAACTCAATCCAATTCCGAACCAGGCGGAACTATTAATCTTATTCGCAAACGCCCAACAGATAAATTCCAACATTTAGGTGAAATTACCGTAGATCACCGTGGCAGTGTTCGCACTATGCTTGATGTGTCAGGCCCAATGAATAAAGAAAAAAACGTACGTGGGCGTTTAGTGGGCGTGGATGAAAAATCACATTCTTTCAAGCAAGATGTAAAAGGCAGTAAACAAATGGTTTATGGCGTATTTGAGAGCAATATCCGTGATAAAGGTTTATTTACCCTTGGCGGTATGTATCAAAAAATTAATGAAGTACCGGATTTTGCCGGTGTTATGTTGCCTTGTGAGAATCCAAAAGTTGCAGCATTTTCTTCTCGCCCAGCTTGCCAAGATCCCCTTAAATTTCCACGAAGTACATACTTAGGCGAAAGTTGGTCTCGATTAAAAGGAGATAAATATAATCTTTTCTCTGAAACAAAATTATTTTTAGATAATGATTGGGAATTAAGTCTAGAACTTTCTTATACACAAAATAATTCCGATGCCAAAGTAGGGCAATATTTTATTAAAGATGAACATGCTGCGGGGGTTTCTGGCGCAGATGCTACAAGCTTTTTAACTGAAAAAGGTGAAGTAATTCCCTTTGAGCCTAAAGATAAAGCATTAGAAAAACTAGCTTCATATCGCAAAGACGCCAAAACAGAATTTGAATCTAAAAAAGCGGATTATTTAAAGAATGGTTTTAATCAACAAGATTTTGAGCAATATAAAAATAAACGTATAAATGACCGCGCTTTACTACGCCAGCAATGTATTGATGAGGGAACATTGGATTTCTTCTGCGATGGTTATTATCCTGCCTTGACTGATGAAGAATACAAACAAGATTTTATTAATAAAGAGCTTGCCGATCAGGGAATTAGTGATAATGCAAATGAACGCTTCCCTAATCGTTTATATGATTCAGCCTATAATAATCGAGATGTGATAAATCGTCGATTTAACTATATGCCAATGAGGTATCAAAAAAAGGATAAACAATATGGTATTAAGTTAAATTTAAAAGGCAACTATGAACTCTTTGATAGAAGCCACGATTTTTATCTTGGTTATGCTTATAACAATGAAAATATAGAATCAACTTACCTTGAAATTTTCCAAAAGAAATATAGAGTACGCCCAAGTACCGGAACTATTCATGCCCAATTTGATGGCTTATGTGAAGTGCATCCATTAGGTAGTAATAAACTTCCAACAGAAAAAGGAAATCGTGAGCCGGATTGGGATAAATATAATGAATATGGAAATGTGAGTATCTATGAACCAGATTGTAAAAATGCCATTAAAACCAAATATAAACCGATGCTTGATGTCAGTGGCAAACAAATTTATAAAATTGATGATTTTGGTAATAAAGTACCTGCTTTAGAGCCAGTTTATGAGCTTGATGCCAATGGCAATAAGATTCAAGAAGTTGATGAAAAAGGCAATCCTATTTTTGTTGGTTTTGCAGGTACTACGCCTGTTTATAAACACGTTAAAATTCCAGATGATCATATTTTGGCACAATATAATTACGCTAAATATTTTAACAAAAATCAAACTCACACCATTACAGCAAGTAACCGCTTTAATGCCACAGATAAATTGCATATCTTAACTGGGTTAAGTTTTGTACGTTTCACCACTTCACAGCAGAAAGAAATGCCTGTTCGTTATGGTGAACCTATCACAAACTTCCAGTCAGCCAGTAATGTTAAAGCGGATAATGAACATTATAAAGCCAGTATGACGGGGCATAAGTTTACGCCTTATTTGGGGATAACTTATGATCTTACTGACAATCACAGCATTTATGTGAGTTATACTAAAATCTTTAAGCAACAAGATAATGTTGATGTCACAACAAAAACAACCTTACCACCCCTTGTTGGAACAAATTACGAAGTAGGTTGGAAAGGAGCATTTTTGGACAATCGTTTAAATGCGTCATTGGCTTTATTTACTTTAGAGCAAAAGAATAGAACCGTTGTTGATTTTGGTTTTGTGCCTGATTCTACTGGTAGACAAGGCTCTTTCCAAACTATTGCGAAACCAATAGGAAGAGTTGAAAGCAAGGGCTTTGAAATCGAAGCTGCAGGCAATCTCACCGAAAACTGGCAACTCTTTTTAGGTTACACTTACAACAAGAGCAAATATAAAAATGCTCAAGAAGTGAATGCTGAACGTCTAGAGAAAAACACAAAAGCGACTCCTTATAACTTCAGTAACTTCACACCGGTTCAAATGTTCCGCTTGGCGACTTCTTATCATATCCCAAATACAAAATTAACCATCGGTGGAGGTGCTTCTGCACAAAGCCCAACAAGCAGTTTATATGGCATCCATCAAGCTGGTTACGCTCTTTGGGATGCGAATATTCAATATGAATTTAATCCGCACGCTAAGTTAAGCCTAATTGGGACGAACTTAACGGATAAAATCTATTTCGAGAACAATTATAACCGCACTCGAGGGATGAACAATTTCTATGGTCGCCCACGCACAGTTATGATGAAACTCGATTGGACATTCTAGGAAAAATCAGTCGCAAAAGTGCGGTCGATTTTCCCATTGTTTTTGAACATTAATCATCACAAATTTAAGGACAAACTATGAACCCATTCAAAATAAAACTTTCACTTTTAAGTCTGTCAATTCTTGCTGCCCTTGCAACCAATGCGGCAGCTACGGAGCAAAATACTGAAAACCTTGATGCGATTGTGGTTACAGCCTCAGGTACGACGCAAGAATTACGTGATGCACCGGCAAGTATTAGCGTGGTGAATCAAGCGAAATTAAGATCGCATCCTTCTAATCGCTTAGAGAACGCGTTGCAAGATATTCCTGGAGTAAATGTAAGTGGGAGTAATGCAAACCGAACCGATATTGCTATTCGCGGCTTACCGGCGGACTACACTTTAATTATGGTGGATGGTCGTCGTCAAAATACGCGTGAATCCCGCCCAAATGGCAATGGCGGATTTGAAGGGGGATTTATTCCGCCTGTTAGTGCAATTGAACGAATTGAGGTTGTTCGTGGACCAATGTCATCACTCTACGGCTCGGATGCGATGGGGGGAGTGGTAAATATCATCACGAAAAATGCAGCAAAAGAATGGACAGGATCGGTTTCGACAGGATTTACCGTACATGATAAGTCAGACTTTGGTGATGGTTATCATGGTGATTTCTTTGTGTCAGGTCCACTTGTTAAGGATATATTAGGTCTTCAGGTTTATGGTGGGGGGAACTATCGTCAAGAAGATAACTTGATTGGCGCATCGAATAAAAATAAAGATCAAAATTTGAATGCGAAATTGACTTTTACGCCGGTTGATAAACAAACCTTTATTTTTGAGGCGGGGCGCCATCGTTTAGAAAAAGATGAAACACCGGGGAAAACTATTGATTTGACCACAACACGTGGAACATCAGTCACGCCTAATAATCCAAGTTCTACTCGTGCAAGCCGTAATCATTGGTCTATCACACATCAAGCTGATTGGGATTTGATGACATCAGAATTAAGTTTTTCACAAGAAATTGCAAAACGCGAAGTCAGTGTTAATGGCGTGATGAATACCCGTAAACCAGAAATCAAAAATAATGTCTTTGATGCAAAATTTATGCTGCCTTTATCCAATCATTTCTTTGTATTTGGCGGACAGGTTCAACAAGCTAAATTACAAGATGACTCGGTAACACGTGTTTTAACAAAAACTTTACCAAATGGTCATAAAGCCTCAAGAGCTGTATTTGAAAATAGTAAAAATAGTGTAAAACAATCCGCACTTTTCTTAGAAGATCGCATTGATATTGGCAAAGACATTTTATTAACGCTGGGATCTCGTCTTGATCATCATGAAAAATATGGTTCACATTGGAGCCCAAGAGTTTATGCGGTTTATCATATCAATGATAATTTCTCGTTAAAGGGCGGTGTAAGTAAAGCTTTTAAAGCACCAAGTATTCGTGAAATCAGTGAAAGTTATGTGACATCCACAGAGGCTGGCGCAGGGGTTATTTATGGTAATAAAGATTTAAAACCGGAAACCAGTGTGAACGAAGAAATTGCGTTAGTTTACACCAATGATAATGGTTATAACGCGAGCATTACCTTATTTAATACGGATTTTAAGAATAAATTAACGAGCCATTATACCGGTTTAACTGATCTAGTTATGAAGGCAAAACTTTATGAGTATGCTAATGTTGGACGTGCGAATATTAAAGGCACTGAAATTGCCACTCATATTCCATTCAATGAACATTGGAATGTTGATATGAGTTACACATATCAACACTCTAAACGCCAATCTGATGAAGATATTTCTGCATCCAAAATGAGCCTACGTGGCTTACCGCTTGATAATACACCAAAACATGCAGCGAGTGCTAAATTAAACTGGCAAATGAATGATGCCTTGAGTGCTTATACGCGTATTGCTTATAAAGGCAAACAAATATGGGCAAACCCACGTAATGGCGATAGCAAAAATCACTATCGAACCCGCGCAGCTTACACCACAGTAGATTTAGGGACAACTTACAAATTTAACCCTAATGTATCCTTAAGCTTGGCAGTGCTTAATATTGGCAATGAAATTGGTGAACGTGTGAATACGAATGGGGGAAGCTGGACGGTTGAAGAAGGCCGACGTTTTTGGACGAATCTGAATGTTACATTCTAATTAGCACGAAAATAAGCTACATTTAGCACCGTCTAAATGTAGCTTTCTTTTTCTTATGAGTACTTTATTTAAAATTCTTTTTTTCTATTTAGGGGCGATCAATATAGCTATGGCTGCACCTGATTTTTCTATCTCTAAAATAAATCCGAAAATAACCGCACTTTATCACATTCATCAACAAGATTTAGTGTTTGAGAATAAACATTATCGTTTATTTATCGCCGAGCCGAAAAGACGACAGCACAATTTATCGGTGTTTTATACACTTGATGGCAATGCGCAATTTCCTTTAGCGGTAAATGCAGTGAATGCTAATTTACCTTTACCGTTGATTGTAGGCATTGGCTATGTTTCAGAAAAAGCCTATGCCATTGAAGAGCGTCAAAGAGATTACACATTTCCAGCACAAGGTGATGAGTTTAAGCAAGGTGGTGGCGCGGGAGATTTTTTACGTTTTATCCAAACTAAAATTAAACCGAATATTGAGAAAAATTACGACATTAATCCTGAAAAACAATATTTCTTTGGGCATTCCTTTGGGGGATTATTTGGTCTTTACGTGCTGTTTCATCAGCCAGATTTATTCCAATATTACACCTTGGCGAGTCCATCACTTTGGTGGGGAAACGGTGCGTTTTTGTCTAAAAATGAATCTTGGATTACATCTCATCCTAAGCATATTTTAATCACTTTAGGCGAATATGAAGAATATCCGGAACAAGATCCTAAAATGACAGAGGAGCAGCAACAACGCATTGAGCAACGAAAGAAGATGCGACCATTTAATGCTCAACAATTAGCGGAAAAATTACAAGCTCAAGGCAATCATGCAATATTTAAATGGATTCCGAACAAAAATCACGGGGATTCGGTTATTGATGCAATAAAGTATTCTTTAGATTTTATGCAAAATGATAGGTAAAAATAAGGCCGATATTTGATAATATCGCCTACCACATAAATGCCTTTCACATTGGTATTTTGATATTTATCTACTTTGACATAGCCGTGTTCATTTGTTTCTACACCTGCATTTTCTAAGCCAATTTTATCTGTCGCTGGAACACGACCCGCAGCCCAAATAACGCAATCTACAATAACATCAGATTGACCATCACATTTTACTGTAAGGGAGCCATCTGCATTTTTAACAATTTCAGATGGCGTGGAATTAGTATGTAATTGAATTCCATCTTGCGCAAGCACTTCCACTAATGTTTCTACGATTAATGGATCTTGATTACGCATTGGCGCATGACGACGCACTAATAAATGCGTTTCTACGTCTAGGCTGTTTAATATACTAGAAAGTTCAACGGCAATATAGCCAGCCCCAATAACCGCAGCGCGTTTTGGTAATTCAGTTAATGCAAAGAAACCATCCGAATCAATGCCGTATTCTTGTCCTTTAATGTTTGGACGATATGGGCGACCACCTGTTGCGATTAAAATATGATCTGCGGTTACTTGCTCTTTTGTACCATCAGCAAGAGTTACTTCAATAGTATGCGCATCGACAAATTTTCCGAAACCGTTAATTACATCAATGTTATTTTTCGCTAATATAAAAAATGAGGAAGGTTATAGTAACCTTCCCCACTTCAGAGCATATCTAATTAGCTATACGATTAATTAGCATATTGGTTAATCGCAGCGGATACTTCTTGATCTTGATAAATGTTATTCACAATATCGTTAAATGTTTGAGACAGAACTTTTTGAATTTCGTCATTATCCGCGTTTAATGCGCCTTCTTGTGAACGAGTAGCATTAAATGCTTTGTTATATGAACCTCTCGCACCTTGAACATAAACAGTCGCTTGAATTTTGGTATTCAGTTTATAACGAAGATTACCTTGTTCTACTTGAGTAGCAAATTCACGTACATCTACAGTTACCCACGCATTTGATCCATTGGATTGCCCAATTCTGAAACCTTTACTAATAAGATTTTGTTGCATCACTTGTTGGAATAATTGCGTAACACTCGGCGATGAATTTAATTTAATGAGTTCTCCACGCTTGGTATAGCTCGCGATATCTTGCGTTGTGCGGCTATCTTTCGTTGTTACATACACAATCGCATTTTGATTAATGTTCATTGTGGCATTCGGTGCCGGTGGTGTGAACGTTAATGTATTTGATTGTGCTTGGCAGCCAGCAAGGAACAGCGTAGCTGCTGCAATACTTACTGCTGATAATGTTTTGATTTTGTTTGATGATGTCATAATTTCCCCAATGAGCCAGTTAAAACTGTGTTATTCTTGCAAACTTCACTGCTAATGTATAGCGTTTCATTGTGATTTTGTGGAGATTTATGATGTCTGTTCAACAAACTATCGAACAAAAAATTCAACTAGAATTTCAACCGCACTTTTTTAGTGTAGAAAATGAAAGCCACTTACATAGTTCTGGTCGTGGCGCGGAATCTCATTTTAAATGTGTGATTGTGAGTAATGTTTTTGAAGGAATGCGTAAAGTACAGCGTCATCAACGTGTTTATCAATTGCTTGCAGATGAGCTTAATAGCGGTGTTCATGCGTTAGCGTTGCACTTATTTACTGTAGAGGAATGGGGCGAGTTAAATGAGAAAATTCCTGCTTCAACGAAATGCGCAGGCGTTGGACATTAATTTTTTATGTTATGAAGATGTAACATTTTTTTGATATATCGCAAAAGGTTTTTACAAAAAAGTAGGCGTTTAAGTAGCGAAAAAAGCAGATTTTCGCTAGAATAAGGCGTTTAATTTTATCCAAATTCAATTTCTCGATAAGGATGTTTATCGTGAAGTTAACCGATTTGAGTTTTTTATTTTTGTGACATTAATGTCTTTCTAAAGGTGTTTTGTCACGCTCAAACACGAGATTGCATTTAACTTGTTTATTTGCAATTGTATTTTTAACCTTGAAAAGTAGTGCAAACAGTATGATTACAATTAAGAAAGGCTTGGATCTCCCAATTGCGGGAAAACCAGCACAAGTAATCCACAACGGAAATGTTGTGAATCAAGTTGCGATTCTAGGTGAGGAGTATGTGGGGATGCGTCCTTCTATGAAGGTGCGCGAAGGCGATGTTGTAAAGAAAGGCCAAGTGCTTTTTGAAGACAAGAAAAATCCCGGTGTGATTTTTACAGCCCCTGCAAGTGGTACTATCACTGTAATCAATCGTGGTGAGAAGCGCGTATTACAATCTGTCGTAATTAATGTGGAAGGAAATGAGCAAATCACTTTCGCAAAATATAGTGCAGAACAATTGAATACGCTTTCTTCTGAACAAGTAAAACAAAACCTTGTTGAATCAGGTTTATGGACTGCATTACGTACTCGTCCATTTAGCAAAGTACCTGCGATTGATAGTGAACCAGCCTCAATTTTCGTGAATGCAATGGATACCAATCCATTAGCCGCAGATCCTGCTATCGTGCTAAAAGAATTTTGGCAAGATTTCACAAATGGTTTAACGGTATTAAGTCGTTTATTCCCTTCAAAACCGTTACACTTGTGTAAAGCAGGTGATACGAATATCCCAACTGTTGATCTTGAAAATTTACAGATTCATGATTTCGGTGGCGTTCACCCTGCAGGTCTTGTTGGTACTCATATTCATTTTATTGATCCTGTTGGTGTAAATAAAACTGTATGGCACATCAATTATCAAGATGTGATCGCAGTGGGTAAATTATTTACAACAGGCGAGCTTTATGTTGAACGTGTTATTTCTCTTGCTGGTCCGCAAGTGAAAGAACCTCGTTTAATTCGCACTGTAATTGGCGCTAATCTCTCTCAATTAACCCAAAATGAATTAAGTGCGGGTGAAAATCGCGTAATTTCTGGCTCAGTGCTTTGTGGGCAAATTGCAAAAGGTGCACATGACTATTTAAGTCGTTATGCATTACAAGTTTCTGTGATTGCAGAAGGTAATGAGAAAGAATTCCTTGGCTGGATTACTCCGCAATCAAATAAATATTCAATTACTCGTACAGTGTTGGGTCACTTCGGTAAGAAATTATTCAATTTTACTACCGCAGAAAACGGTGGTGAGCGTGCAATGGTGCCAATTGGTAGCTACGAGCGCGTGATGCCGTTGGATATTTTACCGACATTATTATTACGTGATTTAATCGTGGGTGATACCGATGGCGCGCAAGCGTTAGGTTGTCTTGAATTAGACGAAGAAGACTTAGCATTGTGCTCTTTCGTTTGCCCAGGCAAATATGAATACGGTTCAATCTTGCGTCAAGTACTAGATAAGATTGAGAAGGAAGGTTAAAAATGGGTTTGAAAAATCTTTTTGAAAAAATGGAACCCGCGTTTTTACCAGGTGGTAAATACAGCAAGCTTTATCCGATCTTTGAATCGATTTATACCTTGCTTTATACACCAGGTACAGTAACGCACAAAAACACTCACGTTCGTGATGCGTTAGACTCAAAACGTATGATGATTACGGTTTTCCTTGCGTTGTTCCCAGCGATTTTTTACGGGATGTACAATGTGGGTAACCAAGCGATCCCTGCCTTAAATCAATTAGGCAATTTAGATCAATTAATTGCTAACGATTGGCACTATGCCTTTGCAAGTTCATTAGGTTTAGATTTAACAGCCAATGCAACTTGGGGCTCAAAAATGGCGCTGGGTGCAATTTTCTTTTTACCAATTTACTTAGTGGTGTTCACCGTTTGTACGATTTGGGAATTATTGTTCTCAGTTGTGCGTGGCCATGAAGTAAATGAAGGGATGTTCGTTTCAACTATTTTATTTGCGTTAATTGTTCCACCAACATTGCCATTATGGCAAGCCGCATTAGGTATTACTTTTGGTATCGTTGTTGCAAAAGAAATTTTTGGTGGCGTAGGTCGTAACTTTATGAACCCTGCACTTGCAGGCCGAGCTTTCTTGTTCTTCGCCTATCCAGCTCAAATTTCAGGTGATACTGTTTGGACTGCCGCTGATGGTTTCTCTGGCGCAACCGCACTTTCACAATGGTCACAAGGTGGTCAGGGAGCATTACAACATACAGTAACTGGTGCTCCAATCACTTGGATGGATGCTTTTGTTGGTAATTTACCTGGTTCAATGGGTGAAGTTTCTACGCTTGCAATTTTAATCGGTGGCGCAGTGATTGTGTTCACTCGTATTGCCGCATGGCGCATCATTGCTGGTGTGATGATTGGTATGATTGCAACTTCAACTCTATTCAATTTAGTTGGTTCTGATACTAACCCAATGTTCTCAATGCCTTGGCATTGGCACCTTGTTTTAGGTGGATTTGCATTAGGTATGGTATTTATGGCAACAGACCCTGTTTCAGCATCCTTTACCAATGCAGGTAAGTGGTGGTACGGTGCATTAATTGGTGTAATGGCTGTATTAATTCGTACTGTAAACCCAGCTTATCCGGAAGGCATGATGTTAGCGATTTTATTTGCAAACTTATTTGCACCGATTTTCGACTACATCGTAGTTCAAGCAAATATCAAACGTCGGAGAGCAAGAACAAATGGCTAAGTTTAATAAAGACAGCGTAGGCGGCACAATTCTTGTCGTATTGCTACTGAGTTTAGTTTGTTCCATTATTGTTGCTGGTTCCGCAGTAATGTTAAAGCCAGCACAAGAAGAACAAAAGTTACTCGATAAACAAAAAAATATCTTAAATGTAGCTGGTCTTTTACAAGAAAACACTAATGTAAAAGAAACTTATGCAAAATTTATCGAGCCCCGTTTCGTTGATTTAGCAACGGGTGAATACACACAACAAGCAGATGATAGCCAACAAGCAATTCCTGCTGATGCCGATAAAGCACGTATCCGTTCTCGTAGCAAAACGACCGAAGTTTATCTTGTAAAAGATGAACAAGGTAAGACTCAACAAGTTATTTTACCAATTTATGGAACTGGCTTGTGGTCAGTGATGTATGGTCTAGTATCTGTTCAACCAGATGGTAATACTATTAATGGTATCACTTACTACCAACATGGTGAAACGCCAGGATTGGGTGGTGAGATTGAAAATCCAAACTGGGCAAGTTTATTTAAAGGTAAAAAATTGTTTGATGAACAACACCAACCTGCAATTCACATCGTGAAAGGGCAAGCTCCACAAGATGAGCATAGTATTGATGGTTTATCAGGCGCGACTTTAACTGGTAATGGCGTACAGGGTACGTTTGATTATTGGTTTAGTGCAAACGGTTTTGGTCCATATCTTGAAAAACTTCATGCGGGAGCAAACTAATGTCTGAAAAAGCAAATTATAAAGATCTGTTGTTAGCTCCAGTTGTTAAGAACAACCCAATTGCATTACAAATCTTGGGTATTTGTTCTGCATTGGCGGTAACAACAAAATTAGAAACTGCTGTTGTAATGGCGATTGCAGTGAGTTTGGTAACTGGGTTATCAAGTTTCTTTGTTTCTTTGATTCGCAATTATATTCCAAACAGCATTCGTATTATTGTGCAACTTGCGATTATTGCATCACTTGTAATCGTTGTTGACCAAATATTAAAAGCCTACGCTTATGGTTTATCTAAACAACTTTCGGTATTCGTTGGTTTGATTATTACTAACTGTATCGTAATGGGACGTGCCGAAGCATTTGCGATGAAGTCGCCTCCCGTTGAAAGCTTTGTAGATGGTATCGGTAATGGTTTAGGTTATGGTGCGATGTTAATTATCGTAGCATTTTTCCGTGAACTTATCGGTTCAGGTAAATTATTTGGTATGACTATTTTTGAAACCATTCAGAATGGTGGTTGGTACCAAGCAAATGGTTTATTCCTACTTGCACCAAGTGCATTCTTTATCATCGGATTTGTTATCTGGGGATTAAGAACTTGGAAACCAGAGCAACAGGAGAAGTAATCAATGGAACATTATATTAGCCTATTCGTTAAGGCAGTCTTCATTGAAAATATGGCACTTTCTTTCTTCTTGGGAATGTGTACTTTCTTAGCGGTATCTAAAAAGATATCAACTGCGTTTGGTCTTGGTATTGCGGTAACTTTCGTTCTTGGTATCGCCGTGCCGGTAAACCAATTAATTTATGCAAATGTGTTAAAAGAAAATGCTTTAATTGAAGGTGTGGACTTATCATTCTTGAACTTCATTACCTTCATTGGGGTTATTGCTGGTTTAGTGCAAATTCTTGAAATGGTATTAGATAAATTTATGCCATCTCTTTATAACGCATTAGGGATTTTCTTACCGTTAATCGCAGTAAACTGTGCGATCTTTGGTGGGGTGTCTTTCATGGTTCAACGTGATTACAATTTCCCTGAATCTATCGTGTACGGTTTTGGCTCAGGTTTAGGTTGGATGTTGGCGATTGTTGCGCTTGCTGGCTTAACTGAGAAAATGAAATACGCGGATATTCCTGCAGGATTAAAAGGTTTAGGTATTACCTTTATCTCTGTTGGTTTAATGGCGTTAGGCTTTATGTCTTTCTCTGGTATTCAATTATAAGGAGTGTAATCAATGAGCGATTCAGTAATTCTTGCACTCGGTATTGCCGCATTCACGGTTATTGTATTAGTGTTAGTGGCAATCATCTTATTTGCGAAATCAAAATTAGTCGATTCTGGTGATATTACTATCGGCATCAATGACGATCCTGAAAAAGCGATCACATTACCTGCAGGTGGTAAATTATTAGGTGCTTTAGCAAGTAAAGGTATTTTCGTGTCTTCTGCTTGCGGTGGCGGTGGCTCTTGTGGTCAATGTATTGTTAAAGTGAAAAATGGTGGTGGAGAAATTCTTCCAACCGAACTTTCTCACATTAACAAACGTGAAGCAAAAGAAGGTTATCGTCTAGCTTGTCAAGTTAACGTGAAAGGTAATATGGAAGTTGAACTTCCTGAAGAAATCTTTGGCGTGAAAAAATGGGAATGTACTGTTATTTCTAACGATAACAAAGCAACCTTTATCAAAGAGCTTAAATTGGCTATTCCTGAAGGCGAGGAAGTACCTTTCCGCGCGGGTGGTTATATCCAAATCGAAGCTGATCCACATGTGGTGAACTATAAAGATTTTGATATTCCTGAAGAATACCACGAAGACTGGGATAAATATGATTTATGGCGTTATGTCTCTAAAGTGGACGAGCATATCATTCGTGCTTACTCAATGGCCTCATACCCTGAAGAGAAAGGCATTATTATGCTTAATGTTCGTATTGCAACGCCTCCGCCTCGTCAACCTGATGCACCTCCAGGTCAAATGTCTTCATACATTTGGTCATTAAAAGCAGGTGACAAAGTTACTATTTCTGGTCCATTTGGTGAATTCTTTGCGAAAGAAACTGATGCAGAAATGGTATTTATCGGCGGTGGTGCAGGTATGGCTCCAATGCGTTCTCATATTTTTGACCAATTAAAACGTCTCCACTCTAAACGTAAAATGTCATTCTGGTATGGTGCACGTTCTAAACGTGAAATCTTCTATCAAGAAGACTTTGACCAATTGCAAGCTGAAAATCCAAACTTTGTATGGCATGTTGCATTATCGGACGCATTGCCTGAAGATAATTGGACTGGCTATACAGGCTTTATTCACAATGTACTTTATGAAAACTACTTGAAAAATCATGAAGCACCAGAAGATTGTGAATACTATATGTGTGGACCTCCAGTGATGAATGCTGCTGTAATTAAAATGTTGAAAGATCTTGGTGTTGAAGATGAAAACATTTTATTAGATGACTTTGGTGGCTGATTTTAGTTAATCAATTCATCATAAAAACTGACCGCACTTTGTGATGAAGTGCGGTCAAAATTTAAGGTGTTTTTAGAAAATTTTCTATGATTACAGGTAAGTTTTGTTGAATTTGCCAGTAATTCACAGATGTAGGAAATCCAGATGAAAAAATTAATAAGTGGTATTATGGCTGTGGCAATGGTATTAAGTCTTGCAGCCTGTCAAAAAGAAACAAAAGTTATCTCATTAAGTGGTAAAACAATGGGAACAACTTATCATGTTAAATACCTTGATGAAGGCTCGATGAAAGCAACATCTGAAAAGACGCATGAAGAAATTGAAGCTATCTTAAAAGATGTGAACGCTAAAATGTCCACTTACAAAAAAGATTCGGAACTGAGCCGTTTCAATCAAAATACTCAAGTGAATACACCGATTGAGATTTCAGCAGATTTTGCCAAAGTATTGGCCGAAGCGATTCGTTTAAATAAAGTGACTGAAGGTGCACTGGATGTAACTGTTGGCCCAGTTGTGAATTTATGGGGATTTGGCCCAGAAAAACGCCCAGAAAAACAACCTACGCCAGAACAATTAGCTGAACGCCAAGCTTGGGTTGGTATTGATAAAATTGCCCTCGATATGAGTGGTGCAAAACCGACATTAAGCAAAGCACTTCCTCAAGTTTATGTCGATTTGTCCTCGATTGCTAAAGGCTTTGGTGTTGATCAAGTGGCTGAAAAGTTAGAAGAACTAAATGCTCAGAATTATATGGTTGAAATCGGCGGTGAAATTCGTGCGAAAGGAAAAAATATTGAAGGTAAACCTTGGCAGATCGCAATTGAAAAACCAACTACAACAGGTGAAAGAGCGGTTGAAGCTGTCATTGGATTAGACAATATGGGAATGGCAAGCTCTGGCGATTATCGGATTTACTTTGAAGAAAATGGTAAACGCTTTGCTCATGAAATTGATCCGAAAACAGGTTACCCAATTCAGCATCATTTAGCCTCAATTACGGTACTTGCACCAACTTCAATGACTGCAGATGGCCTATCAACAGGGTTATTTGTACTGGGTGAAGACAAGGCGTTAGAAGTGGCAGAGAAAAATAATTTTGCCATTTACTTAATCATTAAAACAGATAGTGGTTTTGTCACAAAATCATCCTCTGCGTTCAAAAAATTAACAGAAACAAAAGAATAGTTATGCAAACTTTATTTTTTACTTTAATCGCTTTCGTCGCAATTATATTGTTGATGTCTATTGGATTTATTATCAAAAAACAAAGTTTAAAAGGCAGCTGTGGTGGTTTATCTACCCTTGGTATTGCCAAAGCTTGCGATTGTGATAAACCTTGCGATACGCTTCAATCAAAATTAGATGCGGGCGATGAACAAGCGAAAGCTGAATATGAGCAAAAATTTGCAAAAAAAGATGATGACTCGCAATTTTATGAAGTGAAATAACTTGCTCAAAAATGACCGCACTTTATGTGCAAAATAAAATTAACGGCAAAATTATTTTGCCGTTTTCTCATTCAATAACCAATGTGCTTCGCCTTAACCGAAGTTACGGGAGAACTATGTTAATTTCAAATACTTATAATCAACACTTTCCTCAATTGACGCAAGAGCAGCTTGCGAGAAATGCGACAAAAAAAGTCATTTGTGGTATGTCTGGTGGTGTAGATTCTTCTGTGTCAGCGTTTATTCTTCAACAGCAAGGCTATCAGGTTGAAGGCCTGTTTATGAAAAACTGGGAAGAAGATGATGATACGGATTACTGCACTGCAGCAGCTGATCTTGCAGATGCTCAGGCTGTATGTGATAAATTGGGTATCAAATTACATAAAATTAATTTTGCTGCAGAATATTGGGATAATGTCTTTGAGCATTTTCTAACTGAATATAAAGCAGGGCGTACGCCGAACCCAGATATTTTGTGTAATAAAGAAATTAAATTTAAAGCATTTTTAGAATATGCTGCTGAAGATCTTGGTGCTCATTACATTGCAACAGGGCATTATGTACGTAGAGCTGGTGATGATGAAAATGCAAAATTATTACGTGGTCTAGATGCCAATAAAGATCAAAGTTATTTTCTTTATACCTTAAGCCACAAACAAGTGGGGCAAAGTTTATTCCCCGTTGGTGAAATCGAGAAGCCGATTGTTCGCGCTATTGCTGAAGATCTTGGCTTAATTACGGCGAAGAAAAAAGACTCTACCGGTATTTGTTTTATTGGTGAGCGTAAATTTAAGGATTTCTTAGCGCGTTACTTACCGGCTCAGCCTGGTGATATTCGTACTGTTGATGGTGAAATTATTGGTCGCCATGATGGTTTGATGTATCACACGTTGGGACAGCGTAAAGGATTAGGCATTGGTGGTTTAAAAAATGCGGGTGATGAGGCTTGGTATGTGGTAGATAAGGATGTAGAAAATAACGAACTTATTGTTGCTCAGGGGCATGACCATCCTCGTTTATTTTCAAAAGGTTTGATTGCTAGCCAATTACATTGGGTTGATCGCGAGCCAATTCATGAGTTATTACGTTGCACGGTGAAAACACGTTATCGCCAACAAGATATTCCTTGTGTGATTGAACCGATTGATGATGAAACTATTCGAGTGATTTTCGATGAACCTCAATCAGCCGTCACACCAGGACAATCTGCCGTATTTTACCTTGGTGAAGTTTGTTTGGGCGGTGGTATTATCGAAGAAAGAATATAAAATAAAGATACTAAAAGCGCATTTTATGCGCTTTTAGACTATTTATTCAAACCAAATGACACTTGCCATTCGGCCCGTTTGGTTGTCACGGCGATAAGAAAAGAACAATTCTTTTTCATTGAATGTACAGTGATTTCCACCATAAATTTGCGTAATGCCTAGATTGTTTAATCTCTGAGTTGCGATTTGATAAAGATTACCTAGGTACTTACCTTCTTCTATGGCATCAGGTTGAAAGGCGAGTTTGGCTTTTTCATCTATCGCAATAAACTGTTTTACAACATCAATTCCAACTTGAAATGCAGTTGGTCCAATTGCAGGGCCAAACCACGCGACAATACCTTCAGGTTTAGCCTGAAAGCATTTGACAGTTTCTTCTAATACGCCATCACATAAACCACGCCAGCCAGCATGTGCTGCAGCTACTTCATTGCCAGATGTTGTGGTGAATAGAACTGGCAAACAGTCTGCCGTCATAACAGCACAAACTTGATGAGGAACATTTGTATAAACTGCATCCGCTTCAAGATTTTGTCCTGAGTAAGGTAATTGAATCACTCGAGTACTGTGTGTTTGAGTTAGAAATATAGGTGTTTGTGGCAAACCAAATTTTTCTACTAATAAAGTGCGGTTAGTTTTTACCGCACTTTTGTTATCACCGACATGATCGCCTAAGTTGAAACTAAAATAAGACGCCAAGCTCACGCCCCCTTCACGAGTAGTAGTAAAGGCATGAATATTCTTTGGAACGTTCCAATTTGGGTTTATCGCTTGCATGTTAATAATCTAACTCATCTTGATGTTCGAGATAGTCGGCTTTGAGTGCATTAAGCAATTCAACAAAGTCATCTGGTAATGGTGCATACCATTCCATCATTTCACCTGTAATTGGATGAGCTAAGCGTAGCATGACCGCATGTAAAGCTTGACGTTTGAAATTACGCAATACTTCCATAAAGTCTTCACTTGCATTTTGGGGTGGACGAGGGCGTCCGCCATAGGTTTGATCGCCTAGTAATGGATGGGCAATATGTGCCATATGAACACGGATTTGATGTGTACGTCCCGTTTCTAAACGTAAACGTAAACGGGTGTAGTTACGGTAATTCTCCATAATACGATAATGGGTGACAGCTGGTTTTCCCATTGGATGAACCGCCATTAAAGTACGTTTGGTTGCATGACGAGCCATAGGTTGATCGACTGTGCCACCTTTAGTCATAATGCCTGATGCTACTGCTTCATATTCACGCGTAATTTTGCGTTTTTGTAAGTCGCGTACTAACTTGGTTTGTGCTGGAATAGTTTTCGCAACAACCATTAGACCTGTCGTATCTTTATCTAATCGATGCACAATTCCTGCTCTCGGTACTTCTGCAATTGGCGGATAATGATAGAGTAGTGAATTGAGCACAGTTCCATTTGGATTGCCAGCACCAGGGTGTACGACAAGATCTTTGGGTTTGTTAATCACAATAATGTCGTCATCTTCATACACGATATTCAATGGAATATTTTCTGGTTCAAAACGTGTCTCATCTTCCACTTCTACGGTGATTTCTATTTTTTCTCCTCCGAGCACTTTCTCACGCGGAATATTGGCAATGCGATCATTAAGTTTTACGAGATCGGCTTCAATCCACGTTTTTAATCGGGAACGAGAATATTCTGGGAACAACTCTGCAAGTGTTTGGTCTAAACGCTGTCCGATTTGTTCTGGCTGCACTTCAGCCGAAAGGGTAATTTGTGGCATAAATAGCTCTCAAAAATTTTAAAAGTTGGCTTATTGATTAATGTTCTATACAATAGCGGACAATTGTATCTTATTTATTGGTTTTCGTAAAAATTAAGGAAAAAACAATGCGTAAAATAAAATCTTTGGCATTGCTTGCCGTGGCAGCATTAGTTGTTGGATGTTCAAGTGGTTCAAAAGATGTTGAGCAAGCATCAGTAAATGAGTTGTACACTAAAGGTGTCACATCATTACAAGAAGGCGGCTATTCTGAAGCTATTCGTTATTTAAAAGCAGCGACTGAACGTTTCCCTGGTAGTATTTATCAAGAACAGGCGATGCTAGATTTAATTTATGCAAACTATAAAGCACAAGATTATACGCAAGTATTATTGACGGTAGATAGCTTTTTACATCAATTCCCACAAAGTCCGAACCAAGACTATGCAGTGTATATGGCGGGGTTAACCAACGCTGCAACAGGTGATAATTTTATTCAAGATTTCTTTGGAATTGATCGTGCGACACGTGAAACCACTTCTATGCGTACCGCTTTTTCTAATTTCCAAAATTTAGTTCGTGTATTCCCTAACAGCCCTTATGCTCAAGATGCTTTAGCGCGTATGGCTTATATTAAAGATGCGCTTGCTCGTCATGAGTTAGATATTGCAAAATTCTATGCAAAACGTGATGCTTGGGTTGCAGTATCAAACCGTGTAGTTGGAATGTTGAAACAATATCCTGATGCTAAAGCAACTTATGAAGGTTTATCTTTGATGAAAGAAGCTTATGAAAAAATGGGTTTAACAGCATTAGCCAATGATACCCAAAAAATTATTGATGCGAATAAAGATAAAACCTTTGCACCAATTGAAAAACCAGATGAGCCAGAATTAAAAGTTCCGACTGCTAAATAGTCATAAGATATGAATAAAAAGCCCGAATAACTTCGGGCTTTTTGCTATATATTATCCTCGATGTGCATTTTTCATAATGCGATCTTTTGTTACTTTCCATTCACGCTCTTTGATATCATCGCGTTTATCATGTTGTTTTTTACCTTTAGCTAAACCAATTTTGACTTTTGCCCATGCACTTTTCCAGTAAAGAGAAAGCGCTACGATGGTAAAACCGTCTCGGTTTGCTTTGCCAAATAGGGATGCTAGTTCACGTTTATTTAATAATAACTTACGAGTGCGAGTTGGATCACAAACAATGTGCGTTGATGCAACATTTAATGGCTGAATGCTTGCGCCGAATAAAAAGGCTTCGCCATTTTTGAAAATGACATAACTATCACTAATGTTTGCCTTGCCTGCGCGCATTGATTTGACTTCCCAGCCTTGTAGTTCAAGACCTGCTTCAATTTCATCTTCTATAAAATAATCATGTCTCGCACGTTTATTCAGTGCGATAGTATTTGATCCTGGTTTTACTTTTTTCTTTGTCATAATTTTTATACCTTATTTTGCTTGGCGCATTTTATCGGATATCTATTTTTATAGCAAAAAAGATCATCTAGGGAGAACTGGCAGTCGCGTTTATTTTCAAGCTTTAAAAGATTTATAGAAAACTCAAGAAAAAATCACCGCACTTTTGTAAGAAAAAACAGACACATTGCTGTGTCTGTTTAAGTGAGATAAAAAAGATGAATTAAGTTTTGGTGATTTATATAAAGTGAATAAACGATTATTCCAAACGTTTTGCCACTTTAAGCCAATCAGCCTTAAATACACGCTGCATATTATTAATGGCATCAATAATATCATGGTGAACAAGTTGTTCATTTTGGATGCCTACGCAGTAGCCACCTTTACCTTGTAGCAATAAATCTACCGCGTATGCGCCCATACGTGAAGCAAGAATACGGTCAAATGCACAAGGAGAGCCGCCACGTTGAATATGCCCTAAAACAGTTGCACGAGTTTCGTGCCCAACGCGAGCTTCAATTTCTTTTGCCAGAGAATGGACATCGGTTAAAAGTTCAGTGATTGCAATAATTGCATGGCGTTTACCACGAATAATGCTACGTTCAATTTGTTGAATTAATTCTTCTCGATTAAATTCAATTTCTGATGCGACGATATATTCACAACCGCCAGCGATGCCTGCAGAAATCGTTAAGTCACTACAGTGGCGACCCATAATTTCAACGATAGAAATACGTTGGTGTGAGCTTGAGGTATCGCGTAAACGGTCGATAGCATCGACTGCAGTTTGTAATGCGGTTTGATAGCCGATGGTATAGTCAGTACCTGCAACATCATTATCAATAGTGCCAGGTAAGCCAACACAAGGGAAACCATGTTCTTCAGTTAACAATTTTGCGCCCATGTAAGAACCGTCACCACCGATAACAACAAGTGCATCAATGCCGTGAGAACGTAAAATTTCAGCACATTTCGCACGAACATTTGGATCCTTAAATTCAGGAAAGCGTGCAGAACCTAAGAACGTACCGCCACGATTAATCACGTCTGATACGCTGTAGCGGTTTAGTTGCTTGATTTTATTGTTGTATAAGCCTTGGTAACCATCATAGATACCAAATACATCTAGACCTTCTGCAAGTGCTGAACGTACTACGCCACGAATTGCTGCATTCATACCTGGCGCATCGCCACCACTTGTTAAAACTGCAATTTTTTTGATCATATTTACCTACTTTTAACCGTAATTGGAAACTGGCATAAGATTACATCATTAGAGGTATCTGCTCTAGCAAAATCTGATGAGATTTTGATCCGGCATAATTTTTTACATTATTTTTGACAGAACAGTTGCCACTTCAAATCTTGTAAATGCTTTCTTTCTATATCCACAACGTATTTTTGCAAATGTTGTTGCACTTTATCGACGGATAAATGTTTAGAAAGTGTTGGTTGCTGTACTTTTTGTGAATATTGATACTGAACAAAGCCACATTGTGGTAATTGTCGTCCTTTCATCACATTGACTTGCCAAGATGGATTTTCCTTTGTTGGCGAATAGATGACATATCCATTTAATTCCTGTGGATTCATCGAATTTCCTGGAATAGCATCGAAATGGAAATCTTTTACGCCTGTATTACGATAAATACGTTCTCTCAATGCGATCCGCTCTTTAATTGAGCGCGCTGGTTGATTGCGATCAAAGAGAATTTCAATTTCAGATTGCCAATTTTCTAGCGTATCTGGCTTGGCTACATAAACATAGCGTGCAATGGTTTCTAAATCTTGGCTGCCAGTAAGAGCATAATTTTTACCATTGTGCTCTAACTGCGTAGGAATATTTAATTGAGTCAGTTTAGTTGCACAGCCAGAGAGTATAAGTGCGGTCAATATAACAAAAATTTTATTCATTGATATCTCGCTTAAATACAAATTCAGTTTCAGTTGATGATGCTGAATCAAACCAATAACCACCTAAATCAAATTCTTTTAACTGTTCAATGTTGGTTAAACGATTTTGAATAAGATAACGGCACATTAAGCCTCGAGCTTTTTTAGCATAAAAGCTAATTACTTTGTATTTTCCATTTTTATTGTCTAAGAAAACTGGCTTAATAATTTTGGCATTAAGCTGGTTTTCTTTAACCGATTTATAATATTCATCAGAGGCTAAATTTATCAGAACATTATCACCTTGTTCATCTATAGCTTGTTGAACCGCTTGGGTAATCACATTTCCCCAAAAGGCATACAGATCTTTTCCTTTCGGATTGGCTAATTTTGTTCCCATTTCTAATCGGTAAGGTTGCATTAAATCAAGTGGTTTTAAAAGCCCATAAAGCCCTGAAAGCATACGTAAATGGGATTGCGCAAAGGCAACATCATCTTCCGAAAGTGAATCAGCATCTAAACCAGTATAAACATCGCCTTTAAATGCAAATAATGCAGCGCGGGAATTGTTTTCATTGTGAATTTTTGTCCATTCTGCAAAGCGTGCGGCATTTAGACCGGCTAACTTATCGCTGATAGACATAAGCGATGAAAGATCTTGCGGAGAAAGTTTACGACAAACCTCAATAAGTTGTTCGCTGTAATCAGTAAAGTGCGGTTGAGAAACAGGAAAATTTTTTACCGCACTTTCAAAGTCAAGGGTTTTCGCAGGGGAGATAATGGCTAACATAATCGTCCTTTTATGAAAAAATAATGGGCGTATATTAGCATAAAAATTTATACTAAACGCGTTTATATAGCCCATTTTCACTCATGATGAGATCTTGCAATTCAAGATCGAGCAACTGAACAAGTAAAACATCGACACTCAAGTTAAATTCTTCAGCTAAATCATCAATGCTCACAGGCGTGTAACCGATACGCGAATAAAGTTTCGGGTGACTTGGTGCTTCTACCAATCGGCGAGGATCGGGTGGTGGCGTGTAATTAGGCACTGTGATCTGGTCAAAATCGATTTCAGTTTGGCTATGGATAGAATGTTGGTATAGGGTTTCCAAAATATCCTTTGCATTTTCCACCAACATTGCGCCTTGTTTAATTAGGCGATTACAACCTTGGCTAAATTCACTTTGAATATTGCCTGGCACAGCAAAAACCTCTCGGTTTTGTTCTAATGCATACCGAGCGGTAATCAGAGAACCGCTTTTTTCTGTGGCTTCCACCACTAATGTCCCGACCGAAAGCCCGCTAATAATTCTATTACGACGAGGGAAATTTGTCGCAATAGGTGCTTGGTTTGGTAAAAACTCAGAAATTAATGTACCGTTGTTTTGCAAAATGAGCTCTGAAAGTTTGCGATGCTTTACGGGATAAATTTGTTCTAATCCGCTTCCTAAAACTGCAATGGTTTGTCCTTGAATATCAACAACTGCTTGATGGCAATGCCCATCTATTCCCAATGCGAGTCCACTGGTAATCGTAAAGCCAGCCAATGAAAGTTCCGTAGCAAAATATTTAGCCCAATATTCACCATAAGCCGTGCAGTAGCGACTTCCCACCATCGCAATTTGACGTTGTGAAAGTGCGGTCAAATTTCCTTTTACAAATAGCAGAGGAGGAAAGCTTGCTATCTGTTTCAATAGAAAGGGATAAAAGGGGGAAAAAGAATTTACCAAATGATTCCCCTCTTTTTGAGACCACTCTAGCGCAGGCTCAATAAATTTTGCTTCAGGCTTGAACCAACGACGAATTTGAATGGCGCCCCATCCCATTTGTCGGAAAGCAACATCATCATAATTGAGCAACTCATCTAGCGTAATATTGGATAAAATTTTATCAATTCCCACTCCGCCAAGTTTAGGGACTTGCATTAGGCGGAGTAGTGTGTAGGTAATATCTTGCATGCTTTTTCCTTTTTGATTTGAAAATTTAGTATGGAAAAAAAGAGTGAAAGAAACGATTAACTTGAAAGCATTTTGCGATTTAGATCGCAAAAATTCTTTTTGATGAGTAAAAAATTGCAAAATTTTTCTTATTTTGAAAATGTAAAAAATTCAATAATAAAAATTTGCTGATTGCAATCAATTTGGTTGAATATTCTTTTTATTTTATATTTGTTAGTTAAATATATATTTTATATTGTGTATTAATGATTATTTTTGATATAAAACGCTAAAAAATAGTTTGACAGTCAGTTTTTTATTCGTAATATGGAAAACGTTTTACACAGAAGGATTTTTATTTATGTCTCGTATTGTTTCTTTATCTCTCAACCTGCTGCTCTCACATTCGGTGTGCGGCTAAGTTGTGGATGAAAAACAGTCAGATGTAAATACCCAATTTTAAACCCGCACTTTATAAGTTGCGGGTTTTTTGTCTAAAAAAATACAGGAAAATGCACCGCACTTTTGGAGTGATTTCAGAAGGACTTTTAGTAAGGAAATTGTTATGACAGATCGCGTTATTATTTTTGATACCACCTTGCGTGATGGCGAACAAGCGTTAAAAGCAAGCTTAACCGTTAAAGAAAAATTACAGATTGCTTTAGCGCTTGAACGTCTAGGCGTGGATGTGATGGAAGTCGGTTTTCCGGTTTCCTCGCAAGGGGATTTTGAATCCGTGCAAACGATCGCACGCCATATCAAAAATAGTCGTGTCGCGGCACTTTCCCGTGCGGTAATTAAAGATATTGATGCGGCAGCTGAAGCCTTAAAAGTGGCAGAAGCGTTTCGTATCCATACATTTATTGCAGTTTCAGCATTACACGTTGAAGCCAAATTAAAACGTACCTTTGACGATGTGGTTGAAATGGCTGTAGCCGCAGTAAAACATGCACGTAATTATACTGACGATGTAGAATTTTCTTGCGAAGATGCAGGCCGTACAGGTATCGACAATATTTGTCGTATTGTTGAAGCGGCAATTAATGCAGGTGCAACAACTGTAAATATTCCTGACACTGTTGGTTTCTGCTTACCTAATCAATTCGGCAATATTATTGCTGAAGTACGTAACCGCGTACCAAATATCGATAAAGCTGTGATTTCCGTACATTGTCACAATGACTTGGGTATGGCAACGGCTAACTCCTTAACCGCTGTACAAAATGGTGCACGCCAAATTGAATGTACTATCAACGGCATTGGTGAACGTGCGGGTAATACCTCACTTGAAGAAGTCGTGATGGCAATGAAAGTTCGCCAAGAATTTATGGGCGTGGATACACGTATCAACACGCAAGAAATTCACCGCGTCAGCCAAATGGTGAGCCAACTTTGTAATATGCCTATTCAGCCAAACAAAGCAATTGTGGGTGCAAACGCCTTTGCTCACTCTTCCGGTATTCACCAAGATGGTATGTTGAAAAACAAAAATACCTACGAAATCATGTCACCAGAAACTATTGGCTTGAAGAAAGAGAAATTAAACTTAACCGCGCGTTCTGGTCGCGCAGCAGTAAAAGGCCACATGGCGGATATGGGTTACACCGAACAAGATTACGATTTAGACAAATTGTATGAAGCCTTCTTAAAATTGGCGGATAAAAAAGGCCAAGTATTCGATTATGACTTGGAAGCCTTAGCCTTTATTGATATGCAACAAGGTGATGAAGATCGTTTAGTGTTAGATAAACTTTCTGCACACTCCACTAAAGAATATCCAGCAACTGCTTTTGTTCAAGTAGAATTGGATGGTAAAAAATTAAGTACCTCTTCTATCGGTGGTAATGGTCCGGTTGATGCTGTCTACAATGCGATCTTGAATTTAACCGGCTTAGATATCAAAATGTCCCACTATAACTTAACTGCAAAAGGCGAAGGTGCTGAAGCGTTAGGTCAGGTAGACATCGTGATTGAACACGAAGGCCGTAAATTCCATGGTGTTGGTTTAGCGACAGACATCGTTGAATCTTCCGCACTTGCTTTAGTTCATGCAATTAATGCCATTTATCGTGCGCATAAGGTGGCAGATATTAAGAATCATAAACATCATTAACTCAATCCCCCTCTTTAGCAAAGAGGGGTTAGGGGAGATTTGGCAGAAGTAACATCAACCTCAGTGGTGAATTTTATATCGTTAAAATCTCCCCCCAGCCCCTCTTTACAAAATAGGGGAGAAATATGAAGAAAATTAACCGCACTTTAGTGTGAAAGAAATAGGAAAAATAATATGCAATCATATAACATCGCTGTTCTACCGGGAGACGGTATCGGTCCGGAAGTCATGGCTGAAGCCATCAAAGTATTAAATAAAGTCCAAGAAAAATTTGGTTTCAAACTTAACTTCAACGAGTTTTATGTCGGCGGTGCCGCAATCGATAATTGCGGTTGCCCATTACCGGCAGACACCTTAAAAGGTTGTGATGATGCGGATGCAATTTTGTTTGGTTCTGTAGGCGGCCCTAAATGGACAAATTTACCACCAGATCAACAACCTGAACGCGGTGCATTGTTGCCATTACGTAAACATTTCAAATTATTCTGCAACCTTCGTCCTGCTACCCTTTATAAAGGACTCGAAAAATTCTGTCCATTACGTGCAGATATTGCAGCAAAAGGGTTTGATATGGTGGTTGTGCGTGAATTAACGGGTGGGATTTATTTCGGTCAGCCTAAAGGCCGTGAAGGCGAAGGCGCACAAACTAAAGCATTCGATACCGAAGTTTATTACAAATATGAAATCGAACGCATTGCGCGTGCGGCTTTTGATGCGGCAATGAAACGTCGTAAACATGTAACTTCTGTGGATAAAGCGAACGTATTACAAGCTTCAATCTTATGGCGTGAAACTGTGACTGAAGTGGCGAAAGACTACCCTGAAGTCACCTTAGATCATATTTATATCGATAACGCGACCATGCAGTTAATCAAAGCGCCTGAATCTTTCGATGTACTCCTCTGCTCTAACATTTTCGGCGATATTATTTCTGATGAAGCGGCAATGATCACCGGCTCTATGGGGATGTTGCCATCTGCTAGCTTAAATGAAGAAGGTTTCGGTTTATATGAACCGGCTGGCGGTTCTGCCCCTGATATCGCAGGCAAAGGCATTGCCAACCCAATCGCACAAATTCTTTCTGCCGCGATGATGTTACGTTACAGTTTCAACTTAAATGATGCAGCTGATGCGATTGAAAATGCTGTGCAAAAAGTCTTAGCAAACGGTCACCGTACCGGTGATTTAGCCGATGATTCTAAGCCCGTTTCAACTGCGGAAATGGGTACGTTAATCGCTAACGCAATCTAATAAAAAACAATTAAAGTGCGGTTTAAAAACATCCTGAAATTTAACCGCACTTACTACTCTAACAAAAGCCTCTAACGAATTGAGAAAAATTATGGCAAAAACTCTTTACGAAAAATTATTCGATGCCCACGTGGTGTACGAAGCTGAAGGCGAAACGCCGATTTTGTATATAAACCGTCATTTGATTCATGAAGTGACCAGTCCACAAGCCTTTGACGGTTTGCGTGTTGCAGGTCGTCAAGTACGTCAAGTAAGCAAAACTTTCGGCACCATGGATCACAGTATTTCTACTCAAGTACGTGATGTGAACAAACTTGAAGGCCAAGCAAAAATTCAAGTATTGGAACTCGCCAAAAACACAAAAGCGACCGGTATTCAATTGTTCGACATGACCACCAAAGAACAAGGTATCGTGCATGTCATGGGGCCTGAACAAGGCTTAACCTTACCGGGCATGACTATTGTTTGTGGTGACTCCCATACCGCCACTCATGGTGCGTTCGGTGCTTTGGCATTTGGTATTGGTACATCTGAAGTAGAACACGTATTAGCCACACAAACCTTAAAACAAGCTCGCGCAAAAAATATGAAAATTGAAGTGCGCGGCAAAGTAGCACCAGGCATTACCGCAAAAGACATTATTCTTGCCATTATCGGTAAAACAACTATGGCGGGCGGTACAGGCCATGTAGTGGAATTCTGCGGCGAAGCGATTCGTGACCTTTCTATGGAAGGCCGTATGACCGTTTGTAATATGGCAATTGAAATGGGCGCGAAAGCGGGCTTAATCGCACCAGATGAAACGACTTTCGAATACTTAAAAGGTCGTCCACATGCCCCGAAAGGGAAAGATTGGGATGATGCAGTTGCTTATTGGAAGACCTTAAAATCCGATGATGATGCGAAATTTGACACGGTCATCACATTAGAAGCGAAAGATATTGCGCCACAGGTAACTTGGGGAACAAACCCAGGCCAAGTAATCGGTATCGATCAGCCAGTGCCAAACCCAGCAGAAATGACTGATCCGGTGACTCGTGCTTCAGCAGAAAAAGCCTTGAATTATATTGGCTTAGACGCTAACACTGATTTAAAAGATATCCCTGTAGATCAAGTCTTTATCGGTTCTTGTACTAATGCTCGTATCGAAGATTTACGTGCGGCAGCGGCTGTCATGAAAGGCCGCAAAAAAGCCGATAATGTAAAACGTATTTTAGTCGTGCCAGGTTCCGGCTTAGTGAAAGAACAAGCAGAAAAAGAAGGCTTGGATAAAATCTTTATCGAAGCTGGCGCTGAATGGCGTAATCCGGGCTGTTCCATGTGTTTAGGGATGAACGATGACCGTTTAGGCGAATGGGAACGTTGTGCTTCTACTTCAAACCGTAACTTTGAAGGTCGCCAAGGTCGTAACGGTCGTACTCACTTGGTGAGTCCTGCCATGGCTGCCGCAGCGGGAATGTTCGGTAAATTCGTTGATATTCGTGACGTAACATTAAACTAAGGAGCAGAAAATGGCAGGATTTAAACAACTTTCAGGCTTAGTAGTGCCATTGGATGTAGCAAACGTGGATACGGATGCGATTATTCCAAAACAATTTTTACAAGCGATTACGCGCGTAGGTTTCGGCAAACACTTATTCCATGAATGGCGTTATTTGGATGTAGAAGGCACCAAACCGAATCCGGAATTTGTGTTAAACTATCCACAATATCAAGGTGCGACCATTTTATTAGCACGTAAAAACCTAGGCTGTGGTTCGTCTCGTGAACATGCGCCTTGGGCATTAGCCGATTACGGTTTCAAAGTGATGATCGCACCAAGTTTTGCGGATATTTTCTACAACAACAGCTTAAATAACCACATGTTACCGATTCGTTTAAGCGAAGAAGAAGTAGAAGAAATCTTCCAATGGGTGTGGGCAAATGAAGGCAAACAAATCCATGTGGATTTGGAAGCGATGACCGTAACCGTAGGTGATAAAGTCTATCACTTTGAACTGGATGAATTCCGCCGTCATTGTTTGTTAAACGGCTTGGATAATATCGGTTTAACCCTTCAGCATGAAGACAAAATCTCAGAATACGAGAAAAACATTCCAGCGTTCTTGCGCTAAAAAGGATAAAAGTGCGGTGATTTTTCACCGTGCTTTTTGATCTAATCTAACGTTTTAATGATTCCATTATCGACCGAAAACATTTTTCTGTTTTCGATTTGCATCTCTTTTAATTGTTCTTGAGTAATGGCTGTAACAAACACTTGTGAACCGCTTTGTTGTAATCGTTCTGCCAACAATGCTCGCTTATATTGATCCAATTCCGATGCAAAATCATCGATTAAAAAAATACAATGGCGTTGCTTTTCTTTCATTAAATGCTCGCCTTGAGCCAGTCTCAATGCGCACATTAAAAGTTTAAGTTGTCCACGAGAAAGTATATCTTCCACTGGCAATCCTTGCGCTTTGAAACGAAAATCAGCTTTTTGAGGGCCAGAAAATGTGTAATTTAAGGTACGATCTCGTTCAAAATTTTGCTCAAGAACCTCTGCGTAATCTGTATTTTTTTCCCATCCTTGATGAAAGCTGACATTAATTTCTAATTCAGGGAGGAAAAGTTGGCAAGTTTGCTCGATTTCAGGGCGTAGTGCTTCTGCATATTCGGCACGCCATTGACTCACTTGGTGAGCGAGTTTGGCAAGCTCGACATCCCAAACTTTAATAGCGGAGTAGGGCTGATTTTGTGCAAGCGCAGCGTTTCTTTGTTTGAGTAATCGATTAAGATTGCTCCAAGCAGCATAAAAACTTGTTTGATGGTGAAAAAGTCCCCAATCTAAAAATGCTCGTCGATAACTTGGCCCACCATTCAGTAAGGTTAAGCCTTCTGGGGTGATTAATTGCATTGGCAAAAGATGCGCAAGATCGGAAATTTTATTGCCATCTTCGCCGTTAATTTTTACTAACGTGTTGCCTTGACGAAGTTTTTGTAATCCCACTGACCATTGATGTTGGCTTTCTTGGATTTGTCCAAATAAGGTAAAGTGAGGTTCGTCGTAAGAAATGATGCGATTTGTTACCGCACTTTTGAATGATCGTCCGTGACCAAGATAAAAAATGGCCTCTAATAAGCTCGTTTTCCCGCTTCCATTATTGCCGACCAAAAAGTTAAAGCCGGGATCAAAATCAAGATCCACGGCTGTTAAGTTACGAAATTTTTCGACGAGTAAGCGCGAAATCGCCATATTATAAACGCATTGGCATAATTACATATTCGCTACTGCTGTCTTCGCAGTTTTCGATTAAGCAACTCGAAGAGGCATCAGTTAAGCGCATGCGAACTTGATTGCATTTAAGCGCATTTAGCACATCAAGAATATAGGTGACATTAAAGCCCACTTCTAATTCTTCGCCATTGTAATTGACATCTACGATTTCTTCCGCTTCTTCATGTTCGGTGTTGGAAGCAGTAATTTTTAGTTGGTTTTCGCTTAAGTTTAAACGCACGCTACGCACACGCTCATTCGATAAGATTGATGCGCGAACAAAGGCTTGTTTAAGAATTTCCCAGCTGCCTTCGACAATTTTCGTTGCGTTACGAGGCAACACTCGGCGATAGTCAGGGAAGCGACCATCAATTAATTTTGATGTAAATACAATGTTTTTTAAATGGATACGTAAATTGTTAGTACCGATTTGTAAACGTGCTGGTTCATCGCTTGTTTCTAATAAACGAACCAGCTCTAACACGCCTTTACGCGGTAAAATCACAGAATGATTTTGTAATTCTTGTTCAAGTGAGATAGTACACACCGCAAGTCTATGTCCATCTGTCGCCACAGTACGCAATAAATTGCCTTCTGTTTCAAACTTCATACCATTTAAGAAATAGCGGGCATCTTGGTTTGCCATGGAAAATTGAGTGGCTTCAATTAAACGGCGCAAGGTATTTTGCGGTAATTCAAAATCTACTTCAGACTGCCAATCCGTAAGGTTGGGATATTCTTCGGCAGGTTGGGTTGTTAGCGTAAAACGGCTACGTCCAGACTGCACTAATGCACGGTCTTCTTCAAAAGTAACTGTGATTTCTGAATCATCAGATAAAGTGCGGCAAATATCTAAGAATTTTTTTGCTGGAATAGTGAAGGTGCCATTTTCAGAAGACGATGAAAGCTGAGTTTGACTCGATAATTCGACTTCCAAATCTGTGCCTGTGATAGTCAATCGATTGTCTTCAATTTGCAACAACACGTTGTTTAATACAGGAATGTTTGGACGACTACTCAATACGCCACATACTTGTTGCAACGGTTTTAATAAATTTTCTCTTGAAATACTAAATTGCATTGCGTTCTCCTTCTATGCGGACAAAGTGCGGATCAAATTCGCCCAATCTTCTTGAATGCTATTGTCTTGCTCACGGAATTTTGGTACTTCGCGGCAAGCGTTTAATACGGTCGTGTGATCACGGTCAAATGCGCGACCGATTTCAGGCAAACTACGGTTTGTTAATTCTTTTGCTAAGGCCATTGCAATTTGGCGTGGACGAGTGACTGAACGTGCACGGCTTTTTGATTTTAAATCTGAAACCTTAATTCGATAATATTCAGCCACCACTTTTTGAATATTTTCAATAGTAACCAGACGTTCTTGCAGAGCCAAAATATCTTTCAAGGTATCACGTACGAAATCAATATCAATGTCGCCACCTTTGAAGTCTTGCATTGCTTTCACTCGATTTAACGCCCCTTCGAGTTCACGCACGTTGGTACGCAAGCGTTGAGCAATGAAGAAAGCAACTTCTTCTGGCAAGTTCATATTATGTTCTTCCGCCTTTTTCAATAAAATCGCTACACGCGTTTCAAGATCGGGCGGCTCGATGGCTGTTGTTAAGCCCCAGCCAAAACGTGATTTTAAACGTTCTTCAATTTTTTCAATTTCTTTAGGATAACGATCTGATGTTAAGATAATTTGGCGACCAGTTTCAAATAAGTTATTGAATATATGGAAGAATTCTTCTTGGGTTTTTTCTTTTTCAGCGAAAAATTGAATATCATCCACTAAAAGCGCATCGAGAGAACGATAGAATTTTTTGAACTGATCCATTTTATTATCACGCACTGCTTTTACCATATGTTGCATAAAGTTATTTGCGTGAATATAAAGCACCCGCGCATTCGGTTTATTGGCTAAAATGCCGTTGCCAATTGCGTGTAACAAGTGGGTTTTCCCTAAACCTGTACCACCATATAAAAAGAAAGGATTGGCCGAAGGTTCGCCTGGTGCTTGAGCAAGTTTTTGACCAACTGCACGTGCGAGTTGGTTCGATTTACCTTCAACAAAGTTATCAAATAAGTGTTTAGTATTGAGATGCGATTCAAATTTTGTTGAAGCATTAGATTCAGCTTGAAAATCTACCGCACTTTCTACTACTTTAGGTGCAGGTTTGACCCCTTCTTTTAAAGAAATGCGAAGTTCAGGATTTTGTGCTAGTGTTTGACAAATTTGCTGGATTTGTGCGAGATAATGAGTTTCCACCCAGCCTTTCACAAACATATTAGAAGCATATAAAACAATATGGTTATCCGCCACCACATCAGCCTGTAAAGGACGAAGCCAAGTACTAAGATCGCTGGCTGAAACTTGATCTTGAAGTTGTAACAGGCAACTTTGCCAAAGGTTTGAGAGATTCACAAAAGGATCCTTGTTGTTTTTGTAATAGAGAAAAGTGCGGTAAAAATTGGCGGAGATTTTACAATAAATGCGTGGAAAGATCTTCTAAAAAATCGGCTTGAGATTTATACAAAAATCCGTATAATCCCCCCGATTTTGGAAGTCCGAGAGTTTTTCCCGAAAAATTTCCGTTTCTTATTTGACGAACGCGTATTTTATGATTAAAATTGCGCTCTATTTTTATTAACTCATAATCTGGATTTAGGTAGATTACAATGAAACGTACATTTCAACCTTCTGTATTAAAACGTAGTCGTACTCACGGTTTCCGTGCTCGTATGGCAACTAAAAATGGCCGTCAAGTTTTAGCGCGTCGTCGTGCTAAAGGTCGTAAAAGTTTATCTGCATAATCACCGTTCTTAGTGGTTAAGCTGAACTTTTCAAGGGAGTTACGTTTGTTAACTCCCGTTCAATTCAAAAATGTCTTCGAACAACCGTTCAGAGCTAGCACTCCAGAAATAACCATCCTCGCCAGAAAAAATAATCTTGAGCACCCTCGCTTGGGTTTGACTGTCGCTAAAAAACATTTAAAACGAGCTCATGATCGTAATCGTATTAAACGCTTAGTACGAGAAAGTTTTCGTTTATCGCAACATCGTTTACCCGCATGTGATTTTGTTTTTGTTGCAAAAGGGGGTATTGGTAAGCTTGATAATAGCTCTTTTGTACAAATCTTAGAAAAATTATGGCAACGACACATTCGTTTGGTGCAAAAATCTTAATTGGATTTATTCGTTTCTATCAAGTTGTTATTAGTCCTCTTATCGGACCGCGTTGTCGGTTTGTGCCTACTTGTTCTTGCTATGGCATTGAAGCGTTAAAAACACATGGATTGTTAAAAGGTAGTTGGCTTACTCTAAAACGTGTATTAAAATGTCACCCCTTGAACGCTGGTGGATTCGATCCTGTTCCACCTAAAATCAATAATAACGATGAGAAAAAATAATGGACTCAAGACGTAGCCTATTAGTGTTAGCGCTAATTTTTATTTCTTTCTTTGTTTATCAGCAATGGCAGTTGGATAAAAATCCACAGGTGTCAACTGAGCAAACAACTTCAATGACTGCCAATTCTGATGTTCCGGCAAGTTCTCCTTCTTCTAATTCGCAAGTTGTAGCAGATTCTCAAACTCATGGCCGTATTATTACTCTTGAAAACGATGTATTCCGTTTGAAAGTTGATACTTTAGGCGGTGATGTAATTAGTTCTGAATTACTAAAATATGATGCTGAATTGGATTCAAAAACACCGTTTGAGTTATTAAAAGACACCAAAGAACATGTGTATATTGCACAAAGTGGTTTAATTGGTAAAAACGGTATCGATACTCGTTCTGGTCGTGCGCAATATCAAATTGAAGGCGATAATTTTAAATTAGCAGAAGATGGTCAAGAGTCTCTTTCAGTTCCTCTTCTTTTTGAAAAAGATGGTGTGACTTATCAAAAAATCTTTGTATTAAAACGTGGTAGCTATGATTTAGGTGTGGATTACAAGATTGATAACCAAAGTGGTCAAGCTATTGAAGTCGAGCCTTATGGTCAATTAAAACATTCTATTGTTGAAAGCTCTGGTAATGTCGCAATGCCAACTTACACTGGTGGCGCATATTCTTCTTCAGAAACTAACTATAAAAAATATAGTTTTGGCGATATGAAGGATAATAATCTTTCTATTGATACTAAAGCTGGTTGGGTTGCAGTATTACAGCATTATTTCGTATCTGCCTGGATCCCTAATCAAGATGTAAATAATCAGCTTTACACAATTACAGATACTAAAAATAATGTCGCTTCCATCGGTTATCGTGGCCCAGTTGTTACTATTCCTGCTGGTGGTCAAGAGACGATTACAAGTTCATTATGGACTGGCCCTAAACTTCAAAATCAAATGGCTACTGTGGCAAATCACTTAGATTTAACGGTTGATTATGGTTGGGCTTGGTTTATTGCTAAACCGTTATTCTGGTTATTAACCTTTATTCAAGGGATTGTGTCTAACTGGGGGTTAGCGATTATTTGTGTAACAATCGTAGTGAAAGCAATTTTGTATCCACTTACGAAAGCACAATATACTTCAATGGCTAAAATGCGTATGTTGCAACCGAAAATGCAAGAAATGCGTGAACGTTTCGGTGATGATCGCCAACGGATGAGCCAAGAAATGATGAAACTTTACAAAGAAGAAAAAGTAAATCCACTTGGCGGTTGTTTACCAATTCTTCTTCAAATGCCAATCTTCATCGCATTGTATTGGACATTTATGGAAGCAGTTGAATTACGTCATGCTCCGTTCTTTGGTTGGATTCAAGATTTATCAGCACAAGATCCTTATTATATTTTCCCTATTTTAATGGGTATCTCAATGTTCTTGTTGCAAAAAATGTCTCCAACACCAGTGGCTGATCCAATGCAGCAAAAAGTGATGAACTTTATGCCATTAGTCTTTATGTTCTTCTTTTTATGGTTCCCTGCTGGTTTAGTGTTGTACTGGTTAGTTTCTAACTTAATTACAATTGCACAACAGCAATTAATTTATCGAGGGTTAGAGAAAAAAGGGTTACATTCCCGTAAGAAATAGTCACTAACTGGCAAAAAGAAAGGCACGAATAGTGCCTTTCTTTATTATTTGATCTTAATATATTCCGCATTTTGTAGAGATAGAGTTTTTTTAGTAGAAACAGGGATAAGCGTTATCCCTCTAAATTAAAAGTGCGGCTAGATTTTAAAGAGTTTTTTATGAAAGAAACAATCGTTGCTCAAGCTACTGCGCCAGGTCGTGGTGGTATTGGGATTTTAAGAGTCTCTGGGCCTTTAGCAACAGAAGTTGCACAAGCGGTGTTGGGAAAATGTCCTAAGCCAAGAATGGCTGATTATCTCCCTTTTAAGGATGCTGATGGCACTGTTTTAGATCAAGGGATTGCCCTTTACTTCAAATCACCAAATTCATTTACCGGTGAGGATATATTAGAGTTGCAAGGCCATGGTGGGCAGGTTGTATTAGATTTATTACTCAAACGTATTTTACAAATTGATGGAATCCGTTTGGCGAGACCGGGTGAGTTTTCTGAACAGGCTTTTTTGAATGATAAATTGGATCTTGCTCAAGCGGAAGCCATTGCTGATTTAATTGATGCAACATCAGAACAGGCAGCACGTTCCGCATTAAAATCTTTGCAAGGTGAATTTTCAAAGAAAGTAAATGAATTAGTTGATTCTGTGATTTATTTGCGCACCTATGTAGAAGCTAGCATTGATTTTCCTGATGAAGAAATTGATTTCTTGGCGGATGGAAAAATTGAAGCAAACTTACGCGGTATTATTAATCAGTTGGAAGATGTTCGCTCTGAAGCCAAACAAGGTTCTATTTTACGTGAGGGTATGAAAGTGGTGATTGCCGGTCGTCCGAATGCAGGCAAATCCAGCTTGTTGAATGCCCTTGCCGGCCGTGAAGCAGCTATTGTGACGGATATTGCCGGCACGACACGCGATGTGTTACGTGAGCATATTCATATCGACGGTATGCCATTGCATATTATTGATACCGCGGGTCTTCGAGATGCAACCGATGAAGTCGAGCGCATTGGCATTTCTCGCGCATGGACGGAGATCGAACAAGCCGATCGTATCATTTTGATGTTAGATAGTAGCGATCCTGAAAGTGCAGATTTAAGCAAAGTGCGGTTAGAATTTTTAGCAAAATTACCCACAACATTGCCTGTCACTATTGTTCGAAACAAAATTGATTTAAATGACGAACAAGCAAGTGAAAGCGAACAGGGCGGTTATCAAATTATTAGTCTTTCTGCTCAAACGCATGATGGTATACAACTTTTACGTGAGCATTTGAAACAAGCAATGGGTTTCCAAACTGGCATGGAAGGGGGCTTTTTAGCTCGTCGTCGTCATTTAGATGCACTTGAGAAAGCGGCAGAGCATTTACAAATCGGTTTGGTTCAACTTACTGAATTTCACGCAGGAGAACTTTTAGCGGAAGAATTACGCTTAGTACAAACGTACTTGAGTGAAATTACAGGAGAATTCACATCTGATGACTTGCTAGGTAATATTTTTAGTTCTTTCTGTATTGGAAAATAATTTCTAAATTATGAGCTTTTATACACTTTGTATTATTGCACTGGGCTTATCAATGGATGCTTTTGCTGTATCCATTTCTAAAGGTGTTGCATTAAGATCTTTTCGTTGCAAACAAGCTCTTTATATTTCTCTCTGTTTTGGATTTTTCCAAGGTATCATGCCTGCAATAGTTTTTTTGTAGGCTTGCAATTCAGTTCAATGATTCAAGATTGGGATCATTGGATTGGTTTTGTTTTACTTGCATTAATTGGCATTAATATGGTGCGTGAGGGATTAAATGCTGATTCCGAAGCAAGTGTAGAGTCATCTATAAATTTGAAACGTTTATTGACTTTGGGTTTAGCTACGAGTGTGGATGCCTTAGCAATTGGCATATCTTTTGCTTTTCTTTCTGTCGATATTTTTTCGGCTATGGTAATTATTGCACTGACTACTTTTATCGTTTCATTATTCGGTGTAAAGAGCGGTCATTTTCTTGGGCAAAAATTTAGATCAAAAGCGGAGATTTTTGGTGGAATAGTGCTGATTGGAATGGGTATTAGCTTGCTTTATGAGCACGGTGTTTTCACTTTTTAAGATGCTAATTTTCTACGTTTAGATTATAATCGGGGAAAATTTTATGTTTATAACAAGGGTTATAGAATGTTAATTGAAAAAATGCACAATTTATCAAATTCAAAGGCAGCTAAGTTTATTTTGGGTTTGATTACTTTATCGTTTTTAGTTGGCGGTATGTCCGGCTATCTTTTTAGTTCAAATGATACTTACGCTGCAAAAGTTAATGGTGAAGTGATTTCGCAACAAGATTTTTTAAATCGCTACAACCAAGAATTTGAGGCTCGTGCACAACGCGAAGGCGAAGCATTTATGGCTCAGTCTGATTCTCCAGAATTTGTTACCGCACTTCGTCAAAGCACCATCAATCGAATGATTGATCAAGAATTGCTTCGTCAATATGCGAAAGAATTAAAATTAGGCGTCAGTGATGAAATGATTAAACGAGCAATCGTGACAGATCCTAATTTTCAAGTTAATAGCAAATTTGATAACGCTGTTTATCAACAAGTATTACAACAAAATCGTTTAACGTCAGATGGTTATGCGGCTATTTTGCGTGGCGCATTAACCCTTGAACAAATGCAAAGTGGTGTTGCTAACAGTGAGTTTATCGTGCCTGTTCAAGCAAAAAATACCTCAGAAGTTTTCTTTCAAAAGCGTTCAGCTCGTTTAGCAACATTATCTCTTGCTGATGAAATGGCAAAGCAAGCGGTATCTGATGATGAAATTAAAGCTTATTACGAGTCTAATCAAAAATCTTTTGTTCAGCCAGAACAAGTGAAGGTTCAATATATTGATCTCTCAGGTAGCCAAATCGAAAAAGGTATTGAAGTTAAAGATGTAGAAATTGCGCAATATTATCAAGATAATAAAGCTCAATTTATGACTCAGCGTTTAGCTCATATTCAATTTGCAAATGAGCAAGATGCTAAGTCTGCTTACGATGAATTACAAAAAGGTGTAAATTTCGCTGATGTAGCTAAAGCTAAATCTTTAGATAAAGTTTCTGGTGAGAATGGTGGTGATTTGGGTTGGGTAAATGCGAATGAATTACCAAAACCCTTTGAAGATGCTGCAGCTGCGTTGCAGGTGGGGCAATATAGCCAGCCAATCAATGTGGATGGCAATTACCATATTGTTTTAGTGCAAGAGCGTAAAGCTCAAACTTTAGATGAGGTGAAAGCACAGGTTGCTGATTTAGTGCGTAAATCCTTATTAGAAAATCGTTATTACGCAATTGAAAAGCAAGTGCGTGATAAGGCTTTTGAAGATAGCAAATCTCTGAATACCGCGGCACAAGTTGTAGGTGTTAAAGTTCAAGAGAGCGGTTATTTTTCTCGTCAAAATGTACCTGCAGAATTAAATTTCCCTAATGTAGTTTCTGCCGTTTTTGAATCTGATATTGCCAATGGTGGCGCTAATTCAGAGCCTTTGAATGTCGGCGATTATCACGCTATTGTAGTGCGTGTGTTAGAACATAAACCTGAAGGTGTGAGAACATTGGAAGATGCAAAAGTGGATATTGAAATGTTCTTAAAACGCCAGAAAGCTGAAAATGTGCTTAATGAAAAAGCTCAACAAGCAGTAAAAGCATTAAACGAAAATGCTGAATCGAAAGTGGATGGAATTAATTTCTCAAGTGAGCAAATTTTTACTTTAAGTGAAAATAAAGATCCAATTTTAACAAATGGCGTATTCTCAATTGCTAAACCAGAATCAGGTAAAATGGTTTACCAAGTTGCTCGTAATGAGAAAGGCGATGTAGTTATTGTTGCTCTAAATAAAGTAGAAGACGGCGTGCTTAACGATAAAGAATTAAGTCAATTTAGCACTCAATTATTACGTACAAGTCAGGCAGAAGTTCAAGCGCAATTAATGCAAGGATTGCGTGAGAGAGCAAAAATTGAAGTAAATGATTCTTTCATCAATCAAGATGATGAAGCACAGCAATAATTGATTAAATTGCAATCTCAGATAAATTTTGATAAAAAGTGCGGTAAATTCACCGCACTTTTTTATAGGGAGCAAATAATGGCAGAAGAAACAATTTTCAGCAAAATTATCCGTAAAGAAATTCCTGCAAATATCGTCTATCAAGATGAATTAGTCACAGCGTTTCGTGATATTTCACCACAAGCTAAAACACATATTTTGATCATTCCAAATAAAGTAATCCCAACAGTGAATGATGTGACGGAGCAAGATGAAGTAGCGCTAGGTCGATTATTTAGCGTAGCGGCTAAACTCGCCAAAGAAGAGGGTGTTGCGGAAGATGGGTACCGCCTAATTGTGAATTGCAATAAACATGGTGGGCAAGAAGTATTCCATTTGCATATGCATTTAGTCGGTGGTGAACCTTTAGGTAGAATGTTAGCGAAATAATGAAAAAATATTTTTTAATTTTGGTGAGCCTTGTGCTCGCTGCTTGTTCAAGTTCAGTAGAAAACTTAACTTATTCAACGAAGCCGATTTTAAATATCACATCTAATCTTTCACCTTTAATTCAAGTTGAAACGAGTCAAAAATCAGCGCTTATAAAAAATAAAAGTCAGCAACTTTTGAATATAAGTTACTACTTGTATTGGTACGATCATTTAGGGGTAACCCAAACTTGGGAAAATCAGCAAGAAAGCTATTCTGCTCAATTTTTGCTAAAACCACAAGAAGAGAAATTGATCGATTTAATTAAACCTACTGTAGAAAGTAAAAATTATCGCCTTTATTTAAAATAATTTATGAGCACGTTGTTAATTGATTTAAAAGGAAAAGAGTTGGAACAAGAGGAAGTTGAGTTACTTTCTCATCCTCTTGTTGCGGGATTGATTTTATTTACTCGAAATTTTGAAGACAGAGAACAAATTCAAGAATTAATTCGTTCTGTTCGTCAACGAGTGAAAAAGCCTTTATTGATTACGGTGGATCAAGAAGGTGGACGAGTTCAACGTTTCCGTGATGGATTCACGATGTTACCTTCAATGCAGGCTTTTCAAGAAATATTGTCGGCAACTGAACAAGTGAACTTTGCTAAAGAAGCAGGCTGGCAAATGGCTGCAGAAATGATTGCCTTGGATATTGACTTGAGTTTTGCGCCGGTGTTGGATTTGGGGCATGAATGTCGAGCGATTGGTGATCGCAGTTTTTCATCTGATGTAAAAAGTGCGGTAAATTTAGCAACTGCTTTTATTGATGGTATGCATCAAGCAGGTATGGCATCTACAGGTAAACATTTCCCCGGTCATGGCCATGTATTAGCTGATTCTCATTTAGAAACACCTTATGATGATCGCGTAAAAGACGAAATTTTTAGTTGCGATCTCCAACCTTTCCAGCAGTTGATTTCACAAAATAAACTTGATGCTATTATGCCTGCGCATGTTATTTATAGACAATGTGATAGTCAACCAGCAAGTGGTTCAGAATATTGGCTGAAAGAAATCTTACGAAAACAATTAAATTTCCAAGGTGCGATTTTTTCCGATGATCTCGGCATGAAAGGCGCTGGCGTAATGGGCGATTTTGTAGAGCGTAGCAAAAAAGCGCTCAATGCAGGTTGTGATCTTTTGTTATTGTGCAATGAACGTGAAGGTGTCATTCAAGTATTAGATAATCTAAAACTTACTGAAAATGAACCGCACTTTATGACTCGTCAAGCTCGCTTAAAAAATTTATTTAAACGTAGAGTGTTCAAGTGGAATGACTTGATTTTAGATCAACGTTGGAAATTGAATTACCGAAATCTCGCAGACATTCAAAGCCGTTGGCTAGATATTCAGGCTACAAGAAAATGATTGATTGTCGATACTATCAACAAAATGAATGTCGTTCTTGTCAATTGCTTGAAATACCTTATAGTCAGCAGCTAACTGAAAAACAACATCATTTAAAGCAGCAACTGATTTCTATTAATTGTGATGGAGCTCAATGGTTGGCTCCTTTTCAATCTGATGAACAAGGCTTTCGTAATAAAGCTAAAATGGTTGTTAGTGGTAGTGTTGAACGCCCGATACTTGGCATTTTAAAAAATCCTAATGATCCACAAAGTGCGATTGATTTGTGTGATTGCCCCCTTTATCCAACTCATTTTTCATTGATTTTTCCTGTTTTGAAGGATTTTATTGGCCGTGCTGGTTTAGTACCTTATAACATTGCTAGACAAAAAGGCGAGCTTAAATATATTCTGCTCACAGAAAGTATCGCGACGGGAAAATTAATGTTGCGTTTTGTATTACGCACAGAAAATAAATTGTCATTAATTCGTCGAGAATTACCAAAATTATTGGAAAAATTACCGCACTTAGAAGTGGTTAGCATTAATTTACAGCCACAGCACGCGGCCATCTTAGAAGGTGAACAAGAAATTTTTCTGACAGAACAACAATTTTTGCCTGAGAATTTCAATAGTATTCCGCTCTTTATTCGCCCACAAGGTTTCTTTCAAACCAATCCTAAAGTGGCGGCGGGATTATATGCAACCGCTCAGCAATGGGTGAGCGAATTACCAATCTATAAAGTCTGGGATTTATTTTGTGGTGTGGGAGGATTTGGCTTACATTGCGCGAAAGCTTTACAGGAAAAATGGGGAAAAAGTATAGAGTTAACTGGAATTGAAATTTCCTCATCCGCTATTTTCGCTGCGAGCCATTCCGCTAAAATATTGGGTTTAGAACATGTAAATTTCCAATCACTAGACGCGGCAAGTGTGATGAAAAATCAGAATGAGAATAAGTCAGATCTTGTGATTGTAAATCCACCACGTCGTGGAATTGGAAAGGAATTAAGTGAATTTCTTAACCGAATTCAACCGCACTTTATCTTGTATTCCAGCTGCAATGCCGTGACAATGGGTAAAGATTTACAGTATCTCACTTGTTATAAACCATTGAAAATTCAACTTTTTGATATGTTTCCGCAAACATCTCATTATGAAGTATTAGTTTTACTAGAAAGAAAAAAGATTAATTAAGGTGAGATAGAAAAAGCTAAGGGATTTGAAAGAAGGGTGGTGGAACTAAGCAGAATTGGTCTTAACAGCAAGTGGCTTACTGCACGCATCCCTGCGGGATTTCTACCTAGCCCACCATAGATTAAAAAATGCATCTTGGTGTTCTAGCTTTTGCGGCATAAAACTATGCAATAAGGTTATAAACCTTTAAAGCCACTATATCAGGAGACCAATCCTGTCTTCCCACTATATTTGTAAGAAGTTGGGTAATGATAGAATCCTTTATATTAATTGTCAATTAATGTTTTGAATATTATTTCTAATTAAACAAAAACCATCCAAATTGATTTTGGATGGTTTCATTTTGAATGATTTATGATGAAAAATTATCTTGCGCCATATACAACAATGGTTTTTCCATGAGCGTGGATAAGATTCTGATCTTCTAACATCTTAATAATACGTCCTACAGTTTCTCGTGAACAACCAACCATTTGCCCTATTTCTTGACGTGTAATTTTGATTTGCATCCCATCAGGATGTGTCATTGCTTCAGGCTGTTTAGCTAAGTTCATTAGCGTTTGAGCAATACGGCCTGCGACATCTAAGAATGCTAAATTACTGACTTGGCGTGAAGTATTTTGTAAACGTCTTGCCAATTGTGCGGTTAAAAACATTAAGATTTCTGGGTTTGCTTGAATTAATTGACGATATTTTTTATAAGAAATCTCAGCAATTTCACATATTGTTTTTGTTTTTACCCAAGCAGAGCGTTTTGATCCTTCATCAAACAATCCTGCTTCACCAAAGAATTCTCCTGCACCCAAATAAGTGAGAATCATCTCTTTACCTTCATCATCTTTTGCTGACACCATTACAGAGCCTTTAATGACATAATAAAGTGTCGTTGCATCTTCACCTGCGTGAATTAAAGTCGATTTTGCGGGATATTTATGTAAATGGCAGTGAGTAAGAAACCAATCTAAAACTGGATCTCGTTGAGTTGCCTCTTCTTCTTGAGAGGAGGTTACAACTTCATCAAGTTCGGTTAATTCATTTGACATTCGTGCTCCTTACATTCCTGTTTCAAAAATTCCGTTTTATTTTTGATGTCAATGGATTCATGCAATTCAGACCATACAATCACCGCAATTCCATTGCGAATTTGAGTCAGTAAAAGTTGTTTTTTTTGGTTGAGTGAAAGTTCTTCTATACCGTAATCGGTTCCTTCGCGTAAAATTACGCTTTCTACGATATTATCTAATGTTTCTGCTTCCAGTTCTTGCCAAGGAATAATCATATATTTACTCGGTAAAGTCAATTAGGCAAAAAGTGGCTCGATAAAACGCCATTGTTGTTCGAAAGACTGGCTTGCATTCAGACGGAAATTAGTACGAACATAGCGCATAAATTGTCCTTCACATAGTGTCACTAAATGCGAAGCAATTATGCGTTCATCCACATTAAAGCCTCGCCCTTCACGCAATTTTCGCATCTGTAAGATATTGACAAACTGCATTTCAAGACGATTAAAAAATTGCGCGACTCGAACTTGTAATTGTGCATCTTCAAACATTAATGCATGGCCCGTTAGAATTCGAGTTAACCCTGGATTTTTACGGGCAAAATCTAAAATCGTTTGTAAAATATCATGAATGCGATTCATTGTTTGGGTTTCGTTACGCATAGAAGCGGTAATACGGCTTAATAAGGTATTTTCGATGTGCTCGATTAAGGCTTCAAACATTTTTGTTTTGCTTGGAAAGTAACGATATAACGCAGCTTCTGATACCCCAACTTCTTTTGCTAGACGAGCCGTTGTCATACGTTCCATGCCGCGTTCGGAATGAAGCATATGTATCAATACAGTAAGCACTTGTTGACGACGTTCTTTTACCGTTCTTTTTTCAATTTTTGGTGTTTCAATTTTAGGCGTAATGTCTTCTACGCCTGATAAAGATAATTGTTCTTCTACCATAAATTATTGTTTACCTGAATGACCGAAACCGCCTTCACCACGTTCGGTTTGTTGAAAATCTTCTACAATATTAAATTCAGCTTGTACTATTGGCACGAAAACAAGTTGAGCAATGCGATCACCGACTTCAATGTTGAATGGCTCATTTCCACGGTTCCACATTGATACCATTAATGGCCCTTGATAATCGGAGTCAATTAATCCCACAAGGTTTCCTAGCACAATGCCGTGTTTATGACCAAGGCCCGAGCGAGGCAAAATCACTGCAGCTAAATTTGGATCCGCAATATAAATTGATAGCCCCGTCGGAATTAATTTGGTTTCACCAGGTTGAATTTCAAAGCTTTCATCGACCAAAGCACGTAAATCAAGACCTGCAGAGCCTTCAGTTGCATAAGTTGGCAGAGGAAATTCATTTCCAATGCGAGAATCTAAAATTTTTACGTCAATTTTTTTCATGTAATACTCCGTTTGAAATTCATTTTTAGGTAAAAGTGCGGTTGGAATTATAAGGTTTTTTGATAGCGTTCAATGATTTCATTGACTAAATCAGTTGCAAGTTCCACTTTTGATTTTAGCGATAATTTTTTATGACCATTTTTCCAGAAAAGCTCCAAGGCGTTTTCATCAGCGTTAAAAACTTGTCCGCCAGATACATCGTTGGCACAAATCATATCAAGATTTTTGCGTTCAAGTTTATCTTTTGCATAATCATCAACATTTTGGGTTTCGGCCGCAAATCCAACAGTAAAAGGACGATGTGTTTTTAAATGTCCTACATCTGAGATAATATCGGGATTTTTAATTAACTTGATAGATATTTCATCCCCAGATTTTTTGATTTTTTGGTCAGCAACTTCAGCTACTCTGTAATCAGCAACGGCCGCACAGCCAATAAAAATTTGATTTTTCACCGCATTTTCAAGAGAAACTTGCCACATATCTTGTGCTGAGATGACATTGATTCGATTCACATTTTTGGGTGTTGTTAAATTCACTGGTCCTGAAATTAGCGTGACGTTCGCCCCACGTTCGGCAAATGCTTCAGCAATTGCAAATCCCATTTTCCCTGAACTATGGTTAGAAATATAACGAACTGGATCGATTGCCTCACGCGTTGGTCCTGCTGTAATGGCGACATTTAATCCTTGTAGATCTTGTTTTTGAGAGAAAAAGTCAGAAAGTGCGGTAAAAATTTCCTCTGGTTCTGACATACGCCCTTTCCCCATATCGCCGCAAGCTTGAAAACCACTATTCGGGCCAATAAGCTCAATTCCACGCGTTTGAAGAGCCGTTAAATTTTGTTGAGTAATGGATTGGTGATACATCTGCTGATTCATTGCTGGGGCAAGAAAAATTGGCGCATCAGTAGCAAGACAAATTGTTGAAAGTAAATCATTCGCCATGCCTACAGTAAGACGGGCAATAAAGTCTGCACTAGCTGGCGCAATAATAATCGCATCAGCCCATTTGGCAAGTTCAATATGACCCATTGCCAGCTCAGCTTGTGGATCAAGTAAAGATTGTGCGACAGAATTGCCAGAAATGGCTTGAAGCGTTAAAGGAGTAACAAATTCTGCCGCAGCTGGGGTTAATACTACACGTACTTCAGCTTCTGCTTTGCGTAATAAACGAATCAACTCTATTGTTTTATAGGCCGCAATACCGCCAGTTATGCCAACTACAATATGCTTTCCGTTTAATTTCATGTTTCAACCTTTGTTAGTGCTTAGCCACAATTCTGTTATTTTACTTTAATTTTATTGAATGCCCAATGCTATTTTTGCGATACATATCGTAGACTTTACATAAGTTACTCGTAAAACAAGAAAAGAGCGGTCAAAATTTTTTCTATTTTGCGTTTAATATTTTATGGAAAACAATGATGATTTAATGCCACGGGAAAAATTGCTTAAATTTGGCGTAGACACTCTTGCTGATTATGAATTGCTGGCGATCTTTTTACGAACTGGCATAAAAGGTTGCCCAGTCATTCAGCTTTCGAAAAATGTCTTATCGCATTTTGGTTCCTTGCATGCGTTACTTTCTGCAGATGAGAAATCCTTTTGTTCTGTGAAAGGCTTAGGCATTACGCAATTTATTCAATTGCAAGCAATTACGGAAATGACCAAGCGTTATTTAAAGCAAGAGATGTTAAGTACGCCAATTATTAATGATCCTGAAACGGTAAAACTTTTTTTACTCACTGAATTGCAAAATGAGGAAAGAGAAGTGTTTATGGTTTTATTTTTGGATAATCAACATCGTCTGATTAAAAAAGAGCGGTTATTTTTAGGTACAATTAATGTATCAGCGGTTTATCCTCGGGAAATAATTAAAGAAGCACTTTATTGTAATGCAGCTGCTTTAATTTTGGCGCATAATCATCCTTCGGGTATAACGGAGCCGAGTTATTCGGATCAGCTTATTACTAAAAAAATTCAGGAGTCAGCAGAATTAATGGAAATCAGAGTGCTTGATCACCTAATTGTCGGAAAAACAGATTGCTATTCTTTTGCAGAGAACTTTTTATTATAAATTTTTATAATGTTGACCATTTTTTTACCGATTACATTCAGGAAAATCGCATTTGCACTTGAGAAATGAAAACAAAGCCAGTATAATTTGCGACCTTTAATATAGTAAGCGGGTCGGATTAGCGCGACCTGACGAGGTAGCAAGCTGGTTTTAACTGGCTTTAAACAATCCGAACCGTAAGCTCGAGCTTATATTTAATTATTGGAGATTATTATGTCTAGAGTTTGTCAAGTAACAGGCAAGCGTCCAGCTGTGGGTAATAACCGCTCACACGCAATGAATGCGACACGTCGTCGTTTTCTTCCAAACCTTCATACTCACCGTTTCTGGGTTGAAAGTGAAAACCGTTTCGTAACCTTACGTTTAACTGCGAAAGGTATGCGTATTATTGATAAAAAAGGCATTGATGCAGTATTAGCTGAAATCCGTGCTCGTGGCGAAAAAATCTAAGGAGCTAAAAAATGGCAGCTAAAGGCGCTCGTGAGAAAATCCGTTTAGTTTCTACTGCAGAGACCGGTCACTTCTACACAACTGATAAAAACAAACGTAATATGCCTGAAAAAATGGAAATTAAAAAATTTGATCCAGTAGTGCGTAAACACGTTATCTATAAAGAAGCAAAAATCAAATAATTTTGCTCATTTAGAAAAAGCCCGACATTGTTCGGGTTTTTTTGTATCACAAATTTATTAAGGAACAAATCATGCCGGAACTTCCCGAAGTCGAAACTGCACTACGTGGTATTAGCCCTTATCTTAAAAATTTTACGATTGAAAAAGTTGTCGTGCGCCAGCCTAAATTGCGCTGGGCCGTATCGGAGGAATTGATAACTCTAAAAAATGTAAAAATTGTCGATCTCACTCGTCGAGCAAAATATTTGATTATTCACACGGAAAAAGGCTATATCATCGGGCATTTGGGCATGTCAGGTTCAGTGCGAATTGTGCCACAGGATAGCGCAATAGATAAACATGATCATATTGATATTGTGATGAACAATGGCAAATTATTACGTTATAACGATCCTCGTCGTTTTGGTGCATGGTTGTGGACGGAGAATTTAGATGACTTTCATCTTTTCTTAAAGCTGGGGCCTGAACCGCTTTCTGATGAATTTAATGCAGAATATTTATTCAAAAAATCTCGTCAAAAATCCACCGCACTTAAAACCTTCTTGATGGATAACGCTGTGGTGGTGGGCGTTGGTAATATTTATGCGAATGAAAGTTTGTTTATTTGTGGTATTCATCCATTAAAACTCGCTAAAAATCTGACCCGTAATCAATGTATTTCCTTAGTGAACACAATTAAAGATGTATTGACAAAAGCCATTATTCAAGGTGGAACGACACTTAAAGATTTCTTACAGCCGGATGGGCGCCCAGGATATTTTGCACAAGAATTATTGGTATATGGCAATAAAGATAAACCTTGTCCGAAGTGCGGTGGAAAAATTGAAAGTTTAGTGATAGGCCAGCGTAATAGTTTCTTTTGCCCGAAATGTCAGAAAATGGGCTAGGGTGAATAGCTGTTCAATGGAAAATAGAATGAAAATAGCGGTCAGAAACGACCGCTATTTTTAATTTACTGGAAATTCTTCAATGACAACAGGAAGTTGTAATATTTTGCCTAATCGTAGAATGGTGACGAGAACTTTTGAATTAGGTTTTGTATTTGCGATAATTTGCATCATTTCTCGGGCTGAAATGCCTTCTTGATTATTTAATTCCAAAATGACATCGCCTAATTGAATGCCTGCTTTTGCTGCTGGGCTATTCGGGCTTACACCAGTGATGACTATGCCTTCTTCACTACTTGAACTGATGTCACTTTGCACACCAAAATATCCTCGGATAACACGTCCATCTCGTATAATTTTCTGTAAAACATCATTTGCAATATCCATTGGAATGGCAAAATTTAGTCCTTCAGCGATTTCATTGGCGGTTTTACCAATACTAAGGGTGCTGATTCCAACTAATTCACCTGCAGAATTAATTAATGCACCGCCTGAGTTGCCTCGGTTAATTGAAGCATCGGTTTGGATGAAGTTTTGTCTGCCAACAGAATCACCTACTGCATTACGTCCTACAGCGCTAATAATACCTTGTGATACGCTTTGCCCTAAGTTGTAGGGATTACCGATTGCTAATACCACATCACCAACGTGAGCTTGACGATTTGAGTTTTGTGGAATGGTTGAAAGATTATTTGCACGAATTTTGAGAACAGCGAGATCAGTGAGATTATCTGAACCAACAAGACTAGCCTCAAAAATATTTCCGTTTTGCAACGCTACTACAATTTGATCCGCATTTTGGATAACGTGTTTATTCGTCAGAATATAGCCATCTTTACTCATAATCACGCCAGAACCTAAGTTATTCACTTGTAGCTGATCATTATCATTAATGCTGGCAGATGAAAAAGAGCGGTTATAAACATTCACTACCGCAGGTGAGGCAATACGCACCGCATTTTTGAACGATACAATATCGTCTGAAGTGAAAATATTGCTGTTATTCAGTCTTGGAACCGCAAACAAAATCACGCCTGCAGCCGCCAAGCCCCAAAGTGCGGAATGGAAAAGTTTTTTAAGCATTTAGATTCCTTTCGGTGTGTAAGTTAATTTTATATCGTCACCGATTTGTTCTAATTCATTGAGTTGCCATAATGGTGCATCGGCAAGTTTAGTTAAATTCGGTAATTGGCATAAACCACGAGCATTGTCGCCAAGTAATTTGGGCGCAATGTAAATAATTAATTCATCGACTAATTTCGCATCAATTAAACTACCCGCTAAATTTGCTCCAGCTTCTACCCAAAGGGTATTTATTTGTCGTTTTCCCAGTTCTCGCATTAATTCTTTTAGTAGATTTTCTTTTGGAAGAATAATTTGTTCGCAGAAATCAGGAAAGCCTGTTAAATCTCGTGTTTCACTAGAGACTAACCAAACGGGAGAATGCGTTAAAAAAAGTTTATGAGTCGGCTGAATGCGATGTTGTGAATCTAAAATGACTCGCACAGGCTGGCGAAGATCTTCTTTTTTATATTCTGTTTTTAGATTTTCAGGGAATTCATCCCAGCGTACGTTCAGGCTTGGATTATCTGCAAGTACTGTTGCTGAAGTAGATAAAAGTGCGGATGATTTTGCTCGCATTTTTTGTACGTCCGAACGAGCATCAGAGCCTGTAATCCATTTACTTTCTCCGCTTGCCATTGCTGTTCGTCCATCTAAACTCATTGCAAGTTTGAGTTGAACAAAAGGCATACCTTGACGCATTCGTTTTAAAAAGCCTTTATTTATTTTTTCCGCTTGATCGTTTAATAAATTCACCGCACTTTCGATGCCTGCATCAGACAACATTTTCAAACCTTTTCCTGCGACTTGAGGATTCGGATCTTGCATAGCTGCAATGACTTTCACTACGCCAGCCTCGATTAATCCTAATGCACAAGGCGGTGTGCGACCATAATGAGAACAAGGCTCAAGCGTAACATAAGCTGTCGCACCTTTCGCATTTTCACCCGCTTGAGCTAAGGCAACGCGTTCAGCATGAGGTTGCCCAGCTTTAAAATGAAAGCCTTCCCCCACAATTTCACCATTTTTTACCAATACGCATCCCACTGATGGGTTCGGAGTAGTGGTATATTGACCTTTGGTGGCTAAATCCAAGGCGCGTTGCATAAATTTGCGATCTTGTGCGGAAAATTCGCTCATGGTTAATCCTTTAAGCTCTCAATTTCTTTGGTGAATTGATTAATATTATCGAAACTCAAATAGACCGATGCAAAACGAATATAAGCCACTTTATCGAGTTTTTTTAACTCATTCATCGCGAGTTTTCCAACCAGTTTACTTGGTACTTCACGTTCACCCGTCGCGCGTAATTGAAAAATTATATGGTTAATTGCTTGTTCAACATCATCCGCACTTACAGGGCGTTTTTCCAACGCATGCTGAATACCACTGCGTAATTTATCTTCATTGAACGGCTCTCGAGTGCCGTCAGTTTTAATAATTTTTGGTACGATTAATTCGGCTGTTTCAAAGGTAGTAAAACGCTCATGACAATGACCGCACTCACGACGGCGACGAACCTGATAGCCATCCGATACCAAACGGCTATCAATTACCTTGGTTTCTTCTGTAAAACAAAATGGACAGCGCATAGACAATTCTCCGTAAAAAGGCTGTTATCTTAGCAAAAAATCGGTTCTTTGACGATGAGCTTTATGCCTTTCTTGTCTTCTTTTGTACGAATAATAAGCCAAACCAATCTTTTGTTTGTTTTAATAATTTTTCGATATTTCCAGTTTGTTCAAATCTTGAGGTTTGCGCCAATACGCGTGACCAATATGGATCTGCTTGAGCGCCGGATTTGCTGTCTTCACGTAGTTCCTGAAGTTTTCTAGAAATATTGTCAAAATCAACCGTGATTTCATCGTTCACAATAAAATCATTAATATTTTTTATGGTTGGTACTAATTGGATTTCTATTTGGCTTTGTAAATAATCTTTTACGTAAATTTTTAATTGAGCGAGAGCGGTTTCACGCTCAATAGGCGGTAGTTCGATAACTTGATCTTGCGTAATTAATTTTGGTGGTACCGCATTTTCTTGTGTGACACATTGAATCAAATAATAAATCCAAGGACGGATGCAATAGCGATCTTTGTATTTCGCAAAATGCCAGTGAATCACCTGTGAATCATCGCCAAATAAAGGCTCCATATAACCAAATAGACGAATTTCTTGATTTTCATTTTGCCAATCTGCGGAGAGATTGAAATCGACGGAAGCGTGTTTGGCTTCACCAAGATCTGATATTTTCTTTTTAAATTCCAAAACATTGTCTCGAATATTTTCAGCATAAACTTTTCCAAATTCGGCTCGAGGTAACACGCCTTTAACTTCTGCTTGTCTAAAATAATCAGCAAAATTTTGTTCATCAAGGTAGATTAAGTCATTATTGAGAGAGTAATTATCTAATCCACTTAAGGTGAAGTTTTCACTGTCGGCAATACGAGCATCTTCATCACGGAAATAGACACCGAGTTGTTTTTCAAAGAAAAATTTCACAGGGTTTTCCACAAAGCTGACTAAACGATCCAGTTCAATTTCTTCGATTTTTTCTGGGTTTTCTGTCATGGTGACGGCAAATTCTGAATTGCTAGCAGTCGCGTCAAATTGTGCTATTGGCAACCATTTTGTCGCAAAAGAGCGGGTAAATTTCTCGTTATATTTGAAATTATCTGGGCTAAATGCCGTCATCGGATGCTCAATCACCGTAAGGGTATTTTCGCTTTGCCCTTGATTAATATAATCTAGGAGTTGGCTTACCAATACAGAAGGTTCTTTCGGTTGATTATCTGTAATGGAACGGCCAACATAGCTGATATAGCAATAATCACGCGCTGCCAATAAGGCTTCTAAGAACAAATAGCGATCATCATCACGGCGAACACGGTCGCCTTTTTGATGGTGATATTGCATTAAATCAAAACTGTTTGGTGTTTGTGTTCTAGGGTAATCCGCATCATTCATTCCAAGTAAACAAACTACTTTGAATGGCACAGAACGCATTGGTAATAAGGTGCAAAAATTTACTTTCCCTGCAAGGAATTTGAGGCTATTTGGCGCATCTTCCAATTTCATTGTGATGACATCGGCAATCACGTCAGCTTGTAATTCTTCAGTAAAATGGAGCGCTTTTAGATGCTCAGCTAATTCATTAATTTTCTCTTGAATATAGAAAATCGTGTCGCTTGTGTCTTCATTTTGCACGAAGAAATTTGATAAAAGTGCGGTTAAGATTTCCTGCCATTTTTCAATAGAATGCGCTTGTTGCAGCGTTTCATGTAGAGCGGAAAGTGCGGTGAAAAAGTGAGATAAATTTCCAGCAAGTTCACCCTTTAAGCCATAACTACTGTTTAACCCGAGACTATCTTGCCAAATGCCGTGTTCTTCACGCATTGCATAGCCTAAAATCATTCGTTCTAATCCAGCTTGCCAAGAATTGAAATTGATGCCATCTTGATTTTTTTGCAAACCGAAACGAATCCCTGAATCCGCCACCCATTCTCTCACTAATGGTAAATCAGCAAGAGAAATATTAAATCGTTCTCTCATCGCAGGAATATCCAACAATGCTAAGACATCTTCCGCACTAAAATTGCTTTCTTTTAAGCGTAATAAAGTTAAGTAACTTGAGACCAACACATCGCTTTCTGCAAGTTTATTATCCGAAAGTGAAAATGGAATTTGTGGCGCATCTCCATTTTTTTGCCCGAAAACCGACTGAATATAAGGCGTGTATTGGTTTATATCTGCCACCATAACAACCACATCTTTTGGCGTAAGGTTAGGATCTTGATTGAATAAATCTAATAAATAATCGTGCAATACTTCCACTTCTCGCATAGCACTGTGGCAAGAATGTAAGGTTAAAGTGCGGTCATTTTTTGCGATATTTAGCGGTTTATTTTCTAAATGTAGAATTTGAGACTGTAATTGTCCAAGCAAACTGTTCGATTCAATTTCTTGATAGGCATTGATGGGATAAGTTGGAATATGTTCTTCATCTCTCACCAATGTATAGAGAAAATCTCGCCCCATTTTTCCCCAAGCCGCCAGTAACGGATTACCTACTTGAAGGTTTTCTTTTTGATAAGTGACATCAAACTGAGCGTTTTCTAGTTGAGAAAGTTGATCCTCGTTAAAGAGCGGTTGATTTTCATCTTGTTTATTGAATTGATAACGCTGACGAGAACGCAAATAATCTAGGCGTAAATCACTAATATCTCCCCAATACTCTTGGCATGGATTATTAAAAAATAAATGAATATCCACTTCTGATGACATCGCTTGCAAAATATTGAGATAAGCAGTTGGGAGCGCAGGAATACCAAAAATAAATATGCGTGAAGGTAATTTTTTCGGTGCTTTTTTATCGGCAAGCAAGGCTAAGAACTGATTATGCAAAGCCGCTCGATGGGTGGCTTCACCCACATCTGATTTAACATCGACAACCAATGCACGCCATAACTCACCTTGCCATTTTGTATTGCCTTGAATTTGCTCAAACAACGTATTGTTGAGGTTAGGTTGTTGTTTTTGTATTTGAGCAGTGATTTGTTCATCTTCGCCTTTTTCCCAAGCAAAAATCCATTCAGGTCGATAAACCAAATATTGGTCAAATAAATCGGCAATTTTGCTGCTGAGTTGATAAAGTTTGTATTGTTCTGAATGTGGCGAGGACGCTAAATAATTGCGTAAAGGTGAAAAATTTTCTTTCTCGAGAAAAGTCGGGATTAATCGCATTAAGCGCCATGTCATTGAATCTTTATCAAAAGGGTTTTCCAATGCCGTTGCGGATAAATTTTGAGCATAAAGTTGCCAAATAAAACTTGCTGGCATAGGAAATTTGAGGTTTGCTGAAATGCCTGTTTCTTTCGCTAATTCAATTTGCAGCCATTGCGCCATTCCCGGGCTTTGCACCAGGATAATATCTTGCTGAAAAGGATCTTCTGGCGGTAACGATTTGAATAAGGAAGAAAGGATTTCTTTTTGTTTTTCGAGTTGATTGGAATAATAAACAATGAACACAATGGCGACCTTTTGTGATGATTTAATCTAGAAAAAGACAATGCCATTCTACTTAGTTTTTATCGAAATTTCACCCATAGGATAACGCACAATGACGCGTTCGTTTTGACATTGAACACGAAAAGTTAAGCCATTTTGTTGTATCAATTGTTCACAAGGTAACCCTAAAAATTGGCGTTGAGCTTGATTCTCCGCAACCTGTATCGCCTGAAAATCTTGATAAGTTTTCACCGCACTTTTTCGCTGGCTTGCCGTCCATTGATTGAAAGCAATAAATAAAACGCTAAATAAAGCTAAAGAAAATAATAGGGTCGTGAGCGACATGCCTTTATTCATCTGGAACATTAAAATCACTCCAACTTTTTTCTGCTAGCTGCCACTGACTATATTGTTGCACTAAGGTTGTTACGACAGATTTGCCATAGGCCAACGTCACCCCATCTAAAGTTAAATTTCCGTTGGTGATCACTGCTCCACTAATCCGTCCTTTGCCTGTTAGTTTTAAATCTCCCTCTGCAATTAATACGGTAGAGACGGTGCCATTAATTTCAACTTCCGCTTGTGAATCTGAAAACCAATAAAGTTTAGGTGTTTTATTCGCGTTTAAAATTTTGGGCGGAGAAGAAAAGTGCGGTCTAAACTCGGTGAGTTTTTCTGTGTGAATAAAATCTTTCAATGCACCTTGATTATCGCCTCGTGTAGGCGATTTTTTAAATAGACTCATTCTTTCACACCAAAGAAAATATTGAATTGCATCGGTGGCACCACCAAGTGTGATGCTGATTTGCTTTACACTTTCATTATTATTTAACGGTAAATCAATACAGGCAGTTTGTTTTTTCTCCTCTGTCATTTTTTGCAGTTGTAATGTTCTTTCCACATAGTGCCCTCGTTGATTTTGTTGCGCACGAAAAAAACTTAAATGGCTGTCATCCAACAATAAGATTGCGGTTAATAATCCCGATATAAAAATCAGAATAGTCAGCGTAATAATGCCTTTTTGTATTGTCATTATTTTTGATTCCGTTATTTTTGATTCCATAGTGCAACGACAAGGGATGTTTCATAACTGATGTTTGGGGTTTGTTTTAAATTTCCTTTTAGCTTGATTTCTAATCCTTTGCCTTCAATTAACCAATTAAATTGTAGGGTAGTGACTTCGTATTCATTGTTGTCTAATAAATCTGTCCAACCACCCCCTGCGTTGCAAGCGGTTTGTTGAAAAGCTCGTTTACAAGTTTCTGCTGTGCAATTAGTAGGAATAACACTTTGATAAGTCAGTTTGGTTTTTATCGTTTTGTTACTCACTTTATAACCGAATAATTCTTCAGTGCTGTTTTTCGATGTATTTTTCCCATTTTTCATACAGGTTTTTGGTGAATCTTTGCCAATACACCCATTTTTATTTAAATCATAAAAGAACAACACGCAGCTATTAAGTGGGGCGTTATCTTCTTGGCTAATGAAAATGGCAGTGCCTTGTTCATCTAATTCAAATAAAGATAAATTGCTTTCTGTTCCTTTTGTATTTAATGCTCTAAATCCTAATCGCCGAAGATCTTTACCAATGAGCTGTAATGTTCGTTGTAATTCTGCTTGTAGTTTTAAATGCAATAACATGTGTTGATTTTGAGTTTGTATTTGCACATAAAAATGTGAAATGCTTAGCAATAATAAAGATGATAACGCCAGCGAAATCATTAGTGCTAATAGGGTTTGCCCTTTTAATAATATTTTCATGATTGATTGCATGCACTAGCCGCTTGATTGGTTTTCAAACGAATACTGCCAACATTGAAAAATGAAAATAATGTACGTTCATTTTCCGCTTGCAGAATAAAGCAACGAGTCACACTGGTATTACGCGCACCATAAAACCTCGTGATTTCTTTGGGATAAATATAATGGCTTTGAATCATCGTTTTTTTAGGAAAATAAGGATAGTAAAAATGAGCATAGGCTTCTTTCGGGCAGTTTATTGGGTTTAAACAATCGCAAGTTTGATCATTTTTTACTTGTGCCGTTAAGCACCATTGTTGTGTCGCAAGGTTACGATTTATCAGCAGGAACCAGACTTCTGATGAATTTTCTGCCCGAGCTTGAATTTGTCGTAGAAATAAATACAGGCGATGTTGCTCTTTGGCTAAAATCGTTTTAGGTGAGTCTGTTTGCCATAATGGCACGGCAAAACTCAGCGCAATGCTGATAATTGCTAGCCCAATCAATAATTCCACTAATGTCACACCTTTCTGCATAAAACTCTCCAATTTTCTACCGCACTTTAATGGTAAATAATTAATGGAAAAATCACTTCATGCTATTTTTGCGATCCGTATCACAAAGTTTTCCTGAAAACCTATAAAAACCATTGTTTTATAATTTTCAACTGGTTATTTTGGCAAATCTCGCTATAATGGCGCGTAATTTTTCTGTTCTTTAAAATCTGGTGGAAATATGAATCCAATGTTAAATATCGCAATTCGTGCGGCACGAAAAGCGGGCAATGTGATTGCTAAAAATTATGAACGCCGTGATGCTATCGAAAGCACACAAAAAGGTATTAATGATTATGTGACAAACGTTGATAAAGCGGCAGAAGCAGAAATCATTGAAATTATTCGTAAATCTTATCCTGACCACACCATCATCAGTGAAGAAACGGGTGCGCTTGAAGGCAAAGATAGCGATGTACAATGGGTGATTGATCCACTAGATGGTACCCGTAATTTTATGACGGGCCTTCCTCATTTTGCCGTCTCTATCGCAATTCGTGTAAAAAATCGTACTGAAGTTGGGGTTGTTTACGATCCAATCCGCAATGAATTATTTACCGCTGTGCGTGGTGAAGGCGCAAAATTAAATGAAGTACGTTTACGTGTAGATAGTAAACGTGAAATTCAAGGTTCAATTTTAGCGACCGGTTTCCCATTCAAACAACCAAAATTAATGCCAACTCAATTTGCAATGATGAATGCCTTAATTGAAGATGCCGCGGATTTCCGTCGCACTGGTTCTGCAGCATTAGATTTATGCTATGTAGCGTCAAATCGTATTGATGGTTATTTTGAAATGGGCTTAAAAGCATGGGATTGCGCAGCGGGCGATTTAATCGTGCGTGAAGCGGGTGGTTTAGTCTGTGATTTTGATGCAGGTAACGGCTACTTACGCAGTGGTAATATCATTGCCGCACCATCACGCGTAATAAAAGAAATGTTAAATAAAATCCGCCCTTGTTTAGGTGCTGAATTTAATAATTAATTCTTTGATAACTGGAATAGCGCCAATAGGGCGCTATTTTTTTATGAAAAATCTACCGTACAAATCATATTTATCCTATTGAAGTGAATCACAAACTGCGTGCAAAAGTTAGGATTTTCGGTAGAATTTGGGTGAGAAAAATGCACTTTCATACGGATTTAAATTGGCGTGTGTTTTTTAATTAGTAAATAACTCGTCAATGGACGAATCTGAACCTCAACGAAGAAAACGACGACATTATGCTTCCAGAACTTGGCTTTTTCCTTCTTTTGCTCGCAACAGCTAGCGCATTTTTTCTTGCGTTAGTGCCACAATTTGGGTTATTCAAAAAAAATTCGACTTTAATTAATGCCGCTTGGCCGCTTAGTTATATTTTTACCCTTGCGACGACGTTCTCAATTGGTTTGCTTGCTTATTCTTTTGCGGTGGATGATTTCACCCTTGAATATGTAGCGGCACATTCTAATTCCCAATTACCTACATTTTTTAAAGTGGCTGCCACTTGGGGCGGACATGAAGGTTCAATGTTGTTTTGGTTATTTTCATTGAGTTTATGGCTTGCTGCTTTTGCTTTTTTTAATCGAAAAAATGACCGCACTTTTTCCGCTCAATCTTTATCTTTATTGGGATTGATTTGCTTTGGTTTTGTGGTGTTTATTTTATTTTATTCCAATCCATTTGGACGCATTTTCCCTGCACCCGCAGAAGGGCGCGATCTCAATCCAATGTTGCAAGATGTGGGACTTATTTTCCATCCACCGTTGTTATATCTTGGCTATGTGGGCTTTGCGGTGAATTTTGCAATGAGTTTGAGTGCCTTGATTTATAACCAATCTGCACGACAAATTGCGCGCTCAATGCGTGGTTGGGTGTTGGTTTCTTGGTTGTTTTTAACCATTGGTATTGTGCTCGGCGCGTGGTGGGCATATTACGAACTCGGCTGGGGCGGTTGGTGGTTTTGGGATCCCGTAGAAAATGCGTCTTTAATGCCTTGGTTGCTTGGTTTAGCGTTATTGCACAGTTTAATGGTGACGGAAAAACAAGGCGTATTTAGTTATTGGACAACGCTTTTTTCTATGCTTACTTTTGCCTTTAGTGTATTAGGCACGTTTATTGTTCGTTCTGGAGCTCTCACTTCTGTGCACGCTTTTGCATTGGATAACACGCGCGGTTATGTGTTGTTATTAATTTTCTTTGTTTTGACGGTGTTAGCCTTTGGATTATTCGCCTTACGAGCAGGCAGTTCATCAGAAAGAGCGGTGAAATTTCAGTTCGTTTCTAAATCGGGTGGTATTTTATTGCTGAATATTTTGCTGACCATCGCCACTGTTTCTACCTTTTTAGGCACCTTTTACCCCATGTTATTCCAAGCGATGAATTGGGGATCAATTTCGGTGGGAAGTCCTTATTTTAATAGTATTTTCTTTCCAATTATTACGGTCATTTTAATCCTAATGGTGATTTCACTCACCATTCGTTGGATGCAATTTGATCGCACATTATTGATACGTTGCGTATGGTTGTTGATTCCGTCTTTAATCCTTGCTGGCTTGATGATTTGGCAACAGATACGAAATAATTCTGCGTTGAATTTCCATGCTTTCGCCTTTGTGTTATTAACTCTTGCGATTTGGCTTTTATTTGTCACTTTATGGCAAAATTGGCAACAAATTCGCTTGTCTCAATTTGGTATGATTTTAGCGCATTGTGGCGTGGCGATTGTGACTATCGGTGCGGTGATGAGCGGTTATTTTGGCAGTGAAATTGGTGTGCGTTTAGCACCGCAACAAAGTCAAATGCTGGGGCAATATGAATTTCACTATCGCCAATTTTCTAATGAAATCGGGCCAAATTTTACGGCAGAAGTTGCCTTTTTTGACGTAACTGAAAATGGCAAACCTTACGCAGAAATTATCCCTGAGCACCGTTATTACGATGTGCGAACAATGACAATGAGCGAAGTGGGGCTTGATGGCGGTTTTTGGGGGGATTTATATATTGTGATGGGCGATTCTCTCGGCAAAGGAGAATTTACTTTCCGCTTACATTATAAACCTCTGATTCGTTGGCTTTGGGCTGGCGGTATTTTAATGGCCTTTGGCGCACTTTGTAGCGTTTTCGGATTACGCAGAAAACAGGAAAAATAATGAACAAAAAACTTATCTTTTTTGCACCGCTCTTTGTGCTCTTAGGTGTGTGTGTATTATTAATTGCAGGGTTAAATCAAGATCCGAAAAAAATTGCTTCGGCTTTAATTGATAAACCTGTTCCGGAGTTTTATCAGGATAATTTACATGAGCCGTCACAAATCGTAAGCCCGAAAGATTTTCCCAAACAGCCATTTTTATTAAATGTATGGGGCAGTTGGTGTGGTTATTGCAAGGAAGAACATCCTCTGTTGATTGAGATTGCAAAAACGTTGCCTATTGTAGGTGTGGATTATCGCGACAATCCGCAAAATGGCATTGAAATGCTTAAACGAATGGGCAATCCGTTCGTCTTAACCATTGATGATAGTCATGGGGAATTGGGATTAAAATTGGGCGTCGATGGTGCGCCAGAAACTTATCTTGTAGATGAAAATGGTGTGATTCGTTATCGCCATTCGGGTTTACTGGATAAAGAAACTTGGCAAACGGTATTTTTGCCAAAAATTGAAGCAATGAAGAACAAATGAAAAGCATATTAGATATTTTTACTCGCGGTTTTATTCAGGTTCAAAAAATAGTCTTTTTTGCGACCGCACTTTTATTCGCATTTTCCTTATTCGCCCAAGCGGAAATGGTGGATACCTATCAATTTCAAAATCAAGATGATCGTACTCGCGCCGTAGAGTTGGCAAAATCTTTACGCTGTCCACAATGTCAGAACCAAAATTTGGTGGAATCTAATTCGCCTATTGCTTATGACTTGCGTCTTGAAGTGTACAAAATGGTGGATGAGGGCAAAAGTAATCAGCAAATTATCGATCAAATGACCGCTAGATTTGGTGATTTTGTGAATTATAAACCACCGTTCAAATGGAATACGGCATTGTTGTGGCTATTGCCAGTCGCTCTTTTAATTTTAGCTGCAGCATTGCTTTATTTCTCAAATAGAAAAAAATCGGCTTTATCTTCAGTCGAACAGAGAAGCGTGTTGGAAAAAGAACAACGATATTTTTCTGTTAATGCTGAGTCTCATTCGGATCCTAAGCAAAAGGAACAAAAGACAGATTTTTTCGGGAAAACTAATCACAAACTTTCTTTTGTGGTTTTCTTTTTATTAATGGCCATTCCAACCGCTTATTATTTTTCCCTTGATCGTTTTAGTCGTGTTCAACAAGGTGAGCAATCAATGATTGAGCAACATAATCAAAATGTTGAAATGAATGATGAACACAAAAATGAAAATATGATTGAGAAGATCCAAAATAAACTGCGTACTGATCCGAATAATGCGGAAACTTGGCTTCAACTTGGGGAAGCCTATGTGCAGAATAATGAATTTGACAGTGCGCTTATTGCTTATTCTAATGCAGAAAAAATATCAGGCAGTAAACCTAATATTTTAGGCTTGGCAGCTACCGCACTTTATTATCAAGCAGGTCAGCAAGTGACCTCAAAAGTAGAGCAACTTTTGAATGAAGCTTTGGCAAAAGATAAAAATGAAGTATCGAGTCTTTCTTTGCTAGCGACGATTGCCTTAGAAAATCGCCAATATCAACAAGCCAGTGCGTATTTACAGCAGTTATTAGATTCTGGGAATGCGGCAGTGGATCGTCGTTCAGTTATTCAACGAATGAAGATGTTGGATTTTTTACAACGTGGTGAAAAAGGGCAAAATCCGTGAGCCAATATTCTGAAAACATTATTATTGGTGCAGGTGCGGCAGGATTATTTTGCGCGGCACAGTTGGCTAAGTTAGGCAAGTCAGTGACAGTTTTCGACAACGGCAAAAAAATCGGACGTAAGATTTTGATGTCGGGCGGTGGGTTTTGTAATTTCACGAATTTAGAGGTTACGCCTGCTCATTACCTTTCGCAAAATCCTCATTTCGTCAAATCGGCACTGGCTCGTTATACCAACTGGGATTTTATTTCTTTAGTGGCGGAGCAGGGGATTGCTTATCACGAAAAGGAATTGGGGCAATTATTTTGCGATGAGGGCGCAGAACAAATCGTTGAAATGCTGGAATCTGAATGCGATAAATATGGCGCTAAGATTTTATTGCGTAGTGAAGTTTCTCAAGTTGAACGGATTCAAAATGATGAAAAAGTGCGGTTTGTTTTACAGGTAAATTCAACCCAATGGCAATGTGAAAATTTGATTGTCGCGACGGGCGGGCTTTCTATGCCAGGGCTTGGTGCAACGCCATTTGGTTATCAAATCGCGGAACAATTTGGCATTCCTGTTATTCCTCCACGAGCGAGTTTGGTACCTTTTACGTATCGAGAAACAGATAAATTTTTAACCGCACTTTCAGGTATTAGCTTGCCAGTCACGATCACAGCGCAGAGCGGAAAATCTTTTCATAACCAGCTTTTGTTTACTCATCGCGGTATTTCAGGCCCTGCGGTATTGCAAATTTCCAATTATTGGCAGCCCACTGAGTCAGTGGAAATTGATTTATTACCGAACCACAATTTAGAAGAGGACATTAATCAAGCAAAACAACATTCACCAAAACAAATGTTGAAAACCATCTTGGTTCGATTATTGCCGAAAAAATTGGTTGAACTCTGGATTGAACAAGGCCTTGTGCAAGATGAAGTTATCGCTAATATCAGCAAAGTGCGGGTAAAAAATCTGGTGGATTTTATTCATCACTGGGAATTTACTCCAAATGGTACGGAAGGCTATCGTACGGCTGAAGTGACAATGGGCGGTGTGGATACTAAAGTAATTTCTTCTAAAACAATGGAAAGCAACCAAGTCAGCGGTTTATATTTTATTGGTGAAGTATTGGATGTGACTGGCTGGTTAGGTGGCTATAATTTCCAATGGGCGTGGAGCTCGGCTTATGCTTGTTCACAAGGAATTAGTGAAAAATAGAAGGGGTGTAGAAAATACGTTAGAATTCTTTTAATTAAATCATAAAATAAGGAAGTAAAATATCAAAAAATCTCCCATTACATGCAGCCACAGTAGGCTCTTATTTACGCTCACAAGCATTAAAAGAGGCTCGTTTAAAATTTGGATAAGGTGAAATTTCTCGTGAACAATTAACTGAGATTGAAGATCAAGAAATTACAAAGTTATTCCAAGCATCAGTTAGATGCAGGTATCCAAATCATCTATTTATTGAGCATTTTAAGAAATTGAATGCTATTGTTGGTGATCGTGGCATAGTTAAATACACCATCCCTAGTCCCAATCAATTAATGTATCCTATCCTGTGGGATATGGGCATTTATGCTACACGCGAAGAAATCGCTAAAGAGGTTTGGGACGAAGATTAATTTGATTTTATTGGTAGATAATAATGGCTCCTTATGGAGCCATTTATTAACGCTGAATTAAGTAACGCAATTTTGTTCCATCTTGCTCTACACTTAGCAGTGTATAGCCATGATTTTTAGTATCAATAGGAATGTTATTGATAGATTGTGCGCAATCGCTTAATAGTTCTAAAATTTCACCTTTTTGTAATTGTGGCATGGTTTCTAACATTACAATAGCGGGGTAAGGGCAGGGTTCGCCTAACGTATCTAATGTATAATCGGGTGAAATGTCTTTTGGATCTTTATCTAATTTTTGAACAATAGTAAATGCCATGATTATGCTCCTTTTGGTTAATTACATCCACAGCCAGTTTGTGCGGTTATTTGAGATTTTGCTTTGGCTAAGAAACGACGTTCCCACCAGACTACGGCAATTAAACATAAAATTAATAAACCGTAATTCACAAGTAAGCCACCTACGGGCCCGAAAGATTTTAGTAAATTAAGTTTTTCGTAATCAAGTGCTAAAACAGGGGCGATATCATCCCAAACATAGGCGAGATAAGTTGAACCGACTACATTACCTAAGCCAACCCACATAAAGTGTACTTGACCTTCCATTGAGCGATACATCCAACCTGTTTCACAACCACCAGCGAGTACAATACCAAAGCCGAATAATAAACCGCCAATAATCGCATTGGGGCCAGCCCACATAATCTTAGGCGAAACGCCAAGTTGAATGTAGCTAAATACACCAATGGTACCCACTAATATTCCAAAAATAATCGCTTTTGCCATATAAGCACGCCCAGTTACCCATAAGTCACGGAAAGCTGAGGTAAAACAAATTTGAGCTCGTTCAATTAATAACCCGAAAGCCAAACCACAAACCATAGCAAAACCAAGTTTAATAGATTGAGTCATGACATAAAGTGAAGCAATAAGATAAGCAAAAAATACAACCATACCAATCCAGAAAAGGCGTTGTGCTTGTTTAGGATCTGTTTCTTTTATTTTCGCTGCGCCTTTTTTCAGTTCTAATTTAATGCGAAATATTGGTAATAATGTGACTTTCACACCAGCATAAGTACCTATTGCTGTTGCGATAGTGAAGAACCAAGCGTGTACCGAAAATTGTGGGATACCCGTAAAAAGTGAAGCTAAATTACATCCCATTGCTAAACGTGCACCAAATCCTGCTAATGCACCGCCAATTAAAGCTTGAACAATCCGACGTTTATGTGGTTGGTTGCGCCATTTTACATTATTTGCCCAAAGTGCTGCAGAAATACAACCTGCAAACATGCCTAAGATCATGACACCATCAACACGTGAGAAGATATTACCTTGCATTCCTATGATTTTGTAGTAACTCCATTCAGATACATCAACGCCTAATGCTTGTAATGCATGTCCTCCCCACCGAGTAAATTCCCCTGTAACAGCCCAATAAGTGCCTGTTACCCCAAAGTAATAAGCGGAAAGCAAACCTGCTGCAGTCACTGCGACAATCGGATTCCAGTATTTAATTAAATAATCTTGTTTAAATTGTAGCCAAATCTCTTTCATAAGATAACCTAAATTTATTGAAAAGAAAGATTTGCAAGAAAGGTATAAATAATGAATGCAGTGAAAAAAGAAGTGCCCATTTTCCTATACACAAAACTTGCGATATAAGACAAATGAAATTTGTCAGGTAAAATGATAACATTATTTTAACAATAAAGGCAAAACCTTTATAGCTTTGCCTTTATAGATATCATATTTTTCGATTAAAGAATATCTAATAATTCTACTTCAAATACGAGTGTTGAGAATGGCGGAATTGATGCGCCAGCGCCACGTTCACCGTAAGCAAGTTCGTGTGGAATAGTGAGTTTCCATTTAGAACCAACGGGCATCATTTGTAATGCTTCAACCCAACCACGAATTACACCATTTACTGGGAATTCAGCTGGTGTGCCGCGAGCAACAGAACTGTCGAATACGGTGCCATCTGGTAAGGTACCCGTGTAGTGTACACGCACTTTATCTGTTGCAGATGGTTTTGCGCCATTGCCTTCAGTCATGATTTCGTATTGCAAACCGCTGTCGGTTACGTTCACACCTGCTTTTTTCGCATTTTCTTCTAAGAATTTTTTGCCTTCTTCTTCAATGGCTTTAAATTGCGCTTGTTGTGCTTCAGCGGCTTGTTGTTGAAGAGCTTGAACAGAATGCATTAACTCATTGATGTCTAATGCAGGTTGATTATGATTTAATGCGTCAAAGATACCTTTCGCTACAGCTTCAACGGTGATTTCCATTTGGCTATCGGCTAATTGTTGGCCAATTTGCAAACCAATCCCGTAGCTACCTTTTTCAGAAACGCTTTCTAATTTTACTTGTTCAAAATTCATTTGATGTTTTCCTTTCGTTAAAAATTATTTTTTATATGCCAAGATTTCGCCCATGCGAACAGGTTCGTTGACGCTTAAATGATCAGCTAAACGGACTTGATTTGCTTGGAATAAATTAATCACTGTCGAACCAAGTTGGAACCAACCCATTTCTTGACCTTTCAATAATTTGACCGCACTTTCGCCTTCATAAGTCCAAGTTTTCACTTCGTTGTGGCGTGGTGGATTAATTACGCCCGCCCAAGTTGTGCCAATACTTGCAGTGATGGTTGCACCGACCAAAATTTGTACCATTGTGCCAAATTCAGTATCAAAAACACAAATCACTCGTTCATTACGCGCAAATAAATTGGGTACATGTTGAGCTAAAAATGGATTCACAGAGAACAAATCCCCTGGCACATAAATCATTTTGCGTAGCGTACCATCACACGGCATATGCACTCGGTGGTAATCACGAGGAGAAAGATAAGTAGTGGCAAATTCACCATTTTTAAAGGTTTCCACTAATTCTTTATCTTCTGCCAGTAAGTCTTCTAGGCTGAAAAAATGGCCTTTAGCTTGCAATAAAAGATTATCGTCAATATGACCGCACTCGCTAATGCGACCGTCTGCTGGTAAACAAAGTGCGGTAGGATTTTGATTAATTGGACGCGCGTTTTCTTTTAACGGACGAATAAAAAATTCATTAAAACTTGCGTAATCAGAAAATTGTTCTTTTTGCGCAATGCTCATATCAATGTTGTATTTTTTTGCAAAAGCTTTAATTACAACATGGGTTAGTACACCCCATTTTTGTTTAGCAAACCAGCCTGCAATTTGAGTTAAATAAATTTGTGGCATGACATATTGAAATGCCACTTTCAAGCGTTGCCAATAAGAATTTGAAGTCATCATTATCTTTCCTTGTTAAAAAAGAGGCGTGATTATAGCAATTTTTGTTATAGTTCCAACCTTTTTAGTTAGCGGATAATTTCCTTTATTGAGTTATCCAATAAAAAATGTGATTTCCCTTTGACTATCTTCGCAACAACAGGTAATATTCACGCCCTATGCAAAAGGTAAAACTACCCCTAACCGTTGATCCGGTAAAAGATGCTCAAAGACGGCTTGATTATGTTGGCTATTATGCTGCTAATCAGCTTGAGCGTTTGGCCGAATCAGTGGTAAACGTGCTCAGCGATGCGCAGGTAACATTATCGTTTTATATTGATCCACAAAAATTAGTGGTGATGAAAGGTAATGTACAAGTTGATGTTGAATTAGAATGTCAGCGTTGTAACGAGCCTTACAAACAAACATTGGAATGTGAGTTTACTTATAGTCCAGTGGCTAATTGGGATCAAGCTGATGTATTGCCGGAAATTTATGAGCCAATCGAGTTCAATGAGTTTGGCGAAATAGATTTAATTGGCACGGTGGAAGATGAGCTAATTTTAGCTTTGCCGCTTGTACCAATGCATTCATCTGAACACTGTGAAGTGTCCGCGCAGGAACAGGTTTTTGGCGAATTGCCTGACGAATTGGCAAAAAAACCGAACCCGTTCGCTGTATTAGCTAATTTAAAGCAAAAGTAAATTAAATTTAGGAGTATGGCCAATGGCTGTTCAACAAAATAAAAAATCTCGTTCACGTCGTGACATGCGTCGTTCACACGATGCGTTAACTACTGCTGCAGTATCAGTGGATAAAGCAAGCGGTGAAACTCACTTACGCCACCACGTAACTGCAGATGGTTACTATCGTGGTCGTAAAGTGATCAATAAGTAATTTTTACTTATAGGTATTCACTTGACTCGTCTAACCTTGGCGTTAGATGTGATGGGCGGGGACATTGGTCCCCGTATTCCTATCTCTGCCTCTCTTTTAGCGTTGGAAAATGATCCTGAGCTTTCTTTAATCCTCTTTGGCGATAGCCAACAAATTTCTCCTCTTCTCAATAACTGTTCTCAATCAGTTTTAGAACGAATACAAGTTCAACATTGCTCAAGTGTTATCGAAAATAATCAAGGCATATCTTATGCGTTGCGTCATAGTAAAGGTACATCAATGCGTTTAGCATTAGAAACGGTACAACGTGGCAAAGCGCAAGGTTGTGTCAGTGCGGGCAATACAGCGGCATTAATGGGATTGTCGAAGATTTTATTGCAGCCTTTACAAGGCATTGCACGTCCTGCATTGATTTCTTTTATTCCGACCATTGATGGTGAAAAATCAGTGATGTTGGATCTTGGTGCAAATATTGAGTGTAGTGCGGAAAATCTTTATCAATTTGCTATAATGGGTGCGATTTTTGCTGAAGCTCGACTTAATTTGGTGTATCCGAGAATTGGATTATTGAATATTGGTATTGAAGAAATCAAAGGCCATCAATCTATTCGTGATGCTGCTAATTTACTGCAAAAATCAACCGCACTTAATTATGTCGGATTTATCGAAGGTGATGTTTTATTGAATGGGAAAGCCGACGTAATTGTGAGTGATGGATTTGCAGGCAATGTCGCGTTGAAAACCTTAGAAGGGGCGGTGAGAAATTTGTTATCTTTGTTTAAAGATAAAGCGAATTCACGTTTTATAAAGCCCATTCTTGCTTGGCTTTTTCGCTTTGTATTTAAACAATGCTATAAACGCTTGAAACGAATTAACCCTGATGAATATAATGGCGCATCACTTATTGGCTTAAAAGCTGTGGTGGTAAAAAGTCACGGTAGTGCAAACGTGAATGCTTTTGCACATGCTATTGCTGATGCCGCTTTCCAAGCTCGCCAGCAACTTCCAGAAAAAATATTGGCTGGGCTTTCTCGTTATTAATGACTTAATTTTTATTTATTATGAATAGCAGAATTTTATCTACTGGTAGTTATTTACCAAGCTACATCCGCACAAATGCGGAATTGGAAAAAATGGTTGATACATCAGATGAATGGATTGTCACTCGTTCCGGTATTCGTGAACGTCGTATCGCAGCGGCAGATGAAACTGTTGCAACAATGGGATTTGAGGCAGCAAAAAATGCGATCGAGGCTGCTCAAATTAATCCTCAAGATATTGAACTGATTATTGTTGCAACTACAAGTAATTCACATGCTTATCCAAGTGCCGCGTGCCAAGTGCAAGGTTTATTAAATATTGATGATGCGATTTCTTTTGATTTAGCCGCAGCTTGTACAGGCTTTGTCTATGCATTGAGCGTGGCAGATCAATTTATTCGTGCAGGCAAGGTGAAAAAAGCCTTGGTGATTGGTTCAGATCTCAATTCTCGTAAATTAGATGAAACAGATCGCAGCACTGTTGTGCTATTTGGTGATGGTGCTGGAGCGGTCATTCTTGAAGCGGGTGAACAAGAAGGGATTATTTCTACTCATTTACATGCTTCAGCAGATAAAAATAATGCCCTTGTTTTAGCTCAGCCAGAACGTGGTATAGAAAAATCTGGATATATTGAGATGCAAGGTAATGAAACCTTCAAATTAGCAGTTCGTGAGCTTTCAAATGTGGTGGAAGAAACGCTTTTAGAAAATAATTTAGATAAAAAAGATTTAGACTGGCTTGTGCCACACCAAGCAAATTTACGTATTATTACAGCGACAGCTAAAAAATTAGAAATGGATATGTCGCAAGTGGTGGTAACGTTAGATAAATACGCTAACAACAGTGCAGCAACTGTGCCTGTAGCCTTAGATGAGGCTGTTCGAGATGGCCGTATTCAACGTGGGCAGTTATTATTATTAGAAGCCTTTGGCGGTGGTTGGACTTGGGGTTCAGCGTTAGTACGCTTCTAATTAGTTTGTTAGAATATGTAAGCGGTTTAAAAAGTGCGGTTAATTTTGACCGCACTTTTGGTATTTTGTTGTCAGGTTTCGCCTGATGG
>NZ_LCTK01000029.1:0-76578 GCF_001008205.1 Haemophilus haemolyticus | reverse complement strand
TTTCAATGTCTTTCTTTTTCATCTTTGGCTTCACTATTTTCGGTGTTTGAAGGTTTGTATAAGGCGATTTTACGCCATCAAGCCCTCTTTCCCGAAATGCTTTTAGCCAATAAATGACGAGAGCGTGGGAAATTTTATGAAGTTTAGCCACCTCACGGATACCATAATCCTGTTCGGTGACGAGTTTGATAATTTTCAAACGAAATTGATAAGGGTAGGACATAATCTGCACCTCAAATTAGGTGTCCAGGTTTTGGGGTGCAGATCAAAATGCGGTCAATTTTCAAAGCGTTTTAAAATCTCTTAAAATTTGACCGCACTTAAGACGATTATTAATCTAATTGAACGGGAAGAAATAAGCTCAATGGTCGTTTTTTCACAATTTGGCAAACTTCATGCCAAATTGGCCACCAGCTCTCAATTTCCGCATTCAAAGAACGCAGTGCAACCCAAAGAGTTAATGAAAAACTGACAATTAAATTCACTAAACCAATCAACAATACAAAACCAATGCATTGTAAAAGCAATGAATAGGTGAATTGTCCGCTCACAGCAATATAGCCTACATTCGCAGATGAAAATGCCACATGACGAATATCTAACGGAAGGTGCGTTAAGTAACCTACGACACCCGTAATACCAAGCAGCATACCAAAGCAAAGATTACCGATAAGCGAGCCATAATTCTCATGCATATAATTAGCAAATTTAACGCGAGATTTCTCAGACATTAATTTTTTCAATAACGGATGTTGCGTTAAACGCATACGCATATTCAAATAATTGCTGCGGTTATCAAAATAACCCGAAATAATCCCTGAACAGAATAACCATACACCCGCAATGGCTGCAAACCATAAGGTTCCCGCAAAAGGATCAATGCTATGCAACTGATAAGCGATTTGCTCGGCGTTCATCAACGGCTCACCTGTTTTATATTGGTAACCAAACGCAATCAATGCAGCTAAGCCCATCGCAATGAGCACATTGCCTAGCACCGCAATACTTTGAGAGCGAAATACATCCACTAATAATTGGGCTAATTTCATATTGACGCTTTTACCTTGAGGCGTTTTCTCAACAGCCTCAGCAAAACGGGCTGCCGTCATGGCTGGCTGTTTCGTCGCTACCGTAAAATGCAACATAAAGATCACCATGAAACCTAAGCCGTAATTTAAGCCTTCAGCAATCCCTTTCCAGACTTTGTCATCAATAATGCTACCTAGATAGATTTTAAATAGCGCCATCAGTGCAATCAATACACCACCACCTGCGGCAGAATAAAACATTGCCCAGTACTCTTTTTTATCTCGAGTAATGTAATGCTCGCCGTGATCACCCGCATTTTGGGTAATGCTACGTGAAATTAATCTTGAGCTTTGTTTCCATAATCGGGTGATGCTATGTTTTTCTGCTGCTGCGCGGGCAAAACAGCCAGTTAATAACAATATTCGGCGTGGTAAATAGCGATTTGAGACAAAAATCGCCATCAAGGTTTCTAATCGTTCTAAGGTCTGAGAAAGACGCTCCAATAAATAAGCCGTATTTAAAGAAGAACCCACCACTGCTCCACGTTTTTGCAAACGCTCAACCAATTTTTTACATTGGCTAAACATTACCTGTAAATGGCTATCATCAAAAACGGTTGATTGGCGGCGAGCCTGTAACCAATTCACCACTTCATGGTGCAATGCGACAAAAGGGGAATCTGCATTCAACAGAGAGGGCTCCATTCGCATCAGCTCAGGATCCATATCTTCAGCCGCAATCCAAATTGAAAGCATCTCTATGGCAAATAGCCCTTCACTTTCAATATGATTTTTTAAACGTTCACGATCTTTTTGTTCTGTATAACGGGTTAAAACGCCAAATACGCCTCGCCATGTTTTTAAAGGAACGGCATCAATCCAGCGCGCATCATTTTTATCGCTAAACAATAAATAAAAAATATCACGTAAATCATTAATATCTTTAAAAGAGGGGTTAAAACGCTCATAAATACGCGTTTTCATTTCTTGCCCAAAACCGCCACGCGTAAGAATACCACTGCTAATAAACAACGGGTAAAGACGTAAACCACATAACCAACCACATAATAATTTCGAAACAGAACAACCTAATTCTTTATCGTTCTTTAAGATAAACTTAAATAGATGTAAGGTTGGAGAAATTTTTTCTGTAGGGCTACTACGTAATAATTGACACAGCCCTTCCACAAGACCAAAGGCATCATTTTCCTCGACTTTATTACGCAAAAATTGCGGTAAAGTATCTGGTTTTATCATGCTTTCCTCCTGTAATCGTTTATATTCAAAGGGTAAATATTATACAGATCTGTTAGGGAAAATAAAAATGAAAGGAAAAGTGCGGTCGGTTTTCAAGGCGTTTTTCAGCCGTTTTGAGTTTATATTGAAACACCGCCTCGCCATTAAAAAGGGCATCTTGGTTGTGTCGCTTGTTGTTGCCAATTTGTTGGCAGAAGGTAATTTCGCAAAAATTTTCCATTACTCAACCGCTTGTTGAGAAGGGTTTAGAAGGCAATCAATCGCTTTTAGTGCATCTAATGCTTTCATTTCTAGACTTTAAAAGTGCATTTTCGGCACACCTGCATCTTGCGGGTTAATACGAATAAATCCGCCTTTTTTTGCTTTCGCCGTACTTAAAACCCAACATAAATCTGCGTTGAATCACCGAGCTAGATGCAACTTTTTGTTGTTTCACAAATTTTTTTACATCCTCAAAAAGTGGATCTCTTGCCATAATTACTTTCATTGCCATTATTTGCTCCTTTTATTGATTAAAGGCTTGATAGATATGTAAGAAGTAAAAAATCTCCCTTTATGGAAAAATTATATGAAAGGAAGCGACAACTTGTGTCGTTTGTGAATATTGAAAGCGGTTATTTTTAGAAGATTTTTTGCAAATAAGATGATCTGTATTGCAATATGCATATTTATCTGGTTATATATACATGTAAGTTATTAAGGAAAATAATATGAATAACCAAAACCCGATTGAAATTTACCAAGCTCAAGATGGCACAACTCAAGTGGAAGTGAGATTTGAAAATGACACCGTTTGGCTTTCTCAGGCGCAGATGGCAAATATTTTTGATACTAGCTCAGATAACATAAGCCTACACTTAAAAAATATTTTTAATGAAGCAGAACTTGATGAAAATTTAACTACCGAGGATTTCTCGGTAGTTCGACAAGAAGGGAAAAGACAAGTTACTCGTAAGGTTAAACATTATAATTTGGATGCTATAATTTCTGTAGGCTATCGAGTGAAGTCTAAATCTGCAACAAATTTTAGAATTTGGGCAACTGCACGTTTAAAAGAATATCTGACTCAAGGCTATACTATTAACCAAAAACGTTTACAACAAAATGCTCACGAATTAGAACAAGCACTTGCGCTTATTCAAAAAACGGCAAATTCATCGGAATTAACGCTAGAAAGTGGTCGTGGATTAGTGGATATTGTCAGCCGTTATACGCATACGTTTTTATGGCTACAACAATATGATGAAGGTTTACTTACCGAACCACAAACACAGCAAGGCGGTACATTACCGACTTATATTGAGGCCTGTTCTGCACTAGCAGAGTTAAAATCACAGCTGATGGCAAAAGGTGAAGCAAGCGATCTCTTTGGACGTGAACGAGATAACGGCTTATCTGCAATTCTAGGCAATTTAGATCAAAGTGTATTTGGTGAACCTGCTTATCCAAGCATTGAAGCAAAAGCGGCACATTTGCTTTATTTTGTCGTCAAGAATCATCCTTTTTCAGATGGTAATAAACGTAGCGGTGCATTTTTATTTGTGGATTTCTTACATAGAAATGGGCGTTTGTTTGATCATAATGGGCATCCAGTTATCAATGATACGGGGCTTGCAGCACTCACTTTATTAGTTGCAGAATCTGATCCGAAACAAAAAGAAACGCTTATTAGACTTATTATGCATATGCTTAAACATAAGCAAGATAAATAATGATAAATAGCGACCGAAGTTGCTATTTGTTTAAAAAGTGCGGTCAGTTTTCCATGATTTTTTAATTTTCTCCAATAACTCGGCGACCACTTTAGGAACGCCCTCACCCGCTTTTTCTTTTATTGCAATCACTTTCTTACGAACAAAGCCTGTATTGGGATTAGGATCGATCAAATAGATAAGTGAACCGTATGGAGCTAGATTTACCAATCCATTAGCTGGATAAACTTGTAATGAAGTGCCAATAACAATCACAATATCTGCCTTTTTCACTAACTTTTCTGCTTTAGGAAACATGGGTACATTTTCCCCAAAAAAGACTATATGTGGACGCATTGGATGACCGTGATTATCCTTATCCTCTAACAGTTGATCACCCAAACATGGAACAATGTAGTCGGTATTAAAACTACTGCGCGCTTTATTCAATTCACCGTGTAAATGGAGTACGTTAGTACTTCCCGCTCGCTCATGTAAATCATCCACATTTTGAGTGATTATATGAACTTCATAAAACGCTTCCAATTCAACCAAAGCTAAGTGTGCGGCATTAGGCTCTGCAACTTGAGCATTACGACGTCGTTCATTATAAAACTCCAATACTTTTGCACGGTTTTTCTTTAAGGCTTCTGGCGTACACACTTCTTCTATTTTATGTCCTGCCCACAAGCCATCTTCCGCTCTAAAAGTAGGAATACCACTTTCGGCACTAATTCCAGCTCCCGTTAATACCACGCAAATTGGTTTATTTTTCTCTGTCATTTTTCACGCTCCTTTTTGTTCTAAAATTTCATCAATCTGTCTATCTCTAGCCATCATGCCAAAAATATTCCTTGCTTTATAAAGCGGTTGATAAGTATAGCTTTCAATATGCAAGAAAGGCTTCTCTGAAAGGCGTTGGAAATATTGTTTTAGCTGTGATTTTGAGCGTAATAACACGTCATATTCGGCTTGTATATGAGCACACATTGCTTCAATACGCATTTTAAATTCATCACTGAGATAAGGGCTGATAATTAAATAGACCGTTTTGTGTTCGGTTGTTGTTTCATCCGTATAAACACATGCCAAATTAAACACTTGCCATTTATAGCGTTCTGTAAAAACACCAATGATTCGGCTTTGTTCCTCATTTTCAACTTGCACAAGTGAGGCTGATTTTTTTAAACAATCTTGCAAAATGTCACTTGGTGTAAAAGGCCCGCAATCTAAGTAAGAGAGTACACAGTTCCAGTTAGCAAATTGTTCCGTACCAAAATGTAAGTATTTGCCTTCGAATTTATCCGCCCCATTTTTAGTGCGATCATCAATTAAATAATCGCCTTGGTTCAGGTTTTTATGGTGAGATAAAATTAACCGTTTGTATAATGCCGAGCCTTTTTCTTCACCGAAATAATGCTGAATCCATTTTACTTTATCGCTCCAAGCCGAAGGATTATGCCAAGGTGCGGTAGAAAGTGCGTAAATATGGTATTTCTTCATCAATTTATGAACGGCAGAAATCGCGTTTGGCATAGGGTCCATTAAGCTAAAAATGCCCTCGACTTCATCATATCTACCTTCATACTCTTGCTTGGTTTTCTCATCTAATTTTGCAATACCAGACGGGAAATCAACCATCACATTATCCATATCAATATAAACAATTTTCTTCATTTTAATGCCCTCTCTGTTGATGGCTTAATGATAAAATATGAAGCGACAATTTATGTCGTTATACTATTTCTTCTAAATATACACGCTCAATTTCAAACTGTTGAGACAAGCTTTCTAGCTGGCGTTGGATTGAACGAATATCACGTTGAACGCCAATATCAGCAAGTTTTTGTAAGATTTCTTCTGCAGTAATAAAACGTGTTTTTGGAATAAGGCGTAAAATTTCAAGTTGAATTTGAAGTGCGGTTAAGTTTGAGGGCATTTTTATCTCCCAAATTTGAAAAAAATCATTATAAAAAATGCTGGAAAATTCCAGCATTATACTTTTTAAATCCGTCTGACTTGCCAGAAGGCTTTCGACCAATAAGGGTTATTCATTGAAGAATAGACAACTCCCCCTCTGGTGGAAGCATGAAGGAATTTGTCTTCTTTTACATAAATTCCCACATGATAGCCATTAGGGCCACGACCAGTTTTAAAGAAAATTAAATCACCCGTTTGAATATCTTCTTTGCGTATATGTTTACCATAATTGGCTTGTTCAGTTGTACTTCTTGGCAAACGAAGATTAAAACGCTCGAAGAAAGTTTTCTGCACAAAACCGGAACAATCTACGCCACGACGTGAAACACCACCGAGCACATAAGGTGTACCCGCCCATTCATGTTGTTGTTCGCTCAACATGGCTATGGCCATAATAGGATCGCCGATTTGACCTTTATAGTTCATCGCATAATCATCGTTTTGAAAACTAGAACAAGCGAATAAAAACAGCGAGGCAGTAGCGATTAAAAATGATTTATATATTTTCATACCTTTTCATATGAAAAGTGCGGTAGAAATTCACCGCACTTTTTGTTGCTTACTATTTAGTTTTTTCTACACGAGCACGTAACTTTTGCCCTGGTTTAAATGTCACCACTCGGCGAGCAGAAACTGGCACAACATCACCAGTTTTCGGGTTACGACCTGGGCGAGATGACTTATCACGTAGTTCAAAATTACCAAATCCTGATAATTTCACATCATGACCAGATTCTAGCGATGAACGAATCTCTTCTAAAAAGTTCTCCACCACATTTTTCGTATCGTGTTTAGATAACTGATATTTATCACTTAAATATTCAATAATATCAATTTTGGTTATCGTAGCCATATTAATCCCTTAATTCAGCATTAAAGCGTTGTTTTACCTCCGCTAATACTGCTGAAATCACTGCATTAATTTCTTCATCTTCAAGTGTTTTTTCATTATCTTGGACAGTTAAGCTAATAGCTAAACTTTTATAGCCTTCAGCGACGCCCACACCTTGATATACATCGAACAAGTTCACTTGCACCAATTTTTCGCCGCCTGCTTGTTTACAGGCTGCAATTAATTCCCCTGCTGGTACGCTATCTGCTACAACTAAAGCTAAATCACGACGGTTTGCTGGGAATTTAGAAATTTCTTTTGCTTGCACCACATTACGTGCCGCAATTGTATTCCAAAGAATTTCAAATACAAAAGTTTTGCCATTTAAGCCAAGTTTTTGGCTAATAGATGGGTGAATTGCACCAATAAAACCAATTTCTTGACCATCTAATTCAATAGAAGCAGATTGGCCAGGGTGTAATGCATCAAATTGTTTTGCAACAAAACGAACTCTATTACCACCTTCTGTTAAAGAAAGTACTGATTCTAAATCGCCTTTAAGATCAAAGAAATCAACAGACTCTGCTTTGCCTGCCCAATGTTCAGGTTTTGCCGTTCCAGTAATTACCGCACTTAAAACAAATTCTTGACGCACGCCAAATTCAGCATTGGCATCTGGCACAAAACGCAATCCAGTTTCAAATAAACGAACGCGAGATTGTTGGCGATTTTGGTTATACAGCACAGCACCTAATAAACCACTAATCAAAGACACGCGCATTGCTGACATTTCCACAGAAATAGGATTTGGCAATACAAGTGCTTCTTGATGTGGATGTAATAAACTTTGAATTTTTGGATCCACAAAGCTATAAGTAATGGCTTCTTGATAATCAGCATCCACAAGTGCGGTCTTAATTCGAGCTAAATCTAAATCAGACTCTTTGTGCTCACGCATGCGGAGATGCGCTAGTGGCGCATTGTTTGGAATGCTGTTATAACCATAAATACGCGCCACTTCCTCAATTAAATCTTCTTCGATTTCAATATCAAAACGCCAGCTTGCAGAAGTTACCGTCCAAATATCATTAGCATAAGTAACATCGAAACCAAGACGGTGGAAAATTTCTGTTACGCTTTCTGTGTCAATATGATGACCTAAAAGTGCATCTAATTTACTACGGCGAAGTTGAACGGTATTGACTTTAGGAAGATGAGTTTCACTGCTTGCTTCACAAATCTCACCCGCTTCACCACCACAGATTTCAAGCAATAATGCGGTTGCTCGTTCCATTGCTTTACGGGCTAATTCAAAATCCACACCACGTTCAAAACGGTGTGATGCATCAGTATGTAAACCATATTGTCTTGCACGGCCTGCAATAGCTAATGGAGCGAAAAATGCGGATTCTAAAATCACATCTTTCGTTTCGCTATTCACGCCACTCGCTGCACCACCAAAGATCCCTGCCATTGCTAAAGGCCCATTTTGGTCGGCAATTAATAAAGTATTTGATTGAAGTTTTGACGTTGAACCATCTAATAATACTAATTCTTCACCTTCTTTTGCGAAGCGAACTTGAACAGGTTGTGCAACTTTGGCCGCATCAAACGCGTGCATTGGTTGACCAAGCTCAAGCAAAATGTAGTTAGTAATATCAACAATAGGATCAATAGAACGAATACCACAACGACGCAATTTTTCTTGCATCCACATTGGTGATTGTGCTTTTACATTGACGTTCTTTATCACACGTAATAAATAACGCGGGCACGCTTCTGGCGTTTGTAAATCAATTTGAACTTTATCAGAAATTGTTGCTGGCACCACTTCAAAGTGCGGTTGATTTACAGGATGTTTATTTACCACACCAATTTCACGCGCAATACCCGCAATGCTCAAACAATCCGCACGGTTTGGCGTTAAGCTAATTTCAATAGCATTGTCATCTAGACCTAAATATTCACGCAAATCTGTACCGATTGGAGCATCAAGTGGCAGTTCAATAATGCCATCAGCTTCAACATCAATACCTAATTCAGAAAATGAACAAAGCATTCCTTCTGATGGTTGACCGCGTAATTTCGTTTTCTTAATTTTGAAATCGCCAGGTAATACCGCACCTTCTGTTGCGCAAGCCACTTTTAAGCCTTGACGACAATTTGGTGCGCCACACACAATATCCAATAAACGATCACCGCCTACGTTCACTTTAGTTACACGTAATTTATCCGCATCTGGATGTTGTGCACATTCTACCACTTCACCCACAACGACACCATTAAATGTACCCGCAACGGCTTCTACCCCATCCACTTCTAAGCCAAGCATGGTAATTTGCTCGCATAATTGCTCGGTTGAAACGGATGGATTCCCCCATTCTCTTACCCACTGTTCACTAAATTTCATTTGTTGTTATCCTTTTAATTCAAATCCGAGAAATTACTTAAATTGTTTTAAGAAACGTAAGTCGTTTTCAAAGAACGAACGTAAATCTGTTACGTTATAACGTAACATTGTTAAACGCTCAACGCCCATACCCACTGCAAAACCAGAATATTCATTTGGATCAATACCAACGTTACGCAACACATTTGGGTGCACCATACCGCAGCCCAACACTTCTAACCATTTACCGTTTTTACCCATCACATCCACTTCGGCTGAAGGTTCGGTGAATGGGAAATAAGATGGACGGAAACACACTTGTAAATCCTCTTCAAAGAAAGCACGTAAGAAATCGTGCAATAAGCCTTTCAATTCTGTGAAATTTGCTTTTTTATCCACATAAAGCAATTCAATTTGGTGGAACATTGGTGTGTGCGTTTGATCGTAGTCATTACGATATACACGTCCCGGAGCCATAATGCGAATTGGTGGCTGCATTTTTTCCATAGTACGAATTTGCACGCCAGAAGTTTGAGTGCGAAGTAATAATTCTGGATTAAACCAGAAAGTATCGTGATCCGCACGTGCTGGGTGATGTTTAGGAATATTTAACGCATCAAAGTTATAATAATCACTTTCAATTTCAGGGCCATTTTCAACTGAAAAGCCAAGTTCTGAGAAAAATTTTGTTACACGATTAATCGTCATGGTAACTGGGTGTAAGCCACCGGTTTCAACTTTGCGACCTGGTAAACTGACATCTATACGTTCTTTTTCTAATTTTGCGTTAAGTTCAGCCTGTTCCCACTCCGTTTTTTTTGCATTTAAAGATTCTAACGCAGCTTGTTTTGCTTCGTTAATTTTTGCGCCCATCGCAGGACGTTCTTCTGCTGACACATTACGCAATTCTTGCATTAATTGAGTAAAATGCCCTTTCTTACCAAAATATTCGACCCGGATTTCATCCAAAGCCGTTAAACTTTGATCCTGAATGGATTCAATCGCTAATTTTGCTTTCTCAACAAGCTCGTTCAGATGTTGCATAGTTTCCCCTGCTTCTCTTTTCTCTATAAAATAAAAACCGAGTAATGATAATACCAAGTACTTAAAAAGTAAAAGAATAATACGAAAAATCATTGGTTTATCAAAAATAAAAATGGAATAACGTTATCGCTATTCCATTTTTTCTTATTACCAACAAAATCGTTCATTCACAAAATTTTCTGACCGCTCTTTTTGCCATTTTTCTTTATTGTTTGGATTAGCAAAAAAATGTGCTTGTTCCTGTAAACGTTGAACTAATTTTTCTTCTGCTTCTTTTAATGCTTTTCTACGATCTGCAAATTTTGCGGACAATGCTGGTAAGAACATCACTTCATAAGGGTGCGAAATTATCCATTTCACCGCATTTTCGGCAGCAAGACTTTGTTTATCAAAATTGCAAAACGCATAAGCATTAACAAACTGTCCTACAACATGGCTGAACCCTGTATTATCTTGCACCGTTTGTTTTGGTAAATCCAACACATAAAGTGCGGTGATCAAGCGATTTTGCCCACGATAAAACCAAGTAACAGCTTCATCTCTTAAGCCAAAATCGTACGCCCGCGCGGCTAAGGTAAACATCGTCATGGGTGAAATACGAGACGGGTTTTCTTCTACAAATTTCACCGCACTTTTATAACCTTTTATCGTATTTTCACGTAGCATCGGATCAATTTCTTTATGTACAAATACATTTTCTGCTTTTCCATTTTTAGCAGAATAATAAGGTTTGATATAAACATTCACTGTCTTCACTGGTTCTTTGCTAATAGAACTACAAGCAGTAATAAAAAGTGCGGTTATAAAACACAGTATTTTTAACATTTGGATTTTCCTTATATAATGCCCAGCAAATTTCACTGCATTGTTATTATGAAAATTCATCTAATCTACAGTAAAACCACATTAGAATTCAATAATGAAACAAGTTTACTCGATCATCTCGAGAAAAATAATATTCATCATGAATATCAATGCCGTAGTGGCTATTGTGGTTCTTGTCGTGTGAAGATCAAAAAAGGCAAGGTATCATATAAAGATACGCCCCTTGCCTTTATTCAACCTGATGAGATTTTATTATGCTGCTGTCACGTAGAAAGTGACATTGAAATTGATTTATAAATTATTTAAATCTAATACATCCGTCATATCAAATAAGCCATTCGCCTTATTTTCTAACCATTTACCAGCACGCACTGCGCCATTAGCGAAAGTCATACGACTTGATGCTTTATGGGAAATTTCTACACGCTCACCAATATCTGCAAACCAAACCGTGTGTTCCCCCACCACATCCGAAGCACGAATAGTAGAAAAACCAATTTCATCGCGTTTACGTTCGCCAGTGATTCCTTCACGGCAGAAGACTCCGTGAGTTTTTAAATCCCGACCTAAGGTTTTTGCGATATGTTCGCCCATAGAAAGTGCGGTGCCAGATGGCGCATCGACTTTATGACGGTGATGTGCTTCGATCACTTCAATATCGCAATAACCCCCCATCACTTTTGCTGCTTTTTCTAAAAGCTTGAAGACTAAATTCACGCCGACACTGAAATTTGATGCAAACACAATAGCAATTTTATCTGAAGCTGCTTTAATCGCCGCTTTACCATTTTCATCAAAACCAGTTGTACCGATCACCATTTTTTTATTATTCGCTACACAAAATGCAATATGTTCAAGGGTCCCTTCTGGTCGAGTAAAATCGATTAATAAATCGAATTTATCTTTTTGGCTTTCAAGATCGTCTGAAACTGTTACACCAAGTTGACCAATTCCCGCCAATTCTCCCGCATCCGTCCCGACTAAAGATGATCCTTTGCGTTCAAAAGCAGCACCTAGTTCTACACCTTCCGCAGAATGAACCGCTTGAATTAATTGACGTCCCATTCTTCCACCAGCACCAGCAATTGCAATTTTTAATGTCATGTTACTTCCTTTTTTATTAATGAATTATTTCGTTGATGCCGTTATAAACAAGCACACAACCAAAAAATAAAAATACAATACCTGCCATATTATCAATATAACGGCTGTATTGACTGTATAAACGCTTGGCAATATTACGTGAAAAAATCAATGAAATCACATAAAAATAACAAAATGTTTCAACCACAATTACCATAAAAGCCAAGATAATTTGCCACATTTCAGTGATATTTACTAAGACAAGCGACATCACGCTACTAAAATACACCACAACCTTTGCATTAGATAAGTTCACTAAAAGCCCTTTCAAAATTTCTTTTTTGATTGTGGTTTGCTGATTAAATTCAGTATCAGAGTGCGGTTCAAATTGAGCGTGTTTTTTGCTGCGAGCCATTAAAAAACCGAGATATGCTAGGTAACTACCGCCTAGCAACATAATCACGCCATGTAATGCAGGAATAGTAACGAATAACACCGCCAATCCCAACATAGAAAGCATCCCCCAAAAGGCGATGCCAAGCGTTATGCCTAAAATGCCACAAACTGTATTACGACGAGAGTTACTTGCCGCCATCCTACTTACATAGAAGAAATCAGGCCCTGGGGTCATTAATCCAAATAAATGCACAATGATTAAATTTAGCATCACGACATCCAATACTGAATAGCAAATACGACAATCACCGCATAAATTGCCGCTAAAACATCATCGACCATAATGCCAAAGCCACTTTCTAGTCTTTCGTCAAAATAACGAATTGGGAACGGTTTTAAAATATCAAAAAAGCGGAATAACGTAAAAGCAGTCACAATCCATTGCCAAGATAATGACGGTATCGCCGCTAATACAATAAATACGCCGACAAATTCATCCCAGACGATAGAACCATGATCGTGTACGCCCATATTTGCTGTGGTTTTTTGGCAAAGGTAGCAACCGAGCAGAAAACAAAGTGCGGTGAAAATTAAAAAGATTTTTACGCCTAGTAAAGAAAGTAAAATCACGCCTAAAATTGTTCCAGCTAAGCTCCCCCAAGTACCGGGAGCAGGATGAATTAAGCCCGATCCAAAACCAACGGCAAGCAAATGAATAGGATTTAAAAGAGAGATTTTTTTAAGAGGATTATTTTCTGTCATTTTGATTCCTTAAAATGATCGAAACCACTTGAAAAAGTTATATTCACAGGTTTTCCATCCCGTAAAAAACGAGGAGAAAAGTCGCCGCACTTTTCATTAATTTCACCAATACAAGTACAAGGCTCGTTCATTTTTTTCAAGCGTAATTCTAATTCATCTTTATATTCGGGCGGTATGGTAAAACAAAGTTCATAATCTTCTCCACCACTTAAGGCAAATTGTTCCGCTTGAGTGCGATCATATTTATTTAAAATCGATGATGAAAGAGGTAAAGCTGTAAGTTCAACTTCTGCGCCACATTGACTTCGCTCAAGGATATGCCCTAAATCAGAGATTAACCCATCGGAAAGATCAATGGCAGCATGGGCAATATCAATTAACGCCCGCCCAAGTTCAATTCTAGGTGTGGGTCTAAGATGTCGTTGTTGCAAAAAAACATCGTCAGAATCAACCGCACTTTTGCCCGATAAAATTTGTGTTAAACCCGCCGCGCTATCGCCTAAGGTGCCTGAAACATAAATTAAATCGCCGATTTGTGCTTTATGCCGACAAATTCCTTTGTCTTTTTCGACAAAGCCTTGTGCCGTAATCGTAATAGACAAATTACCTTTTGTAGTATCACCACCAATTAATGTGACGTTGTATTGTTTTAACGTGTGCAATAAACTTTGACTAAATGTTGAAATCCAATTTTCATCAACCTTTGGCAAAGTTAATGCCAGAGAAACCCATCTTGGCTGTGCCCCCATTGCAGCAAGATCACTTAAATTTGTTGCAACGGCCTTATAAGCTAAATCTTCAGGTGAAATGGTTGGTAAAAAATGCGTATTTTCCACCATTGTATCCGTCGTAATGGCAAGCTGATAATTCTCTGGCACGGAAACCAGCGCACAATCGTCGCCAATAGATAATTGAACGGAATCATCAACTAATATTTGTTGCTGAAAATATTGTTTAATTAAATCAAATTCACCCATTGCCATTTTCACCTATCTTATAAAAGAAAAGGCACGCGTTAAAAACGCGCGCCATTTTCAGTTTAAAAGGATTATTTACGTCCTAATGCTGGTGCGATTTTATCAAGTACGCCATTGATATATTTATGGCTTTCGTCTGCACCGAATACTTTTGCCACTTCAATCGCTTCATTGATAACCACTTTATATGGCACATCTAACTCAAAGCGCAATTCATAAACGGCTAAACGTAAAATTGCAGTTTCAATAGGATCAAGCTCATCAAAAGCACGGTCAATATAAGGCGAAATAGAAAAATCAACGGTTTCAATATTTTCTACTGTTTGACGAAATAATTTACGGAAGTAAGGTTTATCTACGCCATCCATATCTTGATCTAACACAAAGGCTAATTCAACTTGTTCTGCAGTATTGCCCGATACAGCCCAAGAATACAAGGCTTGAACAGTACATTCACGCGCACGACGACGAGCAGAAGGCTTTTTAACTTGTTTTTGTTCTGTCATGATTTATGCCGCATCAATTTGTTGAATAAGATTAACCATTTCAAGTGCGGTTAAGGCTGCTTCTGCACCTTTATTACCTGCTTTAGTACCAGCACGTTCAATCGCCTGCTCAATATTTTCTGTGGTTAATACACCAAAAGCGACTGGGATTTCAGCATCCATTGCAACCTTTCCTAAACCGCTGCTTGCTTCCCCTGCTACATATTCAAAATGCGCAGTACCACCACGGATAACTGTACCTAAAGCTACAATCGCATCAAATTTTTTACTTTCAGCTAAACGACGAGCAACTAATGGCAACTCATACGCACCCGGAGCACGCACGATAGTGATATTTTCATCTTTCACTTGGCCGATACGTTTTAATGCATCAATTGCACCTTCTAATAAACTTTCATTAATAAAACTGTTAAAACGAGCAATTGCTACTGCAACTTTTGCATTAGGTGCTGCGACTGAGCCTTCTAAAACTTTCATATTTTTTCCTATTATTAGCCATAATGATTTTGGCCCGAGATTCTAGCATAAAATCGCGTATATTCAATATTAATAAGGCTTTACCCTATTTTATTTAGGGCTCATTTTTAAGACTATTTTATTGTTCATAGCCCGCACCAACACTATATTTTTATGGAAAATTTCCTTCATTAAGGTAAACTATCGGCAATTTTATGTGAATTACATTCAGTTACAGAGGTTTAATATGTCTAAAGTGGCATCAATTGTTGATGTATTACAAGGGAAAGTGGCGATTGGTGAAACCGTCACTGTGCGTGGTTGGGTGCGTACCCGTCGCGATTCTAAAGCAGGTTTATCTTTCTTAGCGGTTTATGACGGTTCTTGCTTTGATCCAATTCAAGCAATTATTAATAACGATATTGAAAATTACGAAAGCGAAATTTTACGTTTAACAACAGGCTGTTCTGTAATTGTAACAGGTAAAGTCGTTGAATCACCTGCAGAAGGACAAGCAGTTGAATTACAAGCAGAAAAAGTAGAAGTGACAGGGTTTGTTGAAGATCCAGATACTTACCCAATGGCAGCAAAACGCCACTCTATTGAATATTTACGCGAAGTGGCTCACTTACGCCCTCGTACCAATATTATTGGTGCGGTCGCACGTGTTCGCCATTGTTTATCTCAAGCAATTCACCGTTTCTTCCATGAGCAAGGTTTCTACTGGGTGGCAACCCCATTAATTACTGCATCAGATACTGAAGGTGCGGGTGAAATGTTCCGTGTTTCTACACTTGATTTAGAAAATCTTCCACGTGGTGAAAATGGAAAAGTTGATTTCAGCCAAGATTTCTTCGGTAAAGAATCATTTTTAACGGTTTCAGGTCAGTTAAACGGCGAAACCTATGCTTGTGCATTAAGCAAAATTTATACCTTCGGTCCAACATTCCGCGCAGAAAACTCAAATACCACCCGTCACTTAGCTGAGTTCTGGATGGTTGAACCAGAAGTAGCATTTGCAACGTTAGCGGATAACGCAAAACTTGCAGAAGATATGTTGAAATACGTATTCCGTGCAGTATTGTCTGAGCGTAAAGACGACTTACAATTCTTTGAAAAACATGTAGATAAAGATGTTATTACGCGTTTGGAAAACTTTGTAAACTCAGATTTTGCGCAAATTGACTATACTGATGCTATTGATGTGTTATTAAAATCTGGTAAGAAATTTGAATTCCCTGTTTCTTGGGGTATCGACCTTTCTTCTGAACACGAACGTTTCTTAGCGGAAGAATATTTCAAATCACCAGTTGTAGTGAAAAACTATCCAAAAGATATTAAAGCATTCTATATGCGTTTAAATGATGATGGAAAAACTGTGGCAGCAATGGACGTATTAGCCCCAGGAATTGGTGAAATCATCGGTGGTTCACAACGTGAAGAACGTTTAGATGTGCTTGATAAACGTATGGAAGAAATGGGATTAAACCCAGATGATTATTGGTGGTATCGCGATCTGCGTAAATACGGTAGCGTTCCACATTCTGGTTTTGGTCTTGGTTTTGAACGCTTAATCGTCTATGTAACTGGCGTGCAAAACATTCGTGATGTAATTCCATTCCCACGAGCGCCAAGAAATGCGAATTTCTAATTCAATTTAACTTAAATATTGACCGCACTTACGCCAAAGTGCGGTCAATTTTTTCAGAATTTTAAGGAAAGCAAAATGGATAAAATTAAACAACTCTTCGCCAACAATTACAGTTGGGCGCAAAGAATGAAGGAAGAAAATTCTACTTACTTCAAAGAACTTGCGGATCATCAAACGCCGCATTACCTTTGGATTGGTTGCTCTGATAGCCGTGTACCTGCAGAGAAATTGACGAATCTTGAACCGGGTGAGCTTTTTGTACACCGTAATGTTGCTAACCAAGTGATTCACACAGATTTTAATTGCCTTTCTGTTGTGCAATATGCCGTCGATGTGCTTAAAATTGAACATATTATTATCTGTGGCCACACCAATTGTGGTGGTATTCATGCCGCTATGACAGATAAAGATTTAGGACTTATCAACAACTGGCTTCTTCATATTCGCGATATTTGGTTTAAACATGGCCATCTTCTCGGTAAACTTTCCCCAGAAAAACGCGCGGATATGTTGACTAAAATTAACGTAGCGGAACAGGTTTACAATCTTGGGCGCACTTCAATTGTCAAAAGTGCTTGGGAACGCGGACAAAAACTCTCATTACACGGCTGGGTATATGATGTAAATGATGGATTTTTAGTGGATCAAGGCGTAATGGCAACCAGTAGAGAAACCCTTGAAATATCTTACCGGAATGCTATCTCTCGCTTATCAACGCTTGATGAAGAAAGTATTTTGAGAAAAGATCATCTTGAAAATATCTAAAGAAAACGCCCTTCTTCGGGCGTTATTTTTTTAAGCTTTACTTTCAGCCAAATTTTTCTTTTCTTCCAATTCTTCCCAGCGTAAAAATGCTGTTTCTAATTCGGACTCAGTATCCGCCAATGCTTTTAATTTAGCGTCGGTAATATCATGGGCCTGTTGGAAAAATGCTGGATCGGCTATTTCAGCTTGCAGTGCGGTGATTTTGGTTTCTAATTCTTCTAAAAGTTGTGGCAGCTGTTCTAGCTCACGTTGTTCTTTATAAGAAAGTTTCACGGATTTCGGCTTAGAAGTGCGGTCATTTTTCACCGCATTTTCTTCTTTTAGCGCTTCAGTTTTCTTCGTTTTAGCCTGCTCTTCTACTGCTTTGCTTGCCCAGAAATTGGCTTGTTGCTGTTTCGCATCAAAGAATCCTCCCACATACTTATTCAAACGCCCTTCACCTTCAAATAAATAACATTCTGTCGCAGTATTATCGATAAATTGACGGTCATGGCTCACAATTAACAATGTGCCTTGATAATCAGTCAAAATTTCTTCTAAAAGCTCCAATGTTTCTACATCAAGGTCATTGGTTGGTTCGTCAAGAATCAATAAATTATTTGGTTTGAGTAATAATTTTGCGAGCAATAAACGATTTCGTTCTCCCCCCGATAAGGCTTTAACTGGCGTCATGGCTCGTTTTGGCGGGAACAAGAAATCTTGCAAATACCCTAGCACATGGCGTTTTACACCATTAACTTCAATATCTTGTTTACCATCCGCCACATTATCCATTACAGTTTTTTCAGGATCTAAATCAGCACGGTATTGGTCAAAATAAGCAATCTCTAATTTGGTACCACAACGAATTTTTCCTGATGTTGGCTGAATTTCACCCAACAATAATTTAATGAACGTGGTTTTTCCACAGCCGTTTGGCCCAACAAGCGCAATTTTGTCTCCACGTAAAATCGTTGTTGAAAAATCTTTTAACAAGGTTTTTCCTGCGATTTCATAGCTCACGTCTTCCATTTCAAAGACAATTTTGCCTGAACGACTTGAGGTATCTAACTGTAATTTGGCTGTTCCCATTACGTCACGGCGTTGGCGGCGTTCCTCACGCATCGCTTTTAATGCTCGCACTCGCCCTTCATTTCTTGTACGGCGAGCCTTGATACCTTGTCGAATCCACACTTCTTCCTGTGCAAGACGTTTATCAAATAATTCATTTTGCAAGGCTTCAACACGTAGATTTTCTTCTTTCGTAGTTAAATATAAATCGTAATTGCCTGGATAAGACACTAATTGACCGCGATCTAAATCCACAATCCGTGTTGCCATTTTTCGAATAAAAGAACGGTCATGGGAAATAAATACAATGCTACCCTGGAAATCCAATAAGAAATTTTCCAACCATTCAATAGCTTCCACATCCAAGTGGTTGGTTGGTTCATCAAGTAATAACACATCAGGATCGCACACTAATGCGCGTGCTAGTGCCGCTTTGCGTAACCAACCGCCCGAAAGTGCAGATAATTTTGTGTTTGGATTCAAGCCTAGTTTTAACAGCACTTCATTGATTTTATTTTCAAATCGCCAGCCATCCGCGTGTTCTAATTTAGCCTGAACTTGCTCTAGTTGACTTAAAATTTGATCACTGTAATTTTCTTCCAATTGAACAGAAATATGATGATATTCTTTCAATAAATCCGTTAAATGCCCAACACCTTCCGCGACATAATCAAAAATATTGCCTTGCGCATTACGCGGTGGGTCTTGCTCTAAACGAGAAACCACAAGATCTTTTTCGTATTGGATTTTGCCATCATCCATGAGCACATCGCCTGCGATGATTTTCAATAAAGTTGATTTACCTGCGCCGTTACGCCCAACTAAACAAACACGTTCATTCGGTTCAATATGTAGTTCTGCGTGATCCAACAAAGGTGCATCACTAAAGGAAAGATATCCATTGGTTAAACTAATTAATGCCACAGCTGCCCCATAAAAATTCAGTGAAAATTAACCGCACTATTCTATACGGTTTGGCATAAAAAATCCCATCAATTCGATGGGATTCTCTCTTAAATCAAAGTTGTTGATATACCCGCAATGCGTGTGCATCCGACATGCCTGCAATATAATCGCAAATAATCCGTTTCTTCCCTTCGTCTGGTGCATTACGCCAACGATTTGCAGTATTTCGCGGTAATAAACGCTCTGGATCAGATTCAAAAATCTGGAACATTTCTGTCAGCATTCTCTGCCCTTTATATTCGATTCGTTGAGTAGCCACATTGCGAATAACATAATCCCAAACGAACTTTTTAAATACACCAAGTGCAGCAATCACTTCTGGTGGCAATTCCGCGTTATAACGTAACAAAGGTTCATCAAAATTTGCCGTTAATTTCCACCGCACATTAGTAATAAAAAAGTTCACTAATGCGCCAATCGCCTGTTTGCGTTCAAAATGTTTATCCGAGAAAAGTCGTTGGCTAATTGAATCAATATTTTCATGCAACCAAGCTGATGGAATTTGTTTCAATGTAGCATGTGCTGCTTGCCATTGATGAGGATTTACCACGCCAGTCACAATCGCATCTTCTAAATCATGCACACCATAGGCAATATCATCTGCCAATTCCATAATGCTGCAATCCAGCGATTTAAACCGAGTATGTAAAGATTCAGCTGGATTTTCCCGCACTTTTTTAAATTGACAGAATAAAGTGCGGTCATTTTCAGAAAGATTTTCCAGCAACCAATTAAACATTTTTAAATCATCGCGGAAAATGCCTTTTCCCGGAATCCAATCATGAATACGCACAAAACGCGGATCAATATTGCGAGAAAAATTAAGTTCTGCATATTGAGGCGAGGCCACATCTAACAACGTGGGATATTTCACTACACCCAATAGTGTTCGACGCGTTAGATTCATCCCTGCGTTTTCAGTGTAAGGCTCAAGTTTCGTTAAAATTCTAAAGGTTTGTGCATTGCCTTCAAATCCGCCCTGCTCTGCCATCATATAATTTAATGCCGTTTCGCCACCATGCCCAAAAGGCGGATGCCCAATATCATGAGCAAAACACAAACTCTCAATAAGATCGTTACTCGGCAATAAAGGTTTTAATTGTTTTTGCAACTCGTTTTTATCAATATTTAATGCTTGAGAAAGGCTTTCAAAGGTTTCTAAAAATTTAAGTTGTGCAACGAGACTGCTGCCAATCTGGGCGACTTCTAAAGAGTGAGTTAAGCGAGTGCGATAAAAATCATTTTCACCAATCGCGTGAATTTGAGTTTTCGCTTGTAAACAACGAAAGGCGGCAGAATGTAGAATCCGCCCGCGATCGCGACGAAATGGTGGGCGATTATCTTTTTCGCGTGGAGGATCGGGAAGAAAACGTTCTGTCCAAGAAGAATCAATGATAAGTGGTTTCATATGGCTTTGTTTTATTTCGTTTTTCTGCATTATCTAATCATTTAGCACAAAAAACAACCGCACTTTATCTAGAACAAACAAAATCTAGAATGAATAAAGTGCGGTTGAATTTTTATTGATATTTAAGCAAAGAAATAAATCAGCTTAAATACAAATGGAGCAAGAATAGAACTAATAATTCCACAAAGCACGAGAGAAATAGAACTGTAACTGCCTGCAGTTGGATTAGTTTCCATACAGCTTACTGTACCAAGTGCGTGAGAAACCGAACCAACAGAAAGCCCAATGGCTTCTTGATGTTTAACGTTTAATTTTTTCAACACTAAATAACCAAATACAGAGCCTTGCAAACCTGCAACAACGACCCCAACGGCGGTTACGGCTGGAATCCCGCCTAGATTATGCGAAACTTCCATCGCGATTGGTGTGGTGATTGATTTTGGTAATACCGTGGCCACCATTTCAGGCGATGCACCAAGTATGAGCGCTAACACCGCTCCGCTTAACATCGAGAAAAAAGACGCGATCACCACAATAGATAAAATAATCTTCCATTGTTTGGCAATTTGGCGAAGTTGTTCATAAAGAGGTAATGCAAGAGCAACGATACTCAAACCAAGTAGATTATTAATAGGCGCATTTCCTGCCATATAATCATCATAAGGAATCTTGCCTATCACTAAAATCACAACCAAAATTAATACCGTTAAAATAAAAGTATTAAAAATCATTGATTTCCAACGTTTGCTAATTTGTAGTGCAAGCCAAAATCCGAAAATTGTCAAAAATGTATAAAGATAAATAATGTACTGCTGCATATAAAACTTTCCCACTATATTAAGCTGATTCATTCATTTGTTTGGCTTGATTCTCACGGCGCTTAACCACTTTTTTACGCTTGTGTGTAAAAGATTGTAAATGGAATAAATGATTCCCTAACAAGCCCATGACGACCAACGTTACGCAAGTGCTAACAACATTAGGAATCAATAAAATATTCACTTGTTCTATTAATAAATCTGAATATTTAATGATTCCAACACTTACCGGCACAAAAAGCACCGCCATAAAACGAATCAATAAGCTCGCGCCTAAATAAATCCAATCTAAATGAATTAATCGTGTCGTTAAACCTAAAAAGAGCAATAACAATCCCCAAATACTCCCAGGCACACCGGCAGGCACATAATGAGCGATAAGATTTCCGAGATATAACATAATGTACAAAATGACCAACGAACGGGCCAATAAAAATGATTTTTGAATCATATACAACCTTTTTTCAACTATTTTCATAATGTTTCAAAATTATTTTACGCTTTTTTTTTCTGAATTGACCAGTTTTTTTCGGTAAAATAACCAGACTTAGATCAAGAACCTTGCAAAATGATAAATCGAAAATCGCTATTTGCTATTCTATTACTAATTTTTACCGCACTTTCGGCGTGCTCTAGTGAAGAAAATACTTGCCGTGTCGTTGGCATTAGTGACGGCGATACACTTACCTGCCTTGCTAAAAATAATCGACAAATCAAAGTGCGGCTAGCTGAAATTGATGCGCCAGAGAAAAAACAAGCTTTTGGACAAAAATCTAAAAAAGCGTTGTCTGATATGGTCTATCTTCGTGATGTGCGTCTTTCTTTAAAAGGCCAAGATCGCTATCAACGCACATTGGCGATTGTTTATTATCAAGATAAAAATATTAATTTAGAAATGGTTAAACAAGGTATGGCATGGGCCTATAAGCAATATTCCCATGATCTGATTTATCTTCAAGCGCAAGAAAATGCACAAGCCAAAGGAATTGGTCTTTGGGCAGATAATCATCCTATCGAACCGAGCCAATGGCGCAGACAAGAGAAAAATCAATATGGCTTTTGATTATCAAACTTTCCGTCAAGAATTTCCTTATTTCCAACGTGAAGATGCGGTTGTTTATTTAGATAACGCTGCCACCTCGTTGAAACCTCAAGTATTAATTGATCGCACCGTCGAATTTTATGCATCTGCAGGTTCAGTGCATCGCAGTCAATATGATGCGGCCCAAACAGCGCAATATGAACAGGCTCGCACACAGGTTAAAGAATTGATTAATGCAGGAGATAAACGCGCTGTTATTTGGACTTCGGGTACAACTCACGCGATAAACTTAGTGGCAAATGGATTGCTACCGCAATTAAACGCAGAAGATGAAATTCTGATTAGCCAAGCAGATCATCATGCTAATTTTGTCACTTGGTACGAAACGGCACAAAAGTGCGGTGCAAAAATTCGAGTTTTACCGATTTTAGATAATTGGCTAATTGATGAAAATGCACTTATTTCTGCTCTTTCTGAAAAAACCAAACTCGTTGCGCTGAATTTTGTTTCAAATGTCACAGGCACTGAACAGCCGATTAAACGCCTGATTCAACTTATTAGAAAACATAGTCGTGCGTTGGTTTTAGTAGATGCTGCACAAGCGATTAGCCATATTAAAATCGATTTACAAGATTTAGATGCAGACTTTCTCGCATTTTCTGCCCATAAAATTTATGGCCCAAATGGGCTTGGTGTTTTAACAGGAAAATTGACCGCACTTTCTCAACTTCAACCGCTCTTTTTCGGTGGAAAAATGGTTGATCGTGTATCAAATGATCGTATTACTTTTGCCGAATTGCCTTATCGTTTAGAAGCTGGCACACCTAATATTGCTGGGGTTATTGGCTTTAATGCCATACTGAATTGGCTACAAAAATGGGATTTTACCACAGCAGAACAGCACACTATATCCTTGGCTGAATCCGTCAAAGTGCGGTTAAAATCTTACGAGCATTGCCGATTATTCAATTCTCCTCAAGCAAGCACTGTCGTTTGTTTTGTATTTGAAGGCATTGACTGTTCTGATCTTTCTACACTTTTGAGCGAACAAAATATTGCGCTCCGAGTCGGCGAACATTGTGCTCAACCTTATTTAGCACGCTTAGGCGAACGCACCACATTACGCCTGTCTTTTGCGCCTTATAATACGCAGGAAGATGTGGAGGCATTTTTTACCGCCTTAGATAAAGCACTGGATTTATTACAATGATAGAACAATTAAAACAAACTAAAAATTGGGAAGATCGCTATCGCCTGATTATTCAAGCTGGCAAAAATTTATCTCGCCCAAGCGACGATGAACTCGCTCAAATGCACTCTATTACTGGCTGCGAAGCACAAATGTGGTTTCAAATTATGCCTAAAAATGACCGCACTTTTCAATTCAACGGATTTAGTGAAGCCAGAATTATGAATGGCTTACTTTGGATTTTACTCAATCAAATCAATGGCAAAACAGCGGATGAATTGAATAAATTTGATATTACTGCCTTTTTTAGCGAGCTCGGCATTTCACAACGTTTAAGCGAAACACGTTTAAACGGCTTAAACCAAATCGGACAGCAATTAAAAAATTTATGTATTTAATCGAAACCTATTTTCGCCTGACTGCGCTCGAAAATAATATTGAATCACAAAGTCGTTTACTCAATGCAGTGATCGATCAATGGCGGTATAACGGGCAAATTATCGGACGTGAAATCCCTTTATATTTAGCGGAAGAAGATGGCGCACAAGGCTTTGCTATGCGTGTCATTTGCCCTGAGCAAGATAGTCTTTTCCCGCAAAATAATAACGCAGAAGTGAATCGCGCATTACAAGAAGCAGAAAAGTGCGGTGTAATTTTTGATGGTTTTCAACTTGTGGGCGATGATCTCAATTCAGATCAAACGGCAGAAAATGTATCTCCCGCTTGGCAAGTGCTTTACACAACCCATTTACAAAGTTGCTCACCGATTCATAGTGGAGAAAATTTCGCTCCTATCCCTTTGTATAAACAGTTGCAAAATCAACCGCACTTAAGCCAAGATCTGATTAAATGGCAAGAAAATTGGCAAGCCTGCGATCAACTACAAATGAATGGTGCGGTATTAGAACAACAATCTTTGGCAGAAATTTCGGATCATCAAAGCACACTTTCAAAACATGGGCACTATTTAGCACAAGAAATAGAAAAAGAAACCGGCATACCGACTTACTATTATTTATATCGTGTAGGTGGGCAATCTTTAGAATCTGAAAAATCCCGTTGCTGCCCTTCTTGTGGTGCAAATTGGATGTTAAAAGACCCAATTTTTGATACCTTGCATTTTAAATGCGATACCTGTCGATTAGTTTCGAACCTATCGTGGAATTTTTTGTAATTAATTTATAAAGTGTCGAAATTTGCAAAACTCGAACACCTAATCGGAGAAAAGATGAATTACCAAGACAACAGCTTAAAATCCTTAAAACTCGGTCAAAAAACAGAATACGCCTCTCAATATGACCGTACTTTATTACAGCCAGTGCCACGCGCGTTAAACCGTGATGGATTGGGCATTACCCAAAACCAGCCTTTTACCATTGGTGCCGATATTTGGACGGCTTATGAAATCTCGTGGCTCAACGAAAAAGGCTTGCCACAAGTGGCTATCGCAGATATTTATCTGGATTATCAAAGCCAAAATTTGATTGAATCAAAAAGTTTTAAACTTTATTTAAATAGCTTCAACCAAAGCAAATTTGCCGACTTCAATACCGTTCAACAAACCATGCAACGCGATTTAAGCGAATGTGCGCAAGGCGATGTAAAAGTGCGGTTAAATCCAGTGGATGTTTATGATTCTCAAAAAATTGATCACTTACAAGGCGATTGCATTGATGAACAAGATATTGAAATTACTAGCTACGAATTTAGCGCTGATTGGCTGAAAGATTGTGTATCGGATGAAATTGTCGAAGAAAAATTAGTCAGCCATTTGTTGAAATCTAACTGCCTCATCACTAATCAGCCAGACTGGGGAACGTTACATATTCACTATATTGGTAAAAAAATCAATCACGAAAAATTATTGCGTTACATTGTATCGTTCCGTCAACACAATGAATTCCACGAACAATGTGTCGAACGTATTTTTTGTGATTTAATGCACTACGCAAAACCAGAAAAACTCACTGTTTACGCACGCTATACTCGTCGTGGTGGATTAGACATTAATCCATTCCGTTCTAATTTTGAGAATTTACCTGAAAATTTAAGATTGGCGAGACAATAAAAGAAAAGTGCGGTGAGATTTCACCGCACTTTTTACCCTTGCTTCAAATCATTTGCTTGCTGCAATAGTTGACGGCTTTCTTTTAAGAATTGTTCGGAATAATCGCCAAACCAGTCATGCACCTTGTGGAAAGCCTCAATAAAACCCTCACGATCATTATTTTCAAAGAAAGCTAAGGCTTCGTCGTAAGTTTGTTTTAGTGTTTCGATTACCGCTAAATTTTCTGGTTTATCCATAATAATATCTGCATAAAGCTCTGCATCTTGCGCAAATAAACGACCGATCATCGCAAGTTCTAAGCGATAAATAGGAGAAGAAAGCGCCAATAAATTAGCAAGATTAACGGGCTGTTTGGAAAGGTGTAAACCATTCGCGAAAGTTGAAAAATGGCGCAAGGCTTGTATATAAGTCATATTGTGATCGTGTTCTGTGGCATCGATTTGATAAATTTTGGCGCCCCAAATTTGAATTTGCTCAAGTAACCATTCGTAACGTTCGGGGAAACGGCCATCACAACGCACAACCACTTGTTTTGCCATACTTGCAATATCTGGCCCAAACATTGGATGTAAACCTAAAACAGCACCAGAATGGATTTCAAGCATTTTCGCCAGCGGTTCACGCTTAACAGAGGTTAAATCTGCAAGCAACATATTTTCTGTTAAATAAGGTTTTAGTCGCTCAATCGTTTCCAAAGTAATATTGATGGGAACGGAAACGATCACGACATCAGCATTCGTTAAAATACTTTCAGCCACCATCCAATCTTCGCTATCTAAAATAGAAATTGGATAGCCAGATGCACGTAAATAGCGGGCAAATAGGCCACCTAATTTGCCATAACCGCCCACAATAACAATTTTGTGAATATCAGGATTGATGGTTTTAAAGCCAAATTGGTTTTCATTGGCATAAGATTCGCGCATAAAACGGCGTAGGACATCTTCAATCAGATCTGCTGAAATGCCTGCTTTTTCAGCTTCTAAACGACGCGCTTGGAGCATTGCTATTTCACGCTCTGGCGCATAAATAGGTAATCCATGTTGATGTTTAACTTTACCAACTTGAGAAACCAATTCAAGACGTTTAGCAAAAAGTTGGATAAGTTCGCGATCAAGCGAATCAATTTCAGAACGTAAATCCTTAAGGGCTTCCATAAAACTCACCTGCAACATTTAGTTTACACATATTGTAAAAAATTAATTACAGATGAGATTACTAGAATTTTATAAGAAAGGCAATTAAGTTATGCTGATTGTGTAATTAACCGTTGTGGGCGAATAATATTCCCGTCGATTAATGCCACACCTAAGAACAAATTCTCCGCTGAAAATAACCGCACTTGACCGCTTAATTGCTGTTCATTAGCAAATTTCACTCGCTGACCAAAACCAATGGCTTTACTCTGCTCTGTATCCAAATGCAAAGTGGGCAATTTACTTACAGCGGTATCAGTTGGCAGTAATAGACGATCTAATTCACTTAATGGAAAACTTTCAGCGAGCAGTTGTAACTCATCGATTGGCATCATTTCTGCTACGGGGTAATCCGCTACGGCTGTACGACGTAACGTTGTCACATGCGCGCCACAACCTAACACTTCACCCAAATCATCTACTAAGGTGCGAATATAAGTGCCTTTTGAACAATGCACTTCTAAGGTTAAATAAGGTGCGTGATATTCAATAAAATTAAATTCAAAAATCGTAATTGGACGCGCCTCACGCTCAACTGTAATACCTTGTCGTGCATATTCATAAAGCGGTTTACCGTTATGTTTTAGTGCGGAAAACATTGTCGGCACTTGCAAAATATCACCACGAAATTGTTCAAGTGCGGTCAAAATTTGCTGAGTTTCAACACGAACTTCACGGGTTTCCACGACTTGCCCTTCCGCATCGGAAGTATCGGTACGTTCGCCTAATTTTGCCGTAACAAGATAACGCTTATCTGCATCAAGCAAAAATTGTGAAAACTTAGTTGCTTCACCCAAGCAAATCGGCAACATTCCCGTAGCCAACGGATCGAGCGCGCCAGTATGCCCCGCTTTGTTCGCTTGAAATAAACGCTTCACCTTTTGCATAATGTCATTTGATGACATGCCTTGTGGCTTATCCAACAAAAACACACCATCAACATCACGCCAGCGTTTACGAGGTCTAGACATTAGTTGCTTTCCTCAACGTGTTTTTTCTCATCTTCACGCACAACATTGGTCACAAGATTTGACATACGCATCCCTTCCACTAAGGATTGATCGTAAATAAAGCGAATCTCTGGCACGATACGTAAACGCATCGCTTTGCCTAGTAATGAACGAATATAAGGCGATGCCTTTTCTAAGCCTTTCATGCCTTGCTCTATTGCCGTTTCATCGTGATCAAATAAAAAAGTCACGAAAATTTTTGCGTAAGATAAATCGCTCGACACTTCCACATCAGAAACGGTCACCATCCCAATACGGGGATCTTTCACTTCACGTTGTAAAATGACTGCTATTTCTTTTTGTATTTCTTGAGCGACGCGATCGCTACGTTTAAATTCTCGAGCCATTGTTTCATCCTTTTTAATTTAATTTCTCTAAAATATGTAAATATTCAAATGTTGAATCAGCCTTATGCTTACGGTTTTCAGTTTTATCCGCTTTAAAACGCTGATATTCTGTTTGAACTAAATCATATTTTCCGTAACGTTCAAAAATATCTCTTACTTGCTCAACTGACATCAAACCTTCATTATTATAACTTAAAAAAATATATTTAAAGTTCGCTTCTCTAATCAAAGTCTCAAATTCGGAAGTCACATCTGATTTTGAACAATATTTCGAACGATTATATTCTCTTAATCCAGTCTTTCCTTTAGGAGTAAAATTATCATAAAGCGCAATGGTATTTAACATATGATAGTTTGCACCATATTGACGGGTATTATAGGGTGGATCAAGGTATAAAATATCCCCTGAAATATTTTTTATTAGCTGATTTGCATCCATTTGATAAACTTGGTGATCATTACAGTTAATCTCAAATAATGCTGGCTCAAGTGATAACGGCTTTAGTGCGGATCTTTTAAGATTTTTCAAAAAAGCTCCATAAACCGATGCCGTATTTGCTACCTTATCTGCATTTTCCAACAAAGTTGCTAAGAGGAAATAGTAAGTGTCTTCATCGATATAGTGCGTATTCTTCCATTCTTCGATTTGCATTCGAATTGAATCGATTTTTTTACCATTTTCATCACTAAAATATTGACGTTCTGAGCCTGAGCCTAAACAATAATTTTGATAAATAAAGCCTTCTTTCGGTAGTAAATTTTCTAATTCTTGTAATAATTCATCGGCTTTTGAAATTGTTTGATGATTGCCAATATAATTTCTATTTAAAACATAACTGTAATATTCCATATCATTCACAATCACTTGCTTTACATTTGTTTTAAATTTTCTACCAACAATCCCTGTTCCTGCAAATAAATCACAAAACACTTTATTAGAAAGAGAATCACCAACAACATTAGTGATTTCTGCCTCTAGCCAGTTAGAAAGTTTTAGTTTTGAACCGATATAATTCATTCGTTCTCTTCTGAATATAATTTATTAAAAATGTAGTCTGATGTATGTTTAGCTGCTTCAGCAGAAATTCGTTTCACACTGCTTTTTCGATATTCTACTGGATCATATTGATAGCACCCAACACATCCCAATTCTTCCGAATAATTTTCATCACCTTGATAAAACGCATAAGGATTACCTAAAATATTCTTAGCGCTCCAACGCTTATTGGTTGCCTTGCACTCTTTGCAAATTTGACGTTTAGCATCATTAGCAGCCTTACAAAGCGGTTGAAAATCTTCTAATTTTTGCGTTTTAGTATCACTGACACGATGATCGTTTTTTCTGCCATCTTTATGATCAATTTCAATCTTGGTATTTTCGGATTTTCCATTTATCCCCAACATCACACAATTTTTCGTTTTGAATGTATCTTTAATATCTTTTCGAATATGTTGTTTAAAATGCTTTTCTTGATTAAAACCATTGAGCCTAATTGCATCAATAGAATTACCAGATGTACGACTTTTATCAAATTCAACAATATAATCTCTTGCTAATGGAGAACTTGCACGACACCAACTTCCACCATTACCTAATTTTAAATCTTTATATTCACCAACAAATTCACTTACATTAACCCAACGAGAAATACCTTGTTCATTTGGCTTGGCTAATCTTAAAAATAGTTCTGTTTTTGTGATTTTCATACTCAAAACTCTTTTTTAAAAACCATAATATATTCATGTTTGAAAATATAGTAATCGCTACTTAATGCCCGATAGCGCCAAATACCTCTAGAATTAAGCTTCCCTCTATTTCCTTCAATATTTTTCACTACGATACCTTTTAATTTAACTTTAAAAGTTCGTTTTATCATATCCATACAATAAAAACCAAGTGGTAGAATTTCACTATTTTTATATACATCCCCAATCACTAAAGCAAAATATCGACCTTTATCAAGGTATTTTAAACTATTCTCACAAACAAGTTTAAACTTTCGCACAAACTCATTGATACTATCACATTGAGAAAGATCGTTAGGATTATCTGTAAACTTCACAATATCCATATAAGGTGGATGCATCAGTAAAAATTGTGCTGTTTTTCCATATTCTTTAAAATGTTCGTCGACGGATATCTCATCCATTGAGTTACAATTTGCAATATAGAAATCATTTATTTTTTCTTTATCAGCATTTTCTCTCACATAGTCAATAATATGAGGATTAAGATCAAAGCCAATATATTCTCTGTTTAACGTTTCACACTCAAATAATGTTGTCCCACTGCCCATAAAAGGCTCAAAAACACATTCATTCTCTTTTGTGTATCTACGAATCAATTGATTAGGAATCTGGGGAATAAAGTTTCCGTGATACACATTTTTATGCTTTCCTGTTTTATCTCTTGTTGGAATCATCCAAAGACTATCAGTATTAATATCAAGCGCTTGCCATTGAGATAAATCCAAATCATTAAACTTCATTCGCCAGCATCCTATTTGTTGTTTTAATAAAATAATAGAAAAGTTAAAGCGGTCGAATTTTGCGAAATCCAACCGCTTATAGCAATTGTAATAGGGGCAAATTACATTTACCCTAAAACAGCAATACAATTGCTATAAATTAAATTGAACGTTTAACTTCAACTACTTCAAACACCTCGATTTGGTCACCGACTTTTACATCGTTGTAGTTTTTCACGCCGATACCACATTCCATACCGTTACGAACTTCAGATACGTCGTCTTTGAAACGGCGAAGAGATTCTAATTCCCCTTCAAAGATAACGACGTTGTCACGTAATACACGGATTGGGTTGTTACGTTTCACTACACCCTCGGTCACCATACAGCCTGCGATTGCACCAAATTTCGGATGACGGAATACATCACGAACTTCAGCTAAACCAATAATTTCTTGTTTAAATTCAGGCTCTAACATACCGCTCATTGCTGCTTTAATTTCATTCAACAATTCATAGATGATTGAGTAGTAACGTAAATCAATGTTTTCCGCTTCAATGACACGACGAGCAGATGCATCAGCACGAACGTTAAAGCCAACAATAATGGCATTAGATGCTGCAGCTAAAGTTGCATCAGTTTCAGTTATACCACCTACGCCAGAACCAACAACTTTAACTTTTACTTCATTGGTAGAAAGCTCATTTAACGCTTGAACAATCGCTTCCACAGAGCCTTGTACGTCCGCTTTCACAATGACGTTCAATTCAGCCACATCGCCTTCAGACATATTGCTAAACATATTTTCAAGTTTCGCTTTTTGCTGACGAGCTAATTTCACTTCACGGAATTTACCTTGACGATATAACGCCACTTCACGTGCTTTTTTCTCATCACGTACAACGGTTGCTTCATCACCCGCTGCAGGCACGCCTGAAAGACCTAATAATTCAACTGGAATTGAAGGACCTGCTTCATCCACTTCTTTTCCATTTTCATCACGCATTGCGCGCACACGGCCATATTCAAAACCACAAAGTACGATGTCACCTTTACGTAGTGTACCTGATTGAACCAAGATAGTTGCCACAGGGCCACGACCTTTATCCAAGTAAGATTCAATGACTACGCCACTTGCCATGCCGTCTTTTACAGCAGTCAATTCAAGCACTTCAGATTGAAGTAAGATTGCATCTAATAAATCATCAACCCCTGTACCTTTCTTCGCAGATACTGGAACGAATTGCACATCACCACCGAATTTTTCAGAAATGACATCATGTTGTAATAATTCTTGCTCAACACGGTCTGGGTTTGCTTCTGGTTTATCGATTTTATTTACTGCAACCACTAAAGGTGCACCCGCTGCTTTTGCGTGTTGAATCGCTTCGATAGTTTGAGGCATCACACCATCATCGGCAGCAACAACAAGAACAACGATATCTGTTGCTTTTGCACCACGTGCACGCATAGAAGTAAACGCAGCATGTCCCGGAGTATCTAAGAAGGTGATCATTTTGCCATCATCCATTTCTACGTGATACGCACCGATATGTTGGGTAATACCACCCGCTTCACCTGCAGCAACTTTCGCTTTACGAATATAGTCAAGTAAAGAGGTTTTACCATGGTCAACGTGACCCATGATGGTTACAACTGGCGCACGCGTTACTTTTTCTGCGTTTACATCGCGATCGCCTAATACTGCTTCTTCAAGCTCATTTTCGTTGCGAAGAATTACTTTATGACCAAGTTCTTCCGCTACTAATTGAGCGGTTTCTTGGTCTATAACTTGGTTAATAGTAACCATTTCGCCCATCTTCATCATCGTTTTGATGATTTCAGTCGCTTTTACAGCCATCTTGTTCGCTAATTCAGCAACGGTAATAGTTTCACCAATGACAACATCCGCTTTTACAGCTTGAACTGGTTTAGTAAAGGCTTGTTGAAGTGCGGCACCTTTTTTGCCGTTTTTACCTTTACCAAACTTAGCATCTTTTTGATTTTTACGATTAGATTCGCGCTCGTTTTTCGAGTTTTTGCTATTTTCATCGTCACGACCGCCTTTTTTCGCTTTCGCTACTTTATTTTTGCCACGGCCACGATTTTCGTTACGGCGATCTTCTTCATCTTCAGCTTCAAGTGCATATCTTGAACTTAAGTTGTAATCAGAATAGTCTTCTGAAGAAGATTCATTGTCTGAATCATCTGCTTCAGCATAACGTTTCGCTTCTTCTGCTGCACGGCGAGCTTGTTCTTCTGCTTTTTGACGAGCTAATTCTTCAGCTTTACGACGAAGTTCTGCTTCTTCTGCTTTGCGTTTCTCTTTTTCAGGATCAATAGATTTTGCTTTAGAATCTACCGCACTTTTTGCCAGCTTAGCTGTTTCTACTTTCGCTTTTTCAGCTTTTGCTTTTTCATCAGCTTCTTTCTTCGCTGCTACTTTTTCAGCTTCTAAACGAGCTTTTTCTTCTGCTGCTTTTTGCTCAGCAATTTTTTTCGCTTCCGCTTCTTGCTGTGCTTTTAATTTTGCTTCTTCTTGTTGAGCAATATCAGTTTTTACTGTGCGTTTTTTACGTACTTCTACTTGTACTTCTTTGCTTTTACCGCCAGTTGTGGTGCTGCTCACTGTTGTTTTTGTTCTGCGTTGAATGCTTAATTTCTTTGGCGCATCAGCCTTAACATCTTCAGTCATTACTACTCTCCTTATTCTTCGCCAAACCAACAGATATTACGTGCAGCCATAATTAAATCTGCTGCTTGTTCTGCTGTTAATTCTTCAATATCTGCTAAATCATCTACACCCTGTTCGGCGAGTTCTTCGAGAGTAGTAATTTGTTTTTCAGCTAATTTGAATGCCACATGGCGATTCATGCCATCTAAATTCAATAAGCGATCTTCAATATTCGCTTTTTTCAATGCTTCTTCTTCAGCAACCGCTGCGGCGGTAATCGCATTTTTAGCACGAGTTTGAAGTTCTTCGACAAGATCTTCATCTTCTAAACCATCGATTGCTGTCAATTCATTCATTGGCACATAAGCAATTTCTTCTAAACTTGTGAAGCCTTCTTCTACAAGGATTTGAGCAAATTCTTCATCAAGTTCTAATGCGTTCATAAATAAGTTTAAAACTTTGTTATCTTCTGCTTGATGTTTTGCATTTAAGTCATCAGTAGTCATCACGTTTAGTGTCCAACCCGTTAATTGTGTTGCTAAACGTACGTTTTGACCATTACGACCAATTGCTTGCGCAAGGTTAGCGGCTTCAACGGCAATATCCATAGAATGATTATCTTCATCAACGATGATAGAAGACACATCAGCTGGTGCCATTGCATTGATCACGAATTGTGCCGGATTATCATCCCAAAGCACGATATCTACGCGCTCACCACCAAGTTCATTGGTAATGGCTTGAACACGCGCACCACGCATACCCACACAAGCACCAACTGGGTCAATACGTTTATCGTTTGATTTCACTGCAATTTTAGCGCGAGAACCAGGATCACGAGCTGCACCACGAATTTCAATCATTTCCTCGCCAATTTCAGGCACTTCAATACGGAATAATTCGATCAACATTTCTGGTTTAGAGCGCGTCACAAATAATTGTGCAGTTTTGCCTTCAGGATTTACTTTATAAAGCACACCACGCACACGGTCACCAGGACGGAAATTTTCACGTGGCAACATATCTTCACGAGCAATCATCGCTTCTGCTTTGTTGCCAAGATCTAAGATGATGCTGTCACGACTTACTTTTTTCACAGTACCTGTGACAATTTTGCCTTCTTCAGCACGGAATTGTTCTACAACTTTTGCACGCTCAGCTTCACGGATTTTAGTGCTGATTACTTGGCGTACAGTTTGCATTGCAATACGATCAAATGCGATAGATTCGATTTGATCTTCTATATAATCGCCTAGTTGAAGATTTGGATCTTCAAATTGTGCCGCTTCTAAAGTGATTTCTTTCGTTGGCACTTTGACTTCATCAACGATTAACCAACGACGGAAAGTATCAAAATCACCTGTTTTTGGGTTGATTGATACACGAATATCAGTTTCGTATTCATATTTTTTCTTGGTAGAGAGCGCAATTGCACTTTCTAACGCTTCAAAAATTTTCTCACGTGGTAATAACTTTTCATTGGATACGGCTTCTGCCGCCAGTAAAATCTCTTTACTCATTTTTTCTTTTGCTCCTTTTAAAATTTTGCAACAACATTCGCTTTTTGAATGTTACCAAAGACTAAAACCTGTTCCTGTCCATCAACAATTAAAATAACCATATCGTTTTCAATACGATCTAACTTACCTTGCCATTTACGGCGTTCCATCACTGGAATTCGCAAATGCACTGCGATATCTTGCCCAATATAGCGTTCAAATTGTGGCAAGGTAAATAGTGGACGATCTAAACCTGGTGACGACACTTCTAGATTGTATTTGTCCGCAATTGGATCTTCCACGTCTAAAATTGCACTCACTTGGCGACTTACATCAGCACAATCATCGACAGTTACGCCACCTTCTTTATCAATAAATAGACGCACAGTCATAAAACGGCCTGCACGTTGACATTCAATACCCCAAAGTTCACAGCCTAAATCCTCTACTGCGCCTTGTAGCATTTCTTGTAAATTTTGTTCTAATGTAGCCAATTTCTACTCCTATACTGTAGTGTCAGTTTTTAGTCAAAATAACTTCTTTTAATTAATCTAAAAACTTCTACAAAAAATTTTAGGCATAAAAAAAGGGTTAGGTTCACAGGAACCTAAGCCCAGTTTTTATTAAATTTCTTATAGAAAAAAACCCCAATACTGGGGTTCTTTTACTGAACTTATTATTGGTTGCGGGGGCCGGATTTGAACCGACGGCCTTCGGGTTATGAGCCCGACGAGCTACCAAGCTGCTCCACCCCGCGTCCGAAATATGGGGTGCATTATAGTGATAAAAATTTAAAATGCAAGAAGTTTTACTAGATTCCTTAAAAACTTTGCTAAAACTTACCGCACTTTTCATCATCACTAGAATCGAATACCAGAGCCAATCCCTAGTCCTAATCCAACGCCGTTACTTCCGCCACCAGCGCTAACACCACCACCTACAGCACAAGCAGCTAATATGCTTGATAATACAATAATAAAAAGTGTTTTCTTCATCATTTTTCCTTTATTAATAAAATTTCAAATAAGCGATAAACTGCAATTAAGTCTGTCTTTGCAAGAGGTTTAAAAGGTAACAAAAGATAGTAAATCCAGCGAAAACGCTGCAAATATATAATCATATTATGCCAATTTTCTGCCTTACAATTTGCTTGATAATACAAGGCAACTTTTTGAATAAAATCGTCTGAAATATCTTCTTCTCGACATAAACTATCAAAGAAAAATAGCATATCTCGAACGATTAACCAATTTTGATTTTGACTACTTGAACGAGATTCAAAATCAAGAAAAGTAACTTTTCCCTTATCCCAAGTAATATCTCGAATAGCAGGACGACCATGTACCAGATTTTTATCATGTAAATCAATCAAAGCAAGACAAGCATCATAAATAATCGAAAATTTTTGCTGATCATCTATCTTCTTATCACATAGCCATTGTGATACAGTGGCTCCCGCATCTTCTAAAACAAAAAAATCCTCATCATGATAAGAGACTATTGGAACAGGTGCATTTTTTTCAGCAAGATTTAACAAAGTTTGTAGTTCATTTTTAAAAGATTTCTTCGGATACGGTTTCAATAATAACCAAATCCCTTTCAATTTTTCAGGTTGCTTCAACCAAAATTTCTTGCCTTCATATTGAAAAGGATAAATTCTTTCATCACGATGTGCTATAACTAATTGATTAACATATTCTTTAAATTCAGGGCTCATTACTACATCACTCCATGGCTATTTGTGGTATATTTGTCCACCATTTTTCTTTTGCTTTTAATTGAATTAAAAATTAGATATGAAAAAAAATAAATTATTATTTCTTACGTTAACATCTATTTTAGCAGTATCCCCTAATATATCGGCCTCACCTTTTTCAATAACTGAATCTCAAATCAATCAATATCTACAAGAGAAAGGAGCTATTGCAGATAAATTTGGCCTACCAGGATTATTTTTTCTTGATTATCAAGTAAGAAATTTGAGTACCCAAATTGGGCAAACTAATGATAAACGCGTAGAAATGAGCGGTACTTTAGAAGGTTTATTTCAATTTGGCAATAAAAAATTGCCTGGAAAATTAAATCTGACCTTTGATACAGTTCCTTATTATAACCCTGAAGAAGGTGCGGTTTATTTAAAGAAAATGCGTATTTTACGTTGGTCAGGAGAACCACAGCAATATATGCAACAAATGCAAGCAATCATGCCTTTTTTAAATGAGAATGTCGCTAAATTACTGGAACATATGCCGGTTTATACATTAGATAAAAACAATATGCGTGATGTGCTTATAAAAAAATTTGCTAAAGAAATCCGTATAGAAAAAGGACAACTTTCCTTAGAGACTAGCATGTTCCAATGACATTTATATGATGTAATTGAACGTTGCTTATTAATAGAAGGATAAAAAAAGAGCGGTGAAAATCTAAGAAAAATTTTCACCGCTCTTTTGTATGAATTAATAAAGAAAAATTAAAATGCTGAGGTATCTTGGAATAATCCAACTTTTAAATCTGTTGCAGTATAAATAACGCGACCATCTACTTCAACTTCACCATCAGCCATTCCCATAACTAGTTTACGATTAATTACTCGTTTCATATGAATTCGGTACACCACTTTTTTAGCCGTTGGCAAAATTTGTCCTGTGAATTTTACTTCGCCAACCCCTAATGCTCGCCCTTTTCCTTTGCCGCCAATCCAGCCTAAATAAAACCCAACAAGCTGCCACATAGCATCCAATCCTAAACAACCAGGCATCACTGGATCGCCAATGAAATGACAACCAAAGAACGGCAATTCAGGTTTAATATCAAGTTCAGCTTCAATATACCCTTTGCTAAAAGCACCTGTTTCCTCATTCATTTCAATAATGCGATCCATCATCAACATGGTTGGAGCGGGTAATTGTGGCCCTTCTTTGCCGAATAATTCGCCGCGACCTGACGCGAGCAAATCATCATAAGAATAGCTACTTTTTTTATTAGGTGTACAAGTGTTTTGCATTTTAGGTTCCTTTATATATGATGAATTCAGTTTTAAACTGATATAAAACATTCTAAAGAGAACATAGCAAAGTGTAAATGGCTAACACTTGTTCGCAAAACTTGTCGGAGCAGTCACTTTGATAGATTATAAAAGAAATAAAAGCGAACAAATGTTCGCTTTTATCTATTAAAGGCGGAAGAAATTCCAAAAACCTTTCCTTTCTAAATCAGCTCTCCCCTCAATTCGACGTTGAATGAGACGAGATAAAGGCTCAGTTTTTTCTGTATAATCTTTGTTTTCATCTAGCAAATCACGATTAAATAATAATTCGCAAGCTTGATAAATATCTTCTACAGGATAAATAAAAAATTCACCATTTTTTACCGCACTTTTCACTTCATCAGATAAACTCAGTTGCTGAATGGTCGTCATTGGAATAATTACACCTTGTTTTCCGGTCAAACCACGACGTTGGCAAATAGTAAAAAAACCTTCAATCTTATCATTCACCCCACCAACAGAATGAACAAGTCCAAATTGATCAATCGATCCTGTAATTGCGATATTTTGAGGCAAAGGCAAATCCGCCAAAGCACTTGCTAGCACACAGAAAATCGCCAGAGATGCACTATCACCATCAATTTCACCATAAGACTGTTCAAACACTAATGAGGCAGAAAATGGCAATTGCGATGGAAAATCTAATATATTGGAAAGGCAAGCTTGCGCAATCATCATGCCTTTACCATGAATATTTCCCGCTAGTTCATTTTTTCTTTCAACATCGATCACTTCCCCTTCGCCGAATTGTACAATACAACTAATACGCGAAGGCTCGCCGAAACATACTGGTGTACCAGGATATTCAATTACTGAAAGGCCATTAATTTGCCCAACAATTTCCCCTTGAGTTTCAACATAAACTTGCTCATTTAAAATATCGGCATAAGTTTGTTCTTTTAGGAAACCATATTGCGCCAATTTTTGTTGAAAAATATCCTCAAAATCCTCCGCACTTAATGCTATTTTTTCAGCAAAAGTTGAAGCATCCTGTAATATTTCTTTTAATTTAAGAGGTGATGCGTTAATTAAAAAGCGATCTTCACTTTCACGAACTAATAATTGATAGAGTTTATTTAACGCCGAAAAATCTAGCTCAATATTTTGCTCTTGAGCCATTTGTTGTACATAACCCGCCCAAGTTTTTTGTTCCTCCACTTCAGCCACAGAAATATAACTTTCAATTTCGGCATAATCGGCAAAAGAATAAAGGTTTTCTTCTAACTCAGCCAAAGTGGCTAATTCAGTACGATTACCAAGTACAATCACTTTTAAGTTCAGGGAATAGCCTGGTATATCACAAGGTAAATTTTTAAATGGATGGACTGAATACCAATCAAAAGTTTGGGTTTGCAGAATTTGTTTTAATCGCCCCCACAAATCAAATTGAGATAACAATGTTGCCGCACTTAAAATCAAAACACCACCATTAGCTTTATGCACTAATCCTGGTACTAATTGAATATCTTGTGAACTTGGATGAATCCGAAAACTACCGAAAAGCTGGAATTGATCGCAATACAATGCGCTTAACGCCTCACCTTGACTGGCAAAATTATCATCTAAAGATTTTGCTGGCTCAGCATAAACATGAGGAAAAGAAAAAGAGTCGCCCTGCTCTATCACATAATTCACACCGAAAATTGACCGCGCTTTATGATGGTTTTGCGATATAAAATTTTGCAATAACTCCGCATATTCAACTGGCTCACCTACTTTCATCATCAATAAGGAACGCGTTGGATGGCGTAAAAATAAATCGATAGCCTGTGTGGCATTCGGTTGTAATACCCAGAAATCCACTGGTTCTAAAGGAAAATCTTGAATTGCCAAATCAGGTTGTAATGCCTGCCAATTTAAAGATTGCTCAATAGCTTGTTGTTGAGAAAATAATGAACTCACGGCTAGTCTCTTTCTAGAAAAATTGACCACATTATCGCATATTTAATGGCCTTGTGAAAATCCACTAGAAAATCAGCATAAAAACACGTATATTAATGCAGTTACCACGTCACTCAATGATAAAAAATGAAATATCAAAAACTCGAAAATCAAGAAGCAAATTGGAAATGGATTTACCTAATTCGTAAACATCGCGAAGGGGAAAATATCACGCGTTATGAAGAACGCAGTTTGCAAGAAGCCAAAGCACAAGAATTATTAGAATCCCAAAATTATCCAGAAAAAATTGAAGAATGGATTAAGAATCATCTTTCTCCGGCCTTACCAATTAAGCTTGATCAAGCCATTCGTGCCCGCCGTAAACGCTTTTTTAATGGTGAAAAACAACATACAAAGAAAAAATCCATTGATTTGGAATATGCGGTTTGGCTACGTCTTTCTAAATATTCTCGCAAAATGAAGATGACGCTTTCGGAAACAATTACCTATATGATTGACGAAAGAGAAAGTAAAGCACAATTTGAAAATCAAATGGCTGCAATGAAAACCAGTTTAAAAAATTTATTAAAATAAAAAAGACAAGCTGCAATTCTTGTCTTTTTGAGTTAGGACTAATAGAGAAAAAATTTAGAGTATTCGCATTATTACTCTTGATTATCCACAAGTGGAATTATTTTCGTGGCATGAGATCCTTTGTCTCCGTGGATAACTTCAAATTGCACTTTTTGACCCGCTTTTAATGAACGATAACCGTCCATTTCAATCACTGAATAATGTGCAAAAATATCGGCATTCACGCCTTCTGCGGAAATGAAACCAAATCCTTTTGCATTATTGAACCATTTCACAACACCAATTTCCATAAAAGACCTCTCTAGGCTTCGCCTACTAAAACAATAAATCAACAAGACTCTCGCCTTATCACCTCGTATGGACGTTATACTCAAATATTTTGAGCGGTTATGCAATGAGCAATATTCAAAAATGATAAGTAGATCACAAAAAATTTAATTTTCTGGAGTTTTTTTATCATTTTTATGAATTTCTCGTAGTGCTTTCGCCACTATTTGAATCGCTTCTCCGCTACTAATCCCTTTTGCCATAAGTTCTTGAATTTGTTCAACTGCTTTTTGTTGCTGTTCGTGTGTTAAGTTAATATCAAACATTTTTCCATCCAAATTGATTCATTAATTGATGCCATTGTTCATCTAATCCTGCTGTAATTGTTATTTTCTCTTTCGTTTTTGGATGAATAAAAGACAAACTATCAGAATGTAAAAATAACCGAGAACAGCCAAGATGCAAGGTTAACGCACGATTTTGATGCAAATCACCATATTGCGAATCACCTAAAATTGGGTGAAAAATATGTTTCATATGACGACGTAATTGGTGTTTTCTGCCTGTATGAGGGATTAATTTAACTAAAGAATAACGCGCCGTTTGATAACGCCCAGCAGGATAAGGCATTTCGACTATTTTTAATCCTTCATAATCAGTAATAGCTTCTTGAGGCTCTTTATCTTCTTGAGAAAATTTATCTGCAATTTTATCCAATTGAATTTTTAGTGGATAATCTATCCGCTCTTTTCCCTGTAGATACCCTCGTACTACAGCCAAATAAGATTTCTGAATGCACTTTTGTTCAAACTGTTCACACATTAGGTTCGCAATTTCACTGCTCAATGCAAATAACAACACGCCAGATGTCGGTCGATCTAAACGATGAATAGGAAATACATGTTGACCAATTTGATCTCGTAACGTTTGCATCACAAATTGAGTTTCATGAGGATCTAACCAACTACGATGAACTAACATACCAGCAGGCTTATTCACCGCAACGAGAAACTCATCTTGATATAAAATTTCTAACATTCGTTCTTGTTCAGAAGTTCTTCTAAAGCAACCAAAGGAGTTAATAGTTTTTGTAACTCATCAAATTCCTTCATTGCTTCTTCAATATAAGGAGAAATAGCAATTTTATTTGGCAAGGCTGAACCACTTTCTAACAATGCCTGCATGCGTGGAATAAATACCCACTGTAGCCACTCTTCGGCAGACATCGTATCAATTGAAAAAGGTTCTTCACTTAAAAAGGCCTCTGCAGCAGGGGGCATCGTTTGCCATAAATTAAGCTGCTGCATGGTAATTTGGAGCTGTTCAAGATGCCGTTTAGTTTGATTACGCATATTTTATATCCTAATTAATGAATGTTTTTTGCAAATACACGCACATTTGAAAAACCATTTTCTTTCAAATATAAGGCTTGTAATTTGCTCATCACACCACGTTCACAATACAACACGTAATTTTTACTTTGATCAAGACTACCAAATTGAGAAGAAAGTTTGTAGAACGGCATTTGAATGACGTCATGTGTATCTGATTCAAATGGATTTTCATCCGTTTCTTCTGGGCTACGAATATCCAAAATCACTTCATTTTCACTCAATACAGAAATTGCCTCGACTTCCACGACTTCTTTTTCTATTTCTTCTGCGATCTGGCGAATATCTAAATATTTCGCATTTTGCACCGCACTTCCAAGAATCTCAAAATTAAAATGCCCTTCTTCTTCTAGAATTCTTTCACGAACCGCTTTGATCGTAGGATTTTTTGAAATTACCCCACAAAATTCCGGCATAGATTTTGCAATATCGTCAGTACCAATTTCTTTCGCCATCGCGATAATTTGTTCTTTATCATGCGTAATTAACGGACGTAATACTAAGGCATCAGCGGCTTCATCAATCAAGCGTAAATTGGTTAAAGTTTGGCTAGAAACTTGCCCTAATGCCTCCCCTGTCACAATCGCTTCAATATTAAAATGTTGAGCGACTTTACTTGCGGCTCGAACCATCATCCGTTTTAATACAACGCCCATTTGGCCGTTATCGACTTTCTCTAAAATCTCACCGACAACTCCTTCAAAGTTAATCGCAATAAAGCGTACTTTATGTGAAGAGCTATAGCGTTGCCAAATATGATAAGCCATTTGTTTTACGCCAATTTCATGGGCTGCGCCACCAAGATTAAAGAAACAATAATGAACTCGGGAACCACGACGAATTAGCATATAACTCGATACACCAGAATCAAATCCCCCCGAAATCAAAGAAAGCACATCCTCTTGCGTCCCAATCGGATAACCGCCAATCCCTGCGTGACGTGCTTTAACTAACATCATTTTGTCATCTTCAATATCAATACGAACAGTCACATCTGGATTTTTTAACCGCACTTTTGCGCTTTCAATATGTTGATTTAATCCACCGCCGATATAACGTTCAGCTTCAATCGAACTAAATTTATGTTTTCCCTTACGTTTTACTCGAACACAAAAAGTTTTGCCTTGAAGTTGTTGCGAGACATCAGCAAGCGTCAATTCAAAAATATGATGTAAATCGGTAAACGGTTTTTCTTCAACTTCTAAAAAATGATGAATACCAGGAATACGTTGTAACAAGGCGATTAATTCTTCACGATTCTCTTCATTTTTTGACCGCACTTCAATGTAATCCCAGTGACGTACGACAGCGGCTTCTTCATCATATTTCTGTAAAATATTGCGGATATTAGAGGTTAAAATTTTTGCGAAACGTTTACGAACAGTTTCGCTCTTAATCATGATTTCAGGAAAAAGTTTAACGATAAATTTCATATAAATAGCTTAGGTATTTCTTGGGTATTTAAAGTGGCGAGTATTTTACGCAAAGATAGTTAAAAGTCCACTGGTCCTAGCTTGAAATAATTTTTTAACAACTCAAGTAAAATACAGTACAATGGCAAGCAATTTTTACCGTGAAAAAGGATAATTCCATGGCGCGTAAACCCGCATCTTCACAAGATTTTGAAACAACGTTAGCGCAGTTAGAAAATATTGTTACACATTTAGAAAATGGCGATCTACCGTTAGAAGAAGCGTTAAAAGAATTTGAACAAGGTGTGCAATTAGCCAAGCTAGGGCAAGAACGTTTACAACAAGCAGAACAACGCATTCAGATCTTATTGCAAAAAACAGAAGATGCCCCACTAAATGATTATGAAGGGAATGCTTAATGGATAACTTTTCTGAAGAATTACAACAGGTTCAAACTCGTATTAATCGCTTTCTAGAAACTCAACTTGAGGGTATTGAAAGTTATAATGCACCTTTGCTTGACGCGATGAAATACGCATTATTACTTGGTGGCAAACGGGTTAGGCCTTTTTTAGTTTACGCAACAGGTCAAATGCTTGGTGCAGAGAAACAAACCTTAGATTACGCCGCTGCCGCTATTGAAGCCATTCATGCCTATTCCTTAATTCACGATGATTTACCCGCAATGGATGATGACAATCTACGTCGTGGACACCCTACTTGTCATATCCAATTTGATGAAGCTACAGCTATTCTTGCGGGCGATGCCCTTCAAAGTTTTGCTTTTGAAATATTAACTAAAACGCCAAATATTTCTTCTGAACAAAAACTGGCTTTAGTTCAAATTTTAGCACAAGGCGCGGGTGTGCAAGGAATGTGTTTAGGGCAAAGTTTAGATCTTATTTCTGAGCATAAACAAATTAGTTTAAGCGAATTAGAATTAATTCATCGTAACAAAACGGGCGCATTGCTGATTGCTGCATTAAAATTAGGTTTTATTTGTTCTCCGCATTTTGGCGACAAAACCTTAGAACAATCCTTAACGCAATATGCGGAAGCCATTGGCTTAGCCTTTCAAGTTCAAGATGATATTTTAGATATTGAGGGTGATAGCGCAGAAATTGGCAAACAAGTCGGCGCCGATCTTGATTTAGATAAAAGCACATATCCAAAATTACTTGGATTAAGTGGCGCAAAACAAAAAGCGCAAGATCTATATCAAAGTGCTTTGTCTGAATTAGAAAAAATTCCTTTTGATACGACCGCACTTCGTGCATTAGCTGAATTCATTATTAGTAGAAAAAGTTAATACCAACCGCATCAATGCTCACAAAGTGCGGTCAAAAATTATAACGTTTTTAAAATGACTAACTATATGAACAATTACCCCTTATTATCTTTGATTAATTCACCAGAAGATTTGCGTCTTTTAAATAAAGACCAGCTACCACAACTCTGCCAAGAATTACGCGGTTATCTTTTAGAATCTGTTAGTCAAACTAGCGGGCATTTAGCGTCAGGTTTAGGCACTGTAGAGCTAACCGTTGCACTACATTACGTGTATAAAACACCATTTGATCAATTAATTTGGGATGTTGGACATCAAGCTTATCCACACAAAATTTTAACCGGTCGTCGAGATCAAATGTCCACAATTCGCCAAAAAAACGGTATTCATCCTTTCCCTTGGCGTGAAGAGAGTGAATTTGATGTATTAAGCGTTGGCCACTCCTCTACTTCTATTAGTGCTGGATTAGGTATTGCTGTCGCCGCAGAACGAGAAAATGCAGGTAGAAAAACCGTATGCGTAATCGGAGACGGGGCAATTACTGCAGGAATGGCTTTTGAAGCACTGAATCATGCAGGTTCTGTTCACACTGATATGTTGGTCATTTTAAATGACAATGAAATGTCTATTTCAGAAAATGTTGGCGCATTGAATAATCACCTTGCTCGTATTTTCTCTGGTTCTATCTACTCCACATTACGAGATGGAAGTAAAAAAATTCTTGATAAAGTTCCACCGGTAAAAAACTTTATGAAAAAAACCGAAGAACATATGAAAGGAGTGATGTTCTCGCCAGAAAGTACATTATTTGAAGAACTCGGTTTTAATTATATTGGCCCTGTAGACGGGCATAACATTGACGAATTAATGGCAACACTTACGAATATGCGTAATCTCAAAGGTCCACAATTCTTACATATAAAAACAAAAAAAGGTAAAGGATACGCACCTGCAGAGAAAGATCCTATTGGTTTCCACGGCGTACCAAAATTTGACCCAATCAGTGGTGAATTGCCTAAACACAATACCAAGCCAACTTATTCGAAAATTTTTGGTGATTGGCTATGCGAAATGGCAGAAAAAGATTCCAAAATTATTGGTATCACACCTGCAATGCGTGAAGGCTCTGGCATGGTGGAGTTTTCTCAGCGTTTCCCAGAACAATATTTTGATGTAGCGATTGCAGAGCAACACGCCGTCACGTTTGCCACTGGACTCGCTATTGGCGGATATAAACCTGTAGTTGCGATTTACTCGACATTTCTACAACGTGCTTACGACCAGTTAATTCACGATGTTGCGATTCAAAATCTCCCTGTATTATTTGCAATTGATCGCGCAGGTATCGTAGGGGCTGATGGCCCAACACACCAAGGGGCATTTGATCTTAGCTTTATGCGTTGCATTCCAAATATGATCATCATGACACCAAGTGATGAAAATGAATGCCGTCAAATGCTCTATACAGGTTATCAATGTGGAAAACCTGCGGCTGTGCGTTATCCTCGCGGAAATGCCATTGGTGTTGAACTAACACCTTTAGAAATGCTTCCTATCGGTAAATCACGTTTAATTCGAGAAGGTCAAAAAATTGCGATTTTAAACTTTGGTACTCTGCTACCTTCTGCGTTAGAGGCAGCAGAAAAACTTAATGCCACTGTTGTCGATATGCGTTTTGTGAAACCAATTGATATTAAAATGATTAATGTGCTTGCTCAAACTCACGATTATTTGGTCACATTAGAAGAAAATGCAATTCAAGGTGGAGCAGGATCTGCAGTTGCGGAAGAGCTAAATTCATCAGGAAAATCAACCGCACTTTTACAGCTTGGTTTACCAGATTATTTTATTCCACAAGCGACACAACAAGAGGCATTGAAAGATTTGGAATTAGATTCAAAAGGAATTGAAGATAAAATTCTTAACTTTATTGAAAAACAAGGTAATTTATAAAAATAAACGCGATGATAACTTCATCGCGTTTTTTCTTAATCAACAATTCTTAAATGAGAAGCTGATTTTATTTTCTTTTTTTCTTCTCGTTTTTTAGGATTCTCTACAGCCTCATGAAAATCTGTTGGTTGTTCAGTATCTGGCTCAGAATTAAGTTCATCGTAAACCTCTTCTGGCTCAAACATAACGCCATCACCATTTTCACGAGCATAGATCGCAAGCGCTGCGCCCATTGGAATATACAATTCACGAGAAACACCTTTAAATCGGGCATTAAACTGGATGAAATCATTTGTAAGTTGTAAATTGCCCGTGGCATTAGCAGACAAGTTCAATACAATCTGCCCATCTTTTACATATTCGACAGGAACATTCACACCTAAGTAAGTCGCATCAACAACTAAATAAGGCGTGAAACTATTATCTACTAGCCAATCATAATAGGCGCGTAATAAATAAGGGCGCTTAGGAGAAGCTTTGTATTCCATTATTTATCATCCATTAAATTTTTTGGTGCAGCCTCACCTACAGACTGCAAGAATGAATCTCGACTAAATACACGATCCATATATCCCTTAATCGGTTTACTACCTGGACCTGTAAATTCCACGCCTAAATGTTTTAATTTCCATAATAATGGTACAACGTAACAATCTACTAAACCAAACTCTTCATTCATGAAATAAGGCGTTTGCTGAAAAACTGGTGTAATCGCTAAAAGTTCTTCTTTTAATTGTTTAAGCGCTTCAGCTTTTTCACTTTCTGTACCATTTTCTGCTTTCTTGAGAGTTGGATACCAATCTTGTTCAATTCGTAACATCAAAAGACGATCTTTTGCTCGAGAAACTGGATACACTTGCATTAATGGTGGATGCGGAAAACGCTCGTCAAGATATTCCATAATAATTCGTGAACTAAACAAAACAAGATCACGATCAACTAACGTTGGCACCGTAGCATACGGATTTAATTCCATTAAATCTTCTGGTAATGCTTGCAAATCAACTTCTTCGTTCTCATAAAGCACACCTTTTTCAGCTAAAACAATTTTTACCTGATGACAGTAAATATCATCTTTATTTGAAAAAAGGGTCATTACTGAACGTTTACTTGATGCGCTGGACATTTATTCCTCCGAAGATCCAAAAATATTCTATATTTTACAAGGGGTGTGTATTCTACCACAAAGCGTAAGTCATTTGCCAAATAATTCTTTTTTATTGTTTTATAATCAATAAGTTAGATAACAAAAAAGCAGAGATTTCTCTCTGCTTTTCTTTTTCGAAACGAAAATAAAAATTAACGTTTTGAGTATTGTGGACGACGACGTGCTTTGTGTAAACCCACTTTTTTACGTTCAACGCGACGTGCGTCACGAGTAACGAAACCAGCTGCACGAAGTGCTGGGCGTAATGTTTCATCGTATTCCATCAATGCACGAGTGATACCGTGACGGATTGCACCCGCTTGACCAGAAATACCACCACCTTTAACTGTGATGTATAGGTCTAATTTATCAGTTAACTCAACCAATTCTAATGGTTGACGTACTACCATGCGCGCAGTTTCACGGCCGAAGTAAACGTCTAATTCACGTTGGTTGATAGTGATTTTACCACTGCCCGGTTTGATAAATACACGAGCTGAAGAGCTTTTGCGGCGACCTGTGCCGTAGTTTTGATTCTCTGCCATTTTCTAAACCTCGTGATTAAATATCTAATACTTGTGGTTGTTGTGCAGCGTGTTGGTGTTCAGCACCCGCGTACACTTTTAATTTACGGAACATTGCACGGCCTAATGGACCTTTTGGCAACATACCTTTAACCGCAATTTCAATCACTGCTTCAGGACGGCGAGCGATCATTTCTTTGAAAGTCGCTTGTTTAATACCACCTACATAGCCAGTGTGCCAGTAGTAAAGTTTATCTGTTTCTTTACGACCAGTTACTGCCACTTTGTCTGCGTTGATAACGATGATGTAATCACCTGTATCTACGTGTGGAGTGTACTCAGCCTTGTGTTTACCACGAAGACGACGTGCTAATTCAGTCGCTAAACGACCTAAAGTTTTACCTGTCGCATCTACTACGTACCAGTCGCGTTTAACCGTTTCTGGTTTTGCTACAAAAGTTTTCATTAATTAATTACCAAAAATTAGTTTGATACCCAATGTTCTTGCGAACACAACCATTGATCTTAATCGCCACCCCTTCGAGTGAGATCTCGATAAAATAATGTACGATGGGAATTCGCACATTTACAGGGTCGGTGTATTATACATATTTATTTCATTAATGCTAATTTTTTATGCAATATTTTAGTATTTTTGCTGAAACCTATTTACATTAGCTAAATTAATGTTTTTAATGAATTTATTAAAATTGACTCATGCATAAAGTTATTTTATTGTTAACTAAAATATCATCATACTAGCTATAGGAATTTTTATGAGCTACGCTAAAGAAATTGACACGCTTAATCAGCACATCGCTGACTTCAATAAAAAAATTAATGTTTCTTTTGAATTTTTCCCACCAAAAAATGAAAAAATGGAAACACTTTTATGGGATTCTATTCATCGTTTAAAAGTGTTAAAACCCAAATTTGTTTCTGTTACTTACGGTGCAAACTCTGGCGAGCGTGACCGCACTCATGGTATTGTAAAAGCAATCAAACAAGAAACTGGCTTAGAGGCTGCTCCGCATTTAACTGGTATTGATGCCACGCCTGAAGAATTAAAACAAATTGCTAAAGATTACTGGGACAGTGGTATTCGTCGCATCGTTGCGTTACGCGGTGACGAACCAAAAGGATATGCTAAAAAATCATTTTATGCATCAGATCTTGTGGAATTACTCCGTTCTGTCGCTGATTTTGATATTTCTGTAGCAGCTTATCCAGAAGTTCATCCAGAAGCAAAATCAGCACAAGCAGACTTGATTAATTTAAAACGTAAAATTGATGCCGGTGCAAATCATGTTATCACTCAATTTTTCTTTGATATTGAAAGCTACCTACGTTTCCGTGATCGTTGTGCATCAATTGGTATTGATACTGAAATCGTGCCGGGCATTTTACCCGTAACTAACTTTAAGCAATTACAAAAAATGGCTTCTTTCACTAATGTGAAAATTCCTGCATGGCTTGTTAACGCTTATGAAGGATTAGACGATGATCAAACTACTCGTAATCTTGTAGCTGCAAGTGTGGCGATGGATATGGTGAAAATTTTATCTCGCGAAGGCGTGAATGACTTCCATTTCTATACGCTAAATCGTAGTGAACTAACTTATGCAATTTGTCATATGTTAGGTGTAAGACCAGAATAACTTAAAGATAAGATATTTTTTTCCATAAAATAAGGGCGTTATTTACGCCCTTATCTAAATATAAAAAACTTTAACCGCACTTTATTATTTGACTAACTCTGTTTGCATATACATTAATCGATCAATATCCGTCAAATAATGTCCCAATTCTTGCTCTTCTGGTTTATGCAAATAAGGAATTTTACCTAAAAGCGGCGCATCAATATGCTCAACAAGCAAATCAACAATTTCTGCATAGTGGCTTAACAATGGATTAACTCGGTTAGCTATCCAGCCCAATAACGGCACACCTAGCTGTTGAATCGCTTGCACAGTTAACAACGCGTGATTCACACAACCATCTTTAATACCAACCACAAGAACCACAGGCATTTTTCGTTGTGCAACCCAATCAGCAAAACTTTTTCCCTCCGCCATTGGAGTCATTAAACCAAACGAGCCCTCAACCACCACAGACTGATAATTTTGATTTAATCGAGTTAAATCATGATTAATTTTATCTAACTTAATACGCGTCCTATCTTGTGTCAGCATCGGTGCGCTATGGCTAAAGGTATAACTATTAATATCCTTGTAGGACACATTTTCTTTGGTTGAATCCATTAATGTTAATACATCTGAATTTGCTAAATTATCATAATCTGATGTATTTTCTTCTTGCATCGCAGGGTAAATACTTTCCTCACCGCAACAAGCAATGGGTTTATAGCCAACCACTTGCACACCTTGTTTTTGCAAGGCTTGAATAATCGCGCGGGTTGCCGTGGTTTTTCCCACATTTGTATCTGTCCCCGCAACAAAAAAGCTACTCATTTTTCTCTCCTTTAAAAAGTGCGGTGGATTTTAAAAGAATTTTTCTTTTAAAAATTTGAGATAACGCAAATTTTCTCTTTTTCGTATCAAAAATAAACAATTTATTTGATCTCACTCAAGCTATTAAATAAACCATCATCTTGTTTTGGTATTTGCAAATAAAATCCTTGTTGTTTAATTTTTTCCAATACCTCATTACTATCTACATTATGTAGCGGCTTGCTTCCAAGTAAATTAAACATCATGACTAATTCTGGTTTTCCAAAGTGACTCAGTAACACTTCTGGCACTTGAGAAAAATCCTCTCTTTTTGCGATATACAGATAGCTTCCCGGTTTCTTTTTACTTTTATAAATTGCACATAACATATTTTGTTTTCCTAAATAAAAAATCCCTATTAAATTTCTTTAACAGGGATTTTACCATTTATTAAATTGATTAAAGCATTATTTTGCAGCTTCTTTTACAGCATCAGCTGCTTGAGTTGCTTTTTCAGAAACTGCATCTTTAACTTCAGTCATTTTAGAAGCAGCAGTATCTTTCATTGCATCCATTTTTGATGATGCAGCGTCTTTCATTGCATCAATTTTAGAGGTTGCAGCATCTTTCATTTCGCTAACTTTAGCTGCTGCAGCATCTTTTACTTGTTCAACTTGTGCCATTGCTGCATCTTTAACTTCAGCAGTTTTCTCTACTGCAGTGTTTTTCACTTCAGTTGAAGCTTGTTTAACCGCATCTTTAACATCAGCAACAGCATTAGTTGCTGCGCCTTTTGCTTCAGAAACCATTGATGTTGCCGCTTGTTTAGCCGCGTCAACTTTTTGTGCAGCTTCTTCTTTATCGAAACAACCAGTTACCGCTAAAGCTGAACCTAAAACTAATGCTAGTGTTAATTTTTTCATAATTTTCTCCATAGAATAAATCTTGATTACGGCAAAGCCCTATTGCTTTGATGTGGCGCAGTTTACGGAAATTTTATTAAAAGAAAATAGCTAATACAAAAATTTACATTTCTGATAAATAAATAAGTGTAAAAAAGAGCATTAACACATTGATATTAAATATATTTTAAAAAAGTTCCATAGAAAAATTTTATTTTTTGTAAAGAAATGTATATGAATATATGTTTTAGATTTAATCAATCTTATGAATTTCTCTAGATGCTTGATGCATCAATATTTCTGATTTATTACCATCCCATAATAATTGAGCAATCGTTGCAGGATAAAATGGTATTGGATTTCGTTTTCCATATAGTTCAGCAACAATTTCTCCAACTAAAGGTAAATGAGAAATAATCAATACAGATTTAACCCCATCATGTTTCAGCACTTCTAAATAATCAATGACCGAATGAGCATGGCCATAAGGAGTTATACCCTCCCAAGTTTCAAGTTTATTTTCTAACTCTAAATCAAACGCTTGATTAACTTGATGAAAGGTTTCTTGAGCTCTGACATAAGGGCTCACTAAAATACGATCTAGTGAATTAATTACTAGCGTGCTTAAATGCTGTTTTAACCATTCTCCTTGAGAAAAAGCTTGTTTAATACCATAAGCAGTTAAGCGACGAGCTTTATCACTATTAGCCATTACTTCAGCCTCGCCATGACGCATAATAAAAATATTCATTTGCTTTCCTAAGTACTTGATAAAAATAAACCGCACTAAATAAAGTGCGGTTAAAAAATTAATGAGATTTAACTGCTTCTGCAATTTCTTCTGCACATTGTTGTGCAAGTGCAGCATCTTGGCATTCCACCATAACGCGAATAAGTGGTTCCGTCCCTGATTTACGCAATAAAATACGACCTTTGCCTTCTAAACGTTTTTCAACGTCTGCGGCAACAGATTTTACAGCGTCACTTTCAAGTGGATTATCCCCTCCCGCAAAACGTACATTGATTAACACTTGTGGGAATAATTTAACCGCACTTGCTAATTCATTTAATGATAATTTATGCTGCGCCATCGCCGCCAATACAGCCAATGATGCAACAATACCGTCACCCGTTGTATTCTTATCCGCAATGATAATATGTCCAGAATTCTCACCACCAAGCGTCCAATCATTTTCAACCATTTTTTCCAATACATAACGGTCACCCACATTTGCACGTAAGAAAGGAACACCAAGCATTTTCAACGCGATCTCTAAACTCATATTACTCATTAATGTGCCAACGACACCGCCTTTTAATTGACCTGAGCGCAATGCTTCACGCGCAATAATAAAGAGAATTTGGTCACCATCGACTTTATTTCCTAAATGATCGACCATCATAATGCGGTCACCATCGCCATCATAAGCTAAGCCAACGTCAGCTTTCGTTTCAACTACTTTAGCTTGCAATGCAGTCACATCAGTTGCACCACATTTTTCATTAATGTTCAAACCATTTGGATCCGTACCAATTTCAATGACTTCCGCACCTAACTCTCTCAACACGTTAGGCGCAATATGATAGGTTGCACCATTTGCACAATCTACCACGATCTTATAACCTTCCAAGCCTAAATGAGCGGGGAATGTACCTTTACAAAATTCAATGTAGCGCCCTGCTGCATCATTAATACGACTTGCTTTACCTAATTCAGCAGATTCCACACAATCCATAGGTTGCTCTAACATTGCTTCAATGGCTTCTTCAATTTCATCAGGTAATTTAGTACCTTTTGCTGAAAAGAATTTAATGCCATTATCATAATAAGGATTATGAGATGCTGAGATCACAATACCCGCTTCAGCACGGAAAGTTCTGGTCAAATAAGCAATAGCAGGTGTAGGCATAGGACCAGTAAATGCAGCAGATAAACCCGCAGCGGCTAAACCTGCTTCAAGGGCTGATTCCAACATATATCCAGAAATTCGGGTATCTTTACCGATTAAAACCATTTTCGAACCTTGAGAAGCCAACACTTTTCCCGCGGCCCAACCTAATTTTAATGCGAAATCTGGTGTGATTGGATAAGTGCCCACTTTTCCACGTACACCATCTGTTCCAAAATATTTACGATTTGCCATAATAAAATTCCTTTAATTTTTTATCGTTATAAAACCATCAGGCATTTTCTGTTGCCTGCCAAACTTTGAGCATATCCGATGTTGCAGCAACATCATGTACGCGTAAAATTTTTGCACCTTTTTGCGCTGCAATAAGCGCACCTACCGCACTACCTATCACTCGCTTATCGACGGGTTTATCAAGCACAGCGCCAATCATTGATTTGCGAGATAATCCCGCTAATACTGGATAGCCTATCCGACAAAATTCATTCAGATTTTGTAATAATTGATAATTATGCTGTACAGACTTACCAAAACCAAATCCCATGTCCCAAATTAAGTTTTCTTTTTTAACACCAGCAGAAAGACATTCATTAGTACGTTTCTGTAAAAAAGCTAATACATCTTGCAGGACATTTTCATAATGAGGATTTACCTGCATCGTTCTAGGTTGCCCTTGCATATGCATAATGCAAACAGGTAAAGCCAGTTTTACCGCCGTTTCTAACGCATTTGGTTCTTGCAAAGCACGAATATCATTAATCAAATCCATTCCAACATTTGCGGCTTCACGCATCACAACTGCTTTTGAGGAATCAACAGAAATCCAGCAATCAAAACGGCTTCGCACCGCCTCCACTACTGGCACAACACGATGTAATTCTTCTTGTTCAGAGACTTCATCCGCATTAGGGCGTGTAGATTCACCACCAATATCAATAATTGCCGCACCTTCTTCCAACATTTTTTCAACTTGAAAAAGCGCTTTATCCAAACTAAAAAACTGTCCGCTATCAGAAAAAGAATCAGGAGTAAAATTAAGGATTCCCATAATCTGAGGAACACTTAAATCAAGACATTTATTATTTGCGTAAAGTTTCATAAAGTGCGGTGGATTTTTAGATTAATTTTAATCGGGCGATTATAGCGGAATACGCTCAAGAAAAAAATCATTAGGGGGAAAAATAAAGCCTTTCCGAAGAAAGGCCTTGTTGATTAGAGAGGTGATTAGGAATTAGAATCTACCGAATTTTCACCACTTTGAGCATTATTGCTATTTGCATAAGCAGCTTGCCCTGTATGGTCTTCCCATCCAGATGGAGGTGTCACAGGTTCACGATTCATCAATTGTTTGATTTGTTCTTCTTCAATGGTTTCATATTTGACTAATGCATCTTTCATCGCATGAAGAATATCCATATTATCAGTCAAAATCTGTCTTGCTCTCGCATAGTTACGATTTACAATCGCACGAACTTCTTCATCAATTGCATGAGCCGTTTCATCTGACATATGTTTTGCTTTCGCCATTGAACGACCTAAGAAAACCTCGCCTTCATCTTCCGTATAAAGAATTGGACCTAATTTGTCAGAGAATCCCCATTGCGTCACCATATTGCGCGCAATATTAGTAGCGACTTTAATATCGTTAGACGCACCAGTCGAAATATTTTCTTCGCCATAAATCAAATCTTCTGCCAAACGCCCCGCATACAAGGTAGAAAGCTTACTTTCTAATTGTTTTTGGCTAATACTAATTTGATCACCTTCAGGCAAGAAAAATGTCACACCCAACGCACGACCACGAGGAATAATAGTCACTTTGTGTACAGGATCATGCTCAGGAACTAAATAACCTACAATCGCATGACCTGCTTCATGATAAGCTGTCGACTCTTTTTGCTTATCCGTCATAATCATGGTACGACGTTCTGGCCCCATATTGATCTTATCTTTCGCTTTTTCAAACTCAAGCATGGTTACCATACGTTTATTCACTCGAGCAGCAAATAAAGCAGCCTCATTCACTAAGTTTGCTAAATCTGCACCGGAATAGCCAGGCGTACCACGCGCTAATGTCATTGCATCAACATCTTGTGCTACAGGCACTTTGCGCATATGCACTTTTAAGATTTGCTCACGACCTTTCACATCAGGTAAACCAACAACAACTTGTCGGTCAAAACGGCCTGGACGAGTTAAAGCTGGGTCAAGCACATCTGGGCGGTTAGTTGCGGCAATAACAATTACGCCGTCATTACCACTAAAGCCATCCATTTCAACCAGCATTTGGTTTAAGGTTTGTTCACGTTCATCGTGCCCGCCGCCTAAGCCCGCACCACGTTGGCGACCCACTGCATCGATTTCATCAATAAAGATTAAGCAAGGTGCATTTTTCTTAGCCTGTTCAAACATATCACGTACACGAGATGCACCAACACCCACAAACATTTCTACGAAATCAGAACCTGAAATAGTGAAGAATGGAACTTTTGCTTCCCCTGCGATAGCACGAGCAAGTAAAGTTTTACCAGTACCTGGAGGACCAACCATCAGAATACCTTTTGGAATTTTACCGCCCAAGTTTTGGAATTTATTAGGATCACGCAAGAAATCAACGATTTCACCCACTTCTTCTTTTGCTTCATCGCAACCAGCAACATCCGCAAAAGTAACCTTAATCTGATCTTGATTCAGCATTTTGGCGCGGCTTTTACCAAAGCTCATCGCTTTACCGCCACCACCTTGCATTTGACGCATAAAGAATACCCATACGCCAACAAGGAATAACATTGGGAACCAAGAAATTAAAATTTGGGACAAGAAACCACGTTTTTCAAATGGCGTACCTTCCACTTTCACTTTTTTGCTTAATAAATCATCAAGCAATTTTTTGTCTTCAAGTGGTGGCATTACGGTTGAATATTTAGAACCATCGGTTTTCGTTACCGTAATTTCATTGGCATCAAAACGTGCTTCTGTCACTTGTCCGTTGCTTACATCGTAAACAAAGGTTGTATAATCAGTAGAATTATCTACCGAAGAGGAATTAAAACTCTGGTATGCTGTCATCATAATGACCGCTACTACCACCCAAAGCACCAGATTTTTGACCATATCGTTCAAAGTCTAACCTACCTTTCCTAAGTTAAAAAATTTTTTACAAGATACTACACATCATTAGCGATGAAAAGCTATCAAAGCAATTAGCCTTTATAGCCTGTCGCCACAATATATACTTCACGAGAGCGTCCGCGTGATGCTTCAGGCTTACGCACTTTCACCACATTAAATAAAGAACGAATTTCTCTTAAATATTCATCAAAGCCTTCACCTTGGAAAACTTTAACAACAAAGCTTCCTTTGGTTGCCAAGACCTGTTTACACATATCTAAAGCAAGCTCGACCAAATACATTGCGCGTGGAATATCTACTGATGGCATTCCACTAAAATTTGGTGCCATATCAGACATTACCACATCAACTTTATCTTCGCCTACGCGCGCTAATAAAGCATTCAAAATATTTTCATCACGGAAATCTCCTTGTAGAAAATCAACACCTACAATGGGATCCATTTCTAAAATATCACAAGCAATCACTCGACCTTTACCACCGATTTGTCCCACCACATATTGCGACCAACCGCCAGGTGCAGCGCCAAGATCGACCACAGTCATTCCTTGTTTAAATAATTTATCCGTTTGCTGAATTTCATCAATCTTAAAATAAGCGCGTGAACGTAACTTTTGCTTATGCGCTTTTTGCACAAATTGATCACTAAAATGTTCATTTAGCCAGCGAGAAGAACTCGCTGAACGTTTTTTCTTTCCCATAATCTTCTATTTTTGGTAGTAGTTTTGCTTATATTTGGTTACAATCTGCCGAATTCAAGCCGAGGCTGATTGAAATCAGTGAAAAACATTGAGAAAATCAACCGCTCTTTTTAATTAGGAATCCTTATGACAACCTTATCAACCAAACAAAAACAATTTTTAAAAGGTCTTGCGCACCATCTTAACCCAGTGGTTATGCTTGGTGGAAATGGCTTAACCGAAGGCGTACTTGCTGAAATTGAAAATGCACTTAATCATCACGAACTCATTAAAGTAAAAGTTGCTGGTGCAGATCGTGAAACAAAACAACTTATTATCGATGCGATTGTGCGTGAAACTAAAGCAGCACAAGTACAAACTATCGGGCATATTTTGGTGCTTTATCGCCCAAGCGAAGAAGCAAAAATTCAGCTTCCACGAAAATAACAACAAACGTGCGGTTATTTTCAACCGCACTTTTTTTATTTAAATATAATTCACTTCAATAATATCAAACTCAACGACACCACCAGGCGTTGTAATATTAACGGTATCATCTAATTCTTTACCAATTAAACCTCGCGCAATTGGTGAATTAACCGAAATCAAACCAGATTTAATGTCAGCTTCATCATCGCCCACAATGCGATAAGTAACTTCCTCGTCTGTATCAGTATTTACAAGCACAACGGTTGCACCAAAAATAACTTTACCGTTATTTGGCATTTTGGTTACATCAATCACTTGAGCATTACCAAGTTTACCTTCAATCTCTTGAATACGGCCTTCACAAAAACCTTGTTGTTCACGAGCCGCATGATATTCTGCATTTTCTTTTAAATCACCGTGCTCGCGTGCTTCTGCTATCGCTTTAATAATTTCAGGACGACGTACATTTTTTAAGAAATCCAATTCTTCACGTAATTGTTCTGCGCCACGCACAGTCATTGGAATTTGTTGCATTGTTTTTCCTTTTACTAAATAAAACAAAAACCACGGCAAAATCCTAAAATTTTGCCGCAGTATTATTAAAAATAAACTTGAAATGAGAAAATGATTTACTCAATTTCATTCGGGGCTTATTATTGTTCGTCTAAAAAAAAATAGCAACCATAACAAACCTAATATGAAAAAATTATCTTCAATTTCCACCACACTTGGATCCTTTTTACTTTCCGTAAGCTTTAGCCTTCCAACCTTCGCAAACATTAACGTTTTAGACTTGACACAACAATTACCTGAAGGCTCTAGCGTAGGTTTCATCGCAAAAAATATAAATCAAAACCAAATTATTGCGGATTATAATGGCTCAACCTTTATGCTTCCTGCGAGTACACAAAAAGTTTTTACTGCCGTTGCCGCTAAACTTGCATTAGGCGATCAATTCCAATTTGAGACGGCTCTTTTGAGTAATGGAAAAATTCAAAATGGGAATTTAGATGGTCACTTAATCGTACGTTTCACAGGTGATCCTGATCTCACAAGTGGTCAGCTTTATAGCTTACTTGCAGAATTAAAAAAACAAGGCATCAAAAAAATTAATGGCGATTTAGTATTAGATACCTCTGTTTTTTCTAGTCACGACCGAGGATTAGGTTGGATTTGGAACGATCTGACCATGTGTTTCAACTCTCCGCCATCCGCTGCAAATATTGATAACAACTGTTTCTATGCGGAACTAGATGCGAATCAAAATCCAGGTGAAACAGTAAAAATCAATGTACCTGCACAATTTCCAATTCAAGTGTTCGGACAAGTTTATGTAGCGGATAGCAATGAAGCGCCTTATTGTCAGCTCGATGTTGTTGTACACGATAATAATCGCTATCAAGTAAAAGGATGTTTAGCCCGTCAATCTAAACCTTTTGGTTTAAGCTTTGCCGTGCAAGATACGGATGCTTATTCTGCCGCGATTATTCAACGTCAATTAAGACAATTAGGTATTGAGTTTAATGGCAAAGTCATGCTGCCCCCAAAACCACAACAAGGTCAGCTATTAGCTAAACATTTATCAAAACCATTACCAGATTTATTGAAAAAAATGATGAAAAAATCGGATAACCAAATTGCCGATTCATTATTCCGAGCGGTGGCATTCAATTACTATAAACGCCCAGCGTCCTTTCAATTAGGCACATTAGCGATTAAATCTATATTGCAAAAACAAGGAATTCGTTTTGGCAACAGTATTTTAGCCGATGGTTCGGGTCTGTCTCGCCATAATCTTGTGGCACCTAAAACGATGCTGTCCGTTTTAGAATACATCGCCAAAAACGAAGATAAATTGCATTTAATGGAAACTTTTCCGATCGCAGGTGTAGATGGCACGATCAGTGGGCGAGGTGGATTAATTAGCCCACCATTAGTCAAAAATGTGATTGCTAAAACTGGCTCTTTGAAAGGGGTTTATAACCTCGCCGGCTTTATGACAAATGCTCGAGGGGAAAAAGTGGCCTTTGTTCAATTTATTAATGGCTACTCAACTGGTGATTTGGAAAGCAAAACCAAACGAGCTGCATTAGTACAATTTGAGAGTGGCTTATATAACGAAATCTATAAATATTGATAAAACCTTCTAAAAAACACCGCACTTTACCATCAAAAGGCGGTGTTTTTTTATAGCCTTTTAAAAATGCTATCGCCTAAAATACGAACGAGATTTACCAGATAATATCGATCAACGTATTGAACAAGATGCGAGAGAATTTATTACCAGTACGGAATTGTACGAGGCATGATTAAATCGGTGCTCACGACCATTGAATTTACGATTATTTTATGGTCAGTTTCTGGTGTGTTAACTTTATTTGGATTTAATATTGAAAAAGGCGTCGTTTTCTTCATTTATGCCTTTATTATTTTTGCAACACTCATGTCCGTGTGAATTGGCCGCCCACTAATCAAGTTAAATTTTACAAAAGAAAAACTCAATGGCGATTATCGTTATTCCTTAATCCGTGTACGAGACAATGCAGAAAGCATTGCTTTTTATAATGGCGAGCCAAAAGAACAAACTTTCTTACAACATCAATTCCATCAAATTATCCATAACCGTTGGTCCATTGTATTAAAAATGTTGGGCTTAAATAGTTGCAACTCTGGGGTAACTCGCGTGGCTAAATTATTGCCTTTAATGTTACAAGCACCACGTTTTTTTCTGGTCAGATAAAACTAGGAGATATGCATCAAACAGTCCAAGCATTTAACCGATTAATGACCGCACTTTCATTCTTCCGCTTGTTCTATGAGCAATTCACACTCTATCAAGCTCGGTTAAAGCGTCTTTATGGTTTTATAACAAAAATGGATGAATTAGATAAACAAAACGTTCATCATCCTTTTCATTGTTCTCATCGTGTCACCTTAAAAAACTTTGGTATTAAAGATGAACAAGGTAATGTTCTACTCAATAATTTAAATATTAATTTAGAAAATGGAGATGCCCTATTGATTCAAGGTGCATCTGGAACAGGAAAAACATCGCTGCTAAAAGCAATTGTAGGAATCTATCCCTTTGAAATCGTCGATATTGCAGAGCATCCATGTATGGGAAGTTTATTCCTGCCACAACGACCTTATATGCCACAGGGTACTTTACGAGAAGCAATTTGTTATCCAAATATCAATCCAAGTCACGCAGAATTGGAACAAACAATGAAGGATTGTACGCTTGGAAAATACATACACGCACTTAATGTAAAAAATGACTGGTAAGCGATTTTATCGCCCAGTGAACTTCAAAGAGTGGCGTTTATTCGTATTTTACTCACAAAACCAGATGTCGTATTTCTCGATGAAACGACTTCAGCATTGGATGAAACAACCGAGAATTTACTCTACCAAACAATTAAAGAGCATCTGCCCGAAATGATCATTCTCAGCGTAAGTCACCGTAGTACATTACAGCAATTTCATAACAAACAACTAAAATTAGATGTATGTTTATTATGTGAACATTAGAAGATGGCAAGTTAATATATCAGCCAAATATTTTATTTATTTTGATGATAGTCTGAAGAGCGCCTATAAAATTAAAATAAAACTATAAAAAAAGCCCTCGATATTCGAGGGCTTGATTTTTTACTATCGTAATAAAAATTAGCGACGTAAACCTAAACGAGCGATAGTGCTTTGATATAAAGCAAGATCAGTACGTTTTAAGTAGTCTAAAAGTTTACGACGACGAGAAACCATACGTAATAAACCACGACGACCATGGTGGTCTTTTTTGTGCTCAGCAAAGTGAGCTTGTAAGTGGTTGATTTGTGCAGTTAATAATGCGATTTGAACTTCAGAAGAACCAGTATCTTTCGCATCACGACCAAATTCAGCAACGATTGCTGCTTTTTTTTCAGTACTTAGAGACATTTTTTACTCCTAAAAGGTAGTGTTGTTAATACATCATTCGCCGATCTCTAACTCAGCGATGACAAGGAGCCTGCATTCTAGCGATGAATAGGCTTAAATGCAAGGTTTATTCTGATAAAACCCATCATTCTGATTTGTTTGTCTTGAATCAATTGTAAAATTTGAAAGCATATAACTAGAAATTATTACCACTATAGTGAAATTCTATACATTTCATTGGCTATTTCTTTATTATAAACATGATGATCTGTTTCAATAATTTTAATAGTTTCACTCTCTGAAATTTTAATTTGTTTTAACTCATTGATAAATTGATCATACTCTGTAGTGTGAGCAAGAATAAATTTATCAATTCCCATATAACTATTTCTATCTGCTCGTCTAGTTTTGACTTCACTTTCGGAAAGCGTTAAAAGATAACACTTTGCATCTCTATGAACATATTTTGTTGCAACAGCCTCAAGATCAGCTTGTTTCCAACGTTCCCTTAATGACGTTTTAGCACTAATAGTGATGGGCGTTCTACGATTATAGAGGACAATATCAAGAATTACATTTGGTACAAAAGCAAGTTTTGCTTGAACATAAACGGGACCGATTCCTTCCCTAAGTAATGAAAGGACAAGTAATTGCTCAAATACTCCCCCATTTACCGAATTATCTTCTTTATAATCAGATTTATAAATACCCCAATAAGTAGAAATAAATTCACTTGCAGTCCACTCTTTGTTAATAGGACATCCTTCTATTATTTGTTTGATAATAGTGACAACCTTTCGTCCTTTAGTAGTCATATTATTTACCTATGTTTAATTCATTTAATATTTGTTTTGCTGTTGCTTGAATAGCTGGCACAGCAACAGAATTGCCAAATTGTTTATATGCCGAGGCATCTGCAACAGGAATTACATAACTATCAGGAAAACCTTGTAATCTGGCCCATTCTCTTGGAGTCATCTTACGAATCCCCTCTCGATTAACTTCGCCTTTAATCCGAGTTGTTGGGGTAAAATCAGTAATTCGATGATCAATAATCAAATTACGCTCTCTTCCCATGCCGCCAACAACAATTGCATTCGCTATTCCATTATCAGAAATAATTTCATATCCAAAGCCGTTACCTTTACTTTCATGACGAGCTTTATGATTCCGTAATGTATTAATATATTGGGTTGATAAATAATATTTCGTTGCAACTGGTTTATCTTCACGAATATCAATAAAACGCACTGGCTGATTGGTCGGCTTTGGATAATTAAATGAATTCACCCCTGTATCTTTATGAAATCCCACAATATAGATTCGTTCTCTATTTTGTGGCACACCGAAATCTTTAGCATTTACAATTTCAGGATCTGGTACAAAATAACCTAAATCCTCTCTCAATGTGTTTAAAATAGTTTTAAGCGTATGTCCTTTATCGTGATTAATTAATCCTTTTACATTTTCTAAAAAAAAGGCTTTCGGTTGATGACGACGAATAATCTCAGCAACATCAAAAAATAACGTTCCTCTGGTATCTTCAAATCCGCCTCTTTTCCCTGCAATAGAAAAAGCCTGACAAGGAAAGCCTGCACAAAGGATATCGAATTCTTTAGGAATTCTAGCCTTTGTTTCTTCTAAAGTAATATCACCGTAAGGAATATCTCCAAAATTTGCAGCATACGTTTTTTGAGCTTGCTCATCCCATTCACTAGAAAAAACACATTTTCCACCCAAATTTTGCATTGCTAATCTAAAGCCACCAATTCCAGCAAAAAGATCAATAAAGGTAAAACTTACTGTATTCTGCACTAGGTGCTTATTTTCTGAAAACAAATGATATTGTGCTTCAGGTTCTTCAATTATATTTTGCTGTTCTAAAATTTCAGCCATGTACATCTCTAAAAAAGTAGTATTCAGTAAAAATATGTCTAATTATATTTATATAACAACATAAAAAATCGTAGATGCAATATTTACAGAAAATTCTATTTCCTACAGTCTACTCTTTTAATGTCCTAATTTTTTCAATCACATTTGTTGTTGAACAACCATTTTCAAAGTTTAGCACTTTAACATCACCGCCGTTTGCCCAAACTTCTTTACTGCCTGCAATCTCTTCTGGTTTGTAATCGCCGCCTTTTACCAATAAATCCGGTAAAATATCGCCGATTAAACGTTGTGGTGTATCTTCAGTGAATGGCACCAACCAGTCCACGGATGCCAAACCAGCCAGTACCGCCATACGAGTTTCAAGGTTGTTAATTGGGCGACTATCACCTTTTAAGCGTTTAACTGAATCGTCGCTGTTTACTGCAACAATTAGACGATCGCCTAATTTTCGTGCATTTTCTAAATAAGAAACATGCCCTGGATGCAAAATATCGAAACAGCCATTAGTCATCACAATTTTTTCACCGCGCGCTTTAGCTTGTGTGACAGCATCTTTTAATTCAGCTTCACTCATAATGCCAAATCCTGTTTCAGGACGAGCATGAATCGCATTTTCAAGTTCCACGGTCGAAACCGTTGAAGTCCCCAATTTACCCACCACGATCCCAGCGGCCACATTGGCTAGGTAACAAGATTCTTCGAAAGAACGTCCATCTGCTAATGCAGTTGCTAATACGCTAATGACAGTGTCACCGGCTCCCGTCACATCAAATACTTCTTTTGCAACGGTTGGCAAATGATAGGGTTCTTGATTTGGGCGTAATAATGTCATCCCTTTTTCAGAACGCGTCACCAAAAGTGCAGTTAATTCAATATCAGAAATTAATTTTAAACCTTTCTCAATAATCTCCCCTTCTGTATTGCATTTGCCCACGACAGCTTCAAATTCAGACATATTTGGTGTCAATAATGTCGCACCACGATAGCGTTCAAAATCAGTTCCCTTTGGATCAATTAACACAGGCACATTCGCTTTGCGTGCAATTTGAATCATTTTCTGAACATCTTTAAGCGTGCCTTTGCCGTAATCAGAAAGAATCAAAGCACCGTAATTTTTCACCGCACTTTCTAACTTCGCTAATAAATCCTTGCAATCTACATTATTAAAATCTTCTTCAAAATCAAGGCGAAGTAACTGTTGGTGACGAGATAAAATACGTAATTTAGTAATGGTTGGATGGGTCTCTAATGCAACAAAATTACAATCGATTTTTTGTTTTTCTAATAAGAGGGAAAGTGCAGAACCTGTTTCATCTTGTCCAATCAATCCCATTAACTGAACAGGTACATTAAGTGAAGCAATATTCATCGCCACATTTGCTGCACCACCCGCGCGCTCTTCATTTTCCTGTACACGAACCACTGGTACTGGTGCTTCTGGTGAAATACGATTGGTTGCGCCGAACCAATAACGATCAAGCATCACATCGCCTAATACGAGTACTTTTGCTTGCTTAAATTCTGCTGAATATTGAGCCATTTTAAAATCTCTCTATTTGAATAACCAAAATTGTGGTGATTTTACCACAACTCAAATTTACGATAAACTACGCCCCTAACTTACGTGGAAAGAACAATGAAAAACGAAAAACTCCCTCAATTTCAACCGCACTTTTTAGCCCCAAAATACTGGCTGTTTTGGTTAGGCGTGGCAATTTGGCGAAGTATTTTATGTCTTCCCTACCCTATTTTGCGCCATATTGGTAATGGTCTCGGGTGGCTGTTTTCACATTTAAAAGTGGGTAAACGTCGAGCTGCCATTGCACGCCGTAATCTTGAACTTTGTTTCCCTGATATGCCTGAAAACGAGCGTGAGGCAATTTTGCAAGAAAATCTCCGCTCAGTAGGAATAGCAATTATCGAAACTGGCATAGCTTGGTTTTGGTCGGATTCACGTATCAAAAAATGGTCAAAAGTTGAAGGGTTACATTACCTAAAAGAAAATCAAAAAGATGGAATTGTTCTCGTCGGTGTTCATTTCCTAACGCTAGAACTTGGCGCACGCATTCTTGGTTTGCATCATCCCGGCATTGGTGTTTATCGTCCAAATGATAATCCTTTGCTTGATTGGCTACAAACACAAGGCCGTTTACGTTCTAATAAAGATATGCTTGATCGTAAAGATTTACGCGGAATGATCAAAGCTTTACGCAATGAAGAAACGATTTGGTATGCACCTGATCACGATTACGGCAGAAAAAATGCCATTTTTGTACCCTTTTTTGCGGTGCCCGATGCTTGCACAACCACTGGTAGTTATTATTTATTGAAATCCTCACCAAATAGCAAAGTAATTCCATTTGCGCCATTACGCAATAAAGATGGCTCAGGCTATACCGTGAGTATTTCAGCGCCTGTTGATTTTACAGATTTACAAGATGAAACGACGATTGCTGCGCGAATGAATCAAATCGTTGAAAAGGAAATAATGAAGGACATAACAATATACATGTGGCTACATCGCCGTTTTAAAACGCGTCCAGATGAAAATACGCCTAGTTTATACGATTAAAAGTGCGGTCGAATATCACCGCACTTTTTGATAGAATTTTCTCAAATTTAAAAAATTAACGACTTCTAACCATGACAAGCAATTATTCAGCTCAAGAAATTACCGTTCTTAAAGATCTCGAACCGGTGCAAATTCGCCCCGGTATGTATACAGACACCACTCGTCCGAATCACCTCGCACAAGAAGTTATTGATAACAGCGTGGATGAAGCCCTCGCGGGTTTTGCCACAAAAATTGAAGTAATTTTACACCCAGATCAATCTATTGAAGTCACAGATAATGGTCGCGGTATGCCTGTGGATATTCATCCTACGGAAGGCGTTTCTGGCGTAGAAGTAATCCTGACTAAACTACATGCGGGTGGTAAATTCTCCAATAAAAATTATGAATTTGCCGGTGGTTTACACGGTGTGGGGATTTCTGTGGTGAATGCGCTTTCTGAACGCGTGGATATTCAAGTCAAACGTAATGGTGAAGTGTATAAAATTGCCTTTGAAAACGGCAATAAAGTAGAAGAATTGGAAGTTATTGGGACTTGTGGTAGACGCACAACGGGAACAACAGTTCACTTCAAACCGAATCCAAAATATTTTGACAGCGCAAAATTTTCTGTTAGCCGCCTACGCCATTTATTAAGAGCGAAAGCAGTCCTCTGCTCAGGGCTTGAAATCAAATTCATTGATAAAGTAAACAATACTCAAGATATTTGGTTATATGAAGATGGTCTTTCCGATTACCTTATCGAAGCAGTTAACGGTTTTGAAACCCTTCCGGAAAAACCATTCGTTGGTGAATTTAAAGGAACAAATGAAGCGGTTAGCTGGGCATTACTTTGGTTGCCAGAAGGTGGCGAACTGATTGGCGAAAGCTACGTAAACTTAATTCCGACTATTCAAGGTGGAACACATGTGAATGGCTTACGTCAAGGTTTACTAGATGCCATTCGAGAATTTTGCGAATTTAGAAATCTATTACCACGCGGCGTAAAACTTACCGCTGATGATATTTGGGATCGTTGTTCTTACATTCTTTCCCTTAAAATGCAAGATGCGCAATTCGCAGGGCAGACTAAAGAACGCTTATCATCACGCCAAAGTGCGGTGTTTGTCAGCGGTGTTTTAAAAGATGCGTTCAGTCTATGGCTAAATCAAAATGTACAAGATGCTGAAAAATTAGCAGAAATTGCCATTAGTTCTGCACAACGCCGATTACGCGCAGCAAAAAAAGTGGTACGAAAAAAACTCGTTAGCGGCCCTGCATTACCAGGAAAATTAGCTGATTGTGGCTCACAAGATTTAGAAAAAACAGAATTATTTTTAGTAGAGGGCGACTCTGCGGGCGGCTCAGCAAAACAAGCGCGTGATCGCGAGTATCAAGCGATTTTGCCGTTACGTGGAAAAATCTTAAATACATGGGAAGTTTCACCTGATCAAGTATTAGGTTCAACAGAAATTCACGATATCGCTGTGGCCCTAGGGATCGATCCTGACAGCAATGATTTATCACAACTTCGCTATGGTAAAGTATGTATTCTAGCGGATGCTGATTCCGATGGTCTTCACATTGCCACCCTACTCTGTGCCCTGTTCTTACGTCATTTTCCAAAATTGGTACAAGACGGTCACGTTTATGTGGCTATGCCACCACTTTATCGGATTGACTTAAATAAAGAAGTCTTCTACGCATTAGATGAAAGTGAAAAAGAGGCGATTTTAGATCGGTTGAAAAATAAAAAAGGCAAACCGAATGTTCAACGTTTTAAAGGTTTAGGTGAAATGAATCCATCACAATTACGTGAAACAACAATGGATCCTAATACTCGTCGCCTTGTTCAATTAACTTATGATTTAGAGGAAGACCAAAGCGCGGATACATTAGAACTGATGGATATGTTATTAGCGAAAAAACGTTCCGAAGACCGTAAAAATTGGTTACAAGCGAAAGGCGATCAGGTTGATTTATCTGTTTAGACTAAATTAATCTCAGCAAATCCGAATTTTAATAAATTAAGAATCTATTCAATTAACAGAAACCAAAATGACAAATATCAATTATGAGGGCATTGAGCAAATGCCTCTACGCACCTTCACCGAAAGGGCTTATCTCAACTATTCCATGTATGTCATCATGGATCGTGCGCTGCCTTTTATCGGCGATGGTTTAAAACCCGTTCAACGCCGTATTGTATATGCAATGTCTGAACTTGGCTTAAATGCCACGGCAAAATACAAAAAATCTGCCCGTACCGTCGGTGATGTACTCGGTAAATTCCATCCACATGGTGACAGCGCTTGTTATGAAGCGATGGTGTTAATGGCACAACCCTTCTCTTATCGTTATCCGCTTGTAGATGGTCAAGGCAACTGGGGGGCGCCAGATGATCCAAAATCCTTCGCTGCCATGCGTTATACAGAATCTCGCCTATCTAAAATCTCTGAAATCTTGTTAAGTGAACTCGGACAAGGAACAGTAGATTATCAACCAAACTTTGATGGAACCTTGGCCGAACCACAATATTTACCTGCTCGTTTACCTCATATTTTATTGAACGGCACAACAGGTATTGCAGTGGGTATGGCAACAGATATTCCACCACACAATATTAATGAAATTGCTGATGCGGCAGTAATGTTGCTAGATAATCCTAAAGCGGGATTAGATGATGTACTTGAAATTGTTCAAGGCCCAGATTTTCCAACAGAAGCGGAAATTATTTCGCCAAAATCAGAAATTCGTAAAATTTATGAGCAAGGTCGTGGCTCAATAAAAATGCGTGCAACTTGGAAAAAAGAAGAGGGTGAAATTATTATTTCAGCGCTTCCACATCAATCTTCGCCATCCAAAGTTATTGCACAAATAGCCGAACAAATGACGGCAAAAAAACTGCCAATGCTAGAAGATATTCGTGATGAAGCCGATCACGAAAATCCAATTCGAATTGTGCTAGTTCCTCGCTCAAATCGCGTCGATACTGATGCGTTAATGGCACATTTATTTGCGACGACAGATCTTGAAAAAAGCTACCGTGTAAATATGAATATGATCGGGCTTGATCATAAACCTGCGGTAAAAGGCTTATTAGAAATCTTAAATGAATGGCTTACTTTCCGTCGCACAACCGTAACTCGTCGCCTTCAATATCGCCTAGATAAAGTACTCTCTCGCTTGCATATTTTAGAAGGCTTGATGATAGCCTTTTTAAATATTGATGAGGTTATCGACATTATACGTAATGAAGATGATCCAAAAGCAGAGCTTATGGCACGCTTTAATTTAAGCGATGAACAAGCCGATGCAATTTTAAATTTACGCTTACGTCATTTAGCGAAATTAGAGGAAAACCAACTCAAAGCTGAACAAGACGAACTTGAAAAAGAGCGGTTAAATTTAGAAGCAATTTTAGGATCAGAACGCCGTTTGAATACGCTTATCAAAAAAGAAATTCAAGAAGATGCGAAAAAATATGCCAGTCCACGGATGTCTCAACTGGTCGAACGTGAAGAAGCCAAAATGATCTCTGAAAGTGACATGACGCCAGCAGAGCCTGTCACTGTCATCTTATCAGAAATGGGCTGGGTACGTTGTGCAAAAGGACACGATATCGATCCTAAATCATTAAGCTACAAAGCGGGTGATAATTATCGAGCTCATGCTTGTGGCAAGAGTAATCAAGCCGTTGTATTCATTGACAGTACGGGGCGGAGTTATGCACTTGATCCGCTTTCATTACCTTCCGCGCGTTCGCAAGGTGAACCACTCACAGGTAAACTAAATTTACCAGCAGGTGCGACCATTGAATATGTCATAATGGCGAGTGAACAGCAAGAATTATTGATGGCTTCTGATGCGGGTTATGGTTTTATTTGTAAATTTGAAGATTTAATTGCACGCAATAAAGCAGGAAAAGCCTTGATTTCTTTACCGGAAAATGCCAAAGTGATGGAGCCTAAGACGCTGGCGAATGCTACCGCACTTGTTGTTGCTATGACATCCGCTGGCAAAATGTTGATTTTCCCGGCAAAAGATTTACCGGCATTATCAAAAGGTAAGGGCAATAAAATTGTGACAATTCCTGCAGCAAATGCAAAAGAGCGCAGTGAATTGTTAGTGAAATTATTGCTCATTTCAGATCAAGCAAGTCTTGAATTTCATTCCGGAAAACGAAAAATTGTATTAAAACTGGAAGATCTGCAGAAGTTCCGTGCGGAACGAGGCAGAAAAGGTTCGACATTACCACGCGGATTACATACCAATATTGAAATTGTGGTAATCGAACCGCAACACAACATATAACTTAAACATAACATAGGGAGATCCAATTTATGAGCTATACATTTAGCACGTATGAAACCCTTGCACTGGCAAGCTTAGTCTTGCTTTTGGGCTTTTTTCTAGTTAAACGAATCAGCATCTTAAAAACATTCAACATTCCTGAGCCGGTTGTTGGTGGTTTTATTGTTGCCATTGGTCTTTTGATTTGGAATAAAGTTGACGGGACATCCTTTAACTTCGATAAGAATTTGCAAGCTACCATGATGTTAGTGTTCTTCACTTCTATTGGTTTAAGCGCAAACTTTTCCCGTTTAATTAAAGGCGGAAAACCACTTATCGTATTTTTGTTCGTCGCTGGTTTACTAATTATTTGCCAAAATGTTATTGGTGTCGTAGGTTCATTAGCATTAGGTATCCACCCAGCATACGGTTTATTAGCGGGTTCTGTCACATTAACTGGCGGTCATGGTACGGGTGCAGCTTGGGCTGATACATTCGTTCATCAATTTAATCTACAAGGTGCAACTGAAATAGCGATGGCTTGTGCAACCTTTGGGTTAGTCTTTGGTGGTATCATCGGTGGCCCTGTTGCACGTTTCTTATTAAATCGTCAAAAACAAGGTGAAAATCCTCAAAATGATGAAGTAGACGATATTCAAGAGGCTTTTGAACATCCAACTTACAAACGTAAAATTACTTCACGTTCGTTAATTGAAACTATTGCAATGATGTCTATCTGTTTGCTTATCGGTCAATATTTAGATGCACAAACAAAAGGCACCGCATTCCAATTACCAACATTCGTATGGTGTTTATTTACTGGTGTAATTATCCGCAATATTTTAACCAATATCTTCCGTTTCCAAGTGGCTGATTCAGCTATTGATGTATTAGGTAGCGTTGGTTTATCAATCTTCTTAGCTATCGCCTTAATGTCGTTAAAACTTTGGGAACTTGCAGGCTTAGCGGTAGATGTATTAATCATCCTTGCAGTACAAGTTATCTTTATGGCGATATTTGCTATCTATGTTACTTATCGCGCAATGGGTAAAGATTATGATGCGGTTGTATTAAGCTCTGGTCACTGTGGTTTCGGTTTAGGTGCAACGCCAACAGCCGTTGCAAATATGCAAGCCATTACCAGCCGTTTTGGGCCATCACACAAAGCATTTTTAATCGTTCCTATGGTCGGTGCATTCTTTATCGACTTAATCAACGCTGCGCTATTAAAAGTCTCATTTGCTGTAGTAAATATGCTCGCGTAAAGTGCGGTTGAAATTGACAATGTTTTAGAGAAATGCCTTTATCTTGAATTGATAAAGGCATTTATTTTAAGGAAGAAAAACAAAAGGAAAAACTATGCACGAATTGTCTCTTTGTCAAAATATGCTGGAAATAGTAGAACAACAATGTAAAAGTCACGATATAAAAAAAGTCACGGATCTTTGGCTGGAAATTGGCGCGCTCTCTTGTGTAGAACCTGACGCATTGGAATTTTGTTTTGATATAACCTTTCAAGGTACCGCTGCTGAAGGCTGTAAACTTCATCTCATTCCTATTGCAGCGCAAGCCTGGTGTTGGCAGTGCCAAAAATTAGTTGAGATACAAGCTCCCCATGATTCTTGCCCAAACTGTGGCAGCATACACTTGCAACGACAAAGCGGTGATGAATTGCGTATTAAAGAAATTGCCTTTGAATAAACCGCTCTTTTTAACATTTCAAATATTCTTACCAATATTATATTTCATTAGACACAAAAAAGGACAGGCATAAAGCCTGTCCTAATCATGATAAATATTATAATTAAGCCACAAGTGCGGTTTCTTTTAAGCGTGATTTAAGCTTAGTATATTCAGTTACAACATAGTGCTCAGCCCAACGTTGATCTTCAATTTTTTCGATACGCACCGCGCTGTATTTATATTCCGGAGTACGAGATCCCGGATTTAAATGTTCAGCCGTGAGTTCGTTACATTTTCCGATCCACCATTGGTAAGTCATATAACACGCACCTTTATTAGTACGAGAACTTACATCCGCACGAGATATAACTTTACCACGAGATGAAGAAATCCAAACAAGCTCATTATTCTTAATGCCTAACGCTTTCGCATCTTGGTCGTTCATTTGAACAAATCCTGGTTCGTCTGCCAACGCAGCAAGTGCACGGCAGTTACCCGTCATTGAACGGCAAGAATAATGACCAACTTCACGCACGGTAGAAAGCACTAATGGATATTCTTCAGAGACTTCTTCCATAGGTGGTTCCCAGTCGCAAGCAAAGAACTCTGCTTTACCATTTGGACGGTCAAAAATTTGACCTTTATACAAGTATGTAGTGCCTTGATCTTCAGGGCCTTCATCTGTACATGGCCATTGAATATAACCCAAGCCTTCCATTTTTTCGTAAGTTGCACCTTTATAAATTGGGCAAAGCTCACGCAACTCATCCCAAATTTCTTTGGTGTTGTTGTAATGCATTGGATAACCCAAAGCTTGTGCCATAAGACTAATGATTTCCCAGTCGTCTTTCACATCACCAACAGGATCCACCGCTTTATAGAAACGTTGGAAACCACGGTCAGCCGCACTATAAACACCTTCGTGTTCTGCACAAGATGTTGCTGGTAAAATCACATCCGCTTCCGCTGCCGTTTGAGTCATAAAGATATCTTGAACAATAATAAACTCAAGATCTTTAAATGTTTGTTTCATGGCATTCAAATCAGGTTCAGTTTGTAAAGTATCTTCACCCATAATATAGAATGCTTTGAGTTTACCTTCTGCCACAGCATGTGGCACTTCACTCAATGGTACACCTGGTTTGGTTGGAATAGATGGTACGCCCCATGCTTTCGCAAATTTAGCGTTGATTTCTGGATCCGCATAGCTTTGATAACCAGGTAAAGTATTATATAAAGCCCCCATGTCACATGCGCCTTGTACGTTGTTTTGACCACGCACAGGATTTACACCAACATTTGGTTTACCTAAGTTACCAGTAAGCATTGCTAAACTTGCCAACGCACGTACAGTTTCTACACCTTGACGGAATTGGCAAACGCCCATACCCCATAAGATAGTAGCAGTTTCCGCTTTCGCATAAGTGCGGGCAATTTCTCTCAACATTTCAGGCTCAATGCCAGTGATATGTTGAGTTGATTCAGGTGTATAAGCTTTTACAGTTTCATAGAACGCATCGAAATTTTCGGTATGTTCATCAATAAATTTTTGATCTTGTAATCCTTCTTCAAGAATCACGTTCATCATTGCATTCAAAAATGCGACGTTACTACCATTGGCAAGTGGCGCATAAATATCAGCAATACGAGCGGTTTCAATTTTACGAGGGTCACAAACAATAATCTTCGCCCCTTTTGCTTTCGCGTGGTTAATACGACGCGCCACAATAGGATGAGACGTTGAGGCATTATAGCCAAAGATAAATACGCATTTAGTGTCTTCAATCTCAACGATTGAGTTAGACATCGCGCCATTACCCACTGATTTGAGCAGACCTGCTACAGATGGGCCATGTCAGACACGTGCACAACAGTCAATGTTGTTATTGCCTAATACCGCACGAGCAAATTTTTGCATAACGAAATTCACTTCGTTACCTGGTCCACGAGAAGAACCCGTTACCATAATTGACTCGTTGCCATATTTTTCTCTAATTTCTTGTAAACGTTTTGCAGAATAGGAAATTGCTTCTTCCCAGCTCACAGGCGTGAACGGCTCGCCACGTTTGTAGCGAATCATCGGTTGAGTTAGGCGAGGAGTGAGGATTTTTGTGTCATGCACGAAATCCCAGCCATAATATCCTTTCAGGCAAAGCTCCCGTTCGTTTGTTTTACCGTTTGCACCTTCAGCACCCACAATTTTGTTGTTCTCAACCAATAGATTGATCTTACAACCTGAAGCACAATACGGACAGACAGTAATCACTTTTTTAATTGCCATAGTAATGTCCTTATTTTAGATAACCAGAATGAATTACTCATTCCGAGTAATATAATACGCCTAAATAAAGAACATAGGCTTATAAATTCTGTGGATTTTTTGATATAAAACAGGTTTTAGATAATTTTTTAATATTCTGAGAAAACTCAAAGAAAAATGACCGAACTTTTGATAGTGAGGTTATTAGAAGATGTGTATAAAAATTGGTATGAATAATAAGGCTATAAAAATATCAAATTTTATTTATTTTTCTTATTCAAATGAATCTGCTTTTCAACATAATTTATCATCTGTAACGCAATATCAATCCCGCTTGTTTTTTCAATCATTTCTAAACCTGGACTTGCATTTACCTCTAAAACCAATAATCCATTTTTCGAACGAATTAAATCCACGCCAGCCACATCTAAACCGATAGCTTTTGTTGCTTGAATGGCTAGCTGCTTTTCTTCATCGCTTAGGGTAATTTTTTCGGTTTTTCCACCACGATGGCAATTCGCCCGAAACTCACCATCTTGACCAATTCTCTGCATCGTTGCTACAACTTGATCAGCAATTACAAAACAACGAATATCCGCATTGCCCGCTTCTTCAATAAAATCTTGCTGTAGCATAGATATATTGGTTTGCTTAAAAGCTTCCATAATGCTCACCGCACTTTGTGGTTTTTCAGCCAAAATCACCCCAATTCCTTGTGAACCATTTAGTGTTTTTAAAATTGTCGGCGAACTGATATGAGGTATCGTCGTCTGAGCTTGTACTTCACCGCCACTTAAAAGTGAATTGGGAACAGGAACACCAGCCTTCAGCAAAAGTTGCAAACTTTTCCACTTATCACGTGCATTTAAAAATGCCTGGGATGAATTTAAACAAAAAGTCCCTTTGCCTTCAAAATGCTGTAAGACTGAGCATCCAATTTGTGTACTTGTTGTACCAAATCGAGGCAAAACAGCATCATAATCAGGCAATAAATAAGGATCCGATTCTGAAGTTTCTTGATAAAAAATCTGAAAGTGCGGTGTATTTTGCGAGAGTTTTAAGAGGCAACGATTCGGATCTAAAATATCCATCTCATGCCCTTGATGTTCAGCAGCTTCTTTTAAGCGTTGGCAACTGTAAAGACGAGGTTCGCGGCAAAGCATTAGTAATTTCATAATATTTAACTCACTGTCTACGATGTTCCGTATATTACACGAATAAAAACACTTTATGTAGACGATAAAAATCAGGTAGAATTGCCTAGAATTTTTAACTCAAAAAAGGAAATCTTATGTTCGTTGTTATTTTTGGTCGTCCTGGCTGCCCTTACTGTGTGCGTGCAAAAAATCTTGCTGAAAAATTAAAAGGCGAAGTTGCTGATTTTGACTATCGTTATGTGGATATTCACGCAGAAGGCATTACCAAAGAAGATTTATCAAAATCTGTCGGCAAACCAGTAGAAACCGTACCACAAATCTTTATTGATGAAAAACCAATTGGTGGTTGCACTGATTTTGAAGCATTAATGAAAGAACAATTTGGTATCGTTGCTTAATTTTTCTTTTTAATTTATACAAAAAAGCACTCTACT
>NZ_LCTK01000028.1:0-982 GCF_001008205.1 Haemophilus haemolyticus | reverse complement strand
TTCCAGAAACCACAGACTTTTCACCTAAAGCGTTTAAAAAGCTGCAGCGAGAGCTCGCCTTGGCTCGAGCGGAGATTGCTTATCTAAAGGAGTTGGAAGCGCTCGACCGTCAAAAACAGCAACAGAAAAAAGAAAAATTATTGAAAGATTGAAGCCAAACCACGCGTTAAATGATTTACTTCATGTGGCTAAAATGCCTCGTTCAAGCTTTTACTATAAAGAGATTAAGCGAAATTATCACGAAGCTAAAGAAACTATCTTATCGCTGTATAAAAAGAACAGAAAACGAGATGGTTATCGCCCTATGACGCTCAAATTACGCCAAATGGGTTTTAATTTGAATCATAAAACGGTGTTAAAGCTGATGAACGAGTTAGGTATTCATTCCATTTTACGCAAGAAAAGACATGGAAAACGTGGAAAAACATCGCATATTGCCCCGAATTTGCTGAATCGTGATTTTACAGCAACGGCACTCAATCAAAAATGGGTAACGGATGTAACGGAATTTCATGTTAGTCAAGAAACACTTTATTTTTCACCGTTGATGGACTTGGCTAACCGAGAAATTATTGCCTATAACTTTGCAACACGCCCGAAGTTTTCATTGGTAAAAAAGATGTTAGAACAAGGGCTTAGTAAGATTAAACCGACAGAATGCCCGATTATTCATAGTGACCAAGGCGTATTGTATGGCTCAGCGGAATGGGTAAAGATGTTGGAGGGTAAAGCGGTGCAAAGTATGAGCCGCCGAGGAAATTGCTACGATAATGCAGTGATTGAAAGTTTTTTTGCGATACTAAAATCAGCGTGTTTTTACTCTCGGACTTATCATTCAATTGCTGAATTACAGGCTGAAATTGAAGAATATTTAGTGTATTACAATCAAAAACGAATTAAACTTGGTTTAAAAGGATTGAGCCCAGTGCAATACCGAGCTCAATATTTAAGTTAACTAACCTGTCCAACTTTTGGGGGGCAG
>NZ_LCTK01000027.1:0-16663 GCF_001008205.1 Haemophilus haemolyticus | reverse complement strand
ATAAAAGTGAGAATGCGCAAAATTCTAGCAATATCTTCACAACAGATAAAGCAGCAAATGAATTTAGTTTTCCTGATCCGAAAAACTTCCGCTATAATGACCGCACTTTTTTACGTTAATTAAAAGGAATTCTCATGCAAAATCCAAAAGATGATGTGTTATATGCGCCTGTTGAATGGGTTGATCACAGTGAAGGCTATAGCGATATTCGCTATCATAAATCCACTGATGGTATTGCTAAAATCACGATTAACCGCCCGGAAGTTCGTAATGCATTTCGTCCACAAACAGTAAAAGAAATGATCACTGCATTTTCTGATGCACGTTTTGATGAAAACATTGGTGTCATTGTACTAACCGGCGAAGGCGAAAAAGCATTCTGTTCTGGTGGTGACCAAAAAGTGCGTGGCGATTACGGTGGTTACAAAGATGACAGCGGCGTACATCACTTAAATGTATTGGATTTCCAACGCGATATTCGTTCTTGTCCAAAACCAGTTGTAGCAATGGTAGCGGGTTATGCAATTGGTGGTGGCCATGTATTACATATGCTTTGCGACTTAACGATTGCTGCTGAAAATGCCATTTTCGGTCAAACAGGGCCAAAAGTTGGTTCATTCGATGGTGGTTGGGGCGCAAGCTATATGGCTCGTTTAGTGGGTCAGAAAAAAGCGCGTGAAATTTGGTTCTTATGCCGTCAATATAATGCACAAGAAGCATTAGACATGGGCTTAGTCAATACCGTTGTGCCTTACGCTGATCTTGAAAAAGAAACCGTGCGTTGGTGTCGTGAAATGTTACGCAACAGTTCAATCGCGATTCGTTGTTTGAAATCAGCATTAAATGCTGACTGTGATGGCCAAGCAGGTCTTCAAGAATTAGCGGGTAACGCAACAATGTTGTTCTACATGACTGAAGAAGGTCAAGAAGGTCGCAATGCGTTTAATGAAAAACGCGCGCCAGACTTCAGCAAATTCAGACGTAATCCTTAATTTATCGTTCTAAAGTGCGGTTAAAAATCTTTGTGAATTTTGACCGCACTTTTGTATTGGGAGCAAGCATGGCTGAAAAATCATTTAATCTTTACCGTTATTCCATCCCCGTTGATAGCCAACTTATTCTGCGTGATCGTTTTTTAAAACGCCGTGAAGGCTTAATCGTAAGAGTGAGTTGCAGCCGAGACGGTTGGGGAGAAATCGCTCCACTACCTGGTTTTAGCGAAGAAACCTTAGACCAAGCTCAAGAACAAGCAATTAAATGGCTAACGACATGGTGCAATGCAAGCTGTGACGCACCTCGCGTACCATTAGATGGCACCTATCCCTCCGTTGCTTTTGGTATCAGTTGCGCAATGGATGAAATGAAAGGTTATTTACAAGCTGAAGGCAATTATCATACTGTACCACTTTGTTATGGCGATCCAGATGAGCTGTACGCCAAACTTGCAAGCATGGAAGACGAAAAAGTAGCAAAGATGAAAGTAGGTATATACGAAGCCAATCGCGATGGATTAATTGCCGATATGTTTTTAGAAGCCATTCCCGATTTACAATTACGACTAGATGCAAACCGCCATTGGTCGTTAGAAAAAGCGTTGCAATTTGCTGCTAAAGTCAAACCGCAACATAGAAAACGTATCCAATTTTTAGAAGAACCTTGTAAAACACAAGCACTCAGCCGTGAATTTGCAGCTCAAACCGACATTGCGATTGCATGGGATGAATCCGTGCGAGAGCCTAATTTTTGCTTGGAAAAAGAACCGAACTTATCGGCGGTCGTAATCAAACCCACTTTAATTGGTTCAATTCAACGTTGTGTAGAACTTATTAAGCAAGCCCATTCGTTGGGTTTAAAAGCGGTTATTAGTTCAAGTATCGAAAGCAGTTTAGGCCTCTCTCAACTTGCGCGAATTGCACAACAATACACTCCGAATGTGACTCCAGGCTTAGACACGTTAGATTTGATGGAATATCAAGTACTACGCACTTGGTCAGATTCTGATTTACCTATTGTGGATTTAGAATCTGAATTTATCACTAAAATTATCTGATTCGACCACCAAAAATCGAAAAACCAGTATAATGCGCCACACAAAAAGGATTAAAAATGTCGCAAACACACAGAATTTTGCTGTTAAATGGCCCGAACTTAAATATGTTAGGGGCTCGCGAGCCAAAACATTATGGCAGTATTTCTCTTGAATCCATTGAAGAAAAAATACAAGCTTTAGCCACTCAGCACAATGTAAAAGTGGAATGTTTTCAAGCCAATAGTGAAGAAAAATTAATTAATAAGATCCACGAAAGTTTTCAACAAGTCGATTTTATTTTAATTAATCCTGCGGCTTACACCCATACCAGTGTAGCATTGCGCGATGCACTTTTAGCTGTTTCAATTCCTTTTGTGGAGATTCATTTATCTAACGTGCATAAACGTGAACCATTTCGTCATCATTCTTATTTTAGTGATGTGGCTGAAGGCGTTATTTGCGGTTTGGGCGCAAAAGGTTACGAATTTGCCTTTTTATTTGCTATCGATTACCTTGCTAAAAAATAAGAAAATCAAGCATTTTTGGCGAAATTCACAGAATTTTATCGCAAATTTGCAAAATTTAAGGTAATCTTTGCAACACAAAAATAATTTTATTCATAACCGCACTTTTTCGTTTAAAAGTGCGGTTAAAATTTCAATCTTTTTAGGAAGAACGTATGGACATTCGTAAAATCAAAAAATTAATCGAATTAGTAGAAGAATCTGGCATTACTGAATTAGAAGTGCAAGAAGAAGAAGGTACAGTACGTATTAGTCGTGCAGCGCCAGCAGTTGCTCCAGCAGCAGTTCAATACGCTGCAGCACCAGTAGTAGCGGCAACACCAGCCGCCGTACCAGCTCAAGCGCCAGCAGCGGCAACACCAGCACCAGCTGCATCTGATGAATTATCAGGCCATCTTGTACGTTCACCAATGGTGGGAACGTTCTATCGCAGTCCAAGCCCAGAAGCAAAAGCATTCGTTGAAGTGGGTCAGTCTGTGAAAGTTGGCGACGCGCTTTGTATCGTTGAAGCAATGAAAATGATGAACCGCATTGAAGCAGACAAAGCTGGCGTAGTAAAAGCAATTCTTATCAACGACGGTGACGCTGTTGAATTCGACGAACCATTAATCGTTATTGAATAATCTCCAATATTTTCGTCGGGCGGACTTTAGTCCGCCTATTTCATATACAAACAATTAGAGCGAATTTATCGTAGGCGATATAAATTGAAATCTGTTCACACCAAATTTTATAGGGAAAACAACATTTCAAGAACCTACATAAAAATTCACGTCTATCTGACTAAACGGACTCTTTTATGTTAGAAAAAGTTGTGATTGCTAACCGCGGTGAAATTGCACTACGCATTTTACGTGCTTGTAAAGAATTAGGTATTAAAACTGTGGCGGTTCACTCCACCGCCGATCGTGATTTAAAACATGTTTTACTCGCTGATGAAACCATTTGTATCGGTCCAGCACCTTCTGCAAAAAGTTATTTAAATATTCCAGCTATCATTGCTGCCGCCGAAGTAACAGGTGCGGATGCAATTCACCCAGGATACGGGTTTTTATCTGAAAATGCTGACTTTGCTGAACAAGTTGAACGTTCAGGTTTCACTTTCATCGGCCCAACAGCAGATGTCATCCGTTTAATGGGCGATAAAGTTTCAGCTATTAAAGCAATGAAAAAAGCGGGTGTGCCTTGTGTACCAGGTTCTGATGGCCCAGTAGGTAATGATATTGCTAAAAATAAAGAAATCGCAAAACGTATTGGCTATCCAATCATCATCAAAGCATCAGGCGGTGGTGGCGGCCGAGGTATGCGTGTTGTACGTAGCGAAGACACATTAGAAGAATCTATCGCGATGACCAAAGCAGAAGCAAAAGCTGCATTTAATAATGATATGGTCTATATGGAAAAATACTTAGAAAATCCACGTCACGTGGAAATTCAAGTATTAGCAGATACTCATGGAAATGCAGTTTATTTGGCTGAACGTGACTGCTCAATGCAGCGTCGTCACCAAAAAGTTGTGGAAGAAGCGCCAGCTCCAGGTATCACTGAAGAAGTTCGCCGAGATATTGGCTCACGCTGTGCAAAAGCGTGTGTAGAAATCGGCTATCGCGGAGCAGGTACGTTTGAATTCTTATATGAAAATGGCGAATTTTATTTCATTGAAATGAATACTCGTATTCAAGTGGAACACCCAGTAACTGAAATGATTACAGGTGTAGATTTAGTGAAAGAGCAATTACGCATCGCAGCAGGCTTGCCGATTTCCTTTAAACAAGAAGACATCAAAGTTAAAGGCCACGCAATGGAATGCCGTATTAACGCAGAAGATCCCAAAACATTCTTACCGTCTCCGGGCAAAGTAAATCACTTACATTCACCGGGCGGTTTGGGCGTTCGTTGGGATTCTCATGTTTATGGCGGCTATACGGTGCCTCCACATTACGACTCTATGATCGCAAAACTTATCACTTATGGTGATACGCGTGAAGTTGCAATCCGTCGTATGCAAAATGCATTATCTGAAACCATTATTGATGGTATCAAAACCAATATCCCACTTCATGAATTAATTCTTGAAGATGAAAATTTCCAAAAAGGCGGAACAAACATCCACTATTTGGAGAAAAAATTAGGGATGCATGAATAATTTATAAGTTATTAAGGTAAAGGCAGACATTGTTTTTACCTTATTTTTTATAGATTTATACATAATGATATTAATTTTATGGTAAGATGAAAGTCTACATAAATTTATTTTATGTATTTGTATTAAATGTGTTTAATAAAGAACTTAGAGGTAAACTATGAAGAATGCGATTTTAAAGTTTAGTTTAACAGCTTTAGCTACATTAACTTTAGCTGCTTGTGGAAGTAGTGGCGGTGGTGATAATTCAACACACTCAGCTATTTCAGAACAACCAGCTACTCCAGCACAACCAGCTACTCCAGCACAACCAGCTACTCCAGCACAACCAGCTACTCCAGCACAACCAGCTACTTCAGCACAACCAGCTACTTCAGCAGAGGCAGGGAAAGGCAAAGACCCCTTATCAGATAATTATTTTCCATCAACAGGGCAAGTATCAGGTAATCATTTAAACTTATCAGTAAAAGAAGTTAAATCAGTTGATATTACAACGTTCTTAAGTAATGAACCTGACGAAGTTAATAAATTAATTGTTGAAGGGAAAGCAATTGATATTATTCCTGGTAACCTATCTTCAGGCAAATATATACTAACAGATGCGAAGAATGAAATACGCCTTGTCGGTGGAAGACAAAATATTCGTTGGGGATATGTTGGTTCTTCTCAAACAACTGAGCATTATGTTGTAGCCTAAGGTACATACGCCACCAGTAAAAGCGATATGGACAAGATGGCAGGAGTAATTCAATATTCTGGTTATGCTGCACATTTATATAACACCGTTCCAAGAAACCCTGGAGTTGATAAGGTTGTTCCTGGTAAAGTGGATATTAATGTAGACTTTGGTACTAAAAAATTAGCTGGTAAGATAGTTGCTACCGATAATTACCAATTTGGCGCAGACTCAGTCGTCAATTTATCTGCTGATGTTAAAGGAAATAAATTTGAAGGTTCGCTAAACGGCACTTCAACAGAAGGAGCCTTCTATGGTAAAGATGCTGCTGAATTAACAGGATATTATGTTAATCCTGATAAAAAATATTTAGGTGTTTACGGCGCATCTAAACAATAATTTTTAGTATTCCTTAATAAAGCAAGCTCAGGCTTGCTTTATTCTTTACCAATAAGGATAAAAATGAATATACGAACTAAATTTATTTTATTTCTCGGCTCATCATTATTTCTTACGTCATATTCTATTGCCGAGGAAAAATCTCCACAACCACATGATGGGCGTTTAGATGAACAGCTACATTTGGCTAAACCAAATTTACCACAAAAAATACCCGCACTTTTGACCAATAATAATCCATCAAAGTTATCGATTACAAAAGAAGAATTAGCCAAACACCCAGACTTGATTATTCGCGGTCTTATCCCTGCAGTATTACAAAATAATGGCGAGGCGGTACAGCTTTTATTGCCGCTATATCAGCCTTTACCTAAAAAAGATCCGTTTTTATTAGAATGGGCGGAAGCAATTGACTTACGAGAAAAAGGGCATTTTTCTGATTCCGTTAAAGCCTACCGACACTTATTTTCACAAAAAACTGATCTTTTACCTTTACGCTATCAATTAGCTCAAGCCTTGTTTCTGAATAATGATAACGAGGCGGCAAAAGATCAATTTCAAAAGTTAAGAGCAGAGCAAGTTTCCCCTGATTCTGTAAAAATAATTGAACAATATCTTTCAGCCTTAAATCAACGAGATCAATGGAAAATCCAAGGTGGATTTAGTTTTTTAAATGAAAGTAATATTAATAATGCGCCAAAAGCAGGCACCAAAATTGGCAACTGGACAGCTTGGGAAAAAGAAAGTGCCAGAGGATTCTCTTATTTTGGCAATGCTGAAAAGAAATGGTCACTACCCCACAACCACTTTACAAAATTGTCCTTGGAAGGTAGTGGGAAATATTATTGGGATAACAAAAAATATAATGAGTTTAACGTGAGAGCTGGTGTAGGTCTTGGATACCAAACTGCGCGATTTGAAGTCTCCTTGATGCCATTTACTGAAAAACGTTGGTATGCGGGCGGCTCATCTGGCGGAAATGCGATGAAACAATACTCTAAAAATTCAGGTGCTAGATTGGATTTATCCAATTGGATAAATGAAAAATGGCAAATTTCGACCGCACTTGAGTATGGTGAACAACGCTATGAAACTCGTAAACATCTAAATGGAAATAACTATCTAGCTTCCGCTACGCTACTTTACCTAGCGAAAAATGGACAGTATTGGTTTGGTGGAGCTGATTATAATCGAGAAAATACTCGGGATTTAGATAATGCTTATCAACGAAAAAATGTCCGATTAGGATGGGGACAAGAATGGAAAGCGGGTATATCAACTCGTTTAATCCTGAATTATGCACAACGTGCCTATAAAGAAAAAGATCTTATTGGGATTCGCCAGAAAAATAAGGAATATGCATCAGTATTTACTATTTGGCATAGAAACTTTCATATCTGGGGAATCACACCGAAATTATCTTGGTCGTATCAAAAGGTAACCAGTAATCATCCTTTTTATGAATATGATAAAAATCGAATTTACTTAGAAATCAGCAAAACATTTTGAATTATTCAAAAAAGTTGTAAGATTGGCAAACATAAGGGGCGTATAAAATATATGTCCCTTATACCATTCAAAAATATATTTTCACTTATAAAAATTTTAAGGAAGAAACATGACATTAAAACAACGTTATCAACAAGCGGCCAAGGAAGCTAGTTGGGCATTAGGACTATCTATTTTATATGTGATAGGTTGGTGCTTATGTGCTTATTTGCCTAAAGAAACTCAAGGGCCTATTGGTTTCCCTCTCTGGTTCGAACTCTCTTGTATTTATTTGCCTATTCTATTTATTGTAATTGGCCATTGGATTATCAAAATTATTTATCAAGATATCTCTCTTGAAATCAAAGATGAGGAGAATCAAAAATGAATTTAGGTATTATTCTCCCGTTAATTATTTATCTTGCATTTATATTTGGTGCGGCGATTTTCGCTTATGTAAAACGAACAAAAGGCGATTTCCTAACGGAATATTATGTAGGTAACCGCTCGATGACTGGTTTTGTTCTTGCAATGACAACCGCGTCAACTTATGCCAGTGCAAGTTCTTTTGTCGGAGGGCCTGGTGCAGCTTATAAATACGGATTAGGTTGGGTATTACTGGCGATGATTCAAGTTCCGGCAGTATGGCTTGCATTAGGCGCATTAGGTAAAAAATTCGCACTATTATCAAGAGAAACCAATGCATTAACCATTAACGATCTTTTCCTTTATCGTTATAAAAACAAATATTTAGTCTGGTTATCAAGCCTTGCCCTTCTTCTCGCATTTTTTGCAGCCATGACTGTGCAATTTATTGGCGGTGCACGTTTATTAGAAACAACCATCGGCATTTCTTATACTCAAGCATTGCTCTTATTTGCTTTAACGGTAGGTATCTATACATTTATCGGGGGGTTCCGCGCCGTTGTACTCACAGATACCATTCAAGGTACCGTCATGATTTTAGGTACTATTATTCTCCTTGTAGGAACCATTTATGCGCTCGGCGGTGTAGAAAGTGCGGTTAATAAATTAACAGAAATCGATCCTGCATTAGTCACGCCTTACGGGCCAAATAGAATGTTAGATTTTCAATTTATGGCTTCCTTCTGGGTACTCGTCTGTTTCGGGGTCGTCGGTCTTCCACACACTGCTGTTCGATGCATGGCATTTAAAGATAGCAAAGCCTTACATAGAGGGATGCTGATTGGAACCATTGTACTTTCCATCATTATGTTCGGGATGCACTTAGCTGGTGCACTTGGTCGTGCAGTTATTCCAAATTTAACGGTATCGGATCAAGTGATTCCGACTTTAATGCTAAAAGTATTACCGCCTATTATTGCCGGTATTTTCTTAGCCGCACCGATGTCAGCAATTATGTCCACAATTGATGCGCAACTTATTCAATCGTCTTCTATTTTTGTAAAAGATTTATACCTTTCTACAAAACCAGAAGCCGCAAAAAATGAGAAAAAAGTGAGCTATTTTTCATCAATTATTACGCTGATCTTGACCGCACTTTTAATCTTTGCCGCCCTCAATCCACCAGATATGATTATTTGGTTAAACCTATTTGCCTTTGGCGGACTGGAAGCCGCATTTTTATGGGTGATTGTGCTGGGAATTTACTGGGATAAAGCAAATGCTTATGGTGCGTTAAGCTCAATGATTATCGGCTTGGGAAGTTATATCTTGCTCACTCAACTTGGCATAAAATTATTTAATTTCCATCAAATCGTACCATCATTAGTATTTGGATTGATTGCCTTTTTAGTGGGTAATAAATTGGGCGAACGTCGTATTGAAAAAACTCAATTAAAAGTTACCGCACTTTAAGCATTAATCAATATGCTATCACCTTCTTCTAAATGAGAGGAAGGTGATATTTAATTTTCTCACTTTCAGCAATTTCTACGCTAAAACATAGAATTGAAACAATTCACAGGGATACATCAATGCTCTATCAAATTCTTGCACTACTTATTTGGAGCAGTTCATTAATCGTCGGTAAGCTCACTTATTCGATGATGGATCCTGTGCTTGTTGTGCAAGTGCGGTTAATTATTGCAATGATTATTGTCATGCCACTCTTTTTACGTCGTTGGAAAAAAATTGATAAACCAATGCGTAAACAGCTTTGGTGGTTGGCATTCTTTAACTATACCGCCGTATTTTTATTGCAATTCATCGGGCTAAAATATACATCCGCCTCCAGTGCAGTCACCATGATTGGGCTAGAACCGCTGCTCATTGTATTTGTCGGGCATTTCTTCTTTAAAGACAAAGCAAAATGGTTTCACTGGCTATTCGGCGCAATGGCATTTATTGGCGTGGCAATTTTAATCAATGGCGGAAAAAATAATGAAGGCATTGATAACATCAGTTTATTCGGCTGTTTATTAGTACTAAGTGCAGGGATCATTTTCGCAGCCGTGTTACGTTGGACACAGCGAATTGTGGCCAAAGTCTCAACGCAAGCTTATACCTCCGTCAGCATTGTACTTGGAACCATCACAACATTGCCATTTACGGTATTACTCACAGAAAACTGGCAAATATCATTAAATTCTACTGGTATTGCAGGTTTATTATATCTTGCCATTGGCTGTAGCTGGCTTGCCTATTGGTTATGGAATAAAGGCCTTAATAGTGTAGATGCCAATATCTCCGGTATTTTAGTCGCACTTGAGCCGCTATTCGGCATCTTATTTGCCGTATCATTACTTGGCGAAACACTGTCATTTTCAGCCGCACTTGGTATAACAATCATCATGCTCGCGACACTTGGCTCGACTTTACTGCCGAAACTTTTGAAAAAATCGGTATAATACGCCCCATTTTATGAAATAAAGGAAAAAACAAATGGCTTGGATTCAAATTCGCCTAAATAGTACCAATGAAAAAGCAGAACAAATGAGTGATTTTTTAGAAGAAATCGGCTCCGTTTCTGTGACTTTTATGGATAGTCAAGATACACCGATTTTTGAGCCTTTGCCTGGTGAAACTCGTTTATGGGGCAACACCGATGTTATTGCGTTATTTGATGCAGAAACAGATATGGCAGAAATCGTCCGTTTATTAAAAGAAGCGAAACACTTAGATAGCAATACCGCATACAAAATTGAACAAATAGAAGATAAAGACTGGGAGCGCGAGTGGATGGATAACTTCCACCCAATGCAATTTGGTAAGCGTTTATGGATTTGTCCAAGTTGGCGTGATGTGCCTGATGAAAATGCCGTCAATGTTATGCTCGACCCAGGTTTAGCGTTTGGTACAGGTACTCATCCTACAACCGCGCTATGTTTAGAATGGCTAGATGGCCTAGATTTAAAAGATAAAACCATCATCGATTTTGGTTGTGGTTCAGGCATTTTAGCCATTGCCGCATTAAAACTTGGAGCAAAAAGTGCGGTGGGAATTGATATCGATCCACAAGCAATTCTAGCCAGTCGCAATAATGCCGAGCAAAATGGTGTTGCAGATCGCCTACAACTGTTCTTATCTAATGAAAAACCCTCTGATTTAAAAGCTGATGTCGTTGTGGCAAATATTCTTGCTGGCCCTCTCAAAGAACTTTACCCAATCATTAGCCAACTTGTTAAACCGAATGGCGATCTTGGTTTATCAGGCATTTTAGAAACTCAAGCTCAATCGGTATACGATGCCTATACGCAAACATTTGCGTTAGAGCCAGTCGAAGTCAGAGAAGAATGGTGCCGAATTACGGGTAAGCTAAAAACGCTTTAATTTCTTTTTGTCAATCAAAAAAAGTGTATTTTTTAAACAAATTTCACTTTGCAAAGTAAGGCAAAATGCGTATTATAGCCAACCTTGTCGGTCGTCGACCAGTTCGACACTAATTAGATTTAGGCTTGCTAGGAAGGTAACGTAAAATGCGAATCGGTTCATACCAATTAAAAAATCGTGTTTTACTTGCACCAATGGCGGGTATTACCGACCAGCCTTTCCGTCGTCTTTGTGCATATTATGGTGCTGGGCTCACATTTTCAGAAATGATGTCCACAAATCCGCAAGTTTGGCATACCGAAAAATCCAAATTGCGTTTGGCACATAGCGAAGATTTAGGTCTCAATGCCGTGCAAATTGCAGGTAGTGATCCACTAGAAATGGCACAAGCTGCTGCTATCAACGTGGAATATGGCGCTCAAATCATTGACATTAATATGGGATGCCCCGCCAAAAAAGTAAATCGCAAACTCGCAGGCTCTGCATTGTTGCAATTTCCAGATTTGGTGGAAAAAATCTTGCGAGAAGTAGTTTCCGCCGTCAATGTGCCAGTGACTTTAAAAATTCGTACAGGCTGGGATAAATCTAATCGAAACTGCGTTCAAATCGGCAAAATTGCAGAACAATGTGGCATACAAGCATTAACGGTGCATGGTCGTACACGAGCTTGTCTTTTTGAAGGCGAAGCGGAATATGACAACATCAAAGCCGTTAAACAAGCAATTGCCATACCGGTTATAGCCAATGGTGATATTGATTCTGCTCGGAAAGCAAAATTCGTTCTCGATTATACTGGAGCGGATGCCATTATGATCGGTCGTGCTGCCTTAGGTAACCCTTGGTTATTTCAAGCTGTGGAAAACCTAATTGAACATGACTCGATAAGCCAAATGCCAAGTTTAAACGAAAAGTGCGGTCAAATTTTGCGTCATATTCAAGAATTACATCAATTCTATGGCGAACAAAAAGGCTATCGCATTGCGCGTAAACACGTGGCCTGGTATTTACAGGGAATTCAACCTGATTCCGTTTTTAAACAGACTTTTAATGCAATTAGTGATCCAAAAGAGCAACTCATTGTATTGGAAGATTTTTTCAATTTAATTTTGGATAAAGAAAAATGTTAGAACAACAACGTAGTCCTGCTGATGCTTTAACGGTATCAGTATTAAATGCGCAATCACAAGTGACCAACAAACCATTACGCGATTCAGTAAAACAAGCATTGCGTAATTATTTAGCGCAATTAGATGGTCAAGATGTGAATGATCTTTACGAATTAGTATTAGCGGAAGTTGAACACCCGATGTTAGATATGATTATGCAATATACTCGTGGTAATCAAACCCGTGCAGCAAATATGCTTGGTATCAACCGCGGTACATTACGTAAAAAACTAAAAAAATACGGTATGGGCTAAATTGACCTCATTTTAACCCTAAAAAGGAAGCTAACGCTTCCTTTTTTAGTTGAAATGTATTGAAATCATTTTAAGAATTATTATTTGGCGTTTCTTCAGATTCCTCAATCAATATTCCTGCTGTTTCATCATTTAATGCTTGAGCATCGACATGAGGTTTAATAAATGGTTTTGGGGTCCAATATTTTTTTAAGATTTCATTAGAAAAACCATGCAGAACTTCCTCATTTAGGCGTTCTTGATCCAATGCTCTAACTTCTTTAATGACTTCATCAGCCTCAATCTTATCTATACCAAGTTTCATCAATGTTGCTTGACTAAGCGCAATGGCAGATTCAAACGTTTCACGCACAATAAAATCTACATCTTGCTTAATTAGGCTTACTGTCGTTTTTCTATCATAAGTGCGGGTTAAAATCGGCAAGTTTGGATAAGCCCCTTTAAGTTGGCTCACAATCGTTTCAATGCGATCTGTATCATTAATACCAATCACGACACATTTAGCTTTTTCAATTCCCGCGGCGTAAAGTACATCTAAACGAATACCATCACCATAATAGACTTTAAAACCAAATTTTGCCGCAGCACGGATATTTTCTATATTACGATCAATCACTGAAACGCTGATGCCACGGATTAATAATGTTTGACATACGATTTGGCTAAAACGACCAAAACCAATTACAAGCACGTTATCTTCTAAATCATCAATAGGCGACAGATCACTCGTATCTGGTTGATTAGGCGATTTTCTCTCTCCAGATTGCGCTAATTTACGAGTAATTTGTGTAATAAATGGAGAAAACAACATGGAAATAATTACCGCTGCAGTAAAAGTGGCGTTTTCATGGTTGCTCATTACGCCTGCTGTCGTTGCGGCAGAGAAAAGTACGAAAGCAAATTCACCACCATGCGCCAAAAGTGACATTCTTCCCACTGCTTCTCTATGTTCTAAGCGAGTGATTCGAGCAACAACATACACAGAAAGTCCTTTACCAATAATATAAAGGAATACAATTCCGAGTAGTAATAACCAGTGATTAAACACTAAGCTCAAATCCAATGACATGCCCACGCCCATAAAAAACAAGCCGAGCAATAGACCTCGAAATGGCTCTATATCTGCTTCTAATTGATGGCGAAACGAAGATTCTGACAGCATAACGCCCGCTACAAATGCCCCCATTGCCATTGAAAGTCCACCTATTTCCATGGCTAATGCTGCGCCAAGCACAACTAATAAAGCAGCAGCTGTCATCATCTCACGAATATGTGCTTTAGAAATTAATCGGAATAATGGATTCATTAACCATTTACCCGCGACAATCAAGCCGATTACTGCCCCTAATGCGATGCCGATTGACATCCAATCGGTATGAGTGCTTTCTTCAGAATGAGGCGCAAGAAACGCCACTGATGCCAATAATGGCACAATAGCAATATCTTCAAAAATTAAAGTCGAAATAATTCGCTGACCTTTAGATGTGCTGGTAATGCAACGTTCTTCTAACGTTTGCATCACAATGGCGGTTGAAGAAAGTGTAAATCCCATACCTGCTATAAATGCGACTTCTTTTGGTAAATCGAGCAAATAAATCCCCGATAAAGTAAGCAATACACCACAACCTCCAACTTGCAGCAAACCCCTACCAAAAATTGCTTTTTTCATAGACCAAAGCCGTTCAGGGTGCATTTCAAGCCCAATAATGAACAAGAACATCACGACACCCAATTCAGCCAAATGCACGACTGAAGCCGGATCTTGAATAACACCGAAAACTGAGGGACCAATCATACAACCCGCCACTAAATACCCAAGCACGCTACCAAGCCCTAGACGTTTAAATAACGGCACAATAGTCACGCTCGACGCAAGCAAAATTACGGTTTTAATCAGTTCTGAATCGGCAAGATGGGACATTAATAGCTCCAATGATGAAATGGAATATAATTGTATTCTAACTAGTTTTCTTTAAATAAAAAAGTGAGCATATCTCATATTATGCTCACTTTAGAAATGGATAAAACCTAAGTTCAATTAATTAACTTAAAATGTCTTTTCAAACAACATATTCACATTCTTCTGAGTGTAAGAATACATTTCTGGAATATTGCTATCTTGTTTACGCCAACTTAATTGGAGTTTTGGTGTAATTCCCCAAATATGCCAATCGCGTTTCCATAGGGATAAATTTATGCCGTAAATTTTATCTTCTCGACGTTTTCCAAAAGAAAACAAATTGAGGTTACCAAGTTTGGCAATATCTTTAAATTCACGTTTCATTATGGATAAGCCGAGACGTGAGGAAATGCCCCAATTCCATTCTTGTCCCCAACCTAAACGTAAGCTTTTACTGTCTGAACCATATTGACGAACCTTCGTTCTTTCTGCCATAAAATCAGAACCGAGGTAGAAAAACTGTTTCGGTGTTCTTGCCCACAGTAAGGTTGCGGAAATCAATTTGTTATTACCGTTTTGTGATGTACTGTCTAAATAACGTTGTTTTGAAAATTCTCCCGCCGTAAAAAGTTGCCAGTTTGGACTTAACCAGCGAGAAAATTCCCCCCTTGCCCCATTAGACCAACGGTAACTTTCGCCGCCATACCAACGTTTTTCATAAAAGGGTTTAATACGGAAATTTTGCTTTGCGGTTTTATGTGCATAGCCAACAAAAGTGCGGTTGGAAATATCATCAAATTTATGATTATCCCAGTAGCTCTTTCCCCCAAACTCATTGCCCACCGTGAGGTAATTAGAGCTCCATAAATTAAAATCTCTCGAAATATCGAGTGAATACGCCAAACCGTGTGCTGTTTGTGGCATCATCGATTCCGAACGTATTAAGGTGCCACCATTATTTAATGCGACCGTTTTTCCCTCGCCGACATTGTTGACATTGGTATCACGCACATAATTAAAAGAAAAATCCACATTCCAGCTATCACGTTCTTTTAAAGCCTCTAAATAAGCATCCATTAAACGCTTAACTTGAGGCGGTAAATCCTCTGCGGTTTGTGCTTTTTCAAATTGGTCTTTAGCAGCACCGTCTTGTTTTTGATTGAATAAAGCGATAGCCAGTTCAATTCGTACAGGGTTTAAATTTGGATTTTTGGCTAAAATTTCGCGATATTTATCAATAGCTACAGTATAGTTTTCCGTTATCGCAGCCAATTTTCCTTCCGCAAAGCGTTCCATAATCGGGTCACGATTTGGAAAAGTGCGGTAAATTTCCAGCAATTTTTTTATCATTTCTGGATTGCGTGCGTAAATGGCACGGCTTAATAATTCGTGGGTTAAAGCGGGGTTTTGTTTAAGTTGCTCAAGGGTAATTTGAATTTGTTCGACTTGCTCTGTGCCTAAGGGCGGTAAATTTTGTTCGCGTTTTTCAAGTTTAGCGACATTAATTTGTGGTTCAAGTTCGGTTTTAATTGGTGTTTGACGAATATCTAGTGCCGTTGTTTCTGCTAAAGCAAGAGCAGGGAAAAGTGCAGTAAAAAAGAGAGCAATATTTTTCATAAAATGAGTAACTTTAAATAAATATTTATAAACAAATAATAAGTTGAAAAATGGCGGACAAAAATCCGCCAAATATTGTTTTATAACAATTATTTAAGTTGTTTGGTTGCATCAAAAAAGGCTTCATAGTCAAAAAGATATTTTATTTCACCATCTTTGCCTGCAACGGTTGGATACATACCAGAATCTGGATCAAAAATATAGTTCACACGTCCAACTATGTCGCTACCATCTTTTGAAATAGTAGCAGAATAACTACCTGAAGCCTCATCCCCAAAATCTACATGACCACCATTCACTTTATTTTTTATAATCTCTTTTGGTACAAAGCTAATTGTACCTACGGTTGTACTATCGATAGTTCCCGACATTTTAAATTTATCAGAAGAATCTTTTTGAACATTAAGTGTAACATCACCGTCTTCACCTATCGTTGTTCGTGCGAAGCGTTCCTCGTCAGTGTTACTAAGCTTAACTTTTGCAAATACTTTACCTTTATAAGTTGCATTAACTAAATCGCTAGATTTACCATCTACTACAGGTAGATAAAACAGCTTTTTAAGATCATCGTATGAAGATGCCGCTGGTTTAGGTGCTTCTGCCTCTTTAGCTGCTTCTGCCTCTTTAGCTGCTGCTTCTGCTTCTTTAGCTGCGGCTTCTGCTTTAGCTGCTGCTTCTGCTTCTTTAGCTGCGGCTTCTGCTTTAGCTGCTTCT
>NZ_LCTK01000025.1:0-9707 GCF_001008205.1 Haemophilus haemolyticus | reverse complement strand
GATACCTTACTTCGCAAGCGTTGTAGTTGTTTAGTTGTGCATTCGAAAGCGTTATCCGACGATGAACTTAGCCATTATTTGAAAACAGTACCAGGAATGGTGATTATCAACCGAGTGATTCAAGGCTATGAAAATCGTTGCGTAAGTTTAGATAATAAAAAAGGAACCTACTTAGCAACAGAAATGCTTATTCGCTGTGGCCATAAACATATTGCATATATTGGATCTAACCATGCTATTTTCGATGAAATTGAGCGTCGAGATGGTTATCTTACTGCATTAAAAGATCACAATTATCCAATTATTGAGCATGCCATAACGCACAATTCACCAGACTTCGAAGGTGGTGAACAAGCAATGATTGATTTGCTTAGTTATAACAAAGATCTTACTGCGGTCGTAGCTTATAACGATTCAATGGCTGCGGGAGCCATTTCAGTTCTCAATGAAAACAATATTAGTGTACCAAGCCAATTTTCAATCATTGGTTTTGACGATATGCCAATTGCTCGTTATTTAATTCCTAAATTGACAACCATTCGCTATCCTATTGATTTAATGGCAACTTATGCAGCCAACCTTGCATTAAGCCTTGTTGATAATGAGGTGAGAACGCCATCAACAATTCAATTTAACCCAACATTAGTACGTCGTTTTTCTGTGGAATCTATCTAAATTCGAAGGTGAACGCACTCATAAAATGTGATGTCGATCACAAATCCGAATTTTTAATGTAATCGTTTTCATTTATGTGAGTTTGATCACAGATTCCAAGCAGATTATTCGCTAATATGGCATCAATTGCAGAATGTAATGCAATATTTATCTCTAACACATCAACATTCCAAAATAGGAGCGTTATTATGAAAAAAACAGCAGTATTAAGTGCAGTTGCTTTGGCTATCGGTTTAGGTGCAGCATCTTCTAGCTTTGCAGCAAGTAACAAAATTGGTGTAACCATTTACAAATACGATGACAACTTCATGTCTTTAATGCGTAAAGAAATTGATAAAGAAGCTAAAGCACTTGGTGGCATTAACTTATTAATGAATGACTCCCAAAATGCACAATCAATTCAAAATGACCAAGTTGATGTATTACTTTCCAAAGGTGTGAAAGCTCTTGCAATTAACTTAGTTGACCCTGCTGCAGCACCAACCATTATTAGCAAAGCAAAACCAGACAACATTCCTGTTGTATTCTTTAATAAAGACCCAGGTGCAAAAGCTATCGGTTCTTATGAACACGCTTACTATGTAGGTACTGATCCAAAAGAATCAGGTTTAATTCAAGGGGATTTAATTGCAAAACAATGGAAAGCGAATCCAGCTCTAGACTTAAATAAAGATGGCAAAATCCAATTCGTGTTATTAAAAGGTGAACCAGGTCACCCAGATGCTGAAGCTCGTACAAAATTCGTAGTTGAAGAACTTAATGCGAAAGGTATCCAAACTGAACAATTATTTATTGATACTGGTATGTGGGATGCTGCAATGGCGAAAGATAAAGTAGATGCTTGGTTATCTAGCTCTAAAGCGAACGACATTGAAGTAATTATTTCTAACAACGATGGTATGGCATTAGGCGCATTAGAAGCAACCAAAGCACATGGTAAAAAACTCCCTATCTTCGGTGTGGATGCATTACCAGAAGCATTGCAACTCATCAAAAAAGGTGAACTTGCAGGTACTGTGTTAAACGATGGTGTGAACCAAGGTAAAGCAGTTGTTCAATTATCTAACAACTTATCACAAGGCAAAGCAGCAACAGAAGGCACAAAATGGGAATTAAAAGATCGTGTTGTACGTATCCCTTATGTTGGTGTAGATAAAGACAACTTAGGCGACTTCTTAAAATAATTTCTCATCAATTTTTGTTGTAATCCAAGGGGAAGTTGCCCTTCCCCTTTTTAACGAGGTTGGATATGACATCTCAAACTCAAAGTCAAGACAGCCAAGTGCTGCTCACAATGACCAATGTCTGCAAATCCTTTCCAGGCGTAAAAGCCTTAGATAATGCAAACTTAACGGTTCGTTCACATTCTGTTCATGCTTTAATGGGTGAGAACGGCGCGGGCAAATCTACATTACTAAAATGCTTATTCGGCATTTATGCCAAAGATGAAGGTGAAATCCTTTTCTTAGGTCAACCCGTCAATTTTAAAACATCTAAAGAAGCCCTTGAGAATGGTATTTCAATGGTGCACCAAGAACTCAACCTCGTACGCCAAACTAGCGTAATGGATAACTTGTGGCTTGGTCGATATCCACTTAAAGGACCTTTTGTCGATCACGCGAAAATGTACCGTGATACTAAAGCGATTTTTGATGAATTGGATATTGATGTAGATCCTAAAGAAAAGGTCACCAAACTTTCAGTTTCTCAAATGCAGATGATCGAAATTGCGAAGGCGTTTTCATACAACGCTAAAATCGTAATCATGGATGAACCAACATCCTCGCTTTCTGAAAAAGAAGTTGAGCATCTGTTTAAAATTATCGACAAATTAAAACAACGCGGTTGCGGAATTATCTATATTTCTCACAAAATGGATGAAATCTTCAAAATCTGTGATGAAATTACTATTTTACGCGACGGTAAATGGATCAACACGGTAAATGTGAAAGAATCCAGTATGGAACAAATTGTCGGAATGATGGTAGGTCGTGAATTAACGCAGCGTTTCCCTGAAAAAACAAACACGCCAAAAGAAGTAATTTTACAGGTCGAAAATCTTACCGCTAAAAATCAACCATCCATTCAAGACGTATCTTTTGAATTACGAAAAGGTGAAGTTCTCGGTATTGCAGGCCTTGTGGGGGCTAAACGTACTGATATCGTTGAAGCTATTTTTGGCGTACGTGAATTAACTGAAGGAACTATCAAGTTACACGGAAAAACCGTGAAAAATCATACCGCACTTGAAGCGATTAATAATGGCTTTGCATTGGTAACTGAAGAGCGTCGTTCAACAGGTATTTACTCTAATTTAAGCATTGAATTTAACTCATTGATTTCAAATATGAAATCTTATCTCACACCATGGAAATTACTTAGCACGAAGAAAATGAAAAGTGATACCCAGTGGGTAATTGATTCAATGAATGTAAAAACGCCATCACATAGAACAACAATTGGTTCTCTTTCTGGCGGTAACCAACAAAAGGTCATTATCGGTCGTTGGCTTTTAACTCAACCTGAAATTCTGATGCTTGATGAGCCGACTCGTGGTATCGACATTGGAGCAAAATTTGAAATTTACCAACTCATTCAAGAACTCGCTAAAAAAGATAAAGGCATTATTATGATTTCATCAGAAATGCCTGAATTACTAGGTGTAACTGACCGCATTTTAGTGATGAGTAACGGTAAATTGGCGGGTATTGTAGAAACTGCAAAAACTTCACAAGAAGAAATCTTGCAACTCGCTGCAAAATATTTATAAAGATAAAAGGAACAAATCATGAGTGCCTTACAAAAAAACAAATCCTTTGATTTATTAAAACAAAATGCGATTTATTTTGTCTTGCTGATTTTGCTCGGCATTATTATTGCGCAAGATCCAACCTTTTTAAATTTAATCAACTTCAGTAACATCTTAACCCAATCTTCTGTGCGCTTAATTATTGCTCTCGGGGTTGCCGGATTGTTGATTACACAAGGGACTGACTTATCTGCCGGTCGCCAAGTTGGTTTAGCTGCGGTTATCTCTGCAACCATGTTGCAATCAATGGAAAATATGAACCGCGTATTTCCTGAAATGGGTGAAATTCCAATTCCAGTGGTAATTCTTGCAGTTTGTGCTATCGGTGCAGTAATTGGTTTAGTGAATGGTTTAGTTATTGCTTACTTAAATGTAACGCCATTCATCGCAACCATGGGTACAATGATCATCGTATATGGTTTCAACTCACTATACTATGATGCAGTAGGTGGTTCTCCAATCGCAGGTTTTAGCGAAAACTTCTCAACATTCGCTCAAGGATTCTTCCGAGTTGGTAGTTTTAAACTCTCTTACATCACTATCTATGCAGCTATCGCAGCATTATTAGTATGGATTATGTGGAATAAAACTCGTTTCGGTAAAAACGTATTTGCTATCGGTGGTAACCCAGAAGCTGCGAAAGTATCTGGCGTAAACGTTGCACGTAACTTAGTTGTCATCTACATGATTGCAGGTATGTTCTATGCTTTCGGTGGTATGCTCGAAGCTGGTCGTATCGGTTCTGCAACCAATAACTTAGGTTTCATGTATGAATTAGATGCGATCGCCGCTTGCGTAGTGGGTGGCGTATCCTTCGCAGGTGGTGTAGGTACCGTAATTGGTGTAATCACTGGGGTTATCATCTTTACAGTTATCAACTACGGTTTAACTTACATCGGTGTAAACCCTTACTGGCAATATATCATTAAAGGTAGCATTATCATCCTCGCGGTTGCTATCGACTCATTAAAATACGCGAAGAAAAAATAATACGAATAATCTCTCTAAAGATAACAAATAAAGTGGGCGTCCTTGCCCACTTTTGTTTTATATACTCAATTCAGTATGAATTCATAACCTCACTAACGATATTTATGCAATAATCAGCAAACCCTGTATAATTGCGCCACCATTTTTATAGAGAGATAATAATGCAAATTAACTTTACACAAGTATTGCAAGACAGTTGGAACTTCTTCCGTAATCAACAAAAAATCATGCTGCAATTTGTCGCAATTTTATTTATTGTGCAAAGTGCGAGTGCACTTTTAAGTTTTCCAGTTAATGATGAAAATAAAAATGATGTATTAAATCTCGCAAATACAGATATCACTGGTTTTATCTTTTCAGTTGCAATCACTCAAATTTTAACGAGCTTTATTACAGCTTGGGGATTAACCTCAATCCATAAAATTAGCTTACAAAATTACCGCACTTTAGGTGAGACCTTCTCACTTACCTTGCGTCGTTTTGCAGGTGTAATTCTGTTAGATCTATTAATGGTTGCACCAATGTTACTGGGGCTTGGTGAAGCCTTTGCTGCATTACTCACAAAAAAATCGCCCTCTATCATGTCACTTATCGCGATGATTGTTGGCGTTTGGTTCTTCGTCCGTTTAAATTTGACAGCAGTACATTATCTTTCTACTCAAGATACACTTTCGCAAACTATCCGAAAAATTTGGATGCGAGGAAATACTCGAAAAGGCGTATTGTTTATTTATACCCTACTGGTTTATTTTCTAGTGCCAGTCCTCATTTTCCAATTAAGCGCATTTTCCAATAATGCTGTGTTTGATATGGTGATAGGAATTTTCACCGCATTACTCAATATTTTTATGCTAGTAGTGACTTATCGTTTCTACAGTTTATTTATGAAGGATTAATCAATATGAAACAACTCCTTGACTTTATCCCTTTAATTTTATTTTTTGTCACTTACAAACTCGGTGGTGTACGTGAAGCAGCCATCGTATTAGTAGTGGCAACAATTTTGCAGATCGTGATTTTAAAATGGAAATACGGAACCGTTGAAAAACAACAAAAAATCATGGCAAGTGCGGTCGTTTTTTTTGGACTTTTAACCGCTTACTTTAATGAAATCCGCTATTTGCAATGGAAAGTGACAATTATTAATGCCTTGTTTGCCATTGTTTTACTCGTAGCACAATTTCAATTTAAAACCCCATTAATCAAAAAATTACTTGGCAAAGAGCTACAACTGCCTGAAAAGGCTTGGAATACACTTAACCTAGGTTGGGCAGTATTCTTTATTATTTGTATGTTGGTGAATATTTATATCAGCCATAATATGTCGGAAGAAGCTTGGGTTGATTTCAAATCTTTCGGAATTATTGGTATGACAGTGATTGCAACGATTATTTCAGGTGCTTATATCTATCGCTATTTACCTAAAGATGATTCAAATTCAAAAGATGGAGAAAAATAATGTCTTCCAATTTTACTGATAAAAATGGCCGCCATTCGAAAGGGATTCTATTACTACGAACCTTAGCAATGCCTTCTGATACCAATGCTAACGGAGATATTTTCGGCGGTTGGATCATGTCTCAAATGGATATGGGGGGGGCAATTTTAGCAAAAGAAATCGCACATGGGCGCGTGGTTACCGTTGCGGTTGAAAGCATGAATTTCATCAAACCAATCTCTGTGGGCGATGTGGTTTGTTGCTACGGCCAATGTCTAAAAGTAGGACGTTCTTCCATTAAAATTAAAGTGGAAGTATGGGTGAAAAAAGTGGCAAGTGAGCCAATTGGTGAACGTTATTGTGTGACTGATGCAGTATTTACCTTCGTTGCAGTAGATAATAATGGTCGCTCACGCACGATTCCTCGTGAAAATAACCACGAATTAGAAAAAGCATTGGCCTCAATTGCAGAGTTAGAGGCTGAACAAAACGCTTGTTAATAGAAGGAAATAATAATGTTCTATGTGATTTTTGCTCAAGACATTCCAAATACATTAGAAAAACGTCTTGCCGTACGCGAGCAACACTTAGCTCGTTTAAAACAACTTCAAGCAGAAAACCGTTTACTTACGGCAGGCCCCAATCCAGCTATTGATGATGAAAATCCTGGAGAGGCAGGTTTTACTGGTTCAACCGTCATTGCACAATTCGCAAATTTACAAGCAGCAAAAGACTGGGCGGCACAAGATCCTTATGTTGAAGCTGGCGTATATGGTGATGTTATTGTAAAACCATTTAAAAAAGTATTTTAGCCCTCCTCAATTCTAATAAGCTAATATGAAAAAACTCGCTTTAATTTCTCTCTGCATTTTGACGGCACTTTCTGCCTTTGCCGATACACCTAACACGGCAACAGCATCCATCAATCTTGAGCAAGAAAAACAAAACTGGGCGTCAATACAGCATCAAGACTACTTAAAACGTTTAAAACAACGTGAAACCTTTTTACAGGTTGAAGGTTTGCTAAAAAGTGCGGTAAAAAACCAGCAATTTTCTGAAGCGACTCAAAATATCACAAAAACCTTAATAGACTCATTGCAAGACTACCCTTTGCAATACGATTTGCTAGCACGCTTTTGGGAAACCAAAATTGCCTTTTTAAAAAGTGATGACATTCAAGGCAAACAACAAGCAATAAATGAACTCCATGCATTAGTGCAACAAAATTACCCTTTTGTGACGCCAGCATTTCAAGCCTTATTACAAAAACTATCCACATTAGAGGAACAACAAACATCAGCAACGTTGGATAATGCTAAAGAAAATAACAGGGTTCAAAAAGAACAAAATCAAGTAGAAAATCCTAAACAACTTGCTGAGATTATAAAGAACAGCAATCCTAGCACTTTAGATAAAAGTGTATTAATTGATGCTTTTCCTCGTTATCTAAAAACATTATCGGAACAAATAGAGAATCCAAATTTTGAGCTCTATCAGCAATGGGCTGAAACTTGGCAACTCTCAGAAGATGAAATCAAACAGTGGAAAACAGCCTTTTTAAATCGTTTTTTTGATAATGAAAACGCTGATTTTCAAAAATGGCGTGATGAACAAATCCAACAATTAAAAACTGATAATCTAACCGAACGCCGTTTACGAATGGCAATTTGGCAGAAGACCGACCTTTCTCCGTGGCTTAATTCACTTACTACTGAAGGCAAAGCAAAACAAGAATGGCGTTATTGGGAAGCCAAACAAGATATATCAAAAAATATAGAAAAACTAACCGCACTTTCAAAAGAGCGTGGGTTCTATCCAATGTTAGCTGCTGCACAATTAAAGCAAGCATATAAAGTCGATTTTCCAGTAGCACCAAGTTTTACCGTAGAAGAACAACTTCCTTTCGAGCAAGTTTTTGCCATGATTCGAGAGCTGAGAGAACTTGGACGAAATGGTTTAGCAAAACAACGTTGGCGAATTTTACTTGATAATGCTGATTTCACAACTCAGCTAAAACTTGCAGAATATGCTGAAAACCAACAATGGTTTGAATTAGCTGTTGATGCTTCTATTGTTGCAAAAGCGTGGGATTACCTGACCCTTCGTCTGCCAAATGCTTATTCAGAATACTTCAATGCAGCATTACAGAATTTAAATATCAGCAAAACTTTTGCTATGGCAATCGCCCGTCAAGAAAGTGCTTGGAATCCAATGGCACAATCTTCTGCAAATGCGCGGGGCTTAATGCAACTTCTGCCAAGCACGGCAAAATTGACTGTAGAGAATAATCAACTACCTTATCAAGGCGAACAAGATTTATTCAAACCATTGAATAATATTTTACTAGGTACCGCACATCTTAATGAACTCAATGGAAAATATCCTAATAATCGAATATTGATTGCAGCCGCTTACAATGCAGGGGCAAATCGAGTAGAAAAATGGTTAAGTCGTGCTAATGGAAAATTAGCATTAGACGAATTTGTGGCATCTATTCCTTTTTACGAAACTCGTGGTTATGTGCAAAATGTAGTCACTTATGACTTTTACTATCAAATTTTACAAAATCAAGAAAACCCACAAATCTTTAGCCAAGAAGAATTGAATCGGCTATACTAAACGCACTAGTTTAATAGTGTGGAATGGGAGCGTAATTATGTATATCAGCCGCAATTTAGAACAATGGAATGCATTTCTTCAAATGCTAAAAATTGCCTTTGAAGAAAATAAAGCACAGGAGTTTCTAACCTTATTATTAACGGCAGACGAACGGGATGCGGTGGGATTACGCTTACAGATTGTCTCTCAGCTGATTGATAAAAATATGCCTCAGCGTGAAATTCAACAAAATCTGAATACAAGTGCTGCCACAATCACTCGAGGTTCCAATATGATTAAAACGATGGATCCTGATTTTATGCAATGGATGAAACAACATCTTGATCTCATTGAAAAAAACTAAGCGAATTTTTACCGCACTTTCTCACTTATTTAGTCCTAAATGGTGGAAAAAAAACTGGCAGCGAGTTGTCTTTCGTTTTTTTTCGCCGTTTTTGCTTTGTTGCTGATTTTTCGCTTTGTACCTATTCCATTTTCCGCTTATATGGTACAACAAAAAATCGCTAATCTTTTACAAGGCGATTTTCGATATCAAATCCAATATAACTGGGTCAGCCTAGAAAATATCTCCCAAAATATTCAATTAGCTGTGATTTCATCAGAAGATCAGCGTTTTCCTGAACATTTCGGATTTGATTTTGAGGCTATCCAACGAGCAATTCGGTATAACGAAAAATCTAAAAAAGGAATCCGAGGAGCATCAACCATTTCCCAGCAAACCGCTAAAAACTTAATGCTTTGGCACGGACAAAATTGGCTACGAAAAGGTTTAGAAGTTCCAGCAACTATGCTACTCGAGCTGACTTGGTCAAAAAAACGTATTTTAGAAGTGTATTTAAATATTGCAGAATTTGGGAATGGCATTTTTGGTGTGGAAGCGGCAAGTCGCTATTACTTTAAAAAATCAGCTAAAAATTTATCTCAAAATGAAGCCGCACTTTTAGCTGCTGTGTTGCCCAATCCAATCATTTATAAAGTAAATAAGCCAAGCTTATTAGTTCGTAAAAAACAAACTTGGATTTTGAGACAAATGGGAAATTTAGGTACTGAATACTTGAGCCATTTATAAAAAACCCCAATCGAATTTCTAAAGTAAAACAAACTAAAAAATATTTACTTGATACACAAAATAAAAAAACGAGTTTAAACTTACGTTTTTTATTTTATTAGCATTTT